>VRUG01000019.1 GCA_019456255.1 Planctomycetota bacterium | reverse complement strand
TAGGGCGAGTATTTCTGATGCCGCCACCCGAAGCTGCAACAGGCATAAAGCGAACACGAAAAATTAAACTGTTCTAGACCTTAATCGAGTTATGCCGTATAAACCCATCAGCAATAACAATAGCGTATTAGGCTCAGGCGTAGTGATTGCCAACTCAAAGCCCTCGAAGGTTCCAGTATCCCAATAGCGAACATCAGCAACTTTCAATTTCCATTCGCCGTAAATGTCCTCACCATTAAAAGTAGAGAGCATCGAAGGTGCAATAGGCTTAAATCGGCCCGAAAATGGCGCCGCACCATCTGTTATGCTAATCAAGGCCTTATCATCAAAGATGGTGTGTATATAATCTTCGCCAAAGAAAAATTCCGTCTTAGGAGCATACGAGATTAACTTTACGACTGTACCGGAAGGACTTTCAAGATAAATCTCTAAATCAAATATATTCTCATGTGTCAAATTAATTTCAACTTCCAGGTCGTGGATAATTCCATGGCCTGTGATTTCTATGATTGCGTCATCCATCGGACCTTTGCCCCCTATATTGGAACCGCCGAGAGATGGAATAGGCAGATTGAAATTGCGGCTGTAAGTAGGCACCGCTTGCGCCGAAATGCTGCCAAACCACACCTCCGCCAAAATGATAAGAACGACAATCCGTTGCATTCAAGAGCATCCCTACTCAAAGCCCGTAAAGCCTTAGGCGAATTAATCATTAGGCGATAATCTTTACATGGCAGAAATTGTAATGTTATGAGACATTAAAAGCAAAATAAAAAATTGTTTTTTTGGGTTCGTTTTTAAATTCGGCGAAAAGGGTTTTTGGTTGTAATTGCTTGTTGGATAGAAGTTTATATCCATTTTGTGATTTTGGCAAATTGGGTTTGTATTAGGTTTGTTTTTCACTTCGGCGAAAAGGTGTTTTTGGTTGTAATTGGTTGTTGGGTAGAAGTTTAGGTTCATTCTGGTGTTTTTTAAATTGGGTTCGTTTTGGGTTTGTTTTTTGGCCTTGGGAAAGGTGTAAATTTCCGTAATTGGTTGTTGGATAGAAGCTTAGGCTCATTTTTGCATTTCTTAAATTGGGTTCGTTTATTAAAACGTTTATATTTTGCAACATGGGCTCCGTCCTTTGGGGAATAGAACCCCGCCATGAGTTCGTGAAGCGTGAAACGTGAATCGCAAAACGAGGAAAAAACATAAGTTTAACCACAGATACCTAGGGCACAGGTGACACTGATAACACGGATTTTTCACCACCCATTCGACAAGCTCAGGGCAGGCTCCGGACGCGAAGAACACGAAAAGAAGCACGAAAATATTAAAACTTAGAATAGCCATGTAGAAATCCCCATTTGGTTGGCATTTTACCATATATTTAGGCAAAAATCAAGAAAAATGGGAAATTGTTAAAAGCGCTTGCGCGGTTGGTACGAAAAATTTGTTGTTATTTTCCCGGTTGTTTCGGATTTTTACGTAAATAATGATGGTAAAAACCGTTATTGGTGGATATTATCGGCCCATCAGGAAAATGTCTCAAGAAAACCGTTGGCTGGTGCCGAGAAATATGATATAATCAGGCGGACTTTAGGGGTTGTTAATGAGTCAAGCAACTAATTATGAGCAGGAAACTTTAGATCCCCAAAATCCAACAGGCCCTAAAATCAAAGTGGTTATCGCTCACGCACTATATTTGAAGATTTATAAATATAATCCGGTAAAATATGAAAATATACGGTTAGTTAAAGAGGTATTAGAAAATCCCGAACGGATATTTGGAGGCATAAGAGCGCATAATGAAGGAGGATGGTGTTATGCGGGAAGACCAAGTAAGCTGTATATAAGCGGAGGTCAGGTAATCGATTTTCCCAGCGATAAAGTTTTTGCCGTTTATGTTAATCCTCGCTTCAGGATATTTGATTGGTGCTTAGAATATGTTGATGATAGTGACAATTTAAACCCCAAAAATTGGACGGAAAGATATAGGAGTTTATTATGGCCGAAGAGCATTTCTTAAATAAATATGTAAAGGGCGAACAAAAATTTGTGTCCGAGCCTTGGTATAATTCTGACGGAGATTGCATTGTTTATCAGACTGCCGATGAAGCTGTTGTAGCTGATAGAATAGACGAGATACTAACAATATACCGTTCTGCTGTTACCGATGAAGCTATTGGTTTTAAAATCAAAGGTGTTCAAGGGATATTGAATAAATTTGGTTACGATGGATTAGCGGTTAACTCAGAACAAGAAGGCACAACGGTAAAATCTATTTCAATAATTGCTTTGCTACTTGCTGCTTACGAAGAAGGGCCCCTTAGTATTAAAAGGCGAAGTGCTTATGCAAATGCATTAACACCGAGAGAATTTAATTCTGCTATCCCAGTTAATGAGATAATGCAAAGTTGCTAATTGCTAACTAACAGCTCTTTTAATTGTCCATGCAAAAAGTAATCCATTTTTCTTTCCGCAGAAAATTATTTCCTTTTGGCCTTTTTCTTGGCTTTCTTTTTTGTCCTACCTTCGAAAAAGTCACTAATCTCTTTTTCTATTGCAGGCAATTCTATTCTTGCTTCCGCTAAATCTTCATCACTCCACTTTTCAGGTCTTGTCCAATAACCCGCCTTAATGTGACAACGCCAAGCTAAATCAGGATCTATGGGGTGTAATTTTATTGATGCTTTTTGCCATAATCTAGACAAGTTTGCATGGTGTCTTATGGTTCCTTCTCGTCCGAGAAAAATTAATGTTTCATTCAGAGCGGCGCAAAGAGCTTCAAGGGCTTCTCTATATTCATCCTTCTTGTGTTGTTTGTGGGATTTGTATTCCTTAAACAGCCACTTAAGAGAATCTGCAATTTCTTGCCACATAACCAACTCCTTTTTATTTGATTATTTAGTGGATTCTTCGACGATCTTGATTTCTTTTTCAGTTAAATCGTAGAGTTCGTAGACGAGTTTATCAATTTTCTTGTCGGTAGTATTAATCTGTCTTTGGATTCTTGTTTTTTCAGCAGGAATTTTCGCTTTGGCCAGTTTCTTATTCAAATCAAGCATGTTATCGACAAGCTTAACCATCTTTTCATGTTTAGTCTTTTCGGCAGGATTGTTAAAATCAATTATGTGAATAGGCAATTGGCCAATTTGGCGGGCTTGTATTTCTGAAAACACTTTTTTGGTAGATTTTAAATAATTGACATAATAATAATTCATTAGCTTTGAATTCAACAGGCTAAGTATATATTTAATTGAAATAGAAGATGCTTCTAAGAGGTTAATAACAACCAAAGTGTTCAATGCATAAAATTGTGAGTTATCATATGTTGCAACAAGACCGCTTCCCACTCTTCTAAAAAATATTTTTTCTTTAGTTTCAAATATATCAGTTCGTTTACACGAATGAATTTTTTTAACGTCATAAGCTAAATATATTCCATACCACTGCAACGAATACCGTTGTATATTCCGTCCATCAAGAACGGGCTTATAATTTATCCCCCTGATTTCCTTAAACAGTGATTTGCTTCTATCTTGTTTTAAAGCTATAGCTTGATTGATGCTTACGATCTTTTTAAGAATCATACCTTTTGTGTCTATCTTGCTTTTTAGCAAAAGTTTACTCGAATCAACCCTCACTAAAAAAGAATTGTTGTGGGTTTTTAAGTATATATCCTGGTTAACTTTGTGTGATTTTTTATTCATTGATTTATTATTATATTCAATAATGTTAACATTGCTGTTTGAAGCGGAATCTTTTTGAAGGACAAAAACAACGGTCTCAACTACAGCTTTTTCGAAAACAGGAAAGTCAAAAACTGTCAAACTATCTAACCTATAATCCAAAAGCTGGCACCTTAATTTACAGTAAGATTCCTGGGTTAATAAAGTATTTGGAACAATAAAGCTTACAAAACCACAACTTCGAAGCAAAAACTTCAATGCTTTTTCAATAAATAAACCAAAAGTATTAAGCCGCCCCATTGATGAAGAAAAGTTCTCAGTAAGATATGAGCTTATATCTTTATTATAATAATCAGACATTGATAATTGTATATATGGTGGATTGCCGATTACGGCGTGGAAGCCTGGGTTTTTTCCAGATAAGATATCTGGGAACTCTGAGTGCCAGTCGAAGGCATTAATCTTCTGCTGTTGTTCTTCATTGAAGTCATCCATGTTTTTGTCATCATAGAAATCGGAGCCGATTAGGGAATTGCCGCATTTGATATTGTTGTGCAGGTCGGGCAGTGCGCGTTCGTGGAATATTTTTAAAGTCTGGCCTATAGTTTCCTGGGTTTCTCCTTCAAGAACTTTTAAAAGAAGTGACAGTTTTGTAACTTCTACAGCTTGAAAGTCAATGTCCACGCCAAAAACATTATTAAGCAGAATGCGTTTTTTTTCGGCGATGGTAAGGAACCATTGGCCTCCTTTGCCTTGAAAGATTTGTTTTTTGTGTTTTGAGGGGTCGTTATCAACGTACCAGTCTCGATGGTAATTCAATAGTTTTCTATATGCACCTAAAATGAAGGAGCCTGAGCCGCAGGCAGGGTCGAGGATTTTTAGTTTAGAGATTTGTTTTGGGGTTTTATCTTCGCAAAGTTTGCCAACGGTATTTTCAACGATATAGTCAACTATATATGACGGGGTATAGTAAACACCGCCTGCTTTTTTGACTTCCGGTTTATCTTCAATTTTAATCCGACGATGCAGTTTTAGCTGAATGACTTTTCCGAGGAATTGCTCATAAACATTTCCCAGGATTTCGGCGGGCAGCACAGAGAACTCATAAGGGCTTTGAGGATAATAAATACTGTGGATAATCCACTTTAGGCACATATCATCGATATTTAAATCTAAAGTTAGTTCGTCAGGATCTTCCCTGCCTTTTTCCTGGCGGAAATAGAATAGGCCGGAGTTGTATTTTTCATCTGCTCTCTCAAAAGCAATACATAGTCTTTTATAAATATCCTTACCATTTATTAATCCCAGCAACTGTTCATATTGCTCAATGCCCCGGTCTTCACATATTCGTAAGAAAAGAATTCTGTCAATTATTCGTTGGACAGCAAAGTTAATTTCATCTCTGTTTAAGGCTCTGTTTTTCAGTGCAATTGTCTTGGCAAGCATTGACCGCCACTGTTCAATTTCAGCGAGGAACTCGGTATCAACGGTAGTGGTACCTCGTTTGCCTTTTGCAGAGGCAGCGAATTTATCGAAAGAACCTTTAAAGATTGCATCTTTGCTGAAGATTGATGCAATTTCATCCCATTTTTTAATGTAGTCCTTGTATGTGAAATACATAATCCGATTTGTTACAGCTTTATCCAGTTCTTTTGGGCGAGCAAGGCAATCGTAGACGGCAAATTCTTCAAAGTCAGTAAGGATAGATAGGGGCAATTTAGCAGACCATGCGTAACGACGGAGTTGGTAGGCAGGACTAGGGTCGCCTTTTATATCGATGGAGGGTTTTTTGGCTTCAAGGAAGAACTTTCGAGTACCGCCTATACGAAAGCAATAGTCAGGAGCCTTTGTAAAACCCCCTATTTTAATGGCATCTTCGTGTATGACATCTTTATATGCTGGGGCGTTGCCCTGCTCATTATCAATATCCCATCCAAGGGCTTTAAAAAAAGGGTCAATGAATTCACGGCGTACCTGTGTTTCATTGTATCCTTGTGTTTTATATGCGTCGATATTGCGGTCGAATGTTTCAACAAGTTGTATGACTCTTTTAGGAACAGAGGCCATAAATTTCCTTATTGTGAAATTAGATAAATAAAGTGTGAATAATTATAAGATGTTTAGGCATAAGCAACAAGGGGAAAATTATTGAATGAATTGAGTCAAAAGGGGCCGAAAAGGCAACCCCGTCATTAGTTCGTGAAACGTGAATCGTGGGTTTGGTTATTATATGGCCCTTGAAGGTAAACTTTTAAATATCGAAATGGGAGCCTCTTTAAAAGGCGACTATTTTAGCTCAACGACAGAGTTGTACTCTCCGAACGGATTCATCTCTATTGTTTCGTTATACGGGTCCTGCTGCCATTGACCATCAACAACCAGACGATAGCGATGTTTACCCGTAGGTAGTTTAACCTTGGTCTGCCAGACACCGCTGCTGCCGATCTTTTCCATGGGTGTTGTTTCAGGCTGCCAGTTATTAAAATCCCCGGCAATCTGAACGCTCTGGGCACGAGGATACAAAGTTACAAAAGCTATCGCGTCATCTACAGCGTTAACCCCATAATAATCTGAGAGCTTTTCGTTTGTAGTTGCCCCAACCGGTGCCAATTCCAATTCGGGTTCCGGTTCCAATTCTTTGGCTTTGGGCATCTCCAACTCTTTTATTTCAGGCCTGTTTATTTCAAATTTGTTTATTTCAGGTGCGACGGTCTGCCTTATTTCAGGTGAGGCCATCTGTTTTATTTCAGGCTTGACGCTCTGCAATAATTCATCGGCACTGCTGCTAATACTTTCAAGCTGACCGGCCAGTGAATTGACCATCTGGAATCGCTGCTCTTTAACCTGAGATTCAATTACCTCTTTAGCCAACATGCGGAAATCTATTTGTCCCTTGCTCGCAGGGTCGTATTCACCTATAGGCTGACCAAAGCTCGACGCCTCCTTAACCTTGGTATTGAAATTAATAATAGATTTGAACATCTTGTCAGAAAATAACGTCTTTAGTTCACTGAGAATCTCACGCGCCATCTTCGTTCGTATATCATACATGCTGGCAAGAACGCGAACATTGACCTGCTGCTGACATCTTTCGCAAAGAATATTAAGCGTCTCGAGCTGTTTACTTAAACCATGCAGTGAAAAGTAACCCGTCTCAACAGGAACAATAACATCGCTTGCCGCACGAAGAGCGTTAAACGTCAGCAGGCTAACCGCGGGGGGGCAGTCTATTATCGTAAAATCGAAGTCACCTTTGTTCTCTGCCAAAACTTCCCTAAGACAACACTCACGGTTTGCGATGCCAGCCATCTGCTGTTCAAAAGCCGACAAGTCTATCGTTGATGGTGCCAGTTCAAGATTGTCATTTATCTGCCATAGGATTTCGGATAACCTTATTGGCTCATTTCGACTTTTACTTATCAGAACATCATAAACGCTTTGCTCGATCTGGTCTTCGGGAACTGCCAGACCTACAGCACAATGCGACTGCGGGTCCATATCAACAAGTAAGGTCTTCTTGCCAAGTTCAGCAAGAGCATTTGCCAGGTTTATTGATACGGTTGTTTTGCCGCAACCACCTTTTTGATTAACTATCGCAATAGTTCTCATTATTTTCAGCCCCTGTTTCGAAATAAATTTCCGCGACTGGGTTTATTTGTGAAAGCGTAATTCCAATACTGCTAACACTTTACCGTTACTAATGATTTCGGCTGAAATGCTTAAAAAACTTTATCTTTTTATGGGACTAGCCGATAAAAAAACCCATTAACAGTGCAATTAGGCAGGGTGTTTACCCGGTAGATACTGGTGGTTATACGTACTAATACGGAGTATGGGCGATAGTTTTGGTATTGATAGGAACGCCGGTTCAGCTATTGAAAGCTCAGGGGGTCTTCAAGAGTCTTGCGTATCAGGTCCAAAAACTCTGATGCCTCAGCACCATTTGCCACCTTGTGGTTGACAGAGATGCTTATGCTCATCAGCTTGCGAATCACGGTTTCCTCGCCATCCGGTGCGCAGATGTCAACGATTTGCCCTATACCTAATATGCTGCATTGTCCCGGTATCACTATTGGAATGAAAGATTCAACTCCGAATCTGCCAAGATTGCTAATGCTGATACACGCGCCTTCCATATCGGTTAGCCCAAGCTTGTTGTTCTTGGCCTTATCAATAAGTGCGGCACTATCACGTGCGATTTCGGTGACATTCTTTTTGTCGGCATCTTTAATAACAGCAACGACAAGCCCGCCCTCAACAGAGATAGCCAAGCCGATATTAATATGCTCAGCAATCTTTATTGCCTCACCATCCAATTGACCAGCCATAATCGGAAACTTCTCCAGACCAATTGCCACAGCACGTATAATAAGATCATTGTAGGAAACTTTGACGTCGCCGGACTTATTCAATTTTTCACGAAACTCTACAAGCTCGGTAACGTCAGCATTTGCTTTTAGATAAAAACACGGTATCTCGCGTTTCGATTGAAGCATGCGCTGGCCCGTAATCTTTTGCAGCCGATTAAGCGGTATCACAGACCCGAGTTTAATATTGCCCTTACTGACAATACCGCCGACAGATTCCAATATATCACTTGCGCCGGTTTGGATATCACTTTCCAACTTGTTATCATTTCGATTATTGCCAGCGGTGATTTTGCTCTTCAGCGAACTAACAAATTTTTTCGCGATTTTTTCGCCCTCTGCCCCCAGTATCAAAACCGTATCATCGACAGATATGCTCTGGCCCTCTTGGGCGATAAAAGCCTTGACCAAACCATCCGCCGGAGATTCAACCTCCATAGTAGCCTTGTCGGTTTCAAGTTCATAAAGTAAGTCGCCTTTCGCTACCGCGTCACCAACAGAAACCAGATACTTGACAACCGTACCTTCTTCCATTGTTTCGCCCAATTGTGATAGTTTAACTTCAATCATTTATACACATCTCATTTAACACAAGCATCCGCGCCATCCCCTATAGTTCAGTATGAATAACGTCAAGAAAATATAACAAACATAGACGAAGTAGTAAATCAAAAAACATTCACGGACTAATTTAACAGTTTTGCTGTCAAAAATGATGTTGACTTACAGCATAGATTTTGGTATAACTTTTTTTTCGGTAATTAAGGAGGCATCGTTGTCCCTCAAGGTGTATTCCAGCAAAAGAGGAGGGAATTTTTTACAGCTCCGGCAAAGGGGCGAGGAGGTGAAATTGGGCACTGGTACAGTTAAATGGTTCAACGAGAGTAAGGGGTTTGGTTTTATTGTTCCTGACGAAGGCGGCGATGATGTTTTCGTCCATCACTCAAGCATTGTTGCAGATGGATACCGAACACTTCAGGAAAGTCAGAAAGTAGACTTTGAGACGGGCGAGGGACGCAAAGGCCCCGAAGCTAAAGACGTTAAACCTCTTTAAGAGTCTCTATCAAAATGAATTGTTGTACCGAAAGCGAGTGTTTTTTCGCCCGGCAAGGAAGGCGAGGCAGGCATTGTTGAGGCATTGTCGATGCAGCCTGACGATGTCCGGACGGAAAATAAGCCGCTTGAATACAGAGTCATTTTGTTATAGGCTCTAAGCAACTCGCATCGCGCTTCAAAAGACACCGTGGTGGAAAGTGTTTGTAGCTTTTTCAGAATAATACCAATATAATTCTCGAAGCATGAAACATTACGGGGAAACTGTGTTTAAAAAATGAGCGGCGAAGACTTTCAATTTGATTCAGGGCAAATGGCCTTATATGTGCACATACCTTTTTGCACAAGCAAATGCTGTTATTGCAGTTTCTATTCTGAGCCGATTATAGATCACGATTCCAAGGCCCTTGTCTCTGCGCTTATTAAAGAAATGGAAAAATACGCCGATGCTGATTTTCGTACCGCTTATATTGGCGGCGGCAGTCCAAGCTGTCTGGCAAGTGAACAGCTTTTAAGGCTCGTCGAAAAAATCACCCATCGATTCCCTGACATCGCCGAATTTACAGTCGAGGCAAATCCCGGCCAGCTAACTCCCGATACACTGGTTCAATTATTAAACGCCGGTGTAAACAGACTCTCGATAGGCGCGCAATCTTTTAATACTGTCGAACTGGAATTTCTCGGAAGACGCCACACCGTAGACGCAATCAACGCCACGGTCTCAACCGCTAAGAACATAGGATTTAAAAATATCAACCTGGATTTGATTTTTGCTGTTCCGGGCTCGAATCTGGATTCATGGTCAAAAAGTTTAAACGCTGCCATTGCCCTCGGCGTTCAGCACATCTCGGCGTACAGCTTGACTTTCGAGCAGGGTACCTTACTTGAAAAACTACTGCAGTTAGGTGAGGTTGAACCACTGCCCGAAGAACTTGACCGTCAAATGTATGAACTCGCAATCGATACTTTATCTGCAAACGGGTTCACCCAATATGAGATCTCGAACTTTTCCAAATCCGAATTTGAATGTCTGCACAACCTTACCTATTGGGCAAACCATCCCTATGTCGGAATAGGCCCAGCGGCGGGCTCGTTCTATGATGGACACAGAACCATAAACATGGCCGATATCAAAAAATATATCGCCGCTATACAAAGAGATGGCGACCCCGTCACTCAAACCGAAGAGCCGAACGAAATTGAATTCGCCTGTGAGACTGCCGTCCTGAATCTCCGGCGCACACAAGGCATCGACATGGGCGAGTATGAACAGCTAACAGGATATGACCCACTCGAACTTTTCGCCGACACCATCGATAAATATTTAAAAATGAAACTCTTGAAGATTCAAAGCGGCAAGATTTGCCTCACAAGAGACGCCTTACCCATCGCAGACTCGATACTTTGCGATTTTTCAGTCATTTAAGTACACAAGTTGTTTTTTCACGCCGATAATGGTAGAATGCTCGTTTTGGGTTTTGCAGGTAATTGTTTATGACTACCGAACATATAAGAAATTTTTCGATAATCGCTCATATCGACCACGGCAAAAGTACGCTCGCAGACCGCATGCTTGAGCTTACGGGCCTGATTGACGAACGAGACAAGAAAGAGCAGCTGCTCGACAATATGGAACTCGAACGAGAACGAGGCATCACGATAAAGGCCTCAGCGGTCACCATGCCTTATACATATGAAGGCAAAGAATATATGCTGAACCTCATCGACACTCCGGGCCATGTTGATTTTCACTATGAAGTCTCACGCGCGTTAGCGGCATGCGAAGGGGCGCTTTTGGTAGTCGATGCAAGTCAGGGCGTAGAAGCGCAAACCGTCGCCAACGCCTACCTTGCCATGGAAACTGATACCGAACTTTTAGGTGTCATCAATAAAGTCGACCTCGCCTCGGCTCAGCCCGAACGCGTCGCTGAAGAAATTGAACACATCCTCGGAATAAGAAAAAATGAATGCTTCAAAATAAGCGCAAAGACAGGTGTCGGCGTAGCTGACCTTCTCGATGCAATAGTGGCATTCCTTCCGCCGCCAGAAGATAATTCAGATAAACCCGCAGCAGCTTTAATTTTCGATAGCCACTGCGACGACTATCGAGGCGTGATTTGTTATGTCAGGGTTTTTGCAGGCGAGCTGAAAGTAAAACAGAAAATAAAACTCATGGGCGTCGACAGAAGCTACCAGATATCCGAACTTGGAAAATTTACGCCAGAAATGACACCGACCGACAAACTCGGTACCGGCGAAGTCGGATATGTCATCGCAAATATAAAACAACTGGCAGATGTCACTATAGGCGATACCATCACCGACGAGAACGCTCCGGCCGCCGAACCTTTAGTAGGCTACAAACCGCCGATGCAGATGGTCTTTTCCGATTTTTATCCCGGGAACAATACCGATTATCCGAAACTTCGTATCGCTTTCGATAAGCTCGCCCTTAATGATTCGAGTTTTTCATTTGTTCCGCAAAGCTCACCGGCGCTGGGCTTTGGATTCCGTTGCGGCTTTTTGGGCCTTTTGCACATGGAGATAATACAGGAACGCCTCGAACGTGAAAACGATATCGATGTCATACAGACCGCCCCGACCGTTAGCTATGAAATTGTTACCAACGACGGCAAGACAAAACGGATCGACTCGCCAAGCCAACTGCCCGACATGGCATATGTAGAAGAACTTCGCGAACCATTCGTAAAACTTGAAATTATAACCGGCAAGGACAGCATCGGGGCGATAATGAAATTAGCTGACGACAGACGATGCAAGCTTTTAAAAACCGATTACCTGAGCCCGGCACGCGTCATGCTCGAATACAAGGCACCGCTGGCAGAAATTGTCTACGATTTTTACGACCTGCTGAAAGGCATAAGCAGAGGCTACGCGACAATGGACTATGAGTTCACCGCTTTTGAAAAAAGCAACCTCGTGAAAATAGACATCCTTGTCAACAAGATAAAAGTCGACGCTCTTTCGCTAATCGTTCATCGCGATAACGCCGCTGCCAAGGGAAGGAGAATCATCATCCGCCTTAGAAGAGCGATTCCGCGTCACCAATTTGAGATTCCGCTGCAAATCGCTATCGGAGGAAAGATAATCGCACGCGAAACCATCAAGGCATTCCGCAAGGATGTTACCGCAAAACTTTACGGCGGAGATGTCACAAGAAAGATGAAGGTCCTCAAGAGACAAAAAGAAGGCAAGAAGAGAATGAAAAGTATAGGCTCAGTGCAAATCCCGCAAAAGGCTTTCATGTCAATACTCGACACAAGCGAATAGCCTTTAACTTCCAACCCTTCTTAAAATCGCGTAAGCTGGCAGCTCATTTTCCAAAAGAACAAATTGCGAATTGTTCGCAAAATCGACCTCGTCGCCAATTTCAGTTACTAATGGCTTAGCAAGGGCGGTTTGTGATAGTTTGCCGTCAGGGGTCAATACTTCCAGCGTCTCGCCTGCGTGGACCTTGTTTCTAACTTCCAGCACGCATTTATCGCCGGCTTTTCTTTCAAGTACATTGCCGACAAAAATCGAATTGGATTTTGAAACCGCCTCGTGAATTTCATAATCTTCAGGCCCCACCGCCCCTTTCATGAATCCGGCGCTGTAGCCTCTGTTCGGCACGCGGTTCAATAATTCAAACCCCTCATCTTTGCTGAACACCTTCCCATCGAGTACCTGCCGGTAAAACGAAACCACCGAGGCAATATAATGAATTGATTTCATCCTGCCTTCTATCTTAAACGATGCCACACCAGCCTCGATTAAAGCTGGCACAAATTCAAACAACGCCAGCTCTTTGCTGTTAAAAAGATACAATCCTTTTTCATCTTCAAATACCGGCAGATATTCTCCCGGCCTTTTCTCTTCCACAAGCGCGTAGTTCCATCTACATGGATGTTTGCATTCGCCGTGATTAGCGCGGTGAGATGCCAGATAGTCACTTATCGCGCATCTACCTGAATATGAAAAACAAACCGAGCCGTGAATAAAAACTTCCGTCTCAATTTGACCTTCAAGTTCTTTTCCGATAGCCTGTATTTGTTCAAGCGATAACTCCCTCGCCAGATTAACCCGCCCGGCACCCATCTGCTTATATGCCATCGCCGCCTGATAGCTGGTCGTATTGGCCTGAGTGCTGATATGCAACCTCGCGTTTAATTTCAACGTTGAAAGGCAGGCTAATACCCCCGGGTCCGAAATAATAAAAGCGTCCGCTCCCAGCTCATCCAGCCTCTTTGCCGTATTGATAACCTCATCATACTCATGCGAGAACGGATAAATGTTTAATGCGACATACCCCTTTTTGCCATTAGCGTGGAGAAATTCCAGTCCCTCTTTCGCATCTTCGAAGGTGAAATTGCCCGCAAAACTTCGCAGCGAACCGAATTCGGCACCGAAATACACCGCGTCAGCACCGTAACGGACGGCCCATTTCAGCTTTTCCAGAGTACCTGCTGGCGCCAAAAGCTCAGAACTCATTATTTTTCCCCAACTAAACCTTTTCTGGTGTTAAAAATAACATCCCGGCAATCTTTAATCAAGTTTAATGCTGATTCGACAGCCGCCAGTATTTTTAGTAAACTAATCACCATGGACAAGGACCTGAAAAACAAAACCCTTATAGAGCTGCAAGACCTGACACTGCAGCTGGGGCAAAAAAAATACCTCGCAAAATACATTTTCAGCTTTATCCACGAAAAAAACGCCGACGACATTTCAAAAATAAGCTCACTCGGCAAAGATTTTCGAAACCAACTCAGCCAGCAGGGTTATTATATATCTCAGTTAAAAACCGTCAAAACCTTCAAGGATCCCGACGGCACGGTCAAATTCCTCTTCGAGCTAGCTGACAAAAAGCGTATCGAAACGGTGCTGCTGTTCGATGGCAAAAGAAGAACCCTGTGCGTCTCAACACAGGTTGGCTGTGCAATGAACTGCTCGTTTTGCGCGACTGCTAAACTAAAACTAGACCGCAACCTCACCGCCGCCGAAATAGCCGACCAGGTAAACGCTGTCTGTAAACAAAGATATAAAATCACAAACATTGTCTTTATGGGCATGGGCGAACCTTTGCAAAATTACGACAATCTCATAAGATCCATTGAAATCCTAAATCATCCCGCAGGCAAAAATATAGGCATAAGACATTTGACCGTAAGCACTTGCGGCATTGTACCCCAAATCACAAAATTGGCAAATGAACAAACGAACCCAATTTTAGCCATCTCACTAAACGCCCCAGACAATGACATCAGAAATAAAATAATGCCGGTCAACAAAAAGTATCCGCTCGAAAAACTTTTCAAGGTCCTGGAAAACTATCAATACAAAACAAAACAGCGAATCACTTTTGAGTACGTCCTGATCAAAAGTTTAAACGATGCCCCGAAAGATGCCCAGCGGCTTGCGAAAAAACTTAAGAACTTCAGATGCAACGTAAACCTGATTGAATACAATCCGCATCCGGGCTGTAAATTAAAGGCGAGTGACACTGAAACTATCGAAACTTTTGCCCAGTATCTAAGAAAGGCTGGCATCGAGACAACGATTAGATTGAAAAAAGGCCAAAAGATAAAAGCCGCATGCGGACAGCTCGGCGCGGGCTGGCTAAAAGGAAAACAAAAACCATGAAAATCCTCGCCCTTGAGTCATATTACGGCGGAAGTCACAAAGCATTCATTGACGGCTGGCAGGCCAATAGCCAGCACGACTGGACATTGCTCACACTGCCGCCATACAAATGGAAATGGAGAATGCGTCACGCCGCTATAACTTTTGCCGAGCAGCTACGCGACCTTTGCGATAAGGGGCAAAGCTGGGATTTGATTTTCTGCTCGGATATGCTCAACCTCGCCGAATTTCTGGCCCTGGCACCGAAACAGATTCAAGCTCTCCCGTCAATCGCTTATTTTCACGAAAACCAGCTGACATATCCGGTCCGCGTCGAATCCGAACGTGACTATCAATTCGCGATGACCAACATGACAACCGCCTTAGCCGCCAAAAGCGTCTGGTTCAATTCAGCTTTTCATAGAGATTCATTTTTAGATGCCCTCGCCGATTTCCTAAAGCGGATGCCCGACTTCCAGCCAACACAGGCAATTGACCAGATCAAAAACAAATCGCAGGTCCATCCGCCCGGCATCAATAAAATAACACCTCCCGACGGCGACAGAAAACCAGGACCTGCCAGAATTTTATGGTGCGCTCGATGGGAGCATGACAAAAAACCCGAGGATTTCTTTAAGGCGATGAAGATCCTGAAAAAACAAACCGATAAATTTCGCATTTCCGTCATCGGCGAACAGTTTAGAGATGTCCCCGAAGTCTTTAGCTGGGCAAAAAATTATTTCGCCGACCATATCGACAACTGGGGTTATCAGCCTGACAAAAATAAATACCACCAGATACTATATGAAAGTGACATAATAGTCTCTACCGCCGACCATGAATTCTTCGGAATAAGCGTAGTCGAAGCAATCGCTGCCGGCACCTATCCGATGTTTCCGAAGCGCCTCTCCTATCCAGAGATTCTGCAACTCGATACAAACAAACAGGCAGAACGTTTTTTCTATGACGGAACCGTTGAGGACATAGCCGAAAAATTAACCGATTTGATTCAGCGCACCGAGCAAAATAATCTTTGGGAAAACGACAAAACAATCGCACAGAAATTAGCGCAGCGATTCGAATGGAGCAGCTTAGCTCCGAAACTCGACCAAGCCGCTAAGAACATAATCTAAATTACTGAAGTGGAACCAGAATTTTTTCTATCGCAAATATTTCATCCGAGCTAAACACATTGTTTTCCAATGCCGCAATATTTTGCTCTATCTGCTCGACCTTGCTTGCGCCAACGATAGCCGAGGTAATGCGATCATCTTTCAAAACCCACGCAAGTGCCATCTGTGCCAGACTCTGGCCTCTATCGGCAGCGATTTTATTTAGCGAACCTACCGTTTTCAGGAGTTTGTCGGTTATGTCATTTTTCTGCAAAAAACCATGAGCTTTCGCCGCCCGCGAATCTTCCGGTATCCCGTTTAGGTACTTGTCCGTCAATTTGCCCTGTGCCAACGGACTAAAAGCTATACACCCGATACCTTCCTCTTCAACAACATCCAAAAGACCATCTTCAACCCATCGGTTAAGCATCGAATATGACGGCTGATGGATAAGACAGGGTATCCCAAATTGCTTAAGAACAGCTATTGCGTCGACGGTCTGCTCTGCGGTATAGTTTGAGAGCCCGACATAAAGCGCCTTGCCCTGTCTAACGGCACTGCCTAAAGCTCTCATCGTCTCTTCGATCGGCGTTTGAGGGTCGGGCCTGTGAGAATAGAATATATCAACATAATCAACACCGAGACGTTTCAAGGACTGGTCAAGGCTTGCAAGCAGATATTTTCGCGAACCCCAGTCACCGTAAGGGCCGTCCCACATCATATAGCCTGCCTTTGTTGAAATAATCAGCTCATCGCGATGTGATGCCAGATCTTTTTTTAGAATTTTCCCAAAGTTACTCTCCGCGCTGCCCGCAGAGGGACCGTAATTATTCGCAAGGTCGAAGTGCGTTATTCCAAGGTCGAACGCGCGATGAACCATCTTCCGGCAATTTTCAAAGTCATCTACATCCCCGAAATTATGCCACAGACCAAGCGAAATCGCCGGAAGCATAAGACCGCTATTGCCGCAGCGGTTGTACGGCATATTTTCATATCTGTCTTTAGACGCTTTGTAACTCATAATATTTCTCCAAATATATCTTCGTAATCTATAAATTTTACTTTTTTATAGTAAACCATCTTATTAAACGGTTTTTGGCATTTTCTAATTCCTGGCGTCTTTGTGCAAGCGTTATATCAGTGTCCCAAACAGAAGCTTCGAGTACATGCTGCCAGCCGGTTTTCTCGATATCAGAAAAAGATTCTTCAACAATAGCTAAAGCTTTTTTTATTATATCGCTATTGCGATGTTTTTCCAGAAATACCTGACCCTGCTTGTAATCGGCTCTGTCTGCCAATGTCGAAATAGCATATATGTCCCATGCATGGGTTTGTGCGCGTTCTACATCCAGTTGTCTTTCGCCTCGGCGACGGTCATTGAATGCGAAAAGTTTTAGAATTAGAAGATTCGTTGGCGAAGGTACTGCTATTTCAAGTTTTTCATTGTTTTGTGATTCTTTTAAAAACCTGGAGATATCAATAATTCGTAAATCTTCATCAATATAAACAGCTTCTTTTATTAATCGACCATGAAGTTTGGATTTTACTATCCTCGCTCTGTCACCGTTGTTATTTATAAAATCCATTGGCGGTGCAAGGACATCTAATTCCTGACCGCCGGATTTCTCAAAGCGAAAACATTTGCCCTCTCCATCATCTCTTAAGCGGTACTCTAATTTATTTGTTATTATCTCAGCGATTGAATTTCGCTGAGCTTGTTCAAGAACCTGGGATTTGAGCAGCATTAAGTCGATGTCAGTTGTCGCGCGAAGAATTTGTTTGTTATCGCCCAGCTTATCTTCGAAGCAAAGATAAACTCCAAGCCCCCCGCAAACAACAGGCCTTGTTCCGAGTGAATTAAATGATTTTGCCAGTTCGGCTAACTGCGAAAATATCCGCTCATTCATTGGATGGCCCTTTTAGTATAACAGGCCTGAGCTTCTCAGCGACCTTGGGACCTCGCGGCACCTCTGCCATCATTTCAAGGTAAAGCTCCAAATCGTCAACTATCGCCATCTTAGGTTTAATATCGGCATTAAACCATACACAAGCGTCCCTGGTTTCTATTATGTCCAGATTGCCAAATTCCGCATCTGGAACAAGTCTTGCGCCCCCATAATCAGGTGCTTTTTTAACTTGCTCTATGTCTTTTGCAAAGATACTCATTTGATTTGTTACCGCAAGATTTTTGATTTGGGCTGCATAGAAACCGAACGCAGCATAATCAATATTGTTTTCAAAGAGAGAGAAAAAAAGCTTTTCGATTTTTTCTACAGCGAATTTATATACTCTGGCATCTTTCCGCTTTGTTGAATTAATATATCCCTCGCTAAGCCTATCAAGAAGTTTCTCGCGGTCCTTGGCAACAATTAATCCCTCGCCTTTACTAACAAGCAAATCATCTTCCAAAGATTTTAGAACTCGCGAAATAGTTGATAAAGCAACATTGGCATTTCTATTGTTAATGAAGTCAGCTAATTCATACAACGATTGAAAACCTCCAGGTTTCAGTAATAAAGCTCTGCTTATTAAAGAAGAGTTGCCCTGAAAAATTTTCTTGATTGGAGCGGTATCTGGAAATTTATTTTTGTTGCCGGTTCGCTCAATATACATTTTACCCGGTACCTGAATCCGCATATTACCGCAAAGGTCTATCCAGCTGATTCCGCTGTCAGCTAAAATATCAGATTGTTTCTTGCCTATATATGGAGCAATTATTAGCGGGATGAAGTTGTCGTTCTTGTTTGCAGGTTGATTAATGTAGTACAAGAATGCTTCGCATTTTTCTTTCACAATTTTTGGATTGGCTACTGGAAGTATTTCCGTTCGAGCAAAGTAGGGTTTGCTGCCTGAAATCGAAATCTTTAAAAGCGCAACTGACACATCACTTGTAACCCCTGTTGGCTGCTCTGACAGGAATTCAATCCTTAACGGTTCGAGTTGGCTTGCTGATGCTTTAAGCCGCTGCTCTATTTCCCATTTGGTTAACCGCATAACAATTTCCTAAAATCAGCTATTTTCCTATATAGGATATATCGTATATTTGTGCAAAGTGCAATAGTAATTTTTCGTAAATTGATATATTTTCCTAAATAGGAAAAACTTGTATATGTGCAAAATAGGGTTTTTTTGCAGTTAAGTACCGATAATAAAGGTAGTTAGGAGCGGGGGTGTATTTATCCCCTTGAAAATCTTTTTGCCAGGCACACCACGAATAATGCCATCAAAAATCCTCCCGCGATAGCCTCTGTCATTGCCAGATGCCGGTAAAACCCTTCCGTTGAGGGATATAAGTCACCGTATCCCAGCGTTGTAAATGTTATCGTACTAAAATAAAGCCCCTGAAAAAAAGACAGTTCTGCCTGGCCTTGTCGATAAATCAGGGCTCCGGGCAAAGAAAAAAACAGGGCACAGAAAATAATAATCACGCCGCAAGCAAATAAAACACGCATAGGTCTTTCGCCGTAACCAAAAAGCAATCTGCCAAGCAGCAGTTCCGGCAATAATCGGATTGATGATACCAAACGCAGTACTTTCTTTAACGGGGACAAGCCCTCATAGTTTAAACCGGTAAATTTATACCAAAGGCTCGCACACCGCTCATTGTAAAAGCAGTCACCTGCAAGACGATAATAGCCCGCCTCCTGAGCCGATTGTTTCACAAACCGCCAAAAACTTTCATCGTCACCAAATCTTTTTCGCCCAAAAGAAACCGATTCATAAGCAGGCACAGACCGACTTGAGGCGTAGACGCCGTTGAAATCTGTTTGGCTGCAAAAACGAGCACCAGAAAAATTGACACCCTTGACAAAATGAGAGTTCGTAAATCGCGCAGATGTTTTAAATTCGGCGCTGCTGAAAAGACAGTACCCGCTAAAGTGAACCGTTCTGAATTTGGCTTCTTTTTCAAAACAGGCATTTCTGAATGTAATCACACTGCTGAAACTGCAACCGTCAAAGCTGCCGATACCTTTGAACGTGGCATTTCTAAAGCGGCCCTGAGACTGGAATATCGAACTATTAAAAACAGTGTCAGATTCAAAAACAACCGAAACACTATCCGGATCGGACCACGGTGCGGCAAAAATAACATTTTCCTCGAACAGGCATTTGTCAAAAACGATTGACTGGGCAATGACCAGGGTTTTTATGTCACCTTCCTGGTTGACACGAAGTTTTTCGGTTTGAAATTTTTCTGAGGGGTCGAAAAGCCGGTTTATGTCCAATAAACCGGTGACGGTGCAGTTAGTAAGAACAATATCATCGCCGTCAGCTATCGCCTGCAAAAGCTGACTCGCCGAAACACTTTCTTTTTCTCGTTTAAACTCCATTGGCTATTTACCTCGCTCCTTACTGACAATCCCTTTTATTCTAATATCACTTGAAGAGCTGCCAACCAGAATGTCAAACACGCCCGGTTCAACAACAAACATCTTCGCCTTAATATCATAAAAAGCAAAAGCACTTTCGTCGAGAGTAAAAGTAACAGTTTTTGTCTCCCCGCCCTCAAGTGTCACACGTTCAAATCCTTTGAGTTCTTTCTCAGGCCTTTCAACGCTGGCCCTCACATCGGAAATGTAAAGCTGAACAACCTCGCTGCCGGCAACTTTACCGCTGTTATGAATATCAACTGTCACAGTCACATCCATTTCAACTGTCGAATTACCAGGCGCAATTTTCAGATTCTTATAGTCAAATGTTGTATAGCTCAAACCGTGACCGAACGCGAACAGGGGAACCTGCCTGTATTTGTCATAGAACCGGTACCCGGGTCCCTCGCCAGGCGGCTCATACAAATTAGTAAAAGGCGGCAGCTGTTTCATCCATCGCGGAAATGTTATGGGCAGCTTGCCGCACGGATTTTGCACACCGAAAAGCACATCGGCAATCGCGTTGCCCATTTCCTGTCCGCCGAAAAAACATTGAATCACAGCTGGAACCTTATCTATCCAGTCATTCATTAAAACCGCCGAACCGCTGACAACCACAACTATCGTATTAGGATTGATAGAAACAATCTCTTCGACAAATTCATCCTGCCCGCGAGGCAGATACAAATCGGCCCTGTCACGGCCTTCGGTTTCAATTTCAGAATTGGTCCCAACGACAACAATAACAGCGTCAGCTCTTGATACGGCCTGACGGACTTGACTACTTAACCCCCTGCTCGCTCTTCGTTGCCGGGCCTGCGAAAACAAAACCTGAAAGTCACCACCCGCCGCTGACCGGATACCCTCCAATGCAGACACCGAATAATAAGGTGTTACCAAACTGCTGCCCCCGCCGCCAATCACAGCAACATTAGCATTGCTGCCGCCGACATATATGGAGCTAATCTTTTTTCTATCTAATGGCAGAAGTGCCCCCTCGTTTTTTAAAAGCACAATCGATTTTCTTGCCGCCTCCAGCGCAAGCCCTTGATGCTCGATAGTGTTGACAAGCTTAGGTGTCGGCTTGACTCGTTTATCGAATACACCCGCCAAAAATTTTGCACGCAGAACTCTTTTCACCGCACGGTCAATAATTTTTTCCTGAACCTTGCCTCGCGATACAGCTTCTCTTAAGGGCCTGCCAAAATATCTCGCTTTAGGTTTTTCAACGTCAAGACCTGCCAAAATCGAATTGACCGTCGAGTGACATGCACCCCAGTCCGAAACCACGTAACCTTCAAAACCCCATTCATCTTTAAGGATTGTGTTTAGCAGATACCAGTTCTCGCTGCAGTACTGATGACCTACTTTGTTATACGCCGTCATAACCGATAAGCATTTGCCCTGCTGCACACATGCCTTAAACGCAGGAAGATAGATCTCACGAAGCGTCCGTTCATTGACCAGCACATTATTTGTCTTGCGCCCGTCCTCCTGATTGTTACAGGCGAAATGTTTGACAGTAGCGATAACATTTTTACTTTGAACGCCTTTAACATAAGCAACCCCTAACTGCGAACTGAGATAAGGGTCCTCACCGAAACTCTCAAAGCTCCTTCCCCCTCGCGGGTCACGCACAATATTGACCGTCGGGCCAAGCGCGACATAACGCCCCTTAGCACGCAATTCGGCGCCCAATGCCGCAGCGGTTCGGTAGTTCAGATCCCTGTCCCACGTTGCCGCCAGAGCGATTGGACTTGGAAAACATGTTGCCCGCCCAATCGTAACACCGGCAGGGCCGTCAGCCATCTTAAAACCGGCAATACCAAGACGTCTATTGTCCGGCGTGTTCCAGTTATTATTACCACCGAGTTGGAGAATCTTTTCCTGAAGTGTCAGCCTGCCAAGTAAATCCTCAACACGCCGTTCGATCGGTGCACTCGAATCGCGGTAAATGGCTTTTTCTGTCGAATTGCGTTTGCCGAAAACAGCGGTCAAACAAAGCAGGGACAATAGCAATGAAAACAGATATGTTAAAAGAAATTCTCTCTTAATCATTTTTCTGTAAAAGCTCAATTATTTCGGCCTTTGTTGGTAAGGCCTCAAGAGAACCGAATTTCGTGCAAACAAGCGCACCTGCGGCACAGGCAAAACGGGCAGCTTCCCTTATATCTATATTCTTTTTTACTGCACAATATGCAGCCAGAGCGCCAGCAAAAGAATCGCCGGTGCATGTCTGGTCCACAAGCTCAATGTCAAAAGCAGGGATATGGTCAGCACCATTTCTATCGACAACCATACAGCCTCGACGCCCTATAGTGATAATTGCACAGCCGACGCCCCGAGCAATAAGGTCAGAACCTATGAGTTTGGCAGTATTAATATTAGCAGACGAACGCTCGGTTATATCAGCAGCTTCATAAAGATTAGGAATGAGGATATCAGCGCCAAAATATTCTGCGGGAAGTTCACAAGGCTCACTACCGCTTTGTTCAAGAGGGCGGGCAGGGTTCAAAATTACCTTCGTGCCGTGAATCTCCGCAAGCCGGATAGCTTTGATAATAGAAGCCTGAGGCAAACGACCATGAATCAAACAGATGTCAGCTTCGGATATGATATTTTCCGCCGACTCGATATCAGCAATATTTAAAGCGTTATTCGCACCGCATATCATGCAGCTGGCATTATCGCCGATGGAATTGACAAGCGTGATAGTTGTACCAGTATTACGAGGCTCTGCCAGGAACACAAAATCACTATTGACATCGAATTCCGCGAGGTTCTCTTTGACAAACGGATTGAAAGGGTCGCCGCCCACCTTGCTAACCAGATGAACATCGCACCGGCAAAGGGCCGCCTGAGCCGCCTGATTAGGACCCGGGCCGCTTACGCTATAAGACAGCGCCGTGCCAACCACCGATTCGCCCGCCGATGGTATCTCGGTACACCTGACAGCTATGTCAATGTAAGTGCCGCCTATCACAACTACTTTGGGAACGCTGGTATCCATTCAAGCCTCGAATTCCATTTCAAAATTAGTATAAACCCCCCATCGCTCAAATGCAAATTTTTTTTGTTACTACCAGAATTGTTTAAAAACACACCTTCGGCGCAAGCGTATAAGACAGTAGAAACGTTAACTTAGGAGGAAAAAAAGATGACTCTTGAATCGTTAAAAATGTGGTTCAGTCGTAGGCGGATGCCCGAGTGGCACCCGCATATGCCAAACAGGCACGATATGGCACTGAGATTCGAGCATATAACTCACAATGAGCGGTTTTGGCTGGTGGTTACGCTGACGGCACTCTTCGCACTGCTGATATTCCTTGCTATCCTGGGTGCCGTAAAAGGCGGTGGTGCTGAGCAGCCAATCTATCCGCATTTTCCTATTATGCCGTAGTGGGCAATGGTTGGCTTAGAACAGGGCGTACGCTTGGTGGGACTTTCTTGGTTCGTTCAGGCGGTTGCCCGCCCGTACTTCAGAGGCGCGTTCGGATTCCCGGGCGGTATTTTTATCTCATCACATTTGTGTATTGCTGCCGATAAATCCTATTGAAGCACGAAAACGCAGAAAACCTGAATTCACAGATGAATATCAACTTTAGTTTAGCAGCGTATTTGAAAGGAAAAACATGAATAGGCTTACAATAATCACGGCAGTATTGATGATGAGCGTAATTGCTGGATGTAACTCGGATGTTGTTACAACAGAACGCTTGAGGACCATCGAGTATAAATGCGTTTATGTTGCCCCGATTCAATCCGAGGATCCGTACATCGGAAAGGTGATTAGCGATGTTATGGAAAAGGAATTTGTAAGAAGAAATATTGCGATATGCGGCCCGGAAAACGCTACCGTCATCATTACAGGATGCACATTCATGACAGTAAGAGCTGCCGCAAACGCAAGCGAACTTAGCTCAAACCGCTCTGCAGCCGCAAACCAGGCTATCGATAGTATTAGTGCAAAAGTAAAGGATAGGCAAGGCAACCTTCTGGCAACGGCATCTTACAACAACAAGGACCAATACACCGTCAGCAAACTCGCTGCTGAGTTTGGAGCAGCTTTAGCACGTAAAATAAAATAAAAAATACTATTCCTCACCCTTTTACAGCTGCCGCAAACACCACATCCGCTGCTTTTTTACGCCCAGCTGTGGAACAAAGGAAACAAGGTAAATAATTTAACCCGCATAACATTCGGCAAACACTAAACTTACGGAAAAGTTGCAAAAATACCAAAAAAACTGTTGACTTTGTTCACTGTTTTGTTAAAATGTGCCGAATGTTTGATAAACATCAAACATAGATGGGGATAGATGTAAAAAAGCATTAGATTCTTATCCATATCATTGAGGCCTGAAAAAAATCGGTAGGACGGCCGACTCGTAATCGAGGCCAATGGGGCGGGTCATACGGATTCTGGCAGAAAGACTACTCTGTTTTTATGCCCGGAACAAGTTTGATAAGAAATACAATTCAGGGTCATTGAACATGCCCAGGGAAGGGGAAAATCAATGCGACGGCTTAATCCCAATATTTCACCGGACCAGCTGAAAGCAAAAAGCAGCTATCGAGGAAAAATAGAAACACTGAGAAACAGGGTCTCGCTGCTTGTCGGAACCGACAGGCTGATTATGACTATGCATCTGAGCAACGGAAACTCATATCGGCAATTGGCCAGACTCATTGGGGTTAACGAAGCAAATATCGCAAGAAGAATTCGAAAAATTACTGAAAGACTTATCGAAGGTGAGTATATCGAGTGTCTCAAAAATCGTGACAAACTCACAAAAACACAAATGGCTATTGCGAGAGATTACTTTTTAACCGGACTTTCACAAAAGGCAATTGCAGCTAAAAGACATACGAGTTTCTACAATGCTAGAGAAACCATTCTGAAAATTAAACAAATTATAAAACAGAAATAATACATTACAAAAAAATGCAGACTTACAATTTATATAGACAATTCGCCTTAAACGTAAAGCTTACAGATAAAGTCACATCCGTAATGCGAATGTTCGGACTAACTACTGAAAAGTTGACCGAGCAAAATACCACACACAAATGCTCGCTAAAAATAAAACCCGGCGACATCGTCTACATTACAGGCCCAAGCGGTTCGGGAAAAACCGTTCTGTTTAATGAACTTGAAAAAGAAATCCGAAAAAGTGACAGAATTAATCTCTCCCAGATTCAACTGCCCGACAACAAGGCCCTGATTGATTGCATAAACGACGATTATCTTAAAGGCTTGCGTTTTCTAAGCACCGCAGGGCTCAATGATTGTTTCTGCGTCCTCAATTCACCTGCCAGGCTAAGCGAAGGACAAAAATGGAGATTCAAGCTCGCCGTTGCGCTGTCAGCTAAAAAGAAATTCATCTTTATCGATGAATTCTGCTCACAACTCGACCGCATTACCGCCGCCGTCATTTCATATAATGTCCATAGATTCGCCGAAAAGCACAATGTGACATTTATTCTCGCTTCGAGTCACGATGATATGCTTGCCGACCTCTTGCCGGATGTACTGGTAATAAAAAACCTTTCCGGCCCAGCCAAGGTCATCTACAAACAAAAAAGATAACTCAATATGCCAAAGTGTACCGTCACTAAGAATTTAAAAATTGTCCCGGGTAACCTTGAAGATTACAAGGCCCTTTCTCATTTTCATTACCGTGGCAAAAGGCTGGGGCCGTTCAAAAAAATATTCGCGATAAGACCTGCCATAGCGGCCATCGTCTACACAATGCCCTCGCCGGTTATGGAGCTTCGCAATATTGCCTGTGGTCAACTATTCAACGGCCTCGACAGGAAAACAAGAATCACTCTTATTAACGACAACATCTGCTGCATTGGGAGGGTCATCGTAGAGCCTCGCTATCGGGGACTCGGACTCGCAGGGACAATTGTGCGCGAGACCATGAAGCTAATGGACACCCCGATAGTCGAGGCCGCTGCGGTGATGGGGCTTGTAAATCCTTTCTTTGAAAAAGCAGGCATGACAGCTTACAGGCCAACAGAATCGCTTGCGGTAAAACAACTCACCGAAGCATTTAGCATAGTTGGAATCGAAAGCCGCTGCCTGCTCGACCCCAAAACAATCCACAAAAAAATCAATTCACTCGGCGTTTCTAACCAAAACTTGATCGAAACACAGATCCAAAAATTCCTGCAAAAATACAACGCACAGCGATACATGCCCCACAGCATCGAACGCACGCGGTTCGTACTGAGCAAACTCACAAAAAGGCCCATGTATTATATATGGTTCAACCCCAAAAAGGAGCTGACTCTAAAATGACCGACACCAAATCACAGATTGAATCGATTGCGTTGGCAAAACTCATCGACCATCCCGACAACCCTAACCGCATGAGCAAAACAAATTTCAACAAGCTCTCCCGCAACATCGAAAGCACCGGCTGTTATGAGCCTTTAGTCGTCAGGCCCCACCCGAAAAAGAAAAATTGCTATCAGATCATTAATGGCCATCATCGAAAAAAGGCCCTCGAAAAATTGCAAGCTGCCGTCGCCGATTGCATCATCTGGGACCTCGACGACAAGCAAACCGACGTTCTTTTAATGACGCTCAATCGCCTCAGCGGCTCGGATATGCTTGGCAAAAAAATCGCGATCCTAAAAAGGCTAAACGCACAAATTGAAACAAAAAACCTCTCAAGGCTACTGCCCCAGACCAAAAAACAAATCGAACAATTAACAAATCTCAAATTACCCCAGATCCCGTTAAGACAAGCCCAAAATTTAGCAACCCCGCTAATCTTTTTCGTCACCGAATCTCAAAAGCAAACAATTGAAAAAGCGATTTCGCTGGCAAATGCCGATGGAAAAACCAAAGCCAAAAGAAACGCCGTAGCACTAAATAAAATCGCCGATAATTTTCTGGAGACCAACGAATGACCAAAAAAAAACAACTAACCAAAAAACAGCTATCCTATGAAAAAAGGCAGAAAAATTAAGTCAAAAAAACCTTGTTTATAATACTGAAAAGAGGGTTTTTGGGGAAAAGTTTAGTTATAACTAAATTAGAGCTTGACGTAATAAGTCGCTTGACTTAAGGAAATAGTTTAGTTATAATTAAACTATATGAACAGGGATGTCGAAAATAACGTATTGTTTAAGGGAGATAGGTGTACAATTGAGTATGCAGTACGCCAAAACGGCAATATGCCGGCTAAAAAGGATATCGATAAGTTGTCTTGGCAAGAAAAGATTAAACTTGAGGTTCTTTTAGAAAAAATGGCAAAAATGGGCAAATTGAGCGAGAGTAGGTTTAAGCATTTCAAAGGCAAAATATACGAATTTAAATCAGGCCAATACAGAGCGTTATGTTTTCAGGACACCAAAAGTTGGGTTTTAACTAACGTTTTTAAAAAAGAGAAGAACAAATCACCTAAAACAGCAGGTGCCCGTGCAAAGGAAATAATGAAAGAACATTTGGAAAAATAGTAAGGGAGGCACTATTATGGCCAATACTTTAATTGACAATTTGGAAAATGATAGCGTGAAAATGAAGTTTTATTTGCAGGAAAAGCTCATTCTAGACACGACAGAGCTCATTGCCGAATTGATGGAAAAAAAGAATATCAGGAAAAGCGACTTAGCGCAGAAACTGGGCAGAAGCAAGGGGTATGTAACGCAACTCCTCAATGGTCGAGCCAATATGACACTTAGGACTATTTCTGATGTGATGTGGGCTTTGGAGTCTGGCTTGGCGGTACATGCTTATTCTTTAAGTTTTGAGAAGAACTATGAAGTCGAGAAAGCATACGATTTGTCAAATATTGGAACTGTTTGCAAAGCAAGTATCGAAAAGTTAGAACCTAAAGTGTTTAATTCAACTAATACAAAATTGAAATGGGCGAGTTAAAAATGGTACAGAAGAAAAACAAAAAAACAAAAACGGAACAAATTGTAGATTATAAATTAGCTGCGGCCATATCAGACCAAATTGAGATTGAAAATCTTCGTTTGGTTAGCTGTAGTTGTCTCCAAACTCCTAATGCTGGGAAGGGAGTGCATTCATTAGAGATTGATTGTGATATAAAACTAGAGGTAGACAAAAAATCTAACCATATTTTTGTTTTTCCGCAATTTAAATTGAAAGCAAGCCCTACGGAAGATAATAAGAAAGAACCGGATTTGAGTATTGAGGCAACCTTTGTAATAATTTACAAAGCCAAAAGTTTAAAAGGCCTAAAGAACGAAAATTTTGAGGCATTTGGAGATACTAATGGGATTTATAATGCATGGCCGTATTGGCGTGAATTTGTTCAAAACACAGTAGCTCGAATGGGCCTTCCGCCATTAACAATACCAGTGTTTCGGTTAATATCTGCAAAAACCACAAAGAAAAAAGTAAAAAAGAAAGTGAAAAGTAAAAAGTCAAAAAAGTCAAAATGACCTAAATATTAGTAAGTTATAATTAAATGAACCTGCCCCAATGCGCCCATTATTTCTCATAGAGCGCCACGTTAATTAGGTATTTACTATAATCTTTTCTCATTGTAAGGGGGATTAATGGCCAAAAAAAAGCAATTGACTAAAAAACAACTATCACTGCTGGATGAGTTATTTTCTGATGATGCTGATACCGGACAGGTTTTGAAAGACCACAAGATAACAGCATCGGTATTTAACCAATGGCAGTCAGATGAAAACTTCGCCGCAGAATTTGATAATCGCATCGCTGCCATGTATCGGCAAAGTGAACTTATCATCGCAAGATATGCCACACTGGCAGCGGCAAAACTCGTGCAGCTCACAGAATCAGAGTCACAGGAGACCGCGAGAAAAGCATGCCTCGACATCATCCAACTGCCGAAAATGCTGGCAAAAAAACAAGCGACAACCCAGCCCGACGACCAGCCGGAAGACGCAGTAAAGCTCTCATCGAAAAACGCCAGCAAAATTTTAGCTGTCTTAGCGGGCAAATAAACAACGCTTGCTTAACGGCTTTCGCCTTATTATATTACAGGTGAAAAGATAAACTTAATTTAAGGGAAGGATTAAAATGGAAAAGCCGAGAATGCCCCACTCAGGACATAACCAGCACTTGTGTTACCTCGTAAATCTTGGATTTCAACAGCGACGACCGGCAGAGTACAGGTCGCTTATAAAGGAACCAAAATTCATTTGCAAAAAATGCGGCAGGGCAGCGGCAAAGGCAAAAAATCTGTGCAATCCAGCCAAATTATAAAAAGCAGTTCCGCCAAATACAGCAAAAGCGGGTTTTTTGATAATTTAGTTGATTTTTTGACCAGGACTGCTATAATATCCGGTCTATATTAGTAGCTTAATTGCTGTAAGCTTAACCATTTAAGGAGATTAGCATGACATTTAGAAAAACCATTTTCGTGATTTTAGCCCTTAGCATGGCTATGATTTTCATCGGCTGTCAGGCACAGCAGGGAGAAGTAGGCCAAAAAGCTCCAATCGCCGCCGCAAAGGCAGACTTGGTAATAAAATACGAGGCTGGACAAACAGGAACATATAAATCAGTCGTCGAGTTTCGCAAGGACTACAAGTTCGAACAACCTTCGATTAACAAAACCACCGAGAAAGTCACGACCACCGTTAGCCAGATTACATTCGACCAAACAATAGAAGAAGTCGATGACAAAGGAAATGCTGTGGCTAACATTACTGTTAAGGTATTAAAGTATCGCACTCACAGCCAGCAGGGAGCGCAAGTCGATTTTGACAGCACCAGAGATGAAGATGCACAAAAGCCTTTGATGGCAGTAATTGGAGAAAGTTACAAAATTAAACTAAGCCCAGCTGGAAAAGTTATTAAAGTAGTAAACACAAAAAAAATACGAAACTTGGTTAAGCAAAAAGAATCGAAGCAGATCGCAAAGATAATCTTCGGAAATGAGAATATTAAAAAGGCGCACTCTATTCTGGCTATGCCCGATGCCGGTAAAAGCCAGGTCGCTGTAGGCGATAACTGGAGCAGAATAAAAGCTTCACCAAAGGGAATGCTTCAGCCTAAAAACTACGAAAAAGTTTATACATTAGAAAATGTAGCACGCAAGAACGGAAAAAACATCGCCTCTATTAAAATGGAAGCAATGCCGACATCAAAAAGACCGGCAAAAGCGGACCAGATAGATGACCAGGGAATGGGAATTTTTGCAAAAATGTTTGCCGGAACCGATAATTATAAGGGCCACTTGATATTGGACCTCGATAACGCAAAAATAAACAGCTATAGCGAAAAGCTGGTCGCTACATGGGTTGCGGCCGAGCCGCCGGAAGAACAAAGAACAGACAGGGGACCGGATGTGCTGACTATGGGATTTACATGGGTACACAGCCTCGAAGCAATCGACTAAGGGTTTTGGGTTTATGAAAATAGCCATCGGTTCCGACCACGCGGGCTTTGCGTACAAGCAAACGATTAAAGAGCACCTCGTCCAAAACGGACACCAGGTCGTTGACTTCGGCACCGATTCCGACCAATCGTGCGACTACCCGGATTTCATACATCCAACCGCAAAAGCTGTTGCATCTGGAGACTGTGACCGAGGCATCGTATTGGGAGGCTCAGGAAACGGCGAGGCAATGGCCGCCAACAAAGTCAAAAGTATCAGATGTGCTTTGTGTTGGAACATTGACTCAGCAAAGCTTAGCAGAGAGCACAATGACGCAAACATGATTTCGCTGGGACAGAGGATGATGACAATAGAAACCGCAATTCAAATTGTTGACACATGGCTAACAACGCCATTCGACGGCGGAAGACATCAGGCAAGAATCCAAAAAATAGAGGTAATCTAAAAAACTTCGCCGGCTGCTTCGACGCAGTTAACAGCCATTTCAAATAATCGGGGGATTTATGAATCAATTAGTATTGCCGCGCCTAAGGGCGGGTGATATCCAAAAAGCGGAACAAGTTTTTGAAAAACTGCGATACCGCGTTCCAAAAACCAAAACGGACCTCAAAAATTACATCAAAGTATTTTTAGGACTCACCATCCCTGATAAAAAGATTTGTCACGACCACGACAGCCCGATGGATTATCTTTGGCATAGCTTCAGTGCCGATTTTTCCAAACCAATTAAACCAAACGCAGATGCCGTTATCTGGGCAAATCGAAGCGGCGGAAAAACCGAGTTAGCTGCCATTGCGACCTTACTCGACTGCATCTTCAAGCCGAACTGTCAGGTACGAATCTTAGGCGGAAGCGGCGAACAGTCGTCGCGAATGTACGATTATCTCGTAAACTTTTTATATAACGGCTTTGAACAGTTCTTAAAAGGTAATGTCTTAAAGGGAAAGTGCGGTTTTATTAACGGCTCGAAGGTTGAAGTGCTTACTCAGTCAGCGACAAGCGTTAGGGGCCTGCACGTACAAAAACTAAGATGCGATGAGGTCGAACTTTTTGACGAAGATGTTTTCGCCGCTGCAAAGTTCACTACACACAGCATCGATAATGTGACATCCGCAATGGAAGTTATCAGCACAATGCATAAGCCTTACGGGTTGATGCAAAAAGTTATCACTAACGCCCAAAACTTAAACACGCCCATCTTTAAGTGGTGCATGTGGGAAGTAATTGAAAAATGTATCGGCCGAAACTGTTCTCAATGCAAACTAAGCGAAGACTGTCAGGGAAAAGCCAAACACGCAAACGGCTATCTAAAAATCGATGACTGCATAACACAAATGCAAAGAGCAAGCAGGGCGAGTTTTGAATCTGAAATGTTATGCAAAAAACCAAACACCGAAAACGTTGTCTTTGAACAGTTCAATCCGGACCAGCATATAAAGCCGATTGATTATGACACGGCTTTCCCGATATATCGAACACTTGATTTTGGTTTTGCAAATCCGTTTGTTTGTTTATGGATTCAAGTTGATAGCGATGGAGTTGTCAGAGTGATTGATGAGTACCTGCGAAGCAGAGCAACTATCGCAGTTCACGCGGAACAATTAAAAGCAAGAACCCCATGTTGCGAAGAAAAAATAGCAGCGACTTTTTGCGACCCGGCAGGTGCTGCGGCAAATGATGTTACAGGTACCGGACCGGTTAGAGAATTGCGCAGCTTAGGCCTGCATCTAAAATATAGAAAAAGCCGAATCATTGAAGGCATCGAACTTATACGCAGAGCAATAAAAACCGGAGACGGAAAAAACAGACTCATTATTTCACCAAAATGCCCAAGGCTCATAGAAGCAATGCAATGCTATCATTATCCGGACAATCAGATGGCAATAGCAGCCGAATTACCAGAAAAAGATGGCGTTTATGACCACCCTATAGACGCTTTACGATATTTTTTCATTAATTACGCCAGGCCTGCCAAAATCACCACCAGAAGGTATTGATAAATAAAAATTATGCGTTTCAGCCACATTTCCCAAAAAAATCCCTTGCAACGGATGTGGAAAGTACTGATGATAATACGGTAAGTACCGATACAAAACTGTTAAGCTGAGCGAAGCGCATAAAAAAACAGGACTGGGTCGCGGAGGGAGAGGAGAGAGCGAGAAAAACCCCAGCCCTGTAAATAGGCTAATTCTTTTATATGTCTACACGCCGTTTCTACAGAAAACAGGCTCTAATTGCAAATATTTAATTGCCAAAATTTCTTGGTATTTATCCAACGGTGCTGAAAATCCATAGGTAAGTAAATCCCGACCGCAGAAACATAGCAAAAAAAACAGGACTGAGACGCGGAGGGAGAGGAGAAAGCGAGATAGTCCCAGCCCTGTAAAAAGTATTCTAACTCATCAGCAGATGTTTGTCCACCCTTTTATACCCTACTTCGTGAAAAAAAGTTCGAACTCTTTAATTTTTTTTATCCGATTTCCTAAAAACCCTATAAACACTTCGGTAAATACTTAAGTGATTTTGCTATTGGATGGGTAATCAAGAGTTATACCACAGTAAAATACGCATAGCAAAACGTCCTGCTAATCGAGTAAAACCTGGAAAAAACAAAAGTTGTTATTTGACCTCAAAAGATTGCTGTTAATTGTTCCAAAGATGATTAGAGGAGTGTTAACGATTATAACAATTAAAACTCTTTTGCGGATATCGAAAAAACAGTTGCCAAATAATAATTAATACGGCATGAACTCCGGTCGTAAGAATACGTAATTTCTAATAGATGCTTTGTAGGCAGAGCAGGAAACTATTGGAATGAAAGTTAACTTTTTAAAGATTATTATATTGGTAACAGCAGTTATATTCGTGGCCTTAGCGGTGAGTTGTCGCCAAAGCCAGACGCCGAAAAGGCAGGAATCAGGGGTGAAAAATACAGTCGAAACTTTTGACCATGGGGACGATGCGATGACTGAGAAAGTTATAAAAACCGACCAGCAGTGGAAAGCCCTCCTCACGCAGCAGCAGTATAGGATTGTGCGCAGGAGGGGTACCGAGGCGCCGTTTACCGGTAAATACTATGATTTGAAAGAAAAGGGTACCTATGCATGTGTCGGCTGTAATAATGAACTTTTCAGTTCACAGGCAAAATTTGACTCTGGAACAGGATGGCCGAGTTTTTGGAAACCGGTCGCAAAGCAAAATATTAAAACCGTCCCGGATAAAACTTTATTTATGACTCGGACGGAAGTAAAATGTAACAGTTGCGACGGCCATCTCGGCCATCTTTTTAATGACGGACCGGAGCCGACTTATTTGAGATATTGTATTAACTCGGCTGCCTTAAAATTTGCTAAAGAAAAGTGAAACGGATTTCTATGAACGCAGAAAAAAAGCTAATCGTAGCGTGGCTGACGGTTTTTGCCGCGGTTCTTTTTTGGTCGGGCTACCAACCGTACGATTACCTCACATGGGTGCTTGAAGTTGCGCCGGCTGTTATTGGACTCTTTCTTTTGGCTGTCACGTATAAAAGATTTAAATTTACAGGCCTTGCGTATTGGCTCATTTTAATCTTCTCTATCGTACTGATGATTGGCGGACATTATACTTACGCAAGGGTCCCTTTGTTTAACTGGGTCAAAGAAGTCTTCGACCTTAGCAGAAATCATTACGACAGAATGGGACATATACTTCAGGGCTTTGTCCCGGCAATTGTTACAAGAGAACTTTTAATAAGAACTTCACCGCTGGCAAAAAGCAAGTGGCTCTTTTTTATAGTCGTTTCTATTTGTCTGGCGATAAGTGCTTCTTATGAACTTGTTGAATGGTGTGCCGCATTGGTAAACGACACCGCCGCCGAGGCTTTTCTCGGAACTCAGGGAGATGTCTGGGACACACAGGCTGATATGGCATTGGCATTGGCAGGGGCAATTACCGCCATGCTTATCCTGAGCAAAACCCACGACAGGCAACTCGCAATGAAAGGACACTTACAGAAAAATACACCAAATAATTTTGCAGAAAAATAATCACGTAACCCCTTTGGTTACAGAAGAATAACGATTTTTAGGCAAATTTTTTCTTGTTTTCGTCGAAATTTTCCTTGTTTTATATCGGACGTCAGATACAATCAGGCTATCCAAACTGTATTGAAGTAATGCAGTCATGAAATCTCAGGAGGAGGTTTCAACGTTGGAGGAGAAGAATGTTGAAAAAGCTACCTTTATCTTTACGGCTGCAGGTTCATTGTTGCCCGTTATCAAATAATTCTGAAACGCAAATTTGCGATAATTCCCCAAAAATTAGGTTTTTTAATGGCTTGGAGGAGCGGATAGTATAATTGAAAAGCCTTGATTCCGAGGGTGATGAAAATGCCCGAGGGTGATGAAACAGAAGGAGGGTTCAGGTGAAATACTTGAACCCTTTATTTTTTACCACCATTTAAAACCTCAACCACCAAACATTAAAGGTTATTGACGAAACTACCCTTTTAGACTATGCTAACCGTCTTGTAAATATTAGGTTAGCGGTTTTTGACCGTACCGCCTGCACGAACAGGGCGAAATTTTATAGATGAGGTTTGGAATGTTAAAAAGAACACACAATTGCGGGCAGCTTAGAATCGAAGACGTAGATAAAAAAATCGTTCTCGCTGGCTGGGTAAAGTCATACCGTGACCACGGAGGACTCGTCTTTATCGACCTGCGAGACAGAGAAGGTATTACGCAGCTTGTGTTCAATCCCGAGACTCAGCCAAAGGCACATGAACTGGCAAGAACTGCTCGCGACGAATGGGTCATCGCTGCCGAAGGAACCGTCAAGCCAAGAGGCGAGGGGCTCGAAAATCCCAAACTGCTGACAGGGCAAATTGAAATTGTCGTTAGTGAACTTGAAGTACTTAATGTTTCAAAAACCCCGCCATTTGAAATGGAAAACGCTGAGAAAACCAATGAAGAGATTCGCCTTACAAGCAGATACATCGACTTGAGAAGACCGCAAATGCAGCAAAAGATGAAAGTAAGGCACCAGGTCACAAAAATTGTGCGGGATTATTTCGACAAACTCGGATTTTGGGAAATTGAAACACCAATGCTTGCAAAAAGCACCCCCGAAGGTGCAAGGGACTTTTTAGTGCCAAGCAGGCTCGTCAAAAACGCCTTCTACGCACTGCCCCAATCGCCGCAATTATTCAAACAGATACTTATGGTCTCCGGAGTTGACAAGTATTTTCAGATAGTGCGATGCTTCCGCGACGAGGATCCGCGGGCGGACCGCCAAGCCGAATTTACCCAAATTGATGTTGAAGCAAGCTTTGTCGATTGCGATGACATCATCACAGTTCACGAAAAAATGATTGCTGAAATCTGGAAAAAAATCCTGAACGTCGATATCTCCGTCCCAATCCGAAGAATGACATACAAAGATGCTATAAACGATTACGGAATTGACAGGCCTGACCTTAGATTCGATATGAAATTAAAGGACATTTCAGACATCGCAGCAGATAGCGACTTTAAGGTCTTTGCCTCGATTGTTAAAAAAGGAGGCATCGTAAAAGGCCTCTGTGCCACAGGCGGTGGCGATAAATATTCAAGAAGCGACATCGAAAAAACCATGACAGCTTTTGTTGCTGATTACGGAGCAAAGGGACTCGCATGGCTAAAAGTTAAAGCCGAAGACGGGAAAATAATATTGGCAAGCAGCATCGCAAAGTTCTTCAAGCCCGAACAGCTCGAAGAAATCGCAAAACGATTTGATGCAAAAGACGGCGACCTGCTTTTGTTTGTCGCCGATATACCATCGACAGTAAACAAGGCACTTGCTCCGCTAAGATGCAGACTCGGTAGAGAGTTAAATCTTTACGAAGAGGGTGTCTTTGAATTTGTCTGGGTTGTGGATTTCCCGCTCTTCGAATGGAACGAAAACGAAAAACGATACGATTCACTGCACCACCCGTTTACTTCGCCGACAATAGAGGACACCGAAAAGCTCGATACCGACCCGGCAAACATAAACTCTCAAGCCTACGACCTGGTCGTGAACGGCTCGGAAGTCGGAGGAGGAAGTATACGTATTCATAATTCAAAGATTCAGCGGAAAGTCTTTAAGATTCTCAATATCTCAGACGAACAGGCCACCCAGCAGTTCGGCTTCTTCCTAAAAGCCCTCGAATACGGCGCACCGCCGCATGGCGGAATCGCTTTCGGACTCGACAGGCTCATCATGCTGCTGACAGGTACCGAAAACATAAGAGACGTCATCGCTTTCCCGAAAACCCAGCGCGGACAGTGCCTTATGAGTAACGCTCCAAGTCTGGTTGACCCCAAACAGCTCGAGGAGCTTAACCTTAGAACTCAAAAACACTCGCACCAAATCGAAAAAAAGAATGGTGATAAAAAATAAACGCTGCAATTGCAGGAAATAATTAAAAGCGAAATATAACTTAATAGCTTTTAGTAAACTCAGAATCTATGCGTAAGCAGATACATAAAATTTATCACAGAATCCTGGTTTTCTTACATCTCTCTCCCCTTTCACTCGCAGAGAAATGCCGTTTCGCTTTTGGAATTGCGATACTGATCATACTCGGACTGGCACTGGCTATTCCGTATATCTGGATGGGGCAGTTGACACAAAAATCATCCCTTGATTCAGGAAGAGCAAAAGCTGAAGCACTGTTGAGAACGCATTTCCAAATCAGGCAGTCACCTCCGACCGCGCTGGCGGCGCTCGATAACGATGGAAAACAGATGGATGCCAATGAGCCGGAAGTGAGATGGTTTAGATTCAAAACAGAAAACCAGAAAAAACTCGACCAACTGACAAAACAGCAGAGAGAAATGATGGAGTCTTTAAAAACAAACCCCGATAGAGATGACAACATTATTCTGATAAAAAAAGACGACGTCCTTTACAGCCACTACATAAGAATTTTCAGAGCCACGGAAAACTGCATCGGATGCCACAACAAACAAGGCTCGGCTGCGGCCTTTAACAGCAACGAACCAATTGGCGCCGCTGTTATCGAAACCGAAGCCGGAGGTATCACAAGAACCATTCTTATGAATAGAATCTTAATAATTTTAGCATATTTAATCGGCGGGGTCGGCGCCGTTGTCGCTTTTTACATTATCGTCCAAAGGGTCATACTTAGTCCGGTAAGACAGCTAAGGGCGATTGCGAATAATGTCGCAGAAGGCAATCTCGACATCAGAAGCGCTATCAATACAAGGGACGAATACGAAAAACTATCCGATGCATTCAATCACATGCTCGACGGCCTGCAGGCCGCGCAGCAAAAACTCAGACAATCGAACAGGCAGCTTGACCATAAAATCGCAGAACTCTCCGAACGGAATATCGAATTGTTTAAAGCAAATAAATTAAAGGACGAATTCCTCGCGAATATAAGTCACGAGTTCAGAACCCCTCTAAATGCTATACTCGGATTCGCCGAAATTATTCGAGAAAAACCAGAGGTACTAAAAGAAGACAAAGCAAAAAGATACGCAGAAAACATCATCATAGGAGGAAAAAATCTACTTCATATGATTAACGACCTGCTCGATATGGCAAAGTCAGAAGCAGGAAAAGTCACACTCCACATAGAAAAAATATCACTACAGCAATTGTGCAGAGCTATCGTGGCATCTTTCGCCGGACTTACGAGAAAAAAGAGAATCAAGGTCAAACTGAGAATCGATGAAAATATACCTGAACTCATGACAGATGGGGGAAAGGTTCAGCAGATACTCTACAATTTACTGAGTAACGCCGTAAAATTCACTCCTGAACAGGGCAGAATAGAAATCAAAGCAGAAATGACCGACGACAGACATGTCAGAATCGCTGTTGCCGATACCGGATGCGGAATCGCTGAAGCGGACAAGGAAAAGGTTTTCGAGAAGTTCAGACAGCTTGACGGTTCGATAACAAGGCAAACCACCGGAAGCGGACTTGGGCTGGCAATTAGCAATGAATTAGCTGCAATGCTCGCAGGCTCAATCTCAATGCAAAGCGACCTCGGAAAAGGCTCGAATTTCTGGCTCGACATGCCAATCACGCTCACAAAGGAACCGGACGACCAGACAAAAGAGCGGGCCTGACAAAAAATCTGCTGATTTGACCTGACCAACATATCTGCTATAATTCACCTTATCTATATAAGGACTTGAAAATGCAGAGAAAATTTACCAGAGCTATATTTCCAGGAACATTCGACCCGCTCACTAACGGGCATCTCGATGTCATCGAGAGAGGACGGAAACTCTTTGACGAATTCATCATCGCTGTCGGAACAAGCCCTATTAAAAATCCGCTTTTCAAACCCCAGGAACGAGTCGAAATGATAGCAGAAATTGTAAAAGATATGCCGAGGGTTTCGGTCGAAAGTTTCGATGGACTAATGGTCGAATATGCCATAAAAAAACAGGCCGACGTCATACTAAGGGGAATGAGAAGCCTTACTGATGTGCAATATGAATTTAAACTTGCTATGACAAACAGGGCTGTAGCCGGTCTCGAAACCGTCTTTGTCATGACAAGCGCCGAGTACGGCTTTACAAGCTCAACCTTAATCCGGGAAGTTGCCGCTTTAGGAGGTGACATCTCAAACCTCGTACCCAAAATTGTATATGACCGCCTGAAAAAACCTTGAAATAAAAACCGGCAAATAAAAAACAGGAGACTGTTGTGTTTAAAATTCGCGTCGAAACAAAGTTTAATGCCTCGCATCAGCTTATCTTTTCCGATGGCAAAAAAGAACCGCTGCACGAACACCAGTGGAAACTTTGGGTCGATGTCAAAAACGAAAAACTTGACGATATAGGACTTGTCATGGATTTTCACCTATTAGAGGAAATAATTAAAAAAGCAGTCGCCGAAATGAACAATGTCTCGCTCAATGAGATTGAGTATTTCCAGGAAAATAATCCTTCTGCCGAGAACGTGGCAAAATATGTATTTGAAAGGGTTGAGCCACAATTGCCGAATGACGTAACTTTAGCTTCCGTAAGGGCTTTTGAACAGCCGAACTTTTCGGCAAAATTCGCGAAATAAAAAATCCTGCTCCAGTAGGACAGGGAATTTGCCGATAAGTTTATGCTAAATCTGTTATAATAGAGTTTAATATGCAATGCCAAATTTGTAAAAAAGAACAGGCTACAATTCACCTCACCGAAATCAATGATGGTGTGCGCAACGAGGTGCATGTCTGTGAAAATTGTGCCGTCGATCAGGGTATCACTGTCAAAAGCCAGATGCCTATCAACGAACTGCTAAGCTCCCTGCTAAGTTCCCAGCCGTCAGACGATGAAATGCTCGCGGCTTCAGGTCAGGAACTTGCATGTCCGGACTGTGGTTTCACGCTGGACAAATTCAGAAAAGAAGCGGTACTGGGATGTCCTAACGATTATGAAATCTTTTCAAAGGCACTGATGCCACTTATAAAAAAAGCACACGAGGGAAAATCGCTGCACTGCGGCAAAGTGCCTTCAAGGGCACCAAAAACCGTAAAAAAACAGGTCGAAATTTCAGCTTTACAGCAGCAGCTTAACGAGGCCGTAAAAAAAGAAGATTACGAAAAAGCCGCAATGCTTAGAGATAAAATAAATCAGAAAAATGAAAAAAATTCCAAGTAGGAAAATATGAAACTAACCGATTTTAGTAATGATATTAACGAATGGTTTGACGGCTCAGGCCCACAGGCTGATGTCGTTATTTCATCGAGAATAAGACTGGCAAGAAATTTAGCAGGATATAAATTCCTACATGCATGCACCGACCAGGAAAAATCAGAAATACTTAAAATACTGAAAGATGTTTTGATGGAACTGGAAATCGGCGATAAGTCTTTCTATATCAGCGTCGACGATGCACCGGCAATAGACAGAAACTTCCTCGTCGAAAGATACCTCATCAGCAGACACCACGCATTCGGAAAAGGGCCAAGAGGTGCTGTCATCGCGAACAAAGAATTTTTCACCGGAATGATTAACGAAGAGGACCACCTGAGAATACAGATACTAAAAGGCGGACTCCAACTTAACTCATGCTTTGAGCAGATCAACAAAATCGACGACATGATAGAGAAAAAAGTTGATTACGCCTTCGGTACCACCTTTGGCTATTTAACCGCATGCCCGACAAACATCGGAACTGGCATCAGGGTTTCGGTAATGCTCCATTTGCCCGCGCTGAAAATGACCGGCCACATCGACAAATTCCTAAACGCCGCGAAGGCCATGGGGCTGGCGGTAAGAGGACTATTCGGAGAGGGCACAGAAGCCGCCGGAGATTTCTACCAGCTCTCGAATCAGGTCACACTTGGTATCTCTGAGCAGGAAATTATCGACAAATTTGAAAAGAAAATCATACCCGAAATCGTAGAATACGAAACCGCCGCCAGAAATCAGCTCCTCAATAAGGAATCCGAACTGCTCGACGACAAAATCTCAAGAGCCATGGCATTACTAAGAAGTGCCCATCTGATAAGCTCACAGGAAGCCCTGTTTTTGCTTAGCCACTTAAGGCTCGGCGTCAATATGCATGAGCATATGGGAGTCTCAACACCGGCAATAGACGGCCTCTACGCTCTATGCAAAGGCAGCGACAACAAGACAAACCTTTCCATTTCAACGATTAACAGACTCTTCATGCTCACACTGCCGGCCCATCTGCAGATCAACTACGGCAAAGAACTCGACCCGACGCACAGAGACGCACTAAGAGCAAAAATCATCCGCTCAACACTAAACGGCTAAGCCGCTCCCACCCCGCATACATGCCAATTTATTCGCCATTCTGCCAAAATGGCATTTATATTACCCTTTCTAAAATCCAACCAAAATCCGTAAACCCTTGAAAAAAAAGCAGTTAAGAACAAACCGGCCCGACTGGCACGCCTTTTGCATAATACTACGTGACAACGAAGAATTTTGAATTAGCGAAAGGATATTTAGAATGGCTAAGATAATTGGAATAGACCTGGGAACTACAAATTCGGTCGTAGCGGTTATGGAAGGCTCAGCCCCAAAGGTACTGATTAACTCCTCCGGCTCAAGGCTAACGCCATCGGTGATTGGATTTACCGACAAAAGCGAAAGACTCGTTGGCCAGATTGCAAAGCATCAGCAGGTAACGAACCCGGAAAACACCGTCTTCTCGATAAAAAGGTTCATGGGAAGAAGGCATAGCGAGGTCTCTTCAGAAGAAAAAATCGTACCTTACAAGATAACAGGCGGTTCAAGCGAACTGGTAAAGGTTGACGTTCGAGGCAAGGAATATACTCCGCCCGAAATTTCAGCTATGCTCCTGCAGGATCTCAAAAAAACCGCCGAAGATTATCTCGGCGAAAAAATTACTAACGCTGTCATCACTGTCCCCGCTTACTACAACGATTCACAACGTCAGGCCACAAAAGATGCGGGCAAAATCGCCGGCTTACAGGTCGACAGAATCATTAACGAACCAACCGCTGCGGCTCTCGCGTATGGACTTGAGAAAAAGAAAAACGAAAAAATTGCCGTCTTCGATTTTGGCGGCGGTACTTTCGACATATCAATACTCGATATCGGTGACAACGTCTTTGAGGTACTAAGCACAAATGGAGACACGCATTTAGGCGGCGATGACCTTGACGAAGTTCTGATTAACTTCTTAGCTGACGAGTTCAAGAAAACCGAGGGCATCGACCTTCGCGACGACCCGATGGCACATCAGCGTCTAAAAGAAGCTGCCGAAAAAGCAAAATGCGAACTGAGTACACAACTGGAGAGTACGGTTAATCTGCCGTTCATCACAGCCGATGCATCAGGGCCAAAACACCTGCAGGTTACAATTAGCAGAAGTAAATTCGAATCGCTGGCAGAGCCTATTTTAAACAGGCTAAAGGACCCATGCCAAAAAGCCATTACCGACGCAAAGCTTTCAACAGACCAGATTGCTGAGATTCTACTCGTCGGAGGCTCTACAAGAATCCCAAAGGTTCAGGAAATTGCAAAAGAGATTTTCGGCAAGGACCCAAATAGAAGTATCAACCCCGACGAGGTCGTTGCCTTAGGTGCTGCCGTCCAGGGAGCCGTACTCGCCGGTGACGCTGGCGTAAAAGACATCCTGCTTTTGGATGTAACACCGCTTTCACTTGGCATAGAGACCCTCGGAGGCGTCCTGACAAGGCTCATCGAGCGCAACACCACTATCCCAACCAGCAAAAAGGAAATCTTCTCAACCGCTGCCGACGGCCAGACAACTGTCGATATCCATGTACTTCAGGGTGAACGGGAATTCGCGAAAGACAACCGTACTCTCGGCAGGTTCCAGATGGCAGATATCCCGCCGGCATCAAGAGGCGTACCGCAAATCGAGGTCGCTTTCGATATCGACGCAAACGGTATCCTCAACGTCTCGGCAAAGGACATGGGAACCGGCAAGCAGCATTCAATCGAGATTAAGTCAAGTTCAGGCCTAAGCGAAGAGGAAGTTAGTAAAATGACACAGGATGCCGAATCGCACGCCGAAGAAGACAAAAAGAAAAGAGAGCTCATCGACCAGAAGAACCAGGCCGACCAGCTTTTATACTCAACGGAAAAAACTCTCAAAGAGCACGGCGATGAGGTTTCTGCTGAAACTCGCTCGAATATCGAAAACGCCGCAAACAACCTTAAAGAAGCCGCTAAGGGCGATGATACCGACGCAATTAAAAAGGCCTCGGAAAATCTCGCTACAGCTGGTCAGGAACTGGGCAAGATTCTCTATGAGGAAGCTGCTAAAAAACAGGCTGCCCAGCAGGGCCCAGAACAAGGCCAACAGGCCCCACCACCAGCTGACGAACAGAAAGAAGATAAAGCCCCCGATGACGTCATCGATGCAGAATTTGAGGCAAAAGATAAATAATTTTTAAAATTTTGTTGCGAACTGTCAAAACTCCTTAACAATAGAAGTAATCAGAAAGCAAATTATGGCTGTGTAAAAAAGCCGGAGAGGTTTAGCTGAAGGTTTCGGGGATTATAAAAAAAATAAAGCAACCCGAAACGAACAGTCCGCTCCGGTTTATTTACCGACACAAAATCGTCCAAATATATTTTCCAGTATCTGCTCATCGATATTTTCCTGCGATATATTCGAGATAGACTGATAACCGTTTCGCAGCATCATCGCCGCAACCTCATCGTTACCGGATTCTATTTCAACTATCGATTCAGAAATATTCTCTATCGCATCGCTCACCGCCTGCCTGTGCCTGACGGTAAGGCCGGGGCCGGATACCCCGAGACTCTCAGAAAAATTTCCCCCCTCAACCCTGTCATGCTCAAGTATTTTCTCGTCGATAGAGTCTCTTAGTTTCTCGGTTCCAAAATTTTCCTTAACGCTTATCGCTAAAAAGTCAGCGCCGAATAGTTTGTTTAGCGATGAGATTTTTTCAGCTAACTTTTCCTTCGTGACACAATCAGCCTTTGTTGCTATCAGAATAAAAACCTCAGGCTTGATAAGTTTTCGTATCGCCAAATCTTCGGCCCAACTTGCCTTTGAAACATCGACGCAAAAAACAACAACGTCGGCACGGTTTAAAGATTCAATTGCCCGCCGTTGCGAAAGCTCGTCTAATATCCCCCGCGATTCCTCTATCAGCCCCGCACAATCGAACAGGACCGCCTTGCCGCTTGGTAAATCAATCGTACCGGTCAAAATATCCCTGGTGGTCTTATGCTCGTCAGAGACAATGCTCCGCTGTTTTCCGAGCAACTCGTTTAGCAGACTGCTCTTACCGGCATTGGTCGCGCCAGCTATCCCCACGCAAGGCAAATCGATTACCGACTCATAACTGATACTCCCTGCCAGCAACTCTTCAAGCTGAACCTTAATACCGCCCAATCTCGCAACCGCATCGCCGGCACTTATAAATTCAATATCTTCCCCGCTAAAATCCATCCCCGCCTCAATCAGGCTCAAAATATCCATAAGCTCGCCGCCGACCCTCTCAGTAGCCTGCGCAAGTTTACCGCTCAACAATTTCTCCGCCGCCAAAAGCTGATACCTGTTCGAGCTTGCGATTATCTCATTAACCGCCTCGGCCTGTGACAAATCTATCTTCCCGTTAAGATAGGCCCGCGCCGTAAATTCACCCGCCCGCGCCAACCGAACTCCAATACCCAAAAACTTTCCCATCATAGCTTCGGTGACCGACCGATTCGAATACGTATGAATCTCAGCAACCGTCTCACCGGTATAAGAACCGGGCCCCAAAAAAAGATACAACACCGCCTCGATTTCAAACCCGTCATCGACAGCGATTTCACCTTTGAATATCCCAGCTTTGTCTCCGGAAATTTCAGGCCTGAAGACTTGCTTTAACGCATCGATAACTCCGCCCCCGCTTAGGCGCACTATCACACGCTTCTCGCTAATAGGAGAACTGATAGCAACGATGGTGTCCAATAGTTCATACATTGAAAGTTGCTACATATTTTTAAAGAAAGGTTTCGGTTTCTTCTTCTTAAATTTGCCGCCAGTTTTACTCGTCGCTGCTACAAGACCCTGCCCCTGAGCCTCCTCTTTCTCGCGAATATGTTTACGGATGATAAACTGCTCCATAACACCGGCAAAGGTGCTCGCCATAATATAAAGATTCAAGCCCGACGGCGCCTTGTAAAGCATCAACGGGAACATGATTGGCATCATAAACATCATCATCTTCTGCTGCTGTTCCATCTGGGGACTCGCTGATGCGCTCTTAGGCTTAGGCATCAGTTTTTGCTGAAGGAAAAACGCCACACCCATCATAAGAGGAAGAAGGTTAAACGAATCGAGCTTGCCGAACAGAGGCAAGGTGATTGCGTTAAAATTAAACAAAGCGTCCGGCACTGATAAATCCGTAATCCAAAACGGCAGAAACGGTGCGCCGCGAAGAGAAATGCTCGAATATATCGTCGTGTAAAGCGCTATCCAAATCGGCATCTGAACCAGCATCGGCAGAAAACTCGTAATCGGAGACGCGCCCTGCTCCTTATAAAGTGCCATTACCCGCTTATTCAGTTCGGCCTTGTTGTTGGCGTACTTCTTCTTGATCTCCTCGACTTTCGGTGCCAGTTTTTGCATCTTATGCATCGAAACCTGACTGTGCTTGGTCAAAGGATGAATGCAGATTCGAATAATAAATACTAAAATAATAATTACTATCCCATAGTTGCCAAGATACCCATACATCCATTCCATTGCGGTTTGAATACCGAACGAAAGAGGTTGTATTATCGCCCCAGGGCAGCAGCAGGCCATTGAATCCACCGTATGCACAAAGCCAAGATTGCGATACGTCTCGTTTTTGCTAAATATCCGTTTGTCTTTGGGCCCAAGATAAATACGATAATTATATCGCCTGCTCTGATGCGCAGCTAAAATCGCCGTCGTTATTTTAAAATTAATACCTACCGCCTCGTCTCCGCTATCGCCTTGCGCATCGCCGTCGGGATTATAATACCTCCCCGTCTTATCAGATACCCAGTCGCAAAAGTTTTTGCCCTCATCAGGCAGCGGTACAACTATCGCCGCGAAATATTTATTAGTAGATGCTCCCCACAAAAAGCGGTCACTGTTCTTGGCAAGTCTTCTATCTTCGACAGTTACTGCCTTGCGAAGCTTTTTGGAATCGAGCTTATCGCTGGTCACGTCGCCTTTTATATTCCTAAAACCCGCAACCGCTTTTCGCATATCGGCACGAACGCCTTCTTTGTCAAGACCAACAGGCCCGGATAAATTGTAACGAACACTTTGTTCGTTCGAGGTGAGATTCTCCACGGTCAAGCTAAAGTCTATGTCATAGCTGTCCGGAAAAATTTTATAACTCTTAACAACTTTTATTATGGGTGTATCATCTGACGTTTTAATTGTCGCCTCGAACCGTGCAGACTGCGAACCATCCGAACCCCTCTCGGCTCCGAAGCTCTTCCAGTTCAGTTTATCAAGACCCAATTGAAGCTTCTGCTCGACAAATATAAAATCCGTGTTGGCCATCGACAAAACAGAACTGCCGTCACGCTGATAAACAGGCGATAGAATAACTAAAGGCTGAGGGTTCTCCTTGTCGCGGTTATCGAATTCACTAAAAAGAGCACGCTCGATGGCTCCGCCTTTGGATGTCAGTTCCAACTGAAACTTATAGCCGGTTTCCCGATCAGTTGACCCTAAAGTTACAACCGCAGTTTCGGCAGGGTCAGCCTTAAAACCAGTCGCGCCTTCGACAGCACCGAAAGAAAACAAAAGAACCAGCAATAAACCGCTAACTTGAATAAGAGATAATTTTTTCATTTGAGTTTTACTTTTTAAATTTAACGTTATTTTATCTGCCTTCCTCAAGGCGTTCCGCATGAAAATTATCAAGCTTGTCAATCGACTTTATTTTTTGCATCGTCGTTTTATAATCGTATTCCAGCCGGACAAAATGAACACGGTTACCGTCTATGTACGCGTAACTCGTACGGTTGTCACGGTCGCGAGGCTGACCAACAGAACCAACATTGATTATCGCTTTCTCACCTTCAACGATAGGATACGAACCGCCAAGCTCTTCGGGAAGATAAAAATCAGGCTCATCAAGAAAAACACCGGGAAGATGAGTATGACCAATAAAGCATACGTGCTTAACCTTACTGAAAAGCGTGCGAATTTTTATCAGGTTGCTGTAAACATCATCAGGAAACACATATTCATTGATGGGTTTTCGAGGGCTTGCATGGACAAAGTCTATCACGGTAGGCGTCTGCCCAAGTTTGGCCTTTAAACTCTTACGCATCGAAAGAGTACCCAAAAAGTTCCAGCGATTGTTACGTAGCTCCTTGTCGGCCTTATTAGCTTCGTCGGCCTCAAGAATCTCACGCGTCCAGAAGCTCGCCTGCTCGGCAGCATAATTAAAATTCGTTGGCTCATACAAAGAAGCATAGTCATGATTGCCAAGAATGCACCACTTCGTCTTTTCGATTATCAAATCCAGACATTCCTTCGGATTAGGGCCGTACCCGACAACGTCACCAAGGCAGTAAATCGCCTTGATACCACGGCTCTCGATATCTTTGAAAACCGTCGTCAGAGCCTCAAGATTAGAATGTATATCACTTATTATGGCAAACATAGCTCACGTAACTAACATAAATACAGCGTCTTGCTTAATATAGAACCCCAGTTAATAGCAAAAACCCCGAGGAAAAGCCAGAAATTTTATACCCTTTTGCCCCAGCCGCTATTTTTAATGCAAAAAAGACGTTTTGCTTTCTCTTGGCCTGCTGTTATAATGTCGGCCTGCTAAATATACATAGATTAAAATGAAAGGGTATTATTTTGGTTGAAGGTATGACGCTTCTCGAAACCAGGAGCCTTGTAAAAAGATATTCAGGAAGGGCCGTCGTAAATGACATTTCTATTTCTATCGAACAGCAGAGAATCGTAGGACTGCTCGGAAGAAACGGTGCTGGAAAAACTACCACCTTTAGAATGATTATTGGAATGCTAACGCCGGATGAAGGTGAGGTCATTTTTGATGGAAGAGATATCGCAAACCTCCCAATGTACAAAAGGGCAAGGCTCGGCATCGGATACCTCTCCCAGGAGCCTAGCATCTTCCAGAGACTCTCGGTCAGGGACAACCTAAACGCAATACTTGAAACCATGTCAATTACCAGAGCCGAAAGAAAAAGAAAAGCTGATATGCTCATCGAGAGATTCGGACTTACTGAAGTCGAAAAAAGTCACGGTAGGTTCCTCTCCGGTGGCGAAAGAAGAAAACTCGAAATCGCAAGAGCTATGGTAACCGACCCTTCGCTGATTTTGCTCGATGAACCTTTTAGCGGCGTTGACCCTATCGCCGTCGAGGACCTACAAAGCGAAATCAGAAGACTCGTCGCTTCAGGAGTCAGCATTCTTATTACCGACCATAATGTCGAAAGAACCCTCGAAGTTGTAGACAAAGCTTATATAATCGACCACGGAAAAGTTATCGGTGCAGGACCACCGGCAGAAATCGTCAGAAACGAAAGGGTCAGAAAACTATATCTCGGCAACACCTTCAAGGGCCATGAATTTGACGGAGAATAATTCACCATCCGTAAAATAGCAAATGTGAGACGTGACAGATGTTAGACATAGAAAATTGTAAAATCAAAAATTACCCAAGTGACATCTTGGCCCGGCCCGCCGAGACGGTTGGCGAAATTAACGATGACATCCGGCTGCTCGTAAAAAAAATGACCGATGTTATGGTCGAAAGAAACGGCATCGGACTCGCTGCTTCGCAGGTAGGAATCCCCTTAAGGCTATTTATTATATCACTTGATACCACTGCCAGGGACGTTAAGGTCTACATAAATCCAAAGATTAGCATGGCAGGCCAACTCGATACCGCCGAAGAAGGATGCCTCTCAATACCGGGCCTTTGTTCCAATATCAAAAGATACAAAAAGTGCAGCGTCACCGCAACCGACCTCGATGGAAATGAATTTACACAACAGGCCGAAGGACTGCTCGCAAGATGCCTACAGCACGAAAACGACCACATCGAAGGTGTCACTATCGCAAACCGAATAACTCAGGTCGCAAGAATAATAAATCGAAAACTTTTTAAAAAGCTTGAACTAAAACACCAGGCCGAGCAGTGAAAAATTAGTTTGATTGTCAGCGGGCCTGAAAAAAACAATAGCTTGGGAACAAAAAATGAAAATCGTCTTTTTAGGCAGCGGAAAATTCGGCATCGATTGCATTGAGGCAATCGCCGAATCAAACAACCAGATAAAACTTGTTGTCACCTCTCCACCTAATCCCGCCGGAAGGGGACAAAAACAAAAACCTACGCCTGTTGCCCAATGGGCAAAACAAAATAATATCAAAACCATCGAAACAGATAATGTCAACACACCGGAGATGATAAAAAGTTTAGCATCCTTTGAACCCGATTTGGTCGTTGTCATCGCCTTCGGACAAAAAATCTCAAACGACCTCATTGCAATACCCCCCAAAGGCGCAATAAATGTCCACGCCTCACTGCTGCCGAAATACAGAGGAGCCGCACCGATAAATTTCCCTGTCATAAACGGCGACACGCAAACAGGGGTCACTATCATAACGCTCGCTGAAAAAATGGATGCAGGAAAAATGCTCGCTCGCGCTAAAACAGATATCGCCCCCGATGAAGACGCTGGACAGCTCCACGACAGACTGGCAAAAATCGCCGCTCCGCTGCTGCTTGAGACAATAGATAAAATTGCCGCTGGCACCGCCGAATATATTGAGCAGGACCATTCAAAAGCGACTCTGGCACCGAAACTCAAAAAAAGTGATGGCATCCTCGATTTCACGGACTCGGCAATCGCAATCGAGCGAAAAATCAGGGGTTTATGGCCATGGCCAAAAGCAACCGCCGCCTATACCTCAAAAAAAACAGGTAAAACCATAAATGTAGCAATCGCAAAAGCAAAAGTTGTCGAAACAACCAGCAATCTGGCCCCCGGAACACTCGACGAGAATCTAAATATAGTTTGCGGCACAGATGCTCTCGAAATTCTGCAAATAAAACCTGCAGGCAGGCAGCTCCAGAGCTTCAAAGACTTCCTCAACGGCCAACACTGCCAGCCAGACGACCTTTTTAAAAAGATAGAATTATAAAATGCCTGCCCAAACTACAAAAACCGCCCGCCAAATTGCACTTAGGACATTGGACCAGTTCGACCGAAGCAAAAAAGACTACGCTGCGAAAATCCTTGATAAATACCTCCCACAGACAACCGAAAAACAGCGGGCAACCGACCTCGTCTTAGGCTGTGTCAGAAATCGCACCGCTATCGATATGCTCGTCGCAAAAATAGCCGATTGCCCAACACAAAGAATACCCGCCAAAATCATCAACATAATCCGTGTCGCAGCTTACGAGCTCATCTACTGCCCCCAGACACCCGAATATGCCGTCGTCAATGAAGCTGTCGAAAATACAAAAGCGGTATCCGGAAAAAAAGCGACCAGTTTCGTAAATGCCGTCCTTCGGCAAATTACAAGAAGCACCCAAAACCGCCAGATACCCCTGGAAGATGCCGATGCAAAAAAAACTCTCCCCCAGAATCTCTCAACCGGATGCCAATTCAATATCGAAATCCTCCCTGACCCCAAAACCGCGCCTCTCGATTATTACACTGCCGCATTCTCACTGCCCAGTTGGCTCGTAGAAGAATGGCTAACCCAGTTAGGCACGCAAAAACTAAAACAGATTTGTTTCGCCTCCAACAGACATCCAGGCCTCTACATCAGACCAAATACACTAAAAACCACAACCAAAAAACTAACGGAACTGTTTGCCCAAGACGACATCGAGTTCGACATCGTCGAAGACACGATCATAAGGGTAAAAAACGCAAAAGCTGTAACTGCTCTGCCGGGATTTACCCAGGGACTTTTCACCGTCCAGGACCTTGCTGCCTATCAAGTCTTGGCATCAGCAAAATTCGACCCAGGCGACAAAATACTCGATTTATGTGCCGCTCCGGGCACCAAAACCACACAATTAGCTGAAATCACACACGATAAGGCCAAAATTTTCGCTACCGACATCGACGACAAAAGGCTCGAAAAACTCACACAAAATGCCCAAAGGCTGCAGACAAAAAGCATTAACATCTTTAAATACCGTGACATGCAGAAAATTGCAGAAAAAAACGCGCCATTTGACACCATTTTGCTCGATGTTCCCTGCTCAAACACCGCCGTTCTGGCAAAGAGACCCGAAGTGCGATACAGAATCAAAAAAAGTGTGCCCAAAAGCCTGACAAAAACACAAATCACACTAATTGAAACTGCCGCGAGCATGCTAAAACCAAAAGGCACAATTCTTTACAGCACATGCAGCATTCAAAACAGCGAAAATGCCGAACTGGTAACAACTTTTATAAGTAAAAACCCTGACTTCACATTAAAATACCAATCACTCACAATACCATCTGCCGAAACCCCGGATCATGACGGCGGATACTTCGCAATCCTGACAAAACAATAAAAAGCTCAACATAAAATACAAGAAAACCGCCAGCAAACATAAGTATTTACCACAAATTTAGAAACCTAATCCACGACTTATCCACAATCGCAACTTATCCGGTGTAAAAATCGTGAAAAACAATTTTTTTTAAGGCGCAAACTCAGTAGTAACAATAACATTACTGCGGTGGAAAAGAAAATTCATAAAACTCGCTTGATTTGTTTTCATTCTGAACAATAATAGGCGTATAAATAAAGCGATGAACGGAAAAATCTAACCTCTTACTAATGGAATATAAAGAAAATGCAAAGCACAGTCACGGATGAAATAAGTGCAATCAATAAAGCTCTGACAGAAAAAATCGGGTCGCAGAAGTTCCGAATATGGTTCAAAAATTCTACAAGGATGACCTTGGCCGATGGCTATTTGAAAATCGGAGTGCCTAACCCGTTCATTGCAAGCTGGATTGAAAACCATTTTGAAAATGACATTACACACGCAGTAAAAGAGGTGACTGAAAATAATGTAAAAATAACTTTTGCAATAGACCCCCAGCTTTCAGGGCACCAGAGAAGAACGGTACTCGACAGCCAGGCCGACAGAGTTAGTAAAATGCTGCCAGGAGTCGAAAAAAATAAAATAAGGGCAGCGGCAAAACAGAAAAGAAAACTTAAATTGAGTTTCGACACCTTTGTTGTTGGATCCTCAAACGAATTGGCGTATAACGCGGCATTAGCTGTGGCTAAGCAGCAGAACAGTCCTTTTAATCCGCTTTTTATTCACGGAGGATACGGGGTCGGGAAAACTCATCTGATGCAAGGGATTTGCAATCAGGTCAGTAAAACCAGACCCGAGACTAATTGGCTCTATCTATCAGCTGAGGATTTTGTCAATCAGTTTGTGCTGGCCTTGAAAACAAAAAAGCTGGAGGCTTTTAGACGACGAATGCGGCAAACGGATTTGTTGGCTATCGACGACATTCATTTCTTGGCCAGCAAGCCATCGACACAGGAGGAATTCCTACACACTTTCAATACCATCGATATGGCAGGAAAACAAATCATACTCGTCTCCGATGCACACCCGAAAATGATTGGACAGATTTCTGAAAAACTCGTTAACAGATTTGTCTCCGGAATGGTCGCAAAAATCGACGCCCCCGACCTGGCTACGCGATGTGAAATTTGCAGAAGATATACTGCGGCTATGAAAAAACCAATCAGCGAACCGGTCACAAGATACATTGCTGAAAATATCAAAAGTAACGTCAGGGAACTCGAAGGAGCCTTGCTGAAATTAGCGGCTTATAGCGGACTGCAAAATACTAAAATTACCCTGAACATGGCAAAAGAAGTGCTCGGCGACCATATCGCAAGAACCGACCCAATAGTACATGTCGGTGACATCGAATTGGTTGTCGCGACTTTCTTCGGAATAACACCGGCAAATTTACATTCATCCAAAAAGGACAGAACTGTCTCGCTCGCAAGACATTTCAGCATGTACCTGGCAAGAAAACATACAAAAATGTCTTTTCCCGAAATCGGAAGGTGCATGGGGAATAAAAATCACGCTACCGTGCTTCTGGCATGCAAAAAAATACAGGCACAGGTCGAAACAAATGCGCAAATAAGATGGAACGGACCAAACGGAAACAGGATCGCAAAAGCAAAAAACGTCTTGGAGTCACTCGAACAAAGCATCTCTAGCTAAATTAACCCGATACCTAAACGCGAATAGCTAAAAAACTCTCTATATAACACAAAAGGCAGCATCGCGGTCGATACTGCCTTTCATATACACATCTAACAAGAGTTTTCATCAGGACTGGGGGAGGAAACCCTTTCCTGACTACCCTCTATACGCCACGGACAGCGGAAGGTTCGATAAAGGCAAAAAAATTTTTCAAAACTCTCTTTTTTCCCGTCAAACTAACACATCCCGCGTAAGATTGTCATTCCCCCTGTCAGAGCCCTAAGCGATAGCGCAGGGTGTCTTGGTTAGCCCCCAAGTTTATCTTGTCGGTTATGTTACGACGTTTTGTCACCTCCGCGCAAGATTGTCATTCCTGCGAAAGCAGGAATCCACATCGTTCGGTTCCCCGACGTCGCCATGGATTTACCCTGTCCCTCAGGGAGCCCCGACCCTCCACGGGGCACCTAGCGGTGCTGTGGTGGGGGTAGTATTTTGTCATTGCGAGCGACCTGTCCCCAGGGGAAGCGCGGCAATCTTATTTTTGCTTACCCCTGTCAGAGCCCTAAGCGATAGCACAGGGTGTTTATTTTTTCGGTGGGGTTGTTCTCAGTATAATTTATTGATTACTCCATCGTTTTTGCTATATTTGTCGTCAGGACGATATTCATTTGAAAGGAAAAGCAATGCCCGACGAGAAAATTACCGTTTTAGCAATCGCAAAAGCAAAACCAGGCATCGAAGACAAGGTAAAAGCCGAGCTAATGGCACTGATAGAACCGACCAGAGCAGAAACCGCTTGCATAAGCTACGACCTCCACCAGGACACCGAAAACAAACGCTCGTTCATGTTCTACGAAAACTGGCAAAGCAAACAGGCCCTCGATGAGCACATCCAGACGCCGCATCTGCAAAACCTGCTCGCAAAAGCAGATGACCTTTTCGACGGGCCGCTCGACGTCACCATCTGGAAAAAACTAAGCTAAAAAAGCGGTTCTAAAACGCACTGCCGAATTTTAGAAATATGAGAATATGAAACTCGATACTATTATAACGTGCCCAAAATGCTGTTTTAAAAAAAAAGAAAGAATGCCCGCGGATGCTTGTATGTGTTTTTACAAGTGTACCAATTGCGAAACAGTAATTACTCCGCAAGAGGGTGATTGTTGCGTGTTTTGTTCATACGGGACAGTAAAATGCCCGCCAATGCAGAAAGAAAATCAATGATAAATTACGACGGGAGCTAAAATGGAATATTCAGTCGGCAAAACCGCAAGAGTTTTCGGTGTGCGATTATTTGAAGGCGAGGACCTCTACGAATCAATCGAATCACTCGCACAAAAAGAAAACATCAACTCCGCTGCTGTCTTTATTACAGGCGGATTTAGAAAAGCAAATGTCGTTGTCGGACCAAAACAGGAAAAACCCAAAATCATCGGCAATTTTAAAAATTTCGAGGGCCCCGGAGAAACGCTTGGAGTAGGCACAATTTATTGTGACGACCAGGGACCCAAACTCCATCTCCACGCGGCTATCGGAAAGGGAGACGATACCATAGTAGGGTGCCCAAGAGGCGGTGCAAAAACCTTCCTCATACTCGAAGTGACTATAATCGAATTCGAAGGAATCAACGCCGAGAGAAAATTCGATGACGATAACGGACTAAAGCTCCTGAGATTTGAAAACGAAACTTAAAGCTATTCGTCCTTTTTGAACACCGGATTAAAACACACAAACGAAATAATAATCAAAATCCCGCTTGCTATAAATAATCCTATCCGCTTGCCACGCTCATTACACCGTTCCAGCCACTTAGGTATTTCAGGCTCTTTTACTTTCTTGACCTGCTCAGCTGCCAATGCCTTTTTCGCAGCTGCCAATTGCTCGGCATGCGCCTTAGGGTAAACAGTATCTGCCTTGCTCGGTTCCCTGCCGAGAGTCGCCGGACCGAGACGCCCAACAAGATTAGGATCCGCCGCCACCTGACTCAATAAAATATCATAATCCTTGTTGAGTGACTTTAATTTCGCGAGCTTTTCCTCACTAAATCGAAGAGCCGCCTTATTGTGATAATACCGCTCAAGGTCCTTGCAAAGAATTGCCAGCGTCAGCGACGCCGAGGCGACACTAAAAAAAACCACAAACAAAACTGTTCGTAAGATGTTTTGCTTTCGCATGGTCGAAAAAGTACGGCAGGACAAAATTCACAATCCTTTGAAAATTCTGTACCTGCCGATTCATGTCCATCTAAATATTATTTCAACATAAAGCCGCCGTAAACAGCAGCTTCTCCGAGGTCTTCATGAATACGAAGCAGTTGATTGTATTTACAGATTCTATCTGTTCTACACGCAGAACCAGTCTTGATTTGACCAACGCCCGTCGCAACCGCCAAATCAGCTATCGTGCTGTCTTCAGTCTCACCGCTTCTATGACTGATAACCGCCGTCCAACCGGCACGCTTAGCCATATTGATCGCCTCAAATGTCTCGGTCAATGTCCCTATCTGGTTGAGCTTGATAAGTATCGAGTTCGCCGAGCCTTGCTTAATACCCTTCGCCAATCGCTTGGTATTGGTCACGAACAAGTCATCGCCGACGATCTGAATTTTATCACCGAGCTTACTTGTCATTTTTGCCCACCCGGCCCAGTCTTCTTCTGCCAGACCATCCTCAATCGAAATAATCGGATACTTCTTGACCCACTTGGCCCAGTGATTCACCATCGCTTCGGCACTTAGCTTTTCTTTCGGAGCTGACTTGAAGAATTTGTATTTCTTACTCTTATTATCGAACATCTCCGTAGATGCCGGGTCCAATGCTATCGATATATCTTTGCCAGCCTTATAACCCGCCTTTTTTATCGCGTCCATAATCACCTGCAGCGCCTCTTCGTTACTCTTTAGCGATGGAGCGAACCCGCCCTCGTCACCAACCGCCGTCGAATAGCCCTTCTTGGAGAGAACTTTTTTCAGAGCGTGAAAAGTTTCAACGCCCATCCGAAGCGCCTCAGGAAAACTCTTCGCACCGACCGGCATGATCATAAATTCCTGAAAGTCGACATTGTTATCCGCGTGCCTGCCGCCGTTAATAATATTCATCATCGGTACCGGCAAAATATTCGCGTTGCACCCGCCGAGATAACGGTACAACGGCATACCAGCCGATGCCGCCGCCGCCTTAGCTATCGCAAGGGACACGCCCAGTATCGCATTGGCGCCGAGCTTCTTTTTATTCGCTGTCCCGTCAATCTCAATCATCAAACGGTCAATCTCTTCCTGAGCCGTAGCGTCCAAACCCATAATCTCAGGAGCGATTATTTCATTCACATTTTTAACCGCACCCATAACTCCCTTGCCGAGATATCGCTTGGCCTTGGTGTCGCGAAGCTCGCAAGCCTCGAAAGCTCCGGTGCTCGCACCAGATGGAACCGCAGCTCTGCCGATAGAACCGTCCTCAAGTAAAACATCAACCTCGACCGTCGGATTACCGCGAGAATCGAGGATTTCTCTTGCCGTTACATCAATTATTGTCGGAAACATTTCAAAATTCCTTTCTTCGATTACTTTTTCTCTTTCTTGACTATTTTTCAAGAGGTTACTGCCTTTCGCCCCCGCAGTCAAGACCCGATTAAAAGAAACGCCCCTTTGCCCCCATTTTGTGGAAAACTTTTCAATTGAAATAACCCCGCCACTCAATTATTATCTACCTACTAAAAGCATCTGTTTTTCTAACCTTAAAATAAAGAGGTACAAAAAATGAAGTCAAAAAATATACTCTCCTTAGTCGTTATTTTTGCCGCACTTGCAATTATAAGCTCACAATCTCTCGCCAAAGATTCCCAAATTGACAAGAAGGTCAACGACCTGATTGCAAAAATGACCCTCGAAGAAAAAGTAGGCCAGATGGCACAATACACCATACATGGCGCAAACGACATAGAATTAGAAAACCAAATAAAACCCTTGGTAAAAAAGGGCGGTGTCGGTTCATTCCTCGGCCTTGCTGGGAAAAACACCCCCGAACTGCGAAATGAACTCCAGAAAATCGCCGTCGAGCAATCCCGCCTGGGCATCCCGCTGATTTTAGGCTACGATGTAATTCACGGCTACAGAACAATGTTCCCAATTCCCCTCGCACAGTCTTGCAGCTGGAACCTCGACCTCGCGCAAAAGGCCGCTGCCATCGCAGCAAAAGAAGCTTCCGCCGCTGGACAGGACTGGACTTTTGCTCCAATGATTGACATCGCACGCGACCCGCGTTGGGGAAGAATCGCCGAAGGTTTCGGAGAGGACCCTTATCTTTGTTCACTCTTTGCCGCCGCAAAAGTAAAAGGCTTCCAGGGCGATGACCTAAAGGACCCGTCCTCGCTCGCTGCCTGCCTAAAACATTTTGCCGCATACGGTGCAGTGCAGGCCGGACGAGAATACCACACCGTCGACATCTCAAAAAGAACCCTCTGGGAAACATATCTCCCGCCTTTCAAAGCTGGCGTCGACGCCGGTGCCTTAACGCTAATGACCGCATTCAACGAGATAAACGGTATCCCCGCTTCAGGCGACCCGTATCTATTAAACGACATACTAAGGGACCAGTGGGGATTCGAAGGTTTTGTCGTTAGCGACTACAACTCAGTCTTTCAGATGATAAGTCATGGATATGCCGAGGATGCAGGAGATTCGGCGGTCAAAGGTGTTACCGCAGGATGCGAAATGTTCATGGAAAGTAAAGCAAGCATCGAAGCACTTCCCCAACAGGTCAAAGACGGCAAGCTCTCAGAAAAAGTCATAGACGAAGCCGTAAGAAGAATACTAAAAATAAAATACAGGATCGGATTGTTTGAAAATCCATATGTAGACACGACACTTGCAGATAAAGTGACACTGACAAAAGAAAACATCGCAGTCGCCAGACAACTCGCCAGAGAATCTTTCGTCCTGCTCAAAAATGACGGGCTGCTCCCGCTCAAAAAAAATAAAATCAAAACCATCGGAATCATCGGCCCGCTCGCCAACAACAAAGATGACATGATGGGAACATGGGCAGGCTCAGGGGACCCCAACGACGCAGTCACCATCCTCGATGGAATAAAACAACAAATCGCACCCGGAACCCAGGTTCTATACGCAAAAGGATGTGACGTCGATAGTGACTCGACTAAAGGCTTCGCAAAAGCCATAAAAGTCGCCGTCGTCTCAGACGTTGTGATTATGGTAATAGGAGAATCAGCAGAGCTTAACGGCGAAGCGCACAGCAGATCAAACATTAACCTGCCCGGCGTCCAGAGAAGACTCGTAGAACTCGTAAAAGCTACCGGCACACCAATCGCCGTCGTACTGATTACAGGAAGACCGTTAACCATCAGCTGGCTCGAAGAAAACGTACCAGCTATTCTCGTCGCATGGCATCCCGGCATTCAAGCTGGGCCCGCCGTCGCCGATACACTCTTCGGCGATTTCAACCCCTCCGGAAAGCTCACCGTCACTTTTCCAAGAACACTCGGACAGGTGCCAATCTTTTACAATCACAAAAACACCGGCAGGCCCGCCAACAAAAAGGACCGCTACACATCAAAGTATATCGACGTCCACTGGACTCCGCTTTACCCGTTCGGATACGGGCTAAGCTACACCAAATTCGACTACAGCAATTTAAAGCTGAACAAGAAAAAAATCAAAATTGGCGACTCGCTCATCGTCACCGCAGACATCACCAATACAGGCGACGTAGCAGGCGAAGAAATTGTCCAGCTATATTTGCAGGATCTCTTCGCCTCGGTCACAAGACCGGTTAGAGAACTAAAGGGTTTCACAAAACTGAAATTAAATCCCGGACAGACTAAAACCGTCTCATTTGTTATCACAAAGGAAAGGCTTTCCTTCTACAACGATAAAATGAAATATCTCGTCGAGCCCGGTGATTTCAAGGTTTGGGTCGCCCCCGATTCCGTCTCAGGACTCGAAGGAAAATTCACCGTAACAGCTAATTAGTATCTATTGCGGAAAAAACATTTTGTTTAGCCCCGACAGAGCCCTAAGCGATCAACATTTTGCGCCACGGCATATAAATACTTGCGCTATAAAGAGTTAGCTCCCATAATACTCCTAAGTGAATTTC
>VRUG01000133.1 GCA_019456255.1 Planctomycetota bacterium | reverse complement strand
GCGCTGGAGATTCTGCAAAACGACTATGGCTTCGGGCTGTCCTCGCGGCGGCTCACCATCTCCACCTCCGGGCTGGCGCCCGCCATCCGCCGCTACGCCCGCGACGGCATCCGCGCCAATCTGGCCATCTCCCTCAACGGCGTGGACGACGCCACCCGCACCGCCCTCATGCCTGTCAACCGGCGTTGGAACATCGCCGATCTCCTGGACGCCTGCCGCGCAGTGCCTTCCGAAAAACGCTACCGGATCACCTTCGAATACATCCTCATCGCCGGGCTCACCGACGCCCTCCCCCAAGCCCGCAAGCTGGTGAAACTCCTCCACGGCTTCAAGTGCAAGGTCAACCTGATTCCCTACAACCCCTTCCCCGGCAGTCCCTACGCCGCATCATCCCTCGACACGGCGCTGGAATTCCAGAAAATCCTCCTCGCCAAGGGACTCCTCGCCACCGTGCGCATCTCCAAAGGCCAGGATATCCAAGCCGCCTGCGGTCAACTCAGCACGGTCGTCAAAGCGGGGTAACAGCAGAACTGCCGAGGGGCCTCCGGCGGCTTAAGGGCGCTGCCCTTAAGAATCCCGGCAGGGAGCACGGCTCCCTGCACCCCGGGAGGGGAAAGCAGGTATGTGTGGATTGGGTTTTGCGTGTTATTGAAATAAGTTTTGGAGGAGTTAGGTCAAATATCTCGGGAAATTCCTAAGTCGCTAAATACCATGTTGAACTCATCATGGCTTCCCGCCAGCGGCCATAGCCTTACTATCTCTGGTATCCGACTTTCTAAATCCGCCTGATAAACTAAAAAATAAGCTAAAAGGACAATTGGTTGGGAATACAAAGGGCTTCGCATTGCACGCCCTTGTACATTCTTCCTGATAAAATGCTTCTCCTTTAATAAATCATTGATATTATTTAGGGTTTCTGAGGTTAACGATCCTCTGTAGGTATCCAATACAAGCAAATTTAACCGTGAATCCTCATGCAAGTATTCCTCTCCTATCTCCTCTTTATAGAGAGCTGATAAAGAAGCCAAAAGATCATTACGCGATTTATTTTCGGCGTCAAGGAGATTCATGGTTTCGCTAAAAAGGTCGTCTGTTGTCTCCATTAAGGCCATACTTCGAGCTACTAACCTCTCAGCTTTTGGAGGTACAGGACCTACAGACTTATAGATACTGTCATGGAGTACCTCCGCGTACGCGTGTTGTAGAAGGGTGCGAACTTGAATTTCACAAGGATGGTAAGTGTACAAAGTTTCACCATCAATGTCAAGATTATTTTTTGGACGGATAACAAAATGAACTGATTGATAATCAAAATGTTTGGGCGCATTTTTTATTTCATCTTCGTAATCCCTATCTACAACAGCCGTCCAAGAAGGCTCTGATTTAATTATATCACAAATTAAATCAATGCTTTGCCTAAGCAAAACCACAAAACGGACTCCTACTAAATCCGTCATTTGGGTTTCTGGATCAGTGTAGGATTTTCGAGCAATTTTGCCAATGGCAGAATCCAAACTCTTCACCCTAGGAATGGGTGGTATTTTTAGAAATGATTCACTCTTTTCCTGCAAAAGCATTTTGTCCAAAGAATATATAACCTTTTTTCGAACATAGTCACCTAAAATGCAGAATTTTTTCTTGTTATCAATCACATATTTTTGAAATTGTCTAGTATCAATCATTCTTGATTTTTTACTTTGCCTTTAATGCTAACTATAGTTGAATCCGATTCAGAAATGATTTTACGAAATTCATCTTCTTGTTTTATCTCATGGACTAATTTAGAAAATTCCTCAGGAGGAGCGCTTATTTGGACACCTGTTGTGAAATTTAATTTACGCCTTCTTTTTAATCTTGCATAAATATATTCATTATCTTTTAAAATAGCAATTTTCGGGAATGATTGCGCTCGCATAAATTGTTCATAAGGTTGACGTAGCGTTTCCTGTAAATGTTGTTCACTAAATGAATGCACACTAACAGTTGCCTTTTGACTTCTCAATTCCACACGTAGTGCTTCTTGTAATTCTATTTTTTTATCCAATTCGAGAGGAGAAGTGTCAATGAATGTTTTTGTGTGTTCAAAAAAATCACGGGTAAGCTTTTTAGAGGAAAATTGAATTCCCATTCCTAAAAATGCACCATAGAAGTAACTAGCTGCATTACGTGTTTCTGTTGCCGTCATCAAATGATCAAACAAGAATGCTCGGTAATTTGAAGGCTGAAAACCATCCTCACCTGGGGGTTCAGGTGTTATTTCGATAAGGATTCCTATTTTGTACAAACGCTGATTTTGAGATAGCAACAAATTACGAACATATTCCATATTAACGAGTTCGTCTTCATCCTCAGTTATGAAGCCATCATGTATCTCTGCCTTTATTGCTGATAAAAAATGAATTGAATCATCACCAACTCTCCCAGAGATAATAGCAAGAATACCACCAGGAGCAGTTGTGTTAAATTGTGAGCGGGCTAATGATGTAGCCAAATTTTTTGAATATTCAATAAATTCCTTATCGTCTGAATGAATCATTGTAGTGGATATTTCAAAAAAGCTACCAGAATCAGAGTTTTCAACTGACATTTCAATGCCATGAGACCGATTACCAAGCGCATCTGTTATTCTTTTCTGGAGAGCGTCCTTAGCGTCAATTTCCATCTCAATTAATCCATTGCTGCAATGGGGAGGAACAAATTCTTTGCTAGGTGACCTTTCAATAATTCGGTGAATGATAATACGTTCTATCGATAAACCTTCGAAACTCAATGAATTCATGTTGTCTCTGATTTACAAAAGTTAGAGAAAATTTTCATTTTCCTACCCACTAATGCCACTTATTACAAACACTAATACAAATAATCCCGATTTAACAAGAAGGAAAATTTATTCCTTATAATCACCCCCCTTCCGGGGTGCAGGGAGCGGTGCTCCCTGCCGGGGATGCAAGTGGCAGCGACCCTGCCCGCCGGAGGCATCCCCCTTCGCGGTTCGCGGTTCCACATCCGCGTTTATCGGCGTTCATCGGCGGTTCCCCTTTCGTTTGAAGCTGTAAATTTCGCTTGCTCCACATGCCGCGGGGTTGAATTGCCGGGCACCCGATCATAGGATAGTGCCTGGATTGGGAAAAGCGCTGGAAAAAGCCATGTGAAATGTCATAGCCGGCGTTTTCCGGCCGGCGCCATGAACCGGAGCGAAGCATACGATGGATGCGAGAATCATTGCTCAATTGGCGGGTGCGTTGTTGCGGTGGGGATCGTTGGGGAACCTGGGGACCAAGACCGTCCGCAAGGAAATCCGCAAGGTGATCCAGGGAGTGGAGACCTTGGAAGACGCCCGCGCCGGAGCCGTGGCCCGGGCCAAGCGCCAGATCCTGGAGGAGATGGGCGTTTATCTGGGCCGCAAGGCCTCCCTGCCTTCCTCCAGCAGCAGCGCAGCGGCTGGCGAGGACGCTTTGGCCCTTTCCAGCGGCGTGATGCATTCCGAGGTGGTGCGCGAGAAGCCGTTCGGCGACGGGGACCGCAAGGGAATCCGCATCGTGGTCAGGGGCAAGGTGGGGATGTTCCGCCTGGACGACCGTGTGCGCAGGCTGCTCACCGACAAGATGCAGTTGGAGCGCATCAAGGCCTCCGAGCGCCGCAACGCCCACCTGATCGAGGACTACGCCGATCTGGAACGGCGCAACGCGGAGCT
>VRUG01000132.1 GCA_019456255.1 Planctomycetota bacterium | reverse complement strand
TTTAATCTTGGGCGGACTCACAACAGCGAAGGCATCCTACGAGTACGGTTCTGACAGTAAGGGATGAAGGCTAGGGGCGCAAAACGGATTAGATACCCGTGTAGTCCTAGCAGTAAACACTGCACACTAAACATTAGTACCTCCTCGAGAGGTATTGGTGCTGAAGGGAAGCCGAAGAGTGTGCTACCTGGGAAGTATAGTCGCAAGGCCGAAACTTAAAGGAATAGGCGGGGAGACACTACAACGGGTGACGCGTGCGGTTCAATTAGATTATACACCGTGAACCTCACCAGGAGCGACAGCAGGATGAAGGTCAGTCTGAAGGGCTTACCTGACACGCTGAGAGGAGCTGCATGGCCGACGTCAGCCTGTGCCGTGAGGTGACCTGTTAAATCAGGTAACAGGCAAAACCCACATACATATTTACTACGTGTACAATATGTAGATTGCCTTGGTAACATGGATGAAAGTGTGGGCTACGTTAGGTGAGTACAGCCCGAATCCCCTGGGCGACACGCGCGCGTCAATGGCGGATACAACGAGATGCAATTCCGAAAGGAAAAGCTAATCTCTTAAAGTCCGTCTCAGTTCAGATTGAGGTTTGTAACCCAGCCTCATGACGCTGGAATCCGTAGTAATCGTTTGTTAGCAACGAACGGTGAATACGTCACTGTCTCTTGCACTCACTGCCCGTCAAACCAACCAAGTTATGTTATGGTGAAACTCTTTTGAGGAGAACCTTGATATGATGAGGTAGGTTAAGTCGTCACAAGGTATCTGTAGGGGAACCTGCAGATGGATCACCTCCTAAATTTTATAGAATTATAATTCGATTATTGCTTTTACACTCATCTTTATATTTGAGGTGATGAATTAAATTTGGAGAAGATAAAATGGAAAATGAAAGAAGAATAATAAACCCCAATAAACTAGAAAAATTATTGGACAGGATAAAGGGAAAATTAAAAGACATCTTTTACTATGTCCAGCTAAGAGAAGTAAATATAACAGTTAAAAGAACAGAAGAAGGATATGACCACAAAGTTAAATATGGCGGAAGCGGATTCCCACTCGACCAAGTAGAGATATCAAAAATACAAGAAGCATTAGAATATGCAATGGATTGTGACCCAACAAAAAGTGAAGCCGAGGTACAAGGAAAGATACACATAGCAGAACTTGACCTTCTTGGAATCAAGAGAAGAATAAATAGTTAGAGAATATATTTGGGCCTGTAGTCTAGTGGTAGAACACCTCGCTTGCACGCGGTTGAATATTTTCAAACGCCGTTCTCGAAGAGACCGTCAAGAACCGAGGAAACCCGCGTTCAATTCGCGGCAGGTCCATTTCATAGTCAAATAAATTAAACAAAATAAGATGGAAGAAGAAAATGAACCCGACGGGAGAATTAGAAAAGAAAGCTCTAGCTGGAACTTTCACAAGATTAAGAAAATGGATTCAAAAATATTTCCACAATCATACTCAAACAGAAGTAACACAAGAAAGAACAAGATTAACCTCGTACGATCATATTAGATTAGAAAATTTAAGAATAAAAACAGCCCGTATAAGGGGCTATCACAATAATATTCACAATTCAAGTGAAGTGGTTCCGGAACAATCATATTCGGAATCAGATTGAGAGTAAATTAAAGGAAGGGTTACTGTAAGGGAAAACTTGGTTGCCCTCATACTCAATGAAATAAGCAGCAGAAGAAAATCCCACTCGAATGAAATTCCTTTCATTCTATTATATTTCAGAATAACATTACTACTATTTATGCTGTTAGACGGATAGCTTGGTTTTGGTTTTGATAAAAGACGTGGCAAGCTGCGATAAGCTTGGGGGAGTTGCATGCAAGCTTTGATCCCAAGATTTCTGATTATCCCGAGAGGGAGAGCTACGCCGGGAATTGAAACATCTTAGTACCGGCAGGAAAAGAAAACAAATAGTGATGCCCTTATTAGCAGAGAGCGAAAAGGGCAAAGGGCAAACCGAATCCGTCGTCGAAAGATGATTGGAGATGTGGTGAAGATTTAGTGGCTAAGTCAACGAGTCAAACTCTTCTGGAAAGAAGGGCCTTAGAAGGTAATAGCCCTGTAGATAAAGTTGATACGTTGCTCTTCAAAGAGTAGGGCTTCCTGGATTGGAGGTCTGAATACAGCAGGATTAACTGCTAACCCTAAATAAAACCAAAGTCCGATAGTGCACTAGTACCGCGAGGGAAAGCTGAAAAGTACTCTTAACAGAGGGTGAAAAGACTTGAAATCTAACAGTTACAGTTTGTTACTGCTCTTAATCCACTTCGGTGGAAAAGGGTTGTAACGTACGTTTTGAAAAACGGGCCAGGGAGTTTTTCTGTGTGGCGAGGCTAATCTTCTATGAAGAATAACCAGAGCGAAAGCAAGTCTGAAAGGGCGATAGTCACATGGATAAGACCTGAAGCCAGATGATCTATTCATGGGCAAGGTGAAGTCTCTCGAAAGGGGGATGGAGGCCTGAACCGTTGTTGTGTACATGCACTCGAATGACCTGTGAATAGGGGTGAAAAGCCTATCTAATCTGGCGATGGCTGGTTCCTACTGAAATATGCCTTCGTATAGTCTTATCTAGTTTGTCGACGGTGTAAAGTACGGATTAATCTTGCAGGAGCTAATGCTTACGGAGATTTTTCCAACTCAGAAGCTGTCAACTGCTTAGGATAGGAAACAGGGATGGTATGTAAGATACTATTCCGAGAGGGGAACAACCCAGACCAAAGTTAAGGTCCCTAAATCTGTGCTAAGTGTATCAAAAGGTGTCTTGAACCTGAGACACTAGGGATGTAAGCTTAGAAGCAGCTATCATTTAAAGAAAGCGTAACAGCTCACCTACCGAGGCTCAGGGCCCTGAAAATGGACGGGGCTAAGCATAGTACCGATACTTTGGAGGCTTTCGGTTGAAGGTTCTGGTAAGTAGGCGTCTTTTCTGCACAGAAGGTTTTGCGAGAGCAAGGCTGGAGCGGAAAGGAATGAGAATCCTGGTAATAGTAGGATGTGATTTTCCTGAGAACGGAAAATGTCGAAAGAGTAAGGTTTCCTTGGCAATATATGTTAGCCAAGGGTTAGTCAGTACCTAAGTTGTATCTTAACCGAGTATGACGATGGATGACAGGTTAATATTCCTGTACTGATTGAGTCTTATATATTATGATTTTACTTCCGGATAAGTGAGCACTCGAAAGAGTGTTTCTGTAAAGAGTCTGTCGAGGGTAATCCTTAGACGCAGATGAATTTGCAGGACAAAATTGCTGATTCCAGGAGCCAGTGAAAACATTATAATCTTGGTTCAATCAACTGTACCCACAACCGGCACTGGTGCTCTAGCTTAATAGGCTAAGACATGAAAGGATAAACCAACTAAGGGAATTCGGCAAGTTAGCCCTCTAGCTTCGGCTGAAGGGGTGTCTATTTTTGTCTTTTTCAGAAATGTGAAGGCATCGATAGATCTCAGTAACAAGGACGGCCCGACTGTTTAACAAAAACGTAGCCAAGTGCTAATCCGAAAGGACTTGTATACTTGGTGAGACCTGCCCAGTGGTGGTGTCTGAAACTCCTTTTCAAGGGAGCTAAAGCCCATTAAACGGCGGGGGTAACTATGACCCTCTTAAGGTAGCGTAATACCTTGTCGTATGAATTGCGACTTGCATGAATGGTTTAACGAGGTTGTCACTGTCCCTAGT
>VRUG01000131.1 GCA_019456255.1 Planctomycetota bacterium | reverse complement strand
CCCGTGAGGTTTTTAGAGGGAATTTTGAATGCGTTTTTCCAAATTTTCTCCTGATTTCCCTCATTCTGCGGTGACAGAGATTATAAGTTTTACTATCATTCATTGACAGCTGCGATATCTTTTCCTATCGTTGAAAAGTGATACCCGTGAGTATCGAATATCGCGTTGAAAAGGTGGAATGGGATCGATGAGATATCTAGCCTTTATTTGCATACTGGTAACTTCTGCCATGGTTGCTAATGGTGAAACCTTCTACGTAGCGCCAAACGGCCACGACACAAACCCCGGGACACTGCAGAAGCCCTGGAGAACCATCCAGAAGGCTTCAGACTCCCTGAAGCCGGGAGATACGATCCTTATCAGAGCAGGGACCTACCGAGAGCAGGTCATTCCAGGTCGATCCGGTCGCAACGGCAATTACATCGAATACAGAGCGTATCCGGGTGATCGAGTAACCATCGACGGTAGAGACATCTCTCTCCCTGAATGGGAAAGCGGTTTAATCCATATAGAAGAGGTGAGCTACATCCGCGTTGTCGGATTACGAATTATCAACGCCGGCCCTCACGAAAACAGCTGCGGAATCTATGTGGACAACTCCAGCCACATAGTTATCGAGAAGAACTACACCTACAACACTGTATCTTCCGGAATCGGTGTTTGGAACAGCAGTAACATTATCATCGATGGCAACGAGGTTGAGCTGGCGTGTAACGACGGAGAACAGGAATGCATCACCGTTGCCGGGACAGGTAACTTTGAGATAAGGAACAATCACGTCCACCACGGAGGCCCGGGCACGAACGGCGGGGAAGGGATCGATCTAAAGGATGGTTCCCATGACGGAAAGGTGTATGGGAATCTCATCCATCATTTGAGGGGCGAACGAACGGGGATCTATCTGGACGCCTGGGATAAACACACCTATAACATCGAGGTGTTTCGGAATACCGTGCATGACTGCAGTGCCGGGATTTCCCTGGCCTCTGAAAATGGAGGTCTCTTGGAACGCATCAAGATCTATAACAACATCGTGTACAACAACCACACCAACGGGCTTGAAATCGGCAACTGGGGAGAAGAAGGAATACCCAGACGCCCGATACGAGACATTAAATTCATCAATAACACCGTCGTTCATAACGGAACCTCGGATTGGGGCGGAGGAATCCATCTCGAGAATCCCGATGCGAAAGAGATTCTCATAAGAAACAACATATTCAGCCAAAACCGGCTCGCTCAGATATCGAATGAAGCGAAGCTTTCCGCTGAAACTCTTACAGTCGATCACAATCTGATCGATGGGTTCCGGGACTACGAGGACGAAATTCACGGTACGACATACGTCGAGGAAAAGCCCCTGTTCGTCAATCCATCTGAGTATGACTTTCGTTTGAAAGAGGGATCACCGGCTGTCGACAGGGGTTCTCCGATTCATGCTCCGCGGGATGACTTTGACGGTTCTGCCCGCCCCCAGAGGAAAGGATACGACCTGGGCGCTTTCGAGTACAGAGACTGATCGATATCGCGATCGATTTGCTTGGATCTCTATTCGGGTTTGGGAATTTTTTGATCGGGCGCGCAGGCCAAATCACTGTCTTCGGTATGAAAGAAGTGACAGCCTCTCTCGAATTCCTTCTTGAGACGGGCTCTGGCTCGGTGCAATCTTATCTTAACGGTGTCTAGAGATATCTCTAAAATATCGGCGATCTCGCGATTTTTAAATCCTTCTAACTCGCTCAAGGTCACCACCGCCCGGTAGCTTCCCGGCAGATTGGCGATATAGTTCCTGATGCACTGGTTCATCTCATCTTCGATCAGTTTCTTATCCGCCGTCGGATTTTTCTCGTCCTTCAATGCCACTTGAAACTCCGCTACCACATCATCTGCAGGAACAGATTCTTTGCTTTTTCTAAATGAGGCGCTGCGAAGCCTGTCTATGGCTTTGTTGGTGGCAATTCTGTAGATCCATGTGGAAAGCTGGGCTTTGCCCTCAAAGCTCGGTAAAGCCTGACTGACTTTAGCAAAAACCTCCTGAGTCAAATCTTCAGCTTCTTCAGCTCCAACCATCCGTTTGAGATATCGGTGAATTCTTGGTTGGTGAGCGCTGAAAATGTCTCGAAAATAAGAGTCACTGTTGGGCATTTAACATTCCTTCTTTATATCACTGTCTATTTGCATAGTACCACTTAATCTTACTCTTTAACATACTCCCGGCCGCTGTACACGCGGAATTTGCGGCCCCTGACGTTACCGATCATGACAATCCCGCTTTCCCAGGCCATTACCACAGCGAGGCTGGTCGGTGAAGCCTCGGAGACGACAACGGGAGTCTTTGCAGCGATCGCTTTTGAGAGGATCTCACTGGAGAGGCGGCCTGTGGAGAGGATCATTGCCTCGGCGAGGGAGAGGGGCTTACGAACCGCGTAGCCGATCAGCTTGTCGACGGCATTGTGCCTGCCTATCTCGTTGAAGAAGACAATTCTCTTGCCATTGGTGGAATAAAGGGCAGCGCTGTGCACGCCTCCCGTTTTTTTGTGAAGGTCCGATGTACGCAGAAACTCCGTCATGCACGAGCATATCACCGCGGCCTTCGGATATTTCTCCGTGGCCTGCAGTGAAGGGGGCGGTGTCTCGAGCTTATCCTTTGCCTGCTCTGCCGTAAGACGTCCCTCCCTGCCCGCACGCGGATGGTATCGTATGCACCCTGAAGAGCCTCTCCATGAGCTCTTCGTCGAGACCAGTTTCTACGTCAATCACCAGGTTTTCCTCGCCAACCTTTATTGCGCCGATCTCCTCGGGGGATCTGACAATGCCTTCCGCCATCAAGTGACCTAGCGCGAGGAGCTCCAGATCGGTGCCGGAGCAAGCGATGGATATGAACGGACTGCCGTTGATCAGCAGGATGACGGGATACTCGGCCACCACAGGCGCTTCGACGCTGCTAAAGATGCTCTGAGCGTAATCGTCAGCCTGGACCGTAACGACTTCAGGAAGGGCCATTGGTCCTATCCTTTTGGCCGCCTGTCGTCGTCTTGTGATAGGCATGGAGTATCTTTGAAAAGGCCCTGTGGCTTAAGCGGAGACAGGACTTGTGAGCCTCGGAAACCAAAGGAAAGAGAGGCTCTGACTTGTTTACAGCAGTGTCCAGGACATTTGAAACCGTTTCATGTATTACCGATTCGGTGAAGAGCGATGTAGCCGCGATGGCGTACCCACGGCCAAAAACCTGAGCTTTTACGTATCTCACGATTCCTTCACCGTCAATAGAAACCATCAGCTTTACAATGTCGCTGCAAGTCTCACTCCTGACCATAGCCTGATGTGTCGGGTCTTTCAATTACCCCATGTTTCTGGGATGTAGAAAATGATCGATTAGAATTTTACTCTTCATAGTCCAATGAATCTACGCCGCTCGCGCTCGACCGCGGGACTATAATAATAACGAAGGGCTTCCGTAACAAGTCCGCCCGTTGCCTCGTTGATAGTACCCCCGTTGATATTGCTGCAAACATATTCGGCGATTTCTGTTATGATGTGCTCAGAAGAATGAACAGGATCTATCTCGATCACGCTGCTACCACTCCCACGGATCCTCTTGTGGTTGAGGCCATGAAACCCTTTTTCACGGAGATGTATGGCAATCCTTCGAGCGTTCACTCCTCCGGTAGCCAGGCTATATCCGAAGATATGGTCTATATTCTTCGAAAACCCGTGGTCACTGGGAGAAGAAGGATTTTTGTGTAAGGCTTGCTCCACAGGGATGGAAAGAAAAGCATCTGGATAATGTAGAAGCAGAAGAAGTGATTACTGA
>VRUG01000130.1 GCA_019456255.1 Planctomycetota bacterium | reverse complement strand
GTCGAGGAGGGAAGCGTAAGAGTTTTACCTGGAGTTCATTTATCAGGGCAATAGAACGCCTAGCAGCCTGTCGGATTGACAGTTTATATTTGTAGGTGATTTTGACAATTGAACTGTCTTTTTGACTTTTGCTTGTAGCTTTTTTCCAATTTTTTAAAGGGAAAAGTATTTTGGAATAGGTATTCAGTCATTTTTAGCAAAAAATATGGTTTCGAACTTCCGGCACAAGCGTTTACTTGTGTTTTTTTGTTTATATCGCTACTTTTAGTGTGAATATTCGTCTTATATTGTACGCCAGGCACACCAATCCCCATTCTTGTGAAACCTTTTTCTGCCCCCTGAATGAAAACCGTCTAAATCCCATAGCCTCCTTGATTATTCCAAATACAGGTTCTACCGTCATTTTACGAAAGCGGTAAACCTCTTTACCCTCTTTGGAACTGAGTTTAAGTTTCATTTTCTCGATTTTCGACAACTTGGTTTTCTCTACCTCTTCAACCGCAGGTTTTTGAAGCTTATCCTCCAAAAAAGAATGATGAACCTCTCTGCCGGGCGCGATGTAGGGATCGATTCCTCGTTCAATCATTGCATCAATGTTCGATTCGCTCAAGTATCCAGAATCGGTGCATCCTTTGTCGGGGGTTCCAATTTCATGGGGGATGGAGTCTATGGTGTCGACGAGTTCTCTTTGGTCATTGGGGCTGTTCGAAAGCGATTGTCCCACGATCAAGCGACTATCGTGGTCGACTCCGGCCTGCGCATTGTAGCATTGGTCGAATCCATTGCCCGACTTCATAATTCGAGACTCTGGATCTGTAAAGTTATACTGATCTTTGTCTTCCGGACCTTCTTCAGGCTTTTGTGGTGACCGCCCTGGGGGCTTCTTTCCGCTTTCCTTTTCCTTTTGTTTTCTTTTCTCCATTTTGCGGTTGTATTCCCCTATCTCTTGTTCATGACGCTCCCGGGCACGTGCTTCGATCGTTTCCTTGGCTTGTTTTATTCGTTCCAATTGTTCTTCCCTCCTGGCTATTTCGTCGGGAATGTTCAACCCGATGTCTCCATCCTTGTCGTTTGCTTCGCGAGCCTTTTCGAGCAGAATCTGGACCTCGTCCTTTATCTTCTTTTCAAGTTTGTTGGCATATCCGTAACTGATGGCTTTATGTTTTGAAGCGTTCGCCTTTAGTTTGGTTCCGTCGAAAGAAACGTTCCCGATCTTCAATACGCCCGCTTCGGTGGCGATGAGAAGAATCTGGCAGAACAATTCTTTTATTTGAGGTAGAAATCGTTGTCTGAAATTGTTGATGGTATCGTGATCGGGGTGAAGATCTCCGGAGATAAACTTAAATGGGATCGAATCGAAAGTGGCCTGCTCAATCTTACGGGAACTGAATACTCCCGTACAATAACCGTAAAAAATCAATCCCAACAACAGTTTGGGATCGTAGGGATCCGAGCCTCTGAAACCGTAAGTATTATATATAGCCGATATATCTAGCTGATCGATTACGTTCACAATAAACCGAGCCAGATGGTTTTGCTCCAACCAGTCGTTAATAGTAGGAGGAAAAAGAAAAGGCTGGTCGTAATTTGCTTTTTTGAATACTCTTTTTGTGCGTGCCATAATAAAATGTTTCTCGAATTATAGTTATTGACTTGATATAATTATTATTTTACGCAATTATTCATATTTGTCAAGTACTTATTTAATTAAATTAGTATATTAAGCTTTAATTAATTGATATATATCAATATCCAATTACATGCCAAATTTATTTTGATCTCTTAGTCCGACAGGCTGCTAGGCGTTCTATTGCCCTGATAAATGAACTCCAGGTAAAACTCTTACGCTTCCCTCCTCGACGATTCAGCCATTTAAAAGCACAACGGATCGCCCAGTTGTAGAACCGATAGAGTGATTTATTGTTCCCATAAAGTCCATAGTAATTGAAGTGTCCCCTCAGCCGCCTATTCAACGCCACTATGAACTGACGCCCCTTTAGGTGGCGATTCGCTTTTATCCAGTCCTTTATTCGCTGACATGCGCTTCTTAATTTCTTCCGGCTGGTTCGCCGTTTGACACGCACTGTGCCCGACCAATCCGGGAACCAATACCACTCAAATCCCAGAAAAGTGAAACGACGTTTCATGCTCGGATGAAACCGGCTAAAGCGCAGAATCCGTGTCTTCTCTGGCGCTACTTCAAGGTTGAACTTCTCCAGCCTTTTGGGCAGCTCCTGGTAGAAAATCTTTGCATCCTCGCTGAAGCGAAAGGCGCACACAAAATCATCGGCAAAACGACAGATAAAAGCCTCTCCACGGCAGTGGGGTTTCACGACCTTTTCAAACCACAGGTCCAACGCGTAGTGCAGGTAAACGTTTGCCAATATAGGCGAAACGTTCCCCCCTTGCGGTGTGCCTGTATCCGGGTCTATGATCATCCCATCCGTGTCGAGAATCCCAGCTTTTAACCATTTGCAAATCAGGTTTAGAAAGGCTTTGTCATCAATCCTCAGACTCAGCATTTTCAACAGCCAGTCATGGTCCATGTTATCGAAGAAACCCTTTATATCAGCCTCTACGATGTAACCAAAACTGCCGTACTGTAGATTGAAGGTCAGGTCTGACACCGTCTCCTTCGCACTTCGCTCGGGGCGATATGCGTTACTGAAATCCAGAAAATCTTCCTCATAGATTGCAGATAACAACTTCGAACACGCCACTTGAACGAGCTTATCTTCCAGTACCAGAATGCCCAAAGCCCTCTTTTTTCCATCCTCCTTTGGTATATAACTCCGCCGTACCAACTTGGCACGATAGTGTTTCGTTTTCAGTCGTTTAGCCAGTGCTTGCACATTGACCTCCAGATTCTCCTGGTACTGCGCCACTGTTACGCCGTCCACACCACTGGCTGCATCCTTATTCAGGTCGCTCCAGCAGCTTAGTAAAAACTCGGCGTTCAACAACCGGTAGAGGTCCTGAAAACGATGGTGTTTACTTGTTTTTGCTCGATTTGCTATTCCCCGCAGTGAGGTTGGCTTGTCTTGATCCAGCCCGACAGTGTCCGGGACAAGTTTCCTTTGCGAGCTACGTACTTCCGTCAGGTCCTTTCCCATGCAAATGGCTTTCCCATTCTCAGAGTAATATGCCTGATAAGACACCCCATTAGCGTCTAGCGCTTTGACATCCTTTGTGTCATCACGCCCACCTGTTCTGTAATTATTTGACTCGAAATTAGGTTCCAGCCTAGTTCTGTTTCCGGGTTTCCCCATCATTGCCTCAATATCTGTATACCATTTTCCTTGATAATCCAGGAGCCTTTGGGGCTTCCCGGGTTCTACAACGTATCTCTTCCTACATGCCACGGCCTGGGGACTCCGGCGAACCTCCACATCCTTGCCAAAACGGATGCTTCTGTGTTGCCTTCGGCGAGCGTTAAAACCCTCGGCGTCCGCAATTAGCATTTCGAAGCTGTACCAGCACTTCAGGGAGCGCGATCTCCCCTACGGCCTATAGGATTCTCTGCCTACGCTTAACCCATCTTGTTCGTCATGTCTCACGACATTACTCCGCCATAGGTCCAAGGCTCGATACGGGTGGGTGGCTAGCCCTTAAAGGTTAACCTCTCGGTTCCCTCCCCGACAGGGACTTTCACCCTGCAAGATACGCCGAGTTTAACCCGGCGCGACAACGCCAGTTTCAGCCGTAGACCCCAGAGTGAGGAACGAGCGGCGGGGGCTGTCGGACTGCAAACATTTGTTAGCTTTTTAAAGATCTAATATTATCAACTTTCCAATGTGTCCCTTTTATAGAACTTTTACCGTTTACCTCACATCTAGTGACCTTCCTT
>VRUG01000129.1 GCA_019456255.1 Planctomycetota bacterium | reverse complement strand
ATAAAGTACATCAATGGGGTGAACCAGGGCGCGGGCTCGGCCGCAGCCTACGTGGACACGGACAGTTCAGGCATTGCTAATGTGGGGATCATCGACGGTACGGCCCAAGCGGTCACCCTCACGGTGACCACCAACGGTTCGGCAGTGCCCGGTACCAATGCCTCGGAAGCTGATCTACCCGAGGCAATCGCGAACGAGAGCGGAAATATCAACTTCCAGGCCAACCCCGTCCCGGTCATCTCTTCGGCCACCAATCTCTCTTTTACCGAGGGTAATACCGCTACCCTGGCGGATATTATCATTACCGATTCCGGTACAGCAGACATTAACACGATCGGAGATGTGCGCATCCGCATTCCTGCCGGCCTGGACGCGGTCTTCAATACCGGCGCTGCGGTTACACCAACAGTAACCGGCAGCGGCACTGTTGGCGCTGTCTCCTACGAAAGCGGCAACACAGTGGTTCGCATCGATGTAACCGCCAACTTCGCAGTTACCGACACCCTGACCATATCGGGTCTTGCCTTCACTAACGTGAACACTGCTTCCAACGGCCAGCTTGAGCTCTCGGTTGACAGCGGCTCCAGCTATATCGCCACGGACGACAAGATAATTACTATTGTCAGCACCAACCCCACCTATACATGGAACGGGAGCGGGAGCACTTCATGGAACACGGCCGGCAACTGGACCCCGGCCGGCCCGCCGCCGGCTGGCGCCAATGTGGTTATACCTGCCACAGGTGTGACCAACGAACCCACCCTGGACGTCAGCCCCACGGTGGGTGACCTGGCTATCGAAAGCGGCAGAACTCTGAGCACCGCCGGTCTTACCCTGACTGTTAACGGTGACCTCTCATCTGCCAATGGCACCATCAACGCCGGCGCCGGAGGAACCATCAACGTGGCCGGAGATGCAACCTTCGGCACTTTTACCAATACCTCCGGCAACCTGCTGGTGCTTAACGGCTCGGCCGCCCAAACGATCACCCCCAACGGCCAGACCTTCGGGAATGTGCAGGTCTCCAACACCACCGCAGCGGTGACCATGGCCGGCACCGCCACCTTTACCGATCTGCTGATCGACGCCGGCGCTGTCTTTGTGCTGGGCAGCACCGGGGCAGCCACGCTGAACATCACCAACGGGACCGGCGACGACCTTACGGTCAACGGCCAGCTTCAGCTTGACGGCTCCAGCGGCGCGGTGACCCTGAGTATGGCTAACGCTACCCAGATCAACAACGGTGCAGTCTCCGGCATTCAGGTGTCCAGCTCCACCAACACGGTGACCATCAGTTCCCCCGGTACTGTCACCCTGATCGGAAACGAGATCGATTACAACGGTCAGCTCTTACACCTGGGGGGTCTCTCCACTGCCCTGTCCACCACCCTGGCGGCGGCCGACCGGGTGCTACTGGACAGTGCCTGCACCTTCGGCAACGTGACTCTCAACGGCGATGCCACCACCGCCTTCAACGTACAGACAAGCACCCTGACCTCAGGGGCGGTAAACGTAACCTTCGGCACCCTGACCATCGGCAGCGGGGGCAGCGTGGCCGCCGGAGCAAATGCGGTCACCGTGGGGGCCAACGGAGTGCTGGACACCTCCGGGTCAGTTGGCTGTGGTGATTTCACCTCTACAGGCACCATCACCAATACCGCGCTTAACACCATCACCGCAAGCGGTAATGTGAGCATCTCCGGGACCTTCGGCGCCACGGTGACCAATGGAAAGTTGACCATGACCGGGACGCCTGCAAGAACCCTGAGCACGGGAGTAACGATCGGCAACCTTGATGTGGCCACCACCGGGGATGTGAGTCTTTCCAACGCCCTCACTCTGGCCGGGAACCTGAGCATACTGGGCTCAGGGAAACTGGCCGCCGCCGGTTTTGACATTACCCTGGCCGGCAACTGGGTGAACCAGAACACCACAACAGGTTTTACCCACGGGGGGGGGACCCAGAAGGTGACCTTCAACGGGGCAACCCAACAGGTGACGACCGGCTCCTCCAGCACCCCCTTCAATGACCTGACCTGCGCCTCCACGGTATCGCTGACCCTGCAGGACGCCCTGTTTGTGGACGGCACCCTGGCCATAACCGGAACTCTGCTCACCGGGGCAAATGCCATTACCGTTGCCGGCGACTGGACCAACAGCGGGACCTTTACCCACGGCAACAACCTGGTCACCCTTAGTGGTACCGGGAACCTGACCAGCGGCGGTTCCGCCTTCTACGATCTGACCATCGGCGCCGCGGCAGTTACCTCCTCACTGGATACGCTTCTCATCAGCAACAATCTGACCATTACTGCGGGCGGCCGCTTCAACCTCAGCGCCAACCCAGTCACCGTTACAGGTGCGGCCGATTTAAGCGGCGGTACCGTGGACTTCAACGGGGCAGTCTCCGCTGTTCTGGTGGTTCAGGGCAATCTTACCCTGAGCGGCGCCTCCGACCTTGATCCGGGCGTAAACCTGGCAGCTAACGATATCGTGCGTTTCACCGGAGCTAACGCCCAGAACCTTAACTCCGGGGGCATCACCTTCCCCAGTGTTGAGGTAAACAAGAGCGGGAGCAGTGTGACCCTGGGTACCAGTAACATGACCCAGCTGGCCGGGTCTGCTTTGACCTTCTCCTGCAGCGGCAACACCACCCTGGACCTGGCCGGATTAACCTGGACACTGGGCGCCAACCTGGCCCTGAGCGATGCGGCGAACGTGATCACCCTGAATGTGAATGGTGGGCAGTTGACCGACGGGGCCGGAACCTACTCGGTGACCATCGGGGATGCCACTCTGACTTCCACCGGCGCCGGCTACCTCACGGTAGGGGATTTGATCATCAACAACGCCGGGTCGTCAGTCACCTTCGGTGCCTCGGCTAACTTCACTTTCGGGGCGATCAGCCAATCGGGTGGCACTTTCGATCTGGGCTCGGGCACCGTGAGTGCCAGTGGGGCCTTGAATGTCACCGGGGGCAACATCAACTTCAACGCTGTGGATCTCACGGTGGGCGGGGATGTGACGGTGAACACCGCCGGGACCGTCAGTGACACCAGTGGGATTCTACGGATGAACGGGGCTACCACCAATCTTTCCATCGGAGCGGGAAACACGATCTGCGATCTGGAGATTGGTGGTGATGTGACAGTGCTGTTGAGCGCGGCCGTTCCGGATGTGGATATACTGACCTTTACCTCCGGCTCCCTGGCTGTGGGCGCCAACAATTTCCAGGCCAACAGTGCCGCGGTATCGCAGAATGTGACGGTGGGCGACACGGGAGTATTTTCCACGGTGGGCGCTATGACGGTAAGCACTGGAGTGTCCATATCGGCCACGCTAACCGGGGCAGTTACTGCCGGCAACGGGCTGACAGTCAACGGGACCGGTTCGGTGAGTGTGCAGAATGGGGCCCTGACGGTAAGCGCCGGGGGGTTGAGCATCCCGGCAACCGGTTCGGTCAGTTCCACGGGGTCAGGCACCATTACCGTTACCGGGGCGGCCACCAACAGCGGCACCATTACCGGGGGCAGCGGGACGGTGACTTTCAACACCGGGCTGACCTCTTCAGGTACCTTCAACCTGGGCACGGGCGTGGTTACGGTTAACGGCGGGGCGGCTGATTTCACCGGAAGCACGGTGGATTTCAACGCCGGGAACGCCGTACTGGAGGTGAGCGGAAACCTGACCTTCAGCGGGAGCACCCTCAACAACGTGGGCAACGCCGACATCGTGCGGTTTATTGGGGGGCTGGCTCAGACGGTACAGACTCAAGGGGCCTCCTTTCCGATTGTGCAGATCAACAAGAGCGGGAGCAGTGTGACCCTGGGTACCAGTAACATGACCCAGCTGGCCGGGTCTGCTTTGACCTTCTCCTG
>VRUG01000018.1 GCA_019456255.1 Planctomycetota bacterium | reverse complement strand
TTTGTCTCCTGAAACTATTATCGTCTCAGACGACAAATCCACCTTAATCACGCGCCCAGTTTTCGGGGAGTATTATAGGCATCGGTTTGTTAAATTAATATTAACTTTAATAGCTACGGCTGCTTTTTATTTTATGATATATTATTTAAGTGAAAAAATTACAGATAAATTACCTTAAAGGAGTAAAATAAAAGTGAAAAATTTTTAATAATAAAGGAGAAGTAATAAAACAGACGTAATTATAAGTGAAAATTAAATATATTCTTTTGTAATCTTTTCCTTGTTCCCCATATATGGCCTCAAAACCTTTGGTATTGTCACCGAGCCGTCCTTGTTTTGATAAAGTTCCAGAATCGGTATCAAAACTCTCGGCGAGGCAATAACAGTATTATTCAGAGTGTGACAGAACATATTCTTTTTCGTTTTCGCATCCTTATACCGCATATTCATCCGACGGGCCTGAAACTCATAGAATTTGCTCGCACTATGCGTCTCGCAGTAATTGTCGCGCGACGGCATCCACGCTTCGATGTCATATTTTTTCGCCTGGCCTCTACCCAAATCGCCGCTGCAAACCGCAACAACCCGGTAGGGCAATCCCATTGCCTGCATCACAGCTTCTGAATTAGCTAATATTTCTTCATGAAATTTCGCACTCTGGTCGTCGTCATTTTCACAAATCACCACCTGCTCGACCTTATCGAACTGATGAATCCTGTAAAGCCCATAAGTGTCCTTGCCCGCGGCACCAGCTTCACGCCTAAAGCAGCTCGACAGTGACACATATTTTTTCGGCAACTCATCGACTTTTAAGATTTCGCCCATGTGATAAGCTGTCATAGGAACCTCAGCGGTACCTACCAAACTAAGCTCATCTCTTTCCATCTGATAGGTCTGCTCTTCCGAGCCCGGAAAATATCCGGTCCCTCTCATTACCTCATCGCGAGCCAACAACGGAACCATCATAGGCTCATACCCTTTGCCCACCATGTAGTCCAGCGAAAATCGCAACACCGCCCAGTGCAGCAGGGCACCGTCACCTTTCAAAAAGTAATTTCTCGTCCCAGCTAATTTGACTCCTCGCTCGACATCGATAATATCCAAAGCCAATCCCAACTCCATATGGTCCTTAGGCTCGAAATCGAATTCGCGAATCGTCCCCTCTTTTCTAAGCTCGACATTTTCCGTATCATCTTTACCAACTGGCACCTCATCATCTGTAGGCTGAGGAACCTGCTGCATCAACGAATCATATTCAGGTTGCAGCCGCTTGACCTTATCATTGATACCAGCTTCGTTTTCCTTCAAACTCGCCAAGCCGTCCAAAGCCGCCTTCTTTTCGCTATCCGCCAGCGTAGGAATTGATTTGCCAAGCTTATTTTTCTCAGTCGTTATCTCTTGAAGCTGCTGCTTATGACCTTTAAGAACACTATCTATTTCAAGAAGCTTATCGATATCCACCTCAAAGCGTTTATCTTTCGCGGCTTTTTTAAACTTCTCCGGATTTTCTCGAATTACTTTAATATCAATCATAATTTTTATTTTTCATATCGCTTTACAATTACAACATTATTTTGCCCGCCGAAACCAAACGACTCATTCATCGCAATATCAACTTTCGCCTTGCGGGCCTTATTAGGAACGTAATCCAAATCAAGCTCAGGGTCAGGCTCTTCCAAATTCATTGTCGGCGGAATAATACCATCACGAATCGCCATCAAACACGAAATCAATTCCGCAGCACCAGTAGCTCCAATCAAATGTCCCATCACGCTTTTGACGCTACTGACCGGAATATTTTTCGCTTCTTCCTTAAATACCGCTTTAATCGCTTTTGTTTCTATCGAATCATTTTCCGTGGTGCTCGTGCCGTGTGCGTTTATATAATCGACGTCTTTATAGCTTATGCCTGCATCTTCCAATGCCGCCGTTATCGCCTTTATCGCGCCTCGTCCCTCTTCGTGCATGTCGGTAATCCTAAACGCATCCGAACTGCTGCCAAATCCTAACACTTCTGCCAGTATCTGAACACCTCTTTTTTCCGCACTATCCAAAGATTCGAGAATCAATATCGCCGAACCTTCGCCAATCACAAAGCCGTCTCTCGTCGCCGAAAACGGTCTCGATGCCGTCGTCGGGCTATCGTTTCTCGTCGATAGGGCGGTCAATCGATTAAATCCCATTATCCCAAGCGGGTGAATCATCGAATGTGCACCGCCTGCAATCATAATGTCTGCCAAACCCCTGCGGATTAGCATCGCCGCTTCGCCGACAGCCTGCGTACTCGCCGCACACGCCGTCAGGCAACTTCGCGTAGGCCCGCGGGCGCCGGTAAACAACCCAAGATGCGCAACCGGCATACCAGGTTCCTGCTCAAGTTCATCTTTCGGGTCGAGACCTCCGAAGGCTACCTCGGCCCACTTACCCCAGTCCATCTCTCCGGTTTCATTGTTCATGGTGTTCACTAATGCCTGCATAAATATGTCACTATTGACCGAGCCTTCACCAGCTCCAAGATAGATGCCCATCATCCTCCGGTCAATACCATCTGTTGGCTCGTCGCTCTCGACATCGATACCCGCCTGCTTGCACGCCTGCGCCGCAGCACCAATTGCAAACTTCGAACCTCTATGGCCATCCTTATGAAGCTCGGGATTTTTCGTGTACTTTGTAAAATCATAATCCTTAACTTCGGCGCTAAAGCTGGTAGGAAAAGTGGACGCGTCAAAAATTGTCGTCTTAGCCATCCCGCTTTTGCCCTTAAGCAGGGCGTCCCACATCGTCTCTACGTCATGGCCTATAGGACTTACAATTCCTATCCCTGTTATAACAACTCGCTTGTTTGGTTTTTTTTCTGTCATTAGTTCACTTTTTAACCATCAAACTTTTTCAAAACTATCGCCGCGGTCTGCCCGCCATAACCATACCCGCAGCACAATACATAATTCAATTCAGCTTCAACCGGCTCGGTGACAATATTCAAATTACACCCTTTAATTTTATTTTCGCAATTCTTAGCCGCCGGTATCTTACCTTCTCTCATTGCACAAACAGCGGCAACAACATCAATCGCGCCAGCTGCAGCACCGGTATTACTCACCATGCTTTTTGTAGGCCAGACCGGTATCTTACTAACCGCCTCACCTAACGCCGCTTCTATACCTTTCGATTCAGCTAAGTCATCAGCGGCGATGCCAACACCGTGCGGAATAATTAAATCAAGTTCTTCGGCGCCGATTTGCGCCTCTGCCATTGCTTTTTCTATCGCTATCTGAACACCTTTGCCATCCGCTTCAAGATGCTCGTACACTGGATTGATATTGGTACTCTCGCCGATACCCGCTAATTCAGCGTAAATCTTGGCATCTCGCCCCTTAGCATGTTCGATACTCTCAAGAATAACTATTCCCGCACCTTCGCCAAATACCGAACCCTTCGCGTCTGCGTCAAAAGGCCTAAGAGCCTTATCAGGCTCATCATTATTGTCACTCGTTGCCCGACCGAGAAGACACTGGCGAATCATTATCATCGGATTGACCTTGGCTTCTGCTCCGCCGGCCAACGCAATGTCACTATCACCGCGTGCTATAATATGGGCCGCCTCATTTATCGCTAAAAGCCCGGCAACTTCGGAACAGGTAAGCGAATTGCTCGGGCCCTGAATATCATGAATAATTCCTATGTGACACGCAAGCATGTTAGGCAAATATTTCAAAAGCCATAACGGAGTTATCTGCTCGATTCCGTCGCTGCCCCATTTTTGAATATCAAACTTACCATCAACAACACTAGCAGATACCGACGGTTCAAGCTCAACCAGATCACAGCTTATCAACCCTGCGCCAAGATTGATCGCAAAACGACCAGCTTCGACGTTAACATTTTCAGGGTCCATCCCCTTTGTAATAATACCGCTGTTTCTCAACGCCTCGTCGGCCGCCGCTATGGAAAGTTCAATGTCACGCGACATTAACTTGACAGATTTGCGAAAGGATTTCGGAATATAATCGCGCACTTTAAAATCGTTGACCTGACCAGCTATCTTACAGTCAAACCCAACCGGGTCAAAAGCGGTTATCTTATCTATCCCGCAACCACCGGCGCAAAGACTTTCCCACATCTCACTGCTGGTCTTGCCGACAGAACTTATCGAACCAACGCCGGTTATCACTACGCGAGCAGAACTCACTAATCCGTCTCCGAAAACGCTGGGCCCTGAAGAAGTGACTTAAACATATCCGTGAATACAAAGTTCTCTTCGGGAAAACTTTTTCCCCCAAGATTCTGGTCAATATGACTAAACATCAAATCTATCTCAGCGATTAATTTCTCACCGCAAAGAATTTTCCCACAAGTGCTTGCTGCTTCGGGTGCCATAGATTCGATATCGGCCTCAAGCCGTAAACTGTCCCCGGGACGGACATAACGAAAAAACACCGCCTTCTTGATTTTCGCCAGAATAACCTTTTCCTGAAATTTATTGGCCTCACCAACAAGGATACCCGCCGTCTGTGCCATCGCCTCGATCATCAGGCACTCAGGCATTATGGGGAAACCGGGGAAATGGTCGTGCAGATGTTCCTCTGCAAGCGTTACATTCTTCACCGAGACCGCACGCTTGCCGCTCTCAAATTCAATAAACTTGTCTATCCATATCCAACGCATCGTTCATCCATATTAAAATTAGCGGCTTTGATGCCTGATAACAGGTCAGCCGCTAATTGTTCTGATTAATATTCTAATTGCTATGCAGCATTCAACTTCGATTCAACATAATTCACTATCGAGTTGACCGTAAACAAATCGCCTAACTTGTTTATATCAGGGTCACTTTCAAATGCGGCGAAATCCGTGTGAGGCATCTTCGTACGAAGTTCAACCAGGCCCGTCTCGGTCATCTTACCGGCACTGACATACTCAGGGTTACTCATCAAATTCTCAATTGGAAAAAGTTCCTCACGAGGTATCTTAATTCCAAATGCTTTTTCCAGACGAAATACTATGTCAAGAAAGTCGATGCTCTCTGCACCAAGGTCACCCATCAATGTCGCTTCGCCAGTCGCCTCATCATCGTCAACGCCCAACGCTTCAACAAGAACTTCCTGAACTTCACTAAAAATTTCATCCCGACTCATTGCCATATTGCTGTACCTCCAGTATCCTAAAAATCTTTTACAGTCCTTTTAATTTCCTATGTTTTATTTCTAAGCAGCCGCCAACGTTTTTTCATCTCGTCCACTACTTCGGAATCAATCATTGCCATCGACGATTTTTCATCTGCAAGATTAAAATGTCTAAGCCCTAATCTGGCTTCAACAATTCTCTCTCCGTTCGATTCACCAAAGCCCTTAAAGCTGCTTACATTTTCTTCGATAGTTTTGACCTCAATAGTATACTCGATTTGTTCGCCAGGTGCCAAAAAACTCTTATATTTTACATTTCTTGCCTGCTCAAGCAATACCATACTGTGTGCAAAATTTTCTTTTTCGCGAACAAGCCACGCCGCCGACTCTATCAATCCCTCCAGCAATAATACTCCAGGCAATACCGGAAATGCTGGAAAATGGTCGGCCAAATACTCTTCGGACAGCGATACATTCTTAACTGTCTTGATAGATTTGCCGCTTTCAAGCGATATTACTTTGTCAATCAGAATGAACTTCATTTCACCTACTCTTATAATTTCAATTACAATCAAACGCTAATTTTCGCTATTTTAGTGATATCGCTTGATTTTTCCAGCTTTTTTCACTTTTTATTTTTGTCTTTTGTCTTTAAACACAATTCGCTATACTCATTTCCATGATTGCAAGAAACGCAAAAGTTACAGATGCAAACGATATTTGTTCCTTAATAGGCAACTACGCCCAGCAGGACCAAATGCTCTTCCGTTCTATGAGCGACATTTACGAAAATCTGCAGGATTTCACTGTCGTTGAACAAAATAGTGCCATTGTAGGCTGCTGCGCACTGCAAATAATCTGGGCAGACTTGGCAGAAATAAAATCGCTCGCAGTCGATAAAAATCAAAAAAATAAGGGTATTGGCAAAATACTTGTAGAAGCTGTCGCCGAAAAAGCACAACTGCTCGGGCTAAAAAAACTCTTCGCATTAACCCTTACACCCGATTTTTTCCAGAAAATAGGCTTTAATATCGTTGAAAAGGACTCTTTACCCATGAAAGTCTGGAGCGACTGTGCAAAATGCCCAAAACAGCAAAATTGTGACGAAATCGCTGTTATCAGGGAATTAACGTAGAAAAATACATCATCCCACCTGGCGTCTCTGGAATAAAGCCACTGCCAGCGAAAGTATACCCACCGTGTAACATATTGCGTATGAAGCACTTATCAAAATATACTTCAAAGGCACCTCGTTTGCCTCGTAAATAGCGTCACTTATCCAGAAAACCTGCAGATTTGGTATCAAATACCTGCCTATATTCCCCCACCAGTGCTCGGCTGCAAGCCTGCCGAATACGTAATCATTCACCAAACCAAGCAAAAATATCCCAATACACGCTGATAAAGTCACAACAATATTAAATCTCGTTGATAACGCCACTGCAATCGCGACTATTAAAATCGCCGCCAAAAGCAGCAACACAGCTGCATAAACATCAAAAGTGTTTATACCATTATATTCAGGATTAAAATGCCAGGTGCGGTCAATAAAACACAAAAATACCAACGCGAATGTCGCCAAAATACTGCCTGTTATTATAGCTGTTGACGAGAATTTCCAACCGTAAGTAAAGTTAAGAAAAGCACTTAGCAAAAATGACAATCCAATAACAACCCCGGCACTGCCCAATACCGTCCAGTCATGAGTATCATTGACCGTCTCAAGAACACCATGCCTTATTGACATCAAAAGGGCGATTGTACATATATAATGAGCCAATATCACCGCGCCGCTGACCCCCAGAAACTTGGCTATAATGAATATCGGACGTGAAACAGGCTTACTTAGAACCGTCACTATCGTTTTATTCTCGATTTCTTCACCCACAGCTCCCGACGCTGAGAAAATAGCTATGAACAAACTCGTCAGGAACAGCGTAGATAAACCAATTTCGCGTAGGAGTTTACTGTCATCGCTCATCGTGTACATTGTCAGCGATGGGCTAATGAAAAACAGAAACAGGGCGGCAACGATTATGACACTATAAATCGGCTGACGCAATGTTTCGGTGAACGTATTTTTGGCTATGGTTAATAACTTATACATTTTAATTTAAATCGGCTAAAGGTTGACCAATACAATAGGGGCAAGATATAATTTTGTGACTCCTTTTTTCACTTTTAACTCTATACATAGACGATGATTATGTTATATTGCACAACTTAATAAAAGTAAAGAATTTACATTGTTATTTTCGATATACTAATTTTCAGGCTTTATTGTTCGAGCATTAATATCAGGGATAAAACATGAACATAACTTCCAGACCAGCAAAGAACATTTCTTTGGCTGCTTTCATATTAAGCACTTTGTTTTTCTCTGTCTCATGGCTTTTGGGCCAGTGGAGCAGTTTTTTCGCTGTCTATGCCATAAGCTGGCTCCTGCTTGGCTCGGCTCTTATCTGGCTTGTACTGCTGATTCAAGCATATCAGCGCACCATAGCGGAACAGGAAATGCTCGATATGGGCCAAATTCCATCTGACCAGCCCGACTCGACCATCTTCCAGGCAAAAGATGAACACGAAGAATTGCTCGCAGTGGCACAAAGACACCTCAAAATTCTTGAAAAGTGGTTCCTGCCTTTATTCTCTGCCTTAATTGCCATCTACCAAATTCTTGTCGGGCTTTACCTTTTAAAAGCAAAGTCTGCCCTGATCCCCGACCAGATTGAAACAAAACAACCCTTGATCTGTGCTATCTGCATGACAGCTATTGCCTTTATCAGCTTTTTAATTTCACGTTATGCAACCGGCATGTCAACTCAGGACGCACGCTGGAAACCGCTAAGGGCAGGCGGAAGCTCACTGCTTAGTATCGCTATCATATGTTTCCTGCTGGCAATCTCGCTTGCATGGGCACAATTTAAAGTTCTCCTTATTATTAATATCATCGAATGGATAATTCCCGCGTTGCTTTTGGTTCTGGGCATTGAAACCGCTCTCAATGTTATCTTCGACATATACCGCCCGAGATTAAAAAAGCAATATTCCAGAACCGCTTTCGATAGCAGACTGCTCGGACTTATTAATGAACCGGGACAAATCTTCCACACCGCGGCAAGCGCGATTGATTATCAGTTCGGATTCAAGGTTTCTCAGACATGGTTCTATAGGCTGTTGGAAAAAGCCATCGTCCCGCTCACACTATTTGCGGCAATTATACTTTATCTATTAAGCTCGGTCGTCATCGTCGCACCGAACGAAGAAGCCATCATAGAACATTTCGGAAAACCAACAAGAACCATCAGCTCAGGTGCCACTCTAAAATGGCCCTGGCCCGTAGACATCCTTTATAAATATCCGACAAAAAAAATCCTTGAACTAAGTATAGGCTTTGTTCCTGAAACCGATGAGCACGGGCACGCTGAACATAAGTCTCTACTGTGGGGCAAACAGCATCACGAAGAAGAACAACTTATCCTTGTCGCTACGCCACAGGAAAACGCAACTATTCCAGGCACCGTACCGGTAAGTCTGATAGTCGCTGCCGTGCCGGTCCAGTATAGAATCAAGGATCTCCATGCATTCATTTATAATCACAGTGATTCGGAAAAACTGCTCGAATCAATCTGCTACCAGCAACTGACGAAATTCGCCGCCTCTGCGACAATTGAAACTGCCGACACCCAGGACGCAAAAGCAGGCATAAAACAAAGTCTGCTCGGAAGCGGAAGAATTCATGCTAAAAAAGTGCTTATGGAAAATATTCAAAAACAGGTCGACCAACAGAACCTCGGTGTCGAAATCGTTTTCCTCGGATTGCAGGGAATACATCCCCCGTCAGAAGTTGCCGCCGACTATCAGCAGGTCATCGCTGCCGTGCAGAAAAAACAGGCACTGATTTTAACTGCGCACGCTGCCAGAAACTCCATATTAAGTACTCTCGCAGGCTCAGTCGACGACGCCAACAAACTTTACGTTTTGACTGCTAAATACCAACAGGCAAAAAAACGAGATGACAAACAGCAAATCGAAAAACTTTCCAAAGAACTTGATCAGGCTTTCACAAATGCCAGAGGCGATATCTTCACGACATTAAGACAGGCAAAAAGTTATGCCTTTGAAAAAGTAACACTGGCAAAAGCTACCGGCCAGAGATTTGCAAGCCAAGTCGCCAGCTTCAATGCAGCTCCGGAAATCTACAAACGCGAACAAAGATTAATAGTACTCGAAGAAGGACTTAAAAAAATAAGAAAATTCGTCATTGTCGGTGACGAACAGGACACACAGGTCTTTATTATTGATATCAAAGAAAAGTTAACGCCAAGCCTGTACGAACTCAGTGGCTTTGAGGAGAACAAGTAAAAATGAAAAGTATAACCATTACAATTTTCGTCGTCTTAATCGTAAGTATCTTAGGGCTGCTGCTCTTCTCTTTCCAGGTTAGAGAAACAGAATCGGTCCTGATAACAAAATTCGGCAAGACAAGCAGAGAAATCACCGAACCGGGATGGTATTTCAGATGGCCAGCGCCTATCAATAAAATATACACCTTCGATTCAAGAATGAGAGTTTTTGAAACTGACCTCGGTGAAACAACAACAAAGGGGACCGTGCCGATTATCGTTCACACATACATAGTCTGGAGAATCGCCGAACCACTGCAGTTCTTCAATTCCGTCGGCACCGTAAGAGAAGCGGAAAATTATCTGCGAAGTCAGCTTAGCAGCACGCAAAACGAAGTCATTGGACAGTATTATTTCTCCGAATTTGTAAACAGTAACGAAGACAATATTAAGCTCGACGAAATCCAGCAAAAAATGCACGCAAGCCTGAACACCGCCGTCAGAGAAGACTACGGTATCGAAATCAAAACTCTCGGCATAAAACAATTAAAGATCAGCGCTGACGTTAGTAAAGATGTCTTCGAAAGAATGAAAGCCGAACGTCAACGAAAATCAGGAGAAATCGTAGCTCAGGGTATGGCTCAGGCTGTCAAAATTAAAACCGATGCCGACTCAAAGAAAACCGAACTACTCGCCGCCGCCGAAGCAAGAGCAAAAGCTATCAGGGGACAAGGCGACGCAGAAGCTGCCAAATATTATAAAATGCTCGAAGCGGACCCGGAACTCGCGATGTTCCTAAGAGATGTCGAAGCACTAAAGAAAATTCTTGCAGAAAGGTCCACCATCATCCTAAGTGCCGATACCGAACCTTTCAAACTACTAAGAGGGATACCTCAAATTTCCCCAAAAAAATAAATTTAAATACGGACTAATAGAATATGACCGAACAAAATCAAAACAATAACGAAACTGAGCCTCAAATCGCTGAAGACAATATAAGCGAAGAACTCGGTGCAGCTGGAAACTCTCTGGCGGAGGCACTGAGGATCAGCTTTATCATCCTGAAAGTCATCATGGTCGTACTGGTCATTGTCTTTCTCGCCTCAGGCTTTGAGATGCTCTCGCCGGATGAAGAGGCCATCATCTTGAAATTCGGTAAGATTCGAGGCACCGGTGAAAACAGGATCTTAGGCCCGGGCCCGCATTGGGTGCTGCCATATCCTATCAATGAAATTATCAAAATCCCCGTCCAGAAAAAAATTAATCTGCCCATAAATTCCTTCTGGTACTACCAGTCTAAAAGTGAATTACTATCGGAAACTAAAACGAAAGTAAGAGCTAATAAGCCTTTAAATCCTGAAATTGACGGATATTGTATTATCAGAGGGGGAAACCAAAACCTGCAAACTTCCGCTGCAAAGGGCAGCGACTATAATATCATTCACAGTAAATGGCTGCTCACTTATAATATCGATGACCCCGAAAGATTTTTCAAAAATGTCCACATCCAGAATATCAAGCCGGGACAAAGCTATGCCGACCTCATTGAAAAAAGTATAGCGCCGTTACTCCAGCACCTTGCTGAAGATGCCATTGTAAACGCAATGGTGCATTATACAATCGATGAGTCACTCGCAAGTCAGGACCGAATACCAAAACATGTCAAAAAACTGCTGCAGCAAAAACTCGACAAAATCGAATCAGGCATCGTTGTCGCATCAATGCTGCTGACAGATATAACCTGGCCAAGGCAAGTTGACAAAGCCTTCCAGGCCTCTATTACCGCGAGCCAGAAAAGTCAAACCGAAATCAATAACGCAAAAATCTACGCCGAGGGCACTCTTAACCAAACCGCTGGACCTGTCGCAAATGACCTGCTTGCTATGCTAAAAAATAAAACGCTTACAGACACCCAAAAACAAAACAGTAAATTATGGAACCAACTGGCAGGAACATCACAGGAAAATATCGCTAATTCAAAAGCGTATAAAACAAAAGTTGTCGAAACCGCGAGAGCAAACGCTGAATACTTAAAGCAGATACTGCCTGAATATCGCAAATATCCAAAACTCGTTATACAAAAAATCTATCAGGATGCAATCATAGACGTTCTAAATAACGCTGAAGAAAAAATGATTATTCAGCCTACCGCTGGCGCAAAGGGTAAGGAAATCAGAATCCAGATAAACAGGGACCCTGCACTAAAACCCAAGGGCCAGAAAAAACAATAGGACAACGAAGCTTAAAATTGTTTGATAATCAGAGATGAAAAATTATGGGTCATAAACATTTAGAATTTAAAGAGCAGCACCATACACACGGAAAACAGGTTCGTGTAAATCTGGCACTGTTGGGAACTTTAGCAGGCGGGATGCTCCTGATTACCAGCATTATCGCGAAACCAATTTACGGCTCAGACAGCGACCAGGCACAATTCCTGGCGATGCTCGGTGCACTGCTGCTTGGCGCACCTATCGTCCTTCACGCAATCAAAAGCCTTATAAAAAAAGAAACTCACATGGACGAACTCGTCGCGTTGGCGATTTTTGCAGCTTTTGTCACGCAGGAATATGTCACTGCAGGCATCGTTTCGTTCTTTATGCTGCTAAGTGAACTGATGGAGTCACGAACCGCTCTCGGCGCACGAGCCTCAATCGAATCACTCATAAAACTTACACCGATAAAAGCTGACCTCCTTAACAGCGACGGTTCCGAACAGGAAATAAAGGTAAGCAAATTAAAAGCCGGTGACGTCATTCGTGTCAGACCCGGTGACAATATCCCAGCCGATGGCGAGGTCATCAGTGGACTAAGCTCGATTAACGAAGCCACCATCACAGGCGAATCACTGCCCGTCGACAAGGTCCCAGGCATGCAGGTCTTCGCTGGAACGACAAACCTTACAGGCGCTCTCGATATCACCGTCACAAAAGCCGGCAAAGATACCACGCTTGGCAAGGTTCAGTCCCTCATTATACAAGCTGAACAAACAAAAATACCTATCATGCGTATCATCGACCGATACGTCAAATGGTACACTCCGACTATCCTGATGATTGCGGGAATCGTTTTGTTCTTTACGAGAAATATTGATTACGCTATCACGATTCTTGTCATCTCATGTCCATGCGCCTTGATTCTTGCAACTCCAACTGCGATGGTCGCTGCAATCTCAGCGTCCGCCCGGCTCGGCATCTTAGTCAAAAATGTCGCAGACCTTGAGGTAGCCGGAAAAATGACCGCTATGGTCTTCGACAAAACCGGAACCGTAACAACAGGTCAGCTATACGTTACAAAACTAACGCCCGCTGACAATATCGAACCTGCGCAATTGCTGCAGTTAGCCGCCTCTGCCGAGCAAATGAGTAAACATCCCGCTGCAAGAGCACTGCAGAATGTCGCAAAAGAAGCTAACCTGGATTTGCAGCAACCAGATAATTTCACCGAAACCCCCGGAAAAGGTATCACCGCAAAAATCGGCGACGCAAACGTTCTTGTCGGACGTGACACTTTCCTGCAGGAAAACAATATCGATATCAGCAACGTTGAAAACCCGTCACTGCATGAAGAGCAGGGCTTTAGCACTCTCTACATTGCCAAAGACTCTCAATGTATAGGCTGGATTGGAATGCAGGACAAAACAAGACCAGAAGCTAAGCAGGCTATAAAAGAATTATTCGATATCGGAATTAAGAGAGTGACATTGCTTACAGGCGACAGGCACGAAGTTGCAAACAGGGTCGCCGCCGAATTAGGATGCACAGACTTTAAGGCGCATTGCCTGCCTCAGGACAAGCTTGCAATCGTTGAAGAAATTAAAGCAAAAGGGCACATAACCGTCGTCGTCGGAGATGGTATTAACGATGCGCCTGCGTTGGCAGCAGGGGACCTCGGTATCGCTATGGGCGCCGCAGGCAGCGATGTGGCAATTAATTCTGCTTCCATAGCTTTGATGAGCAATGACTTAAGACGACTTCCATTCCTCGTCACTCTATCACGTAAAACAAGAAAAGTTATCACCCAAAATCTCGGTTTCGGAATAACTTTTATCATCATCGGAATTTCATCCTTCAAAATTCTAACACCGGAAATTGCTGCTGTCCTGCATTTTGCCGGCTCGCTCATCGTTGTCTTCAATAGTGCAAGACTTGTCAGAGAAGGCGAAGGACTAACTGCTGAACCACAATAAAAAATTTAAACATGGTAACTGTGATGAATAATACCGAATACGCAATTGAAACTTTTTCTCTGACTAAGATTTTTTCTGACTGGTGGGGACGTGACAAAGTTTACGCCGTCGATGAGCTTAGTCTCCAGATTCACTATAACGAAGTCTTCGGGCTTTTAGGCCCTAACGGCTCGGGCAAGACAACTACATTAAAACTGCTCCTGGGCCTGCTGCACCCTACAAAGGGAAGATACACCGTGCTCGGCGGTGACAGCACCAACCCTAAAATAAACAAAAGAATCGGCTTCATGCCCGAAGAATCATATCTTTACAAGTACTTAAACGCACGCGAAACTCTCGATTTTTACGGCAGGCTGTTCCGCTTACCTTCAAAAACACGCAAGGCACGTATCGAAGCGCTGCTTGAAATGGTAGGACTAAAAGCTGTTGCAAACAGACCCGTCGGAACTTTTTCCAAAGGTATGGCAAGAAGGATAGGCCTCGCTCAAGCGCTCATCAACGACCCTGACTTGCTTATCTTAGACGAACCCACCACCGGACTCGACCCGCTTGGCACCAGACAGATAAAGGACCTCATCATCCAATTGGCAAAACGCGGTAAGACCATACTGCTTTGCAGCCATCTTCTCGCCGATGTCGAAGACGTCTGCGACAGGATCGCTATCCTCTATGGCGGTAAAGTGCAAACAAAAGGGCGTGTCAAAGATCTGCTCACACAAACAAACAAAAAACAAATTACTATCGACGCCATCAGTGACAACGCTATGGGACAAATCGAGCAGATTATCCAAAACGAGCAAGTCGAATACGATATAATTTCCCCTATGGACAAACTCGAATCGTTCTTTATCAAAACCGTCACCACCGCAAAGCAAGAGGGCAAGTCCACAAGCGGTGTCACCTCTGACTCAACTACTAAAATCAGTGACTTCCTGACCGCGACTCCCATTGAACCAGGCATTCTCGATAAACTTGTCACCGCGACAGTTGCTGACGGCACCACCGACCAAGCTGCAACAACACAAAAAGTCGAACCCGCCAAACCCGAAGAACCAAAACAAGACGACAAGCTTATAAGCGAACTTACCAAACCAGAGCAAACCATCGAGCCTACAGCTGTCGAAGAAACTAAGCCTGCCGAACCAGATACCAAGTCCGACCAGCAAACAAAAAAAGACATCTTGGAGCAACTGACCTCGGACAACTTAGAACCACAGGGCGACAACTCCCAGGGGGATTCAAACGATGCGTAGTATTTGGGCCGTTGCTGCGAATACTGTAAAGCAAACCCTAAGGATGAAACTGCCGGCCACTTTTATCATCCTGCTCGCAATATTACTGCCTGTCATGGGCTTCATAACAACCGGCGACGGAACCATGAAGGGCCGGTTACAAACTTTCGTAAGTTACGGCCTCTCACTCACAAGCCTGCTCCTTTGCCTGCTAACAATAATTATCTCCACCTACACAATCACAAACGACTTAAAACAAAAACATCTATATACTATTCTCACAAAGCCTATACGTCGATGGCAATTTATTCTCGGAAAATTTTTCGGCATTATAATACTCGATGCCATCCTGCTATTTATTTTTTCCGCTATAATTTATTCTATTACTATTTACACTCCGAGATTTCTCGATGCCGACCCCAACACAATTGCACAGCTTAAGAATGAGTTCTATACAGCTCGTGCAAGCCTGACACCGCCGCAAGTCGATGTCTCAAAAGAAGTTGATGAACACTACAACAGATTGCACAATACAGGCCAGCTGCCGCCGGGAATGTCACGCAATGAAATCCTAACACAACTGACAAATCAGAAAAAACTCGCTAAAAGAGCTTCAGGGCCCGGACAGCAACTGCTGTGGGAATTCGAAAATGTTAAACCTATCGGGACCGACCAGTATTTATTTATCCGCTTCAAATATGATGTCTCTGTCAATCCGCCCGATTTGCAAGCCTACGGAAGGTTTGATGTCGGTGACATCCGGCAAATCAAATTCGGCAACATTGAAACGCCTATTTATAGATTTGACCGAAAAGACGTCATACGCACCTTTCACGAAATCCAGGTACCAGCTGACGCAATTGCAAAAGACGGGTATCTGGCCATCAGATTCTTAAATGTACCTTTAAATGATACTGTCATTATCTTCCCTATTGAAGACGGGCTTGAAGTTCTTTATAAGGCTGGCACCTTCACTGCGAACTTCATAAAAGCCATCCTGTTGATTTTTTTGCGACTTATATTTCTTATAGCGCTGGGAATTTTTGCCGCAAGTTTTCTTTCTTTTCCCGTCGCTATTATGCTCTCGCTTGTCATTTTCTTTATCGGAACTGTCAGCGGGTTCACCCTCGAATCTTTTGAATCACTTGGCGAAGAAATGGGGCTGGTTTATGATTTCACTATCAAGCCTTTTGTGCTTCTTTTGCCTCAATTCGACAAGGTTGCACCTGCTAAATTTATGATACCTGCCAAATTCCTGTCGTGGACATTATTGGCACAAGTTGCCGCGACAATGGTTTGCCTTAAAGCTTTACTGTTACTAATTGCAGGCTTAATTATTTTTAGTTGTAAAGAAATTGCGAAAGTTATTGTTTAATTGAAAAATAAAAATTCATGCAATTGCGAAATTTAATAATCTGTCTTTTAGCCTTAGCTATTGCCGTTGCAATGCTGATTGCAGCAGGCTCCCAGCTCGATTACATAAACGAAAAACGCGGCGAGATGAAACTTATAAGCAATACTGCTTTGGAAAACGCTCCGCCTTCGCTGGCTTTTGCAACAATTGCTATGGGTGCTTTTAGAGGCCTGGTCGTTGACATCTTATGGATGCGGGCAGACAAACTAAAAATGGAAGGGCAGTTCTTCGACGCCAAACAGCTCGCCGAATGGATCACAACCCTGCAACCAAGATTCGCTGAGGTCTGGGACTTCCACGCATGGAACATGGCATACAACATCTCAGTCGCAATGCCCGCAGAACAACCGCAGGAAAGATGGAGATGGGTCAAAAACGGATACGAACTGCTGCGGGACAAGGGAATACCAATGAATCCAAAAAGCATTCTCCTCTACCGCTCAATCGCGTGGATCTTTCAGCACAAAATGGGAAACATCATGGACGACGCGCATAAATACTATAAGCTGCAATTAGCCTCTATGATGGAACCGCTGATAGGCAATACCGACAACGACTTTTTTGACGCTCTTGCAAAATCACCTACAAACATAAAACAGGTCATAAACGACCCCAACATCGCGCCTTTTATTAAAAAATTAAAATCATCTGATGTTCTATTCGATGACAATGACAAGCTGGTACAAAACTATCTGGCCTTAAGACAGAACCCGAATAAATTCGCCCCGAACGTTTTTAGAGTCATCGACGAATTCAGAGGAACCGAAGCCCTAAGACAATTTGATACCTTCGCAAAAGCATATGAACTGCGAAACACATGGAAAATGGACCCAGCTTTAATGCACAAAATCAATAACATGCACGGGCCAGTCGACTATGACGACCCCAACCAACACTTACCGCTCGACTGGAGACATCCTGACTCTCATGCTATTTACTGGGCGGTTAAAGGACTGGAAGTTGCAGGGCAAGACACCTTTACTATAGCCGAGACAAATGTCGACCGCATTGTCATTCATAGCCTGCAAAATCTCTTTAGAAATGGAAAAATATTTATCTATTCCATTCCCGCCCCCAAGGAACAATTAGATATTCAACCCGGTGACATCCCTAACGATTCGCCTACCACGCTAAAAACAGTCTATCTGCGAAAAGACCTTAAAATGTTCGACCCTTATAATAACGCTGTTCTAGCAGTCCTCGAAAAATATAAAAGGATAAGAGGTGAGAAAGGCGCGTACAAAACATGGGTAACCGGACATAAAAATATGCTCAAAAATGCGACCGTTGATTTTTATCTTGCAGGTCTCCTGCCAAAGTCGAAACAAACTTATGCTCAGCTTAAAGAACTATACCCTGAACCTGATTGGAATCTACCGCTGGCAATCTTCGTAAGAAACCGTATAAAGGACAAACTGGGCAGCCTCGGAATACACGATGCACAGCAAATCATTCAAAGCTTATTGCAGGAAGCCTATTTTAGATATGCAATGCGAGATGACAATGAATGTTTCGGAAGAGAGCAAATGGCAAAGGAAGTCTATGAAAATTACGCCGCTGAGTTTTCTGATGAGGAAAGAGTCAGACTCCCGGAATTGAAATTCCTTAGATTCCTTGCGCTTATCGATTTTTTGAATACTCCTTATTACCCGGTTAATCTAAGACAAAGTCTCATCGCAAGAATCAAAATCGAAAGACCCGACCTTGCCGAAAAATTCAAACAGTACGAGGAAAAAATGATTAAAGAAATGGAGAAGGCCCAACAATAAGGATGGAACCGACACAACACCCAAATGACAAACTAACCCCTTCGCAGAAAAAAGCCGTCCTTCATAAAGATGGCCCTTTACTCGTAATCGCTGGCCCGGGCAGTGGAAAAACCCGCGTAATCACATCCCGCATCGCTGCTCTGATTGATTCAGGAGTAAATCCACGCAATATCTGTGCCATAACGTTCACCAATAAAGCCGCTGACGAAATGAGGCAAAGAGCATTCGCCCTCGGCAAAGCAGCCGGCACTCACATCAGCACCTTTCATTCTCTCTGTGTCAGAATCCTTCGCCAATACGCGAACTTTGCAAAAATAAATCCAAACTTTTCCATCTATGATTCAGCTGAACAGTCCCAATGTATAAAACAGGCAATAAAAACCTGCGAACTCGATACCACAAATTTTTCGCCCGCGCGAATGCTCGAAGCTGTCTCGACCCTGAAGAACAAACTAATCACTCCCGAAGATTTCGAAAAAAACTCCGATGATTTCTTCTCGAATACCCTGGCAAAAATATATCAGCATTATCAAAACATCCTCACCGAAAACAACGCTCTTGACTTCGACGATTTGCTAATGAAAACCGCATACCTACTTGAAGATAATCCAGACATCTGTCAACAGCTTGGCGACCGCTATAAATTCCTGCTCATCGACGAATATCAGGACACAAACCACGCCCAATACAAGATTGCAAAATCTATCGCTTCAACTCATAACAATATTTGCGTCACCGGCGACCCTGACCAGTCAATTTATCGCTGGAGAGGTGCCGACATCAGAAATATTTTAGCTTTCGAAACCGATTATCCGAACGCAACTGTTGTCAAACTCGAAGAAAATTTCCGCAGCACACCAAACATCCTCAAAACCGCTGACAAATTAATCGCAAAGAATCAGAACCGGAAAATAAAATCCCTAATCCCCACAAGACCACCCGGAGAAGATATTGCCGTCGAGGCCTTCGAGGACGAAAAATATGAAGCGCTTGCCGTCGCTGACCAAATTAAAAACCTCGAAGACAAAGGTGCTAAATTGAAAGATATCGCTGTCTTCTATCGTGTCAATTCGGCCAGCAGGGTGATTGAAGAAGCCTTCGTGAAAAATAAGGTCCAATATCAAATCGTTCGAGGCGTCGAATTTTATAGCAGAAAAGAAATCCGGGACCTGCTTGGGTATCTAAAGATACTCGTCAATCCTCAGGACGAGGTCGCTTTCCTGCGTATCATCAACACGCCCACGCGAGGTATCGGAAAAACCACTATTAACAAAATCGCAGCATATGCTGATTCAAAAAATGTCACCTTCTATGACGCCTTGAAAAACGTTGACAAAATCGACTCTCTATCCAAAGCACCAAAAGCTAAAATCGCTGTCTTTGTAAACATGATAGAACAATTCAAAAAAGATGTCGGTGGAAATGTCGGCCCGATCGCGGAAAAAATCTTCACCGAATCTGGACTTGAAAATTTCCTCAGCACCTCAAAGGACCAAAACGCTCTTGAAAATGTCGATGAACTCATAAACGCCGCACACGAATACGATAAGCAAACCGAACAGCCTTCCCTGCTCGACTACTTGCAGCAAATCTCACTCTTTAGTGACACCGACACCTACGACAAAACAAAAGGAGCAGTCTCGCTCATGACGCTTCACGCAGCAAAAGGACTCGAATTTGAAAACGTCTTTATCGTCGGACTCGAAGAGGGAATGCTCCCGCACGAAAGAGCCGCAGACAACGAAGATGAACTCGAAGAAGAACGCAGACTCTTTTTTGTCGGAATCACCCGCGCTAAAACCAGGCTTTTTATAAGCTACGCAAAATACCGAACAATTAGAGGACAGTTCCAGCGGACTTCAGCTTCACCATTCCTTTACGAACTGGGAATCAGCCTCACAGAATCCACCGAAGAAAACGACTACGAATATGAACGCAGCCACGACGATACCGAATTTGACCACTACGACCACCCAAGCCCGCAAACGCCGCAATTTGCTATAGGCCAACTCGTCAGGCACAAGAAGTTCGGACTCGGAAGAGTCATCAAATTCGTCGATATGGGACCAGATAGTCTCGTGGAAATCAAATTTAATGCAGGACAAACAAAAACTCTAATGCTAAAATACGCCAAACTTGAAAAAATTGAGTAACCTATTGGCCTAAAAGGAGGACTTAATGAGCCAACACAACATCAAACTTTACTACAAAAACGTTATGGCAGACATCGTTGGTGACGAAAACGGCATCACCACCGCTGATTTTAAAAAGCTCGCTGAAAAAACAACTCCCATAATCAAACAAATAAACGATGAAAGAAAAGCCGGCAAAACCCCATACAGGGACCTGCCTTTCAATGATGACACCGTCAAAGAGATAAAAAAACTCGCTGGCCAGTTGAAAGACAGCTGCGAAAATCTCGTCGTACTCGGTATAGGCGGTTCGGCACTTGGAAACATCGCATTGCAAACAGCTCTCAATCCATATATGTACAATATCGATTCTGCCCAGCGTTCGGGCCCAAGGCTTTTCGTCTTCGACAATATCGACCCTGCCCAACTCTCATCATTCCTCGACTGGGTCGCTGACAAACTCGATAAAACTATCATCAACGTTATCAGCAAATCAGGACGAACCGCTGAAACTGCAAGTCAATTTCTTATCATCCGAAAATTGATTCTCGATAAGCTCGGCCCCGATGGTTTCAAAAATCATGTCGTCGCAATCACCGACAAAAATCAAGGCACCCTGCGGCAAATCGCAAATGACGCTGATTTAAAAACTCTCGAAGTTCCCGATGGTGTCGGCGGAAGGTTCTCGGTCCTAAGTCCTGTAGGCCTGTTCAGCGCTGCCATGTGCGGTATCGATATCGAAGCACTGCTCGAAGGTGCGCGTGACATGGACAAAAGGGTAAGCGATGAAGACTTCTACAAAAATCCAGCAGCGATTAATGCCGCCGTCAATTACCACTTCTACAACAACGGCAAGAAAAATTCTGTCATCATGCCGTACAGCTATCACCTAAAGGACCTCGCCGACTGGTTCCGCCAGCTTTGGGCAGAAAGCCTCGGAAAAACAAAGGACCTTGACGGAAACGATGTCTATATCGGCCCGACACCAATAAAAGCGCTCGGCGCCACCGACCAGCACAGCCAGGTCCAACTCTACCGCGAAGGACCAAATGACAAACTCTTCACTTTTCTCGAAGTAAAGGATTTCGGCAAGACCATGCCGATAGGCCCAGCACCGGAATCTGCGCCTGAATTAGGATACCTGGCATCGTCGGACCTGACTTCTCTTATCAACTGCGAAAAAAAGGCGACCGAATTTGCCCTCCTAAAGGACAAACGCCCATGCCTGACCGTCCTTTTCGACAAGGTCACACCTTATACGATTGGTCAGTTTATCTGCCTCTTTGAAGTGACAACCTCTCTCGCCGGCGCCTTGTTCAACATCAACACCTATGACCAGCCTGCCGTCGAACTCGGTAAAGAAGCCACTTTCGCACTGATGGGAAGAGACGGTTTCGAAGATTTAGCTAAACAGATTCACCCATTCACTAATGTTGATGGAGATTTTCTCGTTTGATACCAGAAGCTTTTCCGAAAGTCCTGAGTGTAATTTCCGCTGAACAAATTGCAAATATTCGCCTCGCTGCAATGTTCACCGTTCTTGTAACAGGCCTCTTGGCAGGATACCTTTTTTCAAAACGGTTCAGCGACTCAGAAAACCTCGCGAAAAAAATCATGACCGCTGTCTTGATTGGTTTCAACAGCCCAATCGCTCTGTTTACAATATGGCAAATAAAACTCTCGGCCCAACTGATCTGGCTGCCCATCGCCGGACTCTGTTTAATGTCAACAATTTCGTTTCTCTCCATAAAACTGTTCCCTCTTTTGAAACTTGAGCAAAAAACAAGGCTGACCCTAACTCTGGCAGGAGGGCTAAGCAATCTCGGATACACCGGCGGCGCATTTGTCTGCTATGTACTCTTCGGGACAATCGGACTGGCAATGGCAAATATCTACCTCTTATTATGGCTCCCAATGGCATATCTGATTTTCTTCCCGATATTGAAAACCTACGAGCTTCGTTCTGCTAAACCAGACAAAAAACCGAACTTCACCTTCCGTTATTTTCTCGACCTAAGACTCATAGGCCTGCTCGCTTCAATAATTGCTATTATCCTAAATCTCGCAAATATCAAACACCCACAACTCGTCTTTAAGCTCCATATTATTGACCTGCTTATCTACTCCGCTTCGTTTCTATGCTTTTTTGCCATTGGACTTCGTGTCAGGCCCGCACATTTCAAAAATTATATAAACTTGTATTTTATTCTTTCTACGGTAAAATTTATCATAGCGCCGATTATTGCTTTTCTAATCCTTGGGCTTTTAGCTGCAACCGGCATTGACCTGGATATTCTTGTAAAAAAAGTTATAATTGTTATGGCTGTCGCGCCAACCGCCGTACTCATGGTGACTATGAGCAACGTCTTTGGCTTGGATTCGAAATTAGCTAGTGCTCTTTGGCTCGTAAATACATTTACTTTCTTAATTATTGTTATGCCGATTTTAATTCTTTTGCTCAACTGAGAGGAATCAAATCATGGACTATGTTGTAGTTATGGCTGGCGGAACCGGAAAAAGACTCTGGCCTCTAAGCAGAAAAAAAAGACCGAAACAGGTACTAAAACTACTCGACGGTGAAACACTCCTAAACCACTGCTACAATAGATTGGCACCGGTTTTCGATAAGGAAAATATCATCATCCTGACCAACGTCAATTACGTCGATATCGTCCGCGAAAGCCTCCCTGAATTACCACCCGAAAATGTCATCGCTGAACCAGACGTCCGTGACACCGCAAGCGCAATAGGACTCGCTGCCGCTATCCTCACAGCAAAGGACCCCGACGCCACAATGGCAATCGTCACCGCTGACCAGCTTATCGAACCTGCAGAGGTACTCCAGCAGGCCATCAAAGACGCTCTTGCATTCGCAAACGAAAATCCAGATTGTCTCACCACTTTCGGCATCAAGCCTACATTTCCAAGCACCCAGCTCGGATACATCAAATGCACCGACCCGAAAAAATACCCGCAATGCAAAAACCAGGTCTATACCGTCGAAGCATTCAAGGAAAAACCCGATGAACAAACCGCACAACAATACATCGATACCGGACAATATTTCTGGAACTCCGGAATGTTCGTTTGGAAGGCGCAAACCATTCTCGATAAACTCCGAGAGTTCGTCCCCGAATCGGTTGAGCCATTGCAGAAAATAAAAGCTGACTGGGGCACCGAAAATCAACAGCAAACACTCGAACACTGGTTCCCAAAACTTCCAAAGATCAGCATCGACTACGCCGTCATGGAAAAAGCTCCATGCGTACGCGCAATAGAACTCGATTGCCGCTGGCTCGATCTCGGTGCCTTCAACGCATTAGCTGACTTTATCAGCTCCGATGAAAACAACAACATTGTCGTCGCCGGCTCCAACGAACTGCTCGACTGCAAGAACAGCATCATCGTCACCGAGGATAAAGGCCACCTCATAGCATGCATGGGACTCGATAACATCGTCGTCGCTCATAGCCCTGATGCAACTTTAGTCTGTCCCGTAGACCAAACCCAGAGACTAAAAGAGCTGCTAAGCATTATCGAAAAAAATAAAGGCCATAAGTTCCTATAAACTAACTATGAGATACCTTGCTATAGATTACGGTAACAAGCGGACAGGGCTGGCCATCTGCGACCAAAGCGAAACCTTCGCTTCACCGCTCCAGGTCCTGCCGTCAAACCCCAATGTGCTGATTAAAAAAATCGCCGAGATCGTCGAATCTGAAAGTATTGCCGAAATTGTTCTAGGCCTTCCTCTAAACATGGACGACTCAAAAGGACATCAGGCAAAAATCGTCGAACAATTTGCCAACCTGCTGAAAAAATATATCGACATCCCGATAAATTTTCAGGACGAAAGACTTTCAACCTTCCAGGCCAAAGAAAAAATCGCCCCCGCTGAATTGACAAGAAAGAAAAAGAAAAAACGGCTCGATGCAATCGCCGCTGCACAAATCCTCGAAACTTTCCTCGAACTAAAAAAACAAAACCCCAATTAGCTATCAACATATAGCTCGATTGATGGCCATCAGGGGCATCAATGATACAACTTTTATATTTTGGGTGATCAATACATTTTGCTCAACTTTTCAAGCCTCCGTATATTGCATCACAGTCATATCGCCAGAAGCAATCAACTGACTCAAATCCTGCATCTTTCAATTTATCAAAGTGCCATGTCAAAGGCATTCCATCTTCAATGCCGCCTTCCCAGCCGCCCAATACACGCTGGCAAATCTGAGTAGTTTTAAGGCCCAAAGCTGTCATATAATCAGCCCAAAAGTCTTCCCAAGTCTCACAGTTTTCCCCTTGGTTGTGAGACTCCTCTTTGCGTTTTTGCCAGGCTTTTTGAGTTTTGCCACTGTCACTTCCCACATGGTCTGCATTTAGAAATATCCCTCCGGATCTTAGAACTTTAGCAAACTGACCATATAGGTTTGTAAGTTCGTCCTGCTGCATCCAGTGTAAGGCTGTTGCTGAAACAACAGCGTCAATAGGTTCAGAAATTTGTTTTAGCCAACTCGGCTGTCTCAAATCATCGAAAATAATGTGCACACGATTGCCGAATGAACCCAACCTTTTGCAAGCAAGCGATAAAAGGGTCCGGTCAAAATCAATACCAAAAACCTCGGAGTCAGGAAAAGCTTTGAGCATTTCCAACATTAGACTTCCCGTCCCACATCCCAGATCAAGTATATGGCTAATACTGCCTTGTGTCTCACGAACAAGTTGCACCATAATTTCAAAGCGTTCTGACCGTTTGTCTATATACCTTTCCTGCATACGGTCCCAACGGTTAATCCACATCTGCCAGTCAAAACCTTCCGGAACTTTAATTTCTTGCATAGTGAAACTTCCTAAATCATTACTGCATTCATCTTCTGGGACTTAATCATAAAAAGAAAATATTGCTTACAACTTAACACTCTCCTTCTCTTATTTTGATTCCCTGTAAGCTGTCATTGCCGCTTCCATCACAATTTTCACAGCTACACTATTTTTTTCTGCTGCCCGCTGACAATCAGAAAATTCAGGCTTAGCATTGACAACTCTATCACCAAGCATCCCGACCTTTACTTTTATCTGCCCGAACTTCGTCTCAACAGTGACAAACTCTCTATTTAATTTACTTCTGTTTAAAAGCTGCTTCCTGATTCCAAATGTCACTCCCTCTCCGAAAATCCTCTGCTCGATCTGCTCTATATCCCCAATTTCACAAATAACCGAAAGCTTGACAGCAGGGCGGTTCTGTTTCATCCTTATAGGCTCGCTAAAAACATCCAAAGCACCGCTCTCAAAAAGCCTGTCCATCAGATGGCCTATCAATTCTCCCGTCGCGTCATCAATATTGGTCTCCAGCAGACAAATAACATCTGATTCTCCGCCCGTTGCCGCTGCCTCACCTAAAAATAATCTCAACACATTAGGAAAATCGCTACTCTCATAGGTTCCTGCTCCATATCCGATTTTCTCAATCTCCATCGAAGGCACCTGCCCGAACTCATCGACAATATTTGTCAAAATAGCCGCAGCCGTCGGCGTCAACAACTCAACATCTACAGGCCCGCCAACAATCGGAACACCTTTCAATAATTCCGACGTAGCCGGTGCCGGTACCGGCAGTGTTCCATGAGCGCATTTAACTGTCCCGCCGCCTACACTAAGCGCCGAACAATAAACCTTCTCAACTCCCAACGCTTCTATGCCAATTGCAGCTGAAACTATATCAATGATCGAATCGACAGCTCCAACCTCATGAAAGTGTATTTCATTTGCGTCTTTACCATGCACCAAACCTTCCGCCTGAGCAAGTTTGGTAAATATAGCTTTCGCTCTTTCCTTAGCAGATTCACTTATCCCGCTGTTATCGATAATTTCTACTATCTGACTTAGATTGCGATGTGCATGCTGCTTGCCAGCTTTGGGCAAAAAACTTTTCGCGCTAAGACTGCCGCGCTTCGTCTCTGATATCTGGATATCAACTTGCCCCAAATCCAATGTCGAAAGCTGTTCTTTTAAAAATTCCCCGTCAAGACCAGCGTCAAGCATCGTCGCTACGATCATATCGCCGCCAGCACCGGCAAAACAGTCAAAATATGCTATCTTCATAAAATCCAACCTCTAAAATATACCATGAGATTATCTAAGACTAACGCCATTTATGCAAGCATAAATACTCTAAGCCGACCAAACACGCATTGCCCTTGATTTGTTTCAATATTTATGGTAATAACTCGATACAATATGAATTTGAAATCAAAAAAATTATTAGTTCTTGCTGTCCTTGCCCTATCCGTACCAGCTTTTGCCCAGGAAAACCTCTCTAAAAAAATCAACAACATCATTTTTCATAATTCTCTGAAAAAAGTCAAATTTTCCATCCACATCATAGACGCTGATAATGGAAAAACGGTATATGCTCACAATGCCCAAACTCCTCTGGTACCAGCGTCAAATATGAAAATCATCACCACAGCTGCCGCCCTGAGAACTTTGGGCTCAAGGTTCAAATACAAAACAAAAGTGGGACTTTGCGGTGACACCTTAGTAATAATCGCAAGCGGAGACCCGCTATTAGGTGACAAAATTACAGATGCCAAATACAACCGAAAACAAAACTGGATTTTTGACGATATCACACAAAAACTAAAAGCCAAGGGCATAACAACCATCAATGGCATCGTTGTAGATACATTTATTTTCGACGACCAACTTGTACATCCCAACTGGCCAAAGGGCCAACTCAATAAAAAGTACGCCTGCGAGGTCTCTGCCCTGAATTACAACGCCAACTGTGTTGACATCACGACTAAAAATATCAACGGCAAAATAGCCGTAACTGTTGAACCCCAAACAAGTTACATCAATATCATCAACAGAGTAAAGCCGATTGAAAACGGAAAAGGCGCTGTCGGGGCTTACCGAACCCAAAAACCAAATCATCTTATTGTAAAAGGAAAGTGCAAAAAACAGCAGGGGCCTTTCACCGTAGCGATTCAAAGACCATCTGCCTTTTTTGGTTTTCTACTGGCCGAACATTTATCAAAAAACGGCATAAACACAAAAGGACAGTTCCTCGAAAAAAATATAGACCGCGATTGCAAATTCAAAAAACTCGCCACATATAAAACTCCATTAACTGATTGCCTGTCACGATGTAACAAGGACAGCTTCGGACTCGCCGCAGAAGCGCTGCTGAAAACTATGGATTCAAAAAATAAAACAAATCGAAGCTGGGAAGGGGGGAGAAAAGCAATTCACAAATATCTCTCTAAGCTGGGCATAAACCAAAACCAGTTTTACATCGATGATGCCAGCGGCCTGAGTAGGAAAAATAAACTATCAGCCACAGTTATCACAAAAGTTCTCGAAGATATGTATAATAGCAGACACTCAAAACGCTATAAAAATTCACTGGCTATCGCTGGCATAGATGGAACTCTTAAAAAACAATTTAAAGAAAAAAAGTATAAGGGAAAAATCTTCGGAAAAACAGGAAGCATAAACAGTGTCAAATCACTCTCCGGCATCTGCAGCACCCAAAAGGGCGATTACATCTTTTCAATCCTTGCTAACGGCACCAACGGACACACCAGACAAGCCATCAACAACATAGCAAAAGCTATCATCGACAATAATTAATTTCTACCACTCAACCAACTCACCAAGCAGTTCCTCGGCAAGGTCCTTCATCGTTATGATACCTATCGGCCTTTCCCTGCCATGATGACCCTTCCGAGTCACTAACACGATCTTCTGGCCCTCATCCTGCATGATATTGATCGCGTCCGTCACACTCGTATCAGAAGCGATCTTGCGTATCGGAGATATAAATTGGCTCAAACTGCTAAATTCCTGCGCCGCTGCCAGAGATTGATAAATGTCTACAAACCCCACGACATTGGAAGGCGAAAGATAATATACCAGCAATCGCGTATAAACACATGATTCCAATTTCTTCAAAAGCTCTAAACGCCCAATGTTCCTGCTAACCATCTGGGCATTACCAAGACTCGTCATGACCGACTTCACACTAAGATGCGATATCCCCTCAAGCCTATTCAATATACCCATCTGAGTCTGACTAAGAAATCCCTCTTCGCGAGTTTCTTCATAAATTGCCTTTATATAAGGCTGACGAGTACTCTTTATCGCCACCCTCGATAGAGACGCCGACCCCGTCAGCTTCGCAAACCAGTTCGAAAAAGCCTCAAGAACCATAATCACGCCGCACCACGTCAAAACCTTATGAAACACAAACAGCACACCGGACACATAAGGCATCAAACTGTCTGCCCGATAAAAGAAAATATTCTTAGGTATCAACTCCGAAAAAACAAATAATATCGGCACTGTTATTAACGTAGTAAAGATCTCTACGGTATGCTCCGAACCGAACGAACGAAGCAGCATAAATGTCACGATACTCGTAGCTCCATAATACAGCAGGTTAGTACTTAGCAAAATCGTCAATAGCAACGCATTGCTGTTACGTAATACTTTCGAGAGAACCAAAAAAGAAAAACGCTTTTGCTCAACGCCGAAACGCAAACGAAGCCTGCTAAGCTGATACATACCCGTTTCGGAACCTGCAAAAAGACCGGCAAGTATAACCGACAACACAAACAACGATATAAGTATTATTGTTTCAATCATTATCCTGTAGCGACTCTAAACTTAATATAAGCGTTTCGATTCGACGTTTCTTCACCCGTTCGACCGTAAACTTCAAATTCTTCAGGTGTGCAACGTCACCGGACTTTGGGATCTTACCCAAAACAGCTGTCACCAACCCTCCAATCGTAGCTATCCGCGTCTCTGCCGTATGAATGTCAAAACTTTGCGACCAGTCATGAATGGTCAAGTTCCCCGCAAGGCGATACTCGAAAGGACCTGTTTGCTCGATTGGTTCAATCCCGCCGGTCACCTCGATAGGGCCCAATAGCTCCTCGGCTATATCCTCCAGACTAATCGAGCCGGCGATTCCGCCATACTCATCAACAACTATCGCTGTATCGGTACCACTCGAACGGAAAAATTCCAAAAGCGATTCGATCTTTTTTTGCTCCGGGACATAATTAACTTTTTGAACAAGCTTATCCAAAGGCTTCTGCGGGTTAAGCAATAGCTCCCTGAAATAAATCTGTCCAACAATATTATCCATAGAATCGGTATAGACGGGAAGCTTGGTCAGATGATGCTCGCACATCAACGAAATTGCAGTTTCACGCGAGTCGGTAACGCTGCACCCAATCATATCAACACGGGGACGAAGACAATCTCGAACCTTAAGAAAACCAAGTTCGATAATCTCACTCAAGAGTTTATTTTCATCCGCGGTTATCAAACCGCGTTTGCCTACCTGTTCAATGAGCAGCTTAAACTCCTCCGGACTAACCGACTCGGGCTTTCTAACAGGACCTAAAATCAGACGAAGGCTCGGTTCGATTATGAAAAGTTTAAGTATAAAATGTAAAGGCCTGAAAACCTGAAGACATAAATACGCAGGAAGCGCTGAAGCTACACTAAAAGATTGCGAATTGCCGTAAGCTGCTGATTTAGGTAACACCTCACCAAACAACACCAGTACGCAAAATGAAAAACCCGCAGTTACCGCTGCTAAGCTAACGTTAACATTGTTTTCCACTCTAACCGTAAGAACACTTGCTAACGCAAAAAACAAAACGTTCACCGTCATATTGCCGAATAGGAAACAGCTTAGTAACTGCTTCGGATTACCCAAAAGAGATGCTGATAGCTTCGATAGCTTATGATCCGATTGCTGCAAAAGCTTGATCTGTCGGCGGGATAAATTAAAAAACGCAGTTTCCGCTCCTGAAAAAAACGCAGAGAACACAAGAAGAAAAAGCATCAAAACTATATGGCCAATATACTCGTAAAATTCCGCCACTTTTGCGTTACACCTTTATTGATTTTTAGGCAGATTTATCTCAAACGTCGTGCCAACTTGCGGTTCTGATTCCACGCCAATCGTCCCCTCGTGTTCATCCACAACTTTTTTACAAAAAGCAAGTCCCAGACCAGAACCATACGGTTGGCCCGAATCTTTCTGCTTCGATTTCGTGCTGAAAAATGGATCAAAAATCCTCTCCAGATGCTCAGGCTCTATTCCAACACCCGTGTCACGAACTATTATCTCTACGAACTCACCAGATTCTTTCGCTTCGATTGCAATGGTTCCATTACCGGGAAAAATAGCGTCACGCCCATTAAGTATCAGGTTCATCATAACCTGTTGAATATTTACCGGCACCGCCCAAACCGTCAAATCTTCCGGAATTTTATTTTCAACGATAATACCATCTTTGGAAAAGTCACGGCATAGGCAATTAAATATCTCCTCAACCAAACCGCGAAGATGACATTCTTTTTTCGACCGGCTCTCACCGTTCGCCACACCAAGAATGCTTTCCATAACCATAGATGCCCGCTGACAATTCTTAAACGTCTTTTGCAGAACTTTTGCCGTCAATTCCTTATCATCTGGATTATTCATCGCCAATTGGGCATAATTCGACAGGGGGGTCAGAAGATTATTTATCTCATGGGCTATCATACACGTCGTCGTACCGATATTCGCCAACGCCTGAAGTTGCCCTATCTGCATCTTTAAACCGCTATTTTCGTATCTATGCCTCTTTAGCTGCCTGTGCAAACTTTGCCGTTTTTCAATTATACTTGTCAACGCAATGCTCCTGATATAAAATTTAAGGACCGAATCAGGATATAGGTAGAAAAATCCCGATTCATCGTTATGATTATATCGACTTTTGATGTGTTTTTTCTTGAGCCCGGAAAATGCCAACATTATGCGATAAAACATACAAAAAACTAATATGAATAACCAACAGATATTAGAAGAGCTTTTGGCCTTACTGGAAGAAAACAACGTCTCCGTCCGTGCCGAATATATGGGAGGTAACGGCGGGGGACTATGCAATGTAAAAGGAAAGAAAATATTTTTCGTTGATACACAGGCCTCTACCGCCGAATCTGCTGCCAGATGCGCTGATGCTATATTAGACACTATTGACATCGAAGAAATCTTCCTAAAACCGCAGATTAGACAGTTTATAGATGACCATAATGACCGTGAAAACCAGGAACAAAAAATCACCGATTTTTGACGGAAAATGCCGCCCAATATAAAAGTAATTGCAAAATCACGCGTATAACTATACTCTATACGCTAACATTATTAGGAGTTGTTTTATGAAAGATTTGGACCAGGAAAAAACACCGGTAATACTTGTTGTTGACGACAATCAGCAAAACCTCGAACTGCTCCAGGCATGCCTTGAAGACATAGACTGCACCATCGTACCTGCCCAAGACGGACCTGAGGCACTTGACATCACTGCATCTCAGACCGTCGACTTGGTACTACTCGATATTATGATGCCGAAAATGAGCGGTTTCGAAGTCTGCAAAAGATTAAAAAATGACCCAAAAACAACCGACATTCCAATCATCATGGTAACCGCACTTAGTGAATTCGGGGACATCGAACGAGGTATCGATGCAGGAACCGATGACTTCCTCTCGAAACCCGTAAATAAACTTGAACTGCTCACAAGGGTCAAAACTATGCTCAAACTAAAACATGTCACTGACAAACTCGAAAGAACTCTCGCCTACCTAAGCGAGATCGAACAGCAGGCGCAAAAGTAATTCCTATACCCCTCTAAAAAGCAGGCCTTTTTAACCCAGGCAGGGCGGTTCGACCTATAACAAAGTGACACCCTTCTATCACCAAAAAACCACCAAAAAAAACGTCCCAAAATACGCGACTAAAATCCGAACAACCCCTACAGCACACACAATCGCCATATAATCCGAACAATTTACCCCTTAACCCAACTATTTGTAAAACCTCACATTAACACAACAATTCATATTGTCGATACTTTGAATGCAACGAGCAGTTGATGACTTGTTAAATGAGAGAAGGGTGATATGAGTATTTTACTGGAAATTCTCGGTAAGGCTATTACCATCGATACCGCTGAGCTGATTTGGCATTGGCTAAATGAGATAAAAGAACGCCAAAACCAGCAAACAGACCAGAATATGTCACTAACAAGGGTCATCTCTCTGGCATCCGAGATGAAAGTCGAAGCCGCAAAAGAACAGCTAAGACTATATCTCTTCGACAACCCTTCATGCGTATTGGGAAGAATAGCTGCCGCAGCTATCTACATACAGGAAAATCAACTACAAAACGCTATTGAAGAATTAAACTCCATCTACATGCGACACCCAAACAATACTATGGCACTATATGCCCTGGGCCATTGCTATGAAAGACTGGATCAGCAGCAACAGGCTGTCGAATTTTATCAGGACTGCCTGAAGTTTAAAAACTACCTGCAACTGCCAAGACAACGACTCGCCGCAATTTATTTCAAGAATTCTCAGCTTGAAAAAACAATACTTGAATATGAATTACTCAAAAGTGAATATCCGGATGATATCTCCTCGCTTATCATTCTCGGACATCTATATATAGCACATAAGGATTACGTAAAAGCTGCCGACACTTTCAACACTGCGATACTTATACACCCGGACAACTTCAACACCGATGATAGCGATATTGACAAATTGATTCGGGAAGGGCAGTTATACCCGGCTATGGAACATATCGACAACCTGCTCCAGGCACACGAACCAAGGCCTGATTTACTACTGAAACGAGCTGATATTCTCGGGAAACTCGATTCGGTTCAGGAAAGCATCCATTACTACGAACAGGCGCTCAACATCTGTCCCGATTTTCTCGAAGCAACTATAAAACTCGGCACGCAATACCTCCAACTTGGAAACGAATCGCTCGCAGCAATGCAGTTTAACAAGGCCGTCGAGATTAATGACAAAATTGTCGATGCTTATATAGGGCTTGCAATTGCACAAAAACTCGCAGACAACCCCCCTGAGGCTCTTGCCACTTTGTCACTGGCGGCATCTATTCAGCCTAACAGCTCATTATTACTTGCACAGGCTGCTACACTACAATTCAAGGCCGGACTACAGGAAAAAGGACCGCAATATCAGGCAGTGGCATCAGGAAATTTGATTGAAACTGTCATCGCTGCTCATCAAATGCAAATCGAACAGAGTCCTAATAACCCCGATTTATACTATAGGCTCGGAGTCCTTTTGATGGGCATAAATAAACTCCCTGACGCGTTAAACCAGTTCCAGGCAGCTTTAGACATAAATCCAACATTCAATAGGGCAAAAAGTAAACTCCTCATCTGCCTCTTCGATACACACCAAAAGGAAAAAGCACACCAATACATGACCAAGCCGGATTGCCTTGACCACGACACACTTAATTTGCACTACAAGACCGCATTGCTATATTGCGATAAAGTAAAGTTTGCTTCTTCGCTTTTAAATCTTGAACAGCATATGCAGGAAAACTTCGCATGTGCTGATACCACCGTAAATATCTCAATTATTCTGCAAAACCTTGGACTCCTGGACAGAGCGTCAACTACATGGGACAATCTTATAGACACCGCAAATCACGCAATAAACGCAAATCAACAGTTCCCGGAAGACTGACTGCATAAAAACGCCGAAAATCCAGCTCGATAGCAAATACACCGCATTTAAACAAAAACACGAATGAAACATAACATATCTTATCGGACGTTGGGTATCGGGCGTTTTTATTCGTAACCATATCTTCCAAATATCCGCTATTTTAAAAATATGGCTTTTATGCTTGTTTAAATGGCCTAAATATGTCACAATACAGGTTTAGGGTGAAAGGAGTAAGTTTTCAATCCCGGAGGATGGATGAACTATAGAAGTCTACATACTGCGCTGCCCCTGATTATCATCTTGATCTGTTCAATTACAATGCCTTCTCAGGCTGGATATTGAGTCGAACTCTCAAACCGACGACTTTGAGGCTGGATGGGGAAACTACACCGACGGTGGAGATGACTGCACCCTATATACAGGCGGAACATATGCTCATCAGGGCTCGAACGCTGCTAATATCTACGATGACAATGGAGACTACTCATCTTTCTACCATACAAACCCAATAAACGTTGACACACCGGGATTTTCAAAAATAAAGATTGAGTTCTGGTTTTACGCTCGGGACATGGAAGACAATGAAGATTTCTTCATTGAATATTATGACGGCTCATCATGGGTAGAAATCGCAAACTATGCCAAGGGCACTGCAAGAGACTTCATGAATGGTTTATTTTATCAAAAAATCCTAATTATCAACGAAGGGACATAATACTTTCCCGACAGCAATAACACTAACCCCAGGTGAACGATTGATTATAACCCGTTGCAACCCTGGCACTTTCAAAGTCAATTATGCTGTCGGCGGCGCGCAGGTCTTAGGACCATTCGATATGGAAACCGAAATGATTAACAGCGGTGAAAAAATCGAACTCTCAAAACCGGGCAACCCTGAACCAGATGGCTTTGTACCATACATAAGAGTCGAACAGGTCAATTACAGCGACGGGAAACATCCTTTAGGTTCTGACCCGTGGCCAACATCTCCTGATGGCGGCGAAAAGTCCCTCGGGAGAAAAGTAAACGCCGATTACAGCAATGACGTCGACAATTGGCAGGCTATTGCACCTTCTCCCGGTACACCCTAAAAAGCCTATATTTCCCAAATTATCACGCAAAACAACGCTGATACGCAGGAAAAATCCATTTTATATTCATTTTAAAACCGCCCATAATAACACCTAACCCCCCCTTTGGGACTCCAAACCCTGTTAATCAAGAGATATAAACCCCCTTTAAACGTCTGCAATCACATTTCCCTTGATTTTAAGCCTCAAAACTGCTATAATTATGTCATTGGTGGAAGAAGTTTACTCACACTTATGTGAGGAGGAATTGGTTCAGTATATAACTCTAAAGTGAGGAATCTTACAATGCGCAAACTCTCAAAACTATTTGTCTTAATCTACATTTGTACCATCTCTTTAACACTACTCTCAGCACCCGTCCAGGCAGGAACTATCGATGTCAGAGTCAATGCCGACGACGATGATGCAGAAGAGACTAACAGTGATGGGGATATGCTTCTCACCAGCACAGACATGGAGCTCATCAATGATGATGAGTTTCACGGAGGTGACCAGACTATTGGCCTGCGATTCAACAATATACAAATTGACCAGGGAGCTATAATAACAAATGCATATATCCAGTTCACCACTGATGAGACACTAAACGATAACCCCTGCAATCTAACAATTAAGGGACAAGATATTGACGACGCCCCGACATTTACCACAACAGCTTACAACATAACCGGCAGGTCGCTGACCTCGGCCAGCACTGCATGGAGTCCCCCTGACTGGAACTCAGAAGGAGAAGCTGGAACAAACCAGGCTACTTCAAACATCGCTGCTGTTATTCAGGAAATCGTTGCTCGCCCAGACTGGGCAAGAGGAAATTCTATTGTAATCATTATCACTGGAACAGGCAGAAGAGTAGCCGAAGCACACAACGGCAGTGCCGGTCAGGCACCGCTGCTCCACGTCGAAGACGTTTCAGGTTGGGTCGTACTAACTAGCGACAATTTCGAATCTGGATTCGGAAATTACACCGATGGTGGAGGCGACTGCTCACTCTATACCGGCGGAACTTATGCACATCAAGGCTCAAACGCTGCCGATATTCAGGACAACTCCGGTGATGCTTCCGCATTCTTCCATACCAGCGGCATAAATGTTGACGCTCCAGGATATGACCAGATAAAAATCGATTTCTGGTTCAAAGCAATAGCTATGGATAGCGGTGAAAACTTCTTCGTCGAATATTATGACGGTTCAAGCTGGGTTCAAATCGCAAACTATATTAGTGGCACTAATTTCAGCAATGACACCTTTTACAATGAAACAATTATTATCAACGAAGGCACTTATACTTTTCCAACTGACATGAAGATCAAATTCAGATGTGATGCTGGTCAAAACGGCGATGATGTATACATCGACGAAGTTATAGTCTATGCAAAGTCAGGCGGAGACGACCTTCAACCCCCAGAACCAAACCCTGCTACTTTCGCAAGCGCACCATCTGTTGTCAGCCCTTCAGCTGTAACAATGACCGCAACTACAGGCTCTGATGCCACACCACCTATCGAATATCGCTTCGTTGAGACTACCGGAAATACGGGTGGTACCACCAGCAGCTGGCAAACAAACCCGGTATACTCAGACACCGGATTAGACGAAGGAACAGCATACGCTTATACCGTACAGATGCGGGACAGCAACTCCATTCCAAATGTCGGCTCAGCTTCAACGCCGCCACAAGCCGTAACTACTACTGTCACTGTACCTGATGTCACTGGACTACTTGAGTTAACAGCCCAGACAAACATCACTGCCGTAGGACTAACTGTCGGAACCGTTACTTATGAAAACGACGAGTCCGTACCAATGGGCAAAGTCATTAGCCAAAATCCAGTTGCAAGCACTGCTGTAAATCTTGGCTCAGCTGTAAGCCTTGTTATATCAAACGGCTCTGCAATGATAGGCATGGAAGAACTCGAAGTTTTATGCTCTTTCTGGCTCCAAACAGGATGCGGTATATGCGGCGGTGTAGACTACAGCGGTGACAATAATATCGACGGTGTTGATTTCGCATACTTAGCTGCTCTGTGGTATGTAGTACCTCAAACACCAACTACAATCGTAATAAACGAATTTATGGCTTCAAATAATACCACCACGCAGGACCCGCAAGGTGAGTATGACGATTGGATTGAACTTTATAACCACGGAACAGAGACTGTCGACTTATCAGGAATGTACATTGCAGACGACAGTACATTGTGGCAGATTCCGTCAGGTACCACTCTTAACCCAGGTAATTACCTAATCATCTGGGCTGATGAGGATATTGCCGACAATCCCAGCGGCATACATGCAGACTTCAAATTAACTGCCGGCGGTGACGAAGTCCGGCTCTTCAAGAGTGACGGAACAACATTAATCGACAGCATCGCGTTCGGACCACAAACTACTGACATCTCATACGGAAGATACGCCGACGCGACCGACAACTGGTACAACATGGATTCCCCGACGCCTGGCGCTACTAATTCGGTGGGTATGTCACCAAAAGTCTGGTTCTCGCAATTGTCCGGCACATTCATAAGTACCTTCTCACTTGAGTTAGATACCGTTTCACCGACTGCAGTAATAAGATATACCACAGACGGCAGCTTGCCAACCGGCTCTTCGTCAATTTATGGCGGGCCGATTTCGATCAATAACTCCCAGGCAAGGAGAATCAGGGCGAGGTCATATGAGCCAGGCCTTACTGCAGGACTGGTCACAAGTCACTATTACATCCCGCTCGCATCGGATATACAGACTTTTAGCTCGAATCTGCCTATTGTTATTATCGATTCGTTCGGGGAAAATATTGATGATAACGGTGGTCTCGGCTGCGGCAGCTTTAGCTATGCTTATCAGCCCGTTGCCTCGGTATTCCTCGACCTCGACAAAGATACAGGACTTGCATCAACAACAGACTTACCTGATTTTGCCGGAAGATCGGGTTCCAGAATTCGCGGTGAATCCTCAAGATGCTGGGCAAAGAGGCAGTATTCTTTTGAGCTATGGGATGAATACGATGAGGACGAAAAACATTCGCTTCTGGGCATGAAATCAGAATCAGACTGGGTCCTACAGGCGCCATACTCCGATAAGACCCTGCTACGTAATATACTTACATTCAAATGGGCCAATGACATAATGTCAGGTTTCGCAGCTCCGGGAACAAAACTTATCGAAGTCTTCTATAACCAGAACGGTGGAAACTGCTCCTATGCAGACTATCGAGGCGTTTATGTACTGACAGAAAAGATCAAAGTATCAAATAACCGTGTTGATATCGGCAACCTCGATCCAGCCGATTCCACAGAGCCTGAGATCACTGGCGGATACATCTTAAGAGTAGACAAAGACAACGGACAGGAAACCTTCTCAACGTCTAATATTGGAGCCGTACAATATTTTGACCCGGATGAATTCGACCTTACAAGCACACAAAAAACATGGATACAAAACCACATCAGCGAATTCGAAGGAGTTCTCAATGGAGGAGGATTTGCAGACCCAGTCACCGGCTATGCAAAATACATAGATGTTGAGTCATTTATCGAAGCTGATATTATCTATGAAATATCTAAAAACTCAGACGGATTTAAGCTTAGTACATACTTCCATAAAGCAAAAAATGGAAAGATAGTCTTCGGCCCGATGTGGGACTTCAACTTAAGTTCTGGAAATACAAAGGATGTCGTCGAATCCGAAGGATATAGCTGGTGGTACCCTGTCTGGTTCGCAAAAGCAACCACATCCGAAGGATGGTACAATCCAAACTTTGCTGTTTATGGATGGCACAGCCGTTTGATGGATGACCTTGAATACAAACTTGGAACCGCGGATAAATGGTTCGAACACCGCGAAGATAAGCTCTCTGACGCACAGATATTAGCAGATATCAGTTCCTATTACACCCTGCTGACAACCAATGTTGCATTTGCAGGACACCCTGATAATGCCGTTGATAGAAACTTCGATAAATTCAACATACTCAATGTTCCCAAGACATGCAACTACTACTTTGGCAACAACCCACAATTAACCTATGAAGATATCGACGGGTCAAGACCAATAGACCCTGCCGACAGGGAACAAGCCAATCTGCCCCACACTTACGCGATGGAATTAGAGTGGCTCAAAAACTGGTTCACCGGACAAGGAACTCCTACAGGCGCCGAATGGTATATTGCTGACTACTCCGACAGGATGGGCAACCTCGACGCCTACTGGGCATCTAACAGAAATATGGTCGCCCCGCCGTCATTGTTTATTAATGCCAGCCCTGCCGACACCGGAGCAACTATCACATTCGGTGACACTTTGACTATGACCGCTGCAACTGCAGGAACTATCTATTACACACTCGACGGAACTGACCCGAGACAAGCTGTCACAGGCAATGCTATCGGAACACTTTATAGCGGAGGTATCACCTTAAATCAGACCGTAAAGGTAAGGGCAAGAATAAAAAACGGTTCGAACTGGAGCGCTTTGAATAAAGCAACATTCGCTGATGGCCAGGTACTAACCAACCTGCGAATTACCGAACTTATGTACCATCCGAAAAATGCAGGCCCGCCTACGGACCCCAACGAAGAATTTATCGAGCTTAAAAACATTGGTGGCTCAACTATCAGCTTGTTCGGTGCCAAATTTACAAATGGTGTCGACTTTATATTCCCAGGTATCACCCTCGCTGCCGGACAATACGTACTTGTCGTAGAGGACCAGAATGCTTTCGAAGCTGAATACGGAACAGGATTCAACATCGCAGGTGAATACACCGGTAAATTGTCCAACGGTGGTGAAGAAATAAAGCTAAAAGATGCCGCTGAAAATACTATACTTGAATTCGACTATAACGACGATTGGTATCCAATCACAGACGGCATCGGATTTTCGTTGAATGTCATTAACCCAGCCAACCCTGACCCCAACAGCTGGGAAGAGAAAGCTTCATGGCAGGCATCAACTACCGATGGTGGAACGCCGGAAGCTGCACACTCAGCTGCTGTTGAAACCGACGGCGATGTTGTTATAAACGAGGTACTAACACACACCGACGACCTTGTAGACGGCGATTGGATTGAACTGCGTAATACCACTGGCTCAATAATTAGTATTGGAGGCTGGTTCCTAAGTGACAATATCAGCGACCTGAAAAAATACGAAATCGCTGGCGGTACTACAATTCCTGCCAACGGTTATATCGCCTTTACCGCTGTTGCGAACTTCAGAAATTCCGGCGGCGACCCTGGCGCACATACCAATTTCGGACTCAGCGAACTTGGCGAACGTGTATTTTTGACTTCTGGCTCTGCCAGTAACATCTCCGGCGGATACAGTACAAAGGAAACTTTTGGTGCCGCTAACAATGATGTCAGCTTCGGAAGATATATAAAGAGCTTAGCTGCCGATTACGACATCGACTTTGTCTCAATGGTATCGAGAACAAAAGCTGCCGTCAACTCAGCACCTATGGTACCTGACGTGGTCATTACTGAAATACATTACAACCCGGATGACAATCCTGACATCTTAGGCGAATACATCGAATTGTATAATCAAAGCGGAAGTACCGTAACGCTATACGACCCGTCTAATCCAAACAATACCTGGAGATTTACAAATGGTATCGGGTACACTTTCCCGACAGGGATAACTATGACCGCAGGCGAACGCATACTCGTAACACGCTGTCACCCTGATATATTCACTGCAAATTACTCTACCGGCGGCGTTCAGGTCTTCGGGCCTTTCGATTACGAAACCGAATTGGTTAACAGCGGGGAAAAACTCGAACTCTCCGAACCAGGTTCTCCAGAGCCAGGCGGCTTTGTACCGTACATCAGACTCGAACAGGTCAATTACAGCGACGGTGTTCATCCCGCTGCTACTGACCCGTGGCCAACATCGCCCGACGGACGGGGTGACTCACTCGGTAGAAAAATAAACTCTAATTACAGCAATGACATTGATAACTGGCAGGCAATTACGCCTTCTCCGGGTTCATAATTAAATATATGTGGGGAAAACTGGGATGCCTTTTATAAAAAAGCAAGCTCCAGTAGCATGCGTATTGATTGTACTGCTATGTTTTGCGTTTCTGACTCTAAAAGCAAACGCTGCGTGCCCCCTCGGTGATCTCGACTCCGACTGCCATGTCGGTTTTAGCGACGTGCGTATCCTCATGAACCAATGGCTCGAAAATACCAGCGGATACGCAAACATCGACAGAATCAATACCGCCGACATGCTCGACTTCGCTTACATAGCTGCTGACTGGAAAAAAACCGGAACGCAACTCGCTATCAGTGAATTCCTCGCCTCAAACGCCACCATCAATCAGGACCCAAACGGAAACTACGATGACTGGGTCGAAATATACAATTACGGTAACACCCCCATCGATATCGCCGGCATGTACCTCACCGACAACCTGTCAAACCCCACAAAGTGGCAGGTACCTGACACCAATTCCGCCGCAACTACCATCGAACCAAATGGCTATCTGCTCATCTGGACAGACAATGAAACTGACGAAGGAATTCTCCATGCAAGTTTCAAAATCAACAAGGACAACGACACCGAACTTGCACTCTTCCACACCGACGGTGTCACCATAATTGACTCGGTGACATTCTCCCAACAGTACGTTGACATTTCTTTCGGCAGGTTCCCTGATTCCAACGGACAACACCGATTTTTCGGATACCCAACTCCAAATGCCGCAAACGACGATGCATATCTCGACAACGTCGCAGACACAAAATTCAACGTCGATAGAGGATTCTATTACTCCCCTTTCAGCGTAGACATTACCACCACAACTGCTGGTGCCACAATACGTTACACACTTGACGGCACCGAACCTGACGATTCGAGCACACAATTTTCCACATCTATTAACATCGCCGCTACAACATGCGTCAGAGCAAAGGCCACCAAACCAGGATGGGAACCTACAAACATTGACACACTTACATATATTTTAAATGCGACTAACGATGTAAACTCACTGCCGGTAATCTCTATCGTTGGCGACCCGAACAAATCACTCTTCGAACCGCATGGCGTCGCAGCTATTGTCGGAGGATATTACGCCGATGGAGATGCAAACAACGCACCATATTGGCACTCGTCAGGAATCGGAAGTTATAATAATCCAATACAAAGGGGCTCACTATTCGAACGCCCTGTCTCTATCGAATACATCGAACCAAGTGACAACTCAGGTTTCCAGATTGATTGCGGAATAAGAATCGCCGGAAGCAGCTACCATAGAGAACGATATACCAGAGGAAACGACTGGTCAGACAACTACGACAAAATTAGCTTCAAGTTTTTCTTCCGCTCAAGATATGGCAACAACAAATTGCAGTACCAACTCTTCGACAATACAACCCTCGATGAATTCAAGTCCTTCATAATCAGAGGAGGCCAGCAGGATGTTAACGATCCTTTCATAAAAGACGAACTAAACAGACAGCTATATAGTGACATGGGACAAATCTCAAGTCACGGAACAGTCGTAAACCTCTTCATTAATGGCGACTACAAATCCTACTACAATCCATGCGAAAGACTCGACGAAGATTTCTTCCAGTCATGGTACTCAAGCAGTCTCGACTGGGATGTCGTAACACATAGAACAACACGAAACGGCGACGACATAGCTTTCAACGAACTTATAAACTACGCACGAAACAATGACCTCTCCGACCCGAATCACTATCAGGAAGTCGCAACCAGACTCGACATCACAGCCTTCGTAGACTACCTCATTTTGCAACTCTATATATCAAATGCCGATTGGCCTACAAACAACTGGACCGCTGCCGCAGAAAAGTCACCATCTGGAATATTCAGATTCTATCCATGGGACACTGAATCTGCAATGCAGTCATGGATTGATATCAACTCCACAGGCTTCGACTCTTACCCCTTCTGGGAACCAGGAGGAGGCCAGGGGTTAGATGGCGAAGAGGCCCCGATTCCATGGCTATACCGCGCATTAAAAGTAAATGCCGATTTCCAGAACCTTTTCGACACCAGGGTTCAACTGCACTTCTTTAGCTCCGGTGCACTCACCGATGCAAATGTACTCGCAAGATTCAACGAACTCAAAAATAAAATGCTCGGCGTCCTGCCGGCAATGGATACATATATCCCAGATACCTTCATCCCGCAAAGAAGAGCTATCATACTGCAGAAATTTGAAGATGAGGGGCTATATAATAATTAACTCAATCAAAAACACAGGAAATACTTTACCTATGGAGGACATTGATGCAATTTAAAATCATATTTTTAGCCCTGACAATATTATTACTACTCTCTTTCACCGTCCAGACAAACGCTATCTGCCCCATAGGAGATTTAAACTCCGATTGCACCATCAACTTTCTCGACGTACAGCTTTTTGGTGCGCAATGGCTCGACTCAAGCTGTTCAGGCCCATCATGTGCCGACTTTGATGGCATAGCAGGAGTAAACCTAACTGACTACTCAATGCTAACAAAAAACTGGGCAAAAACCGGGATTCAGCTTGCAATAAATGAATTCCTCGCAAGCAACACCTCCGTCAATCAAGACGGTGCTGGTGACAACGATGACTGGGTCGAGATATACAACTATAGTGACACCCCCATTGATATCGGCGGAATGTACCTCACCGACAACCTGTCAAATCCAACCAAATGGATGGTCCCGACAGGAGATCCTGCCGCTACTACCATCGACCCGAATGACTTTTTACTTATCTGGACCGACGACGAACCCGGCGAAGGAACTTTGCACGCCACTTTCAAAATAAGTAAGGACAACGACACAGAGCTGGGCCTCTTCGACACCGATGGCATAACTTCTATCGACACCATGACTTTTGGACAGCAATACACCGACATCTCCTATGGCAGGTATCCTGATGCCAGTACCGAATTGAGATTCTTCGCGGTACCCTCACCCGAGCAGAGCAATAATAATGCATACCTCGGCGTAGTCGAAGACACCAAATTCAGCAAAGATAGAGGCTTCTACACTTCACCCATCAATGTCGGCATACACACCGACACCGACGGAGCCTCAATATACTACACACTTAACGGCGAGGAACCAACCAAATCCGACACTTTATACACCACCCCCCTTGCAATCTCAAGCACCACAACACTAAGAGTTCGCGCCTTCAAACCCGGATGGATGACAACCAACATTGACACACATACATACATCTTCCTCGCCGATGTCCTGACACAATCTGCAACCGCACCAGGACCGGGTTGGCCAACTGCTACCCCGCCGGGAGGACTCGACGACCTGCATATGGATTACGGAATGGATCCCGATGTACTAACTGACCCGCGTTATACAGGACTCGTCGATGACGCCCTGCTCGCAATACCATCTATTTCATTAGTGACCGACCTCGACTACTTGTTCGACTCATCGACCGGAATTTATGTAAACCCCCAACAGGATGGTGTTGCATGGGAAAGACCAACTTCCGTAGAACTGATAAACCCCGATGGCAGCAAAGGGTTCCATATCAATGCGGGACTGCGTATTAGAGGCGGGTGGAGCAGACACAAAAGCAATCCAAAGCATGCGTTCCGTTTATTCTTCAGGAGCGAATACGGTGACTCAAAATTATACTTCCCGCTCTTCGGCAATGAAGGTGCTGATGAATTTGAGAAAGTCGACCTGAGAACCTCACAGAATTACTCATGGAGTTTTAAAGATTGGGAAGGCTACAACAACACTTTGGTCAAAGATGTATTCGGCCGTGACATGCAGGGAATAATGGGACAACCCTACACCCGAAGCCGTTACTATCACCTCTATCTTAATGGACAATACTGGGGAATCTTCCAGACGCAGGAACGCTCCGAAGCACGATACGCCGAAACATATTTCGGAGGCGACAGTGACGATTACGATGTCCTCAAAGCCGCATGGTCAAGCCTCGACCCAACAGATGGTAACACCACTGCCTATAATAATTTCTGGGCATTAGCCAACGCCGGATTCAGCTCCAACGCCGCATACTACCAGGCGCAAGGTCTCAATACCGATGGCACAGAAAATCCCGCCTATCCAAAATATCTCGATGTCGACAACGTTATCGACTACATGATATGCACTTATTATTCAGGTGACTTCGACGGACCTATATCATGGTTCGGCAGTAATGATTATCTTAATAATTTCTACGCCGTCTATAATCGCAACAACCCCGACGGATGGAAGTTCTTCAGGCATGATGGCGAACATACTCTACTCGCACATGACGGCAATTTTACCCAGAGCATTGACAGAACCGGACCTTATTCCGTTGGTGGGTCATCAGCAAATTTCTTCAATCCTCAATGGCTCCATCAGCAACTCACAGCTAATAGCGAATATCGAATGCGATTTGCAGACCGTGTGCATAAGCATTTCTTCAATGATGGTATAGCACAACAAACTCAGGCAGAAGCTCTCTTTAACAAACGCAAGAACCAGATAGACATGGCCATCATCGCTGAATCCGCAAGATGGGGTGATGCAAAAGCCGCAACACCAAGAACAAAAGATGATGATTGGCTCCCGGCTATAAATGGTGTCATAAATAATTTCTTCCCAACAAGAACTTCCGTCGTCACTGCTCAACTAAGAGGCCAAGGTTGGTATCCAACTATCGACCCCCCTGTATATAATCAGCACGGCGGTCATGTCTCACCGGGATTCAATCTGACAATGACTAATCCTAACGGCTCGGGAACCATCTACTACACTCTCGACGGAAACGACCCCCTTATCTCGTCTGCCTCGTCACAAACTGTAACCTTGATCACAGAAAATGCACAAAAGAAAGTCCTGGTACCAACAGCAACCGTCATCGGCTCTACATCTTCGATACTTCGCGAGTATTGGGATTCTATTACAGGAACTTCGGTATCTGACCTGACTTCAAACGGCAACTATCCCGACAATCCAACATTTATAAATCATATTAACACTTTCGAAGCGCCGACTGACTTCGATGATGACTATGGAACTCGTATCCACGGCTTTGTTCACCCACCAACAACCGGCAGCTACACCTTCTGGATTGCAAGCGACGATAACAGCGAATTATGGTTAAGCTCAAATGATGACCCATCTAATAAATCTCTAATAGCATCTGTGGATTCATGGACATCTCCAAGAGAATGGGATAAAGATGGGTCGCAACAATCAAGTTCCATATCTCTAACAACTGGCCTGCGATATTATATCGAAGCTATACAAAAAGAAGATGGAGGTGGTGACAACCTCGCCGTTGCATGGCAAGGACCTTCCATCTCACGAGACGTCATCGATGGCCAATATCTCTCCCCTGCAGGGGCTGCATGGACAGCTACTGATTTTAACGATTCCACATGGACCTCCGGAACAGGCGGAGTCGGATACGAAGACTCCTCAGGATATGAAAGCTATTTCAATATCGATGTCGGCTCGCAAATGTCCGGCACTAACCCTACTTGCTACATCAGAATTCCATTTACACTTACCGGAACAAGCTTTCAGGACCTGACTTTGAAAATGCGTTACGATGATGGTTTCATCGTGTACCTCAATGGTAGTGAAATCTTGCGGGTAAACTTCGACACCAATACCGAGCCGCTATGGAGCTCTGAAGCTAACGCCCTGAATGACGATGCCGCTGCTATCATCTTCGAAGACTTCGATATCACAAGTCACATCGGTCTTTTAAATAGCGGCAACAACGTGCTGGCTATTCACGGCCTAAACGATAACACCGGAAGTTCGGACTTCCTAATCTCAGCTAAACTTGAAGCAACTGAAGTAAGTTCCACAGGAATATCCCCCACCGCCATCGAATATACAGGCCCAGTCACATTAAACAAGAGTACTCAAGTTAAAGCCCGTGTACTTGATGGCAGTGAATGGAGTGCTTTGAACGAGACTGTTTTTGCTATCGGGCCGGTCGCTGAAAATCTTCGCATCACCGAATTAATGTATCATCCTCAGGATACCAACGACCCCAACGAAGAATACATCGAACTAAAAAATATCGGTTCTTCATCTCTAAATCTAAATCTCGTAAAATTCACTAACGGCGTTTACTTCACCTTCCCCGATATGTCACTCGCCGCTGGTGATTACGTACTCGTCGTAAAGGACCAAACTGCTTTCGAAGCTCAGTACGGCGCAGGATACAACATCGCAGGACAGTATTCAGGCTCGCTAAGTAATGGCGGTGAAGAAATTGACCTCGACGACGCTGTCGACACAGAAATACTCGACTTCGATTACAAAGACGGATGGCGTGACATCACAGACGGTGACGGTTTCTCACTTACTATCATAGACCCATGCAATCCAGATGTTAATTCATGGGACGAAAAAAACTCTTGGCGGGCAAGTGCATATAACGGCGGCTCACCTGACACCGGCGATGATGGCATCATTCCAAATCCAGGCGACATCGTTGTCAGCGAAGTACTCGCACACGCTGACATCATAGCTTTCGACTGGATTGAATTGGAAAATACCACAAGCTCAATAATCGATATTAGCGGTTGGTTCCTAAGTGACAATGACAGCAACTTGCAAAAACACGAAATTGCACCAGGAACCACAATACCAGCTAATGGATATATCGTCTTCTATCAGAACACTCATTTTAGTGAGTTCGGACTAAGTGAAAACGGAGAGGAGGTATGTTTATCCTCTGCTGATGGCGGGACTCTTACTGGCTTCCGTAAAAAAGAAGATTTCGGCGCCTCCGATGCTGACATCGCTTTCGGTAGACACCAAAAATCTGACGGCTCCCACAACTTCGTCGCTATGAGTTCAAATACCGCCGGCTTCGCAAATGCCTATCCACTCGTCGACCCGGTCGTCATAAACGAAATAATGTACAACCCAATCTCCGGCGACCAGGACGAAGAGTATATCGAACTTTATAACACTACCGGCGCACCTGTCACTTTGTATGACGCGGTGACATTCGAATCATGGAAGTTCACAAATGGTATCGACTACACCTTCCCGCCGGCTACTACAATCCCCGCGAACAGTTACCTCATGGTCGCAAAGGACCCAACTGCCTTCACCGCAAAATACGGCGCCATGCCGCCAGGCGTTCAGGTACTTGGACCATACACAAACAAGCTTAACAACAAAGGTGAAAAACTCGAACTCGCTATGCCAGGCGACATCGACGGGATGGGACAGAGGCAATACATAAGAATCGACAGAGTAAATTATGACAACAAAGCACCTTGGCCCACAGGACCAGATGCAAACGGAAATTACTCTTTAACTCGAAAAATAAGCTCTAATTACGGCAATGATGTAGATAATTGGAAGCAGGCAACACCTTCGCCGGGAGCTCTTAACCCATAATGCCACATAATCAGGAACTGTTAAATACGATAACTACTTGTGAAACAAAAACTTACAAAACTTGGTCCTATAACCAAAAGTGAGCACAAATGCCCTTTTCAGGCCAGAAATACCTTGACTGAGCAGGGGTTTCTTTGGTACAATAGGTGATAATTATAGAAGTCGGAACCGGAGGGTTCTGGAGGGTCTTGGCATCCGAGGGGTTAAAATGGAAAACAGACTCTCAACTCTCGGTGCCGTTGTATGTATGTGGTTTAGTTTTCTAAACTTAAATTGGAAAGAGTGAGATGGTGATGACCAAAAACTCGCTAAAAAATAGTAATGAAAATAAAACGGAAAACACTCCGTTGAAAAACTCTACAAAGCGAAAAAATGCTCCGCGCCAACAGAAAATCAATCCCTCAATGGTCGACAACACACTTAAGTGCCGCCATGAAATGAAGTATGTCATTACTGAATCAAAGACCGCTGCTATTACAAAGTTCATTCAGCCCTACGTACATTACGACAGATACTGCAAACTTCAGCCAAACCATATCTATCCAATCGTAAGCTTATACCTCGATTCGGCAAATTTAAAACTTTGCAGGGAAAGCCTCGAGGGACATAAAAACCGATTTAAACTAAGAATCAGAAGTTATAGCGACGACCATGACTATCCGCGTTTCCTCGAAATTAAACGAAGAATAAACACTATCATTCTAAAAAGCAGAGCGAAAATCAGACACGTCGATATCGACCGTTTACTTAGCGGAAGAAACATAAATCCGCAAAACAAAACTGACGAGGACATCTTAAGACAATTTCAACTCTACATGCACAGCATAAACGCTGGGCCTGTTGTCAGAATCAGATACATGAGACAAGCATACGAAAACGATTCCGAAAACAGAGTAAGAATAACTTTTGATACCGACCTTTGTTACAATATACAAAACTCAAACGACCTGTCACTTAACGGACGAAATTGGCAGCGGCATTCATTAAAGGGAGTTATACTTGAAATTAAATTCACTGGGCGTTATCCAGCGTGGATTAACAGAATGGTTGAATGTTTTGACCTAAGACGCCGCTCTATGTCGAAATATGCGACCTCTCTGCAAAACGCGCATGCACTCGGTTTTACTGCTCCGGTAATTCCAATGCAATATTTAACGTAAAAAATTATGAATGAAATTTGGGAAATCGTAGACGGTATTTCTACCTCGTCGAGTATCTTTACTCCGCTCGATATCGTTCTGTCTTTAATCTTGGCTTTCGTACTCGGACAGGTACTCGCATGGGTCTATTACTTCACACATAGCGGACTCTCTTATTCAAAATCTTTTGTACAGTCACTTATTCTTATCACTGTCGTTGTCGCTATCATCATGGCGGTTATCGGAAATAATATCATTACCGCTTTTGGACTCATGGGAGCACTCGCTATCATCAGGTTCAGAAACGTAGTCAAAGACACACGAGACATCGTCTTTATCTTTTGTTCGCTGGTTATTGGAATGGCCGCTGGCTCGAAAAACTATTCCGTCGCTATATTCGGAACCACTTTACTATGTGCCATTATTATATATCTCCACCTAACAGGATTCGGTACGCATCTGCCACATAACGGGTTCCTAAGATTTACTCTTCCATCACATATAGGCCCAAATCATCCAATCGCTGCAATACTAAAAAAATTCTGCGGCTCGTTCACTCTTATTTCCGCACAGGACAGCGGATACGGAAATCCCGAAGTTGAATACGCTTATCAAATCATGATTAAAAATGCGAAGAAAAATGAGCTTATGCTAATCGAACTCGAAAAAGTGGAAGGTATCGAAAATCTTAGCCTAACTATGCAGGAGCAACTCCTGGAAGTCTAAAAAATATATGAGAACAAAAAGATCTAAAAATCGTTCCGGCTTTATAAGAATGCACGTCATTCCGGTCATTATCTGGATGGGAGCCGTTGCGTGTACCGTAGCATTGTTCCATCAAAGAACTCAAAAATTCCAGATGGTGGGAATCGCTCAGGAAAATATCAGACAGATTGCTGCTGCAAAAACAGGAAGATTAACAAGAGTTTCCGTCGAGCTATACCAAAAAGTTAACTTCGGGGACGAAATAGCCATAATAGATACCATGCTCGAAGATGAAAACACAAAAGCATTAAGACATGCACAACTAAAAACCGCCTCAGCGGAAATTCAAAGACTTATGGCTGAAATGGTACCAACACAGGAAAGACTAATCTCAGATGCCGAAAGCGCAAAATCTGACAGAATCGCTGCACGAAGAAGATTCGCTATCGATATCGAAAGTGCAAAACTCGAAATACTCCAATTAAAAACACAAATAGAAACAGACAGAATAAACCTCGAAAACATTGCTGTAGAAATCAAAATTACCAAAAAACTACTCGAAGAAGAGGCCATTGCGCCTTACGAACTGCAAAAAATACAAATCCTGTATGACACTACTGCAAAGATTATCCAGGAAAATGAAAACCTGCTTGCACAGGCAAATGAAAATCTAAGCCAGGCAAACAAAAGACAAATCGAATTTGTCCAACGCCTGCCTTTCAATCCTTCGGTAGACAGCGCACTTGACATCATACGAAAAGCTGTAAAAGTACAGGAGCAACGTATTGAAGAACTACTTATTAAACCTGTACCAATGACACTTACAGCAACTCTCGACGGTATTGTAAGCCAAATACATTACGGAACCGGAGATGCCGTACTCGCAGGAGTGCCTATTATCACTATTGCTGAATCTAAATCTGACGAAATCGTTGCATACGCCTCTGAACAACAAGCTTCAACTATTAAAATAAAAATGAAGGTGCAGCTGATAAAAAATAATTATCCCGCCCAAATCGCAAATTCAAGAGTCACGCACCTCGGACCAAACGTAGAACTTATGCCTGAACGTCTGTGGCGCAATCCAAACGTACCGCAATGGGGGCGGCCTATACTTATTAAAATTCCAAACGGACTGAAACTTATTCCGGGTGAAATCGTTGGGATCAAAGGATTGTAACTAACATCCCGTTTTGAAAATGACTCTGCAAAAATAAAAAATGCGAACAGGGATAATAGTTTATGATTTATAAACTTTTTAAAAAAAAATTACACTTTATACTATTGTGCACTCTTGCTGCCGCATGCTGCCTCTCCGGATGCACAAAGCATAATTATAAAGCCGAAGCCGACGAACAGGTCTATAATATCATCGAACAAAAATGGACCGATGATATCGGTGCCAAAACTAATTACAAAATTTCAGACACCGAACCACTGCAAAACAATATTAAAATCGAAAAACAACTGCAAAACTTAAACTATCTAACACTAAAACAAACTATTACTTTGGCTACAGAAAATAGCCGACTATACCAATCACAAAAAGAACTGCTCTATTTAAAAACCCTCGATTTAACATTAGCCAGATACCAATTCGAAAAACAAATTTTTGGAGGAAGTTCACGAGATTACACTAAAGTCGATGGAAACTATCGAGCCGATAACTCCGCCGGATACGGATTCAATCAATTACTTGCCACCGGTGCCAGAATCAGCACCAGAATTGCTCTGGCATGGGTACAAATACTCGCCGGTGACGCACACGGCACTTTCGGAACCCTCTTTAGTGCAAATATCACTCAGCCACTACTGAGGGCAAGTAGCCCCGAAATCGTACAGGAAAACCTTACACAGGCTGAACGAGACGCTCTCTACCAAATCAGAATCTTCAATCGTTTTCGAAAAACTTTTGTCGTCTCTATCGTCACACAATACTATCGAGTCATACAAAACCTCGATGCCATGATTAATGCTCAGCTAAATTACAAAACACTTACTGATATTTATAACCGCGCAGAAAAACTAGCTGCCGCTGCGAGACTCCCGCAATTCGAACTTGACCAGGCAAATCAGGACAAACTAAAAGCATGGGACACTTACCTGCAGGCTCAAAAACTATACAAACAATCTCTCGATGAATTCAAAATTCAACTCTCTCTCTCCCCTGCTGCCGAACTTACTCTCGATTACAACGAACTGGAAACCCTAAAGGAAATCACTAAAAATAAACCAAACTTCTCTGAAGATGAAGCAATAGCAACCGCAATAAGACACAGACTTGATATCGCAAATAGCTCCGATGCTATTAACGACGCCCAAAGAAAGGTCCTTGTTGCCGCTGACGCACTACGCGCTGACCTCAATCTCGTCGCTAATGTTGAAATAAATTCAAAGGACCTCAAAAGCAGAGGACCCGAACAACTCGAAGACATCTATTCCGTCGGGGTACAACTTGATCTACCATTAGACAGGCTCCCTGAACGAAATATGTACCGTACAGCACAAATAACACTAACTCAAAAAAAACGTGAATACAACCAGGCCGTCGATATCGTAACCCTGGAACTAAGACAGGCTTATCGTGACTTCACCGAAGCTGCAAACAGACATCAGACACAACTCGACATCCTCCAACTTGCTCAGAAAAGGTTCAAAAATACCATGCTCCTGCTCCAATACTCAAGAGCTAACACACGCGACGTTCTCGATGCCCAGGGGGATTTATTCGACGCTCAAAATATCGTAACACAAACTATGGTCGATTACACCATCGCTACATTAAACTTCTATCGCGATACCGGTATAATGCAGATGCAACCAGATGGAACGTTCCAGGCAGCAAATATTACTTCCACAAACGGAACTTAATAATAAGAGGAATATGAAAAATGTTTAAACTTAAAGAATTCTTCGTACTCTGTTTAATCCTGAGCTTTTCAGCAAACATCTTCGCTGCTGATGTTATTCTTAACGAATACAATGCCGTAGATAACGCCAACTATCTAAACGGCGGAAATTCATCTGCTGATGTCGATGGAGCAAGAGCTTCTGATTCATATTTCGGAAGAACTCTAGGTAACGGACGCGACTGGTTTGAATTAATCGTTATTACCGACCACCTCGACATGAGAAACTGGAAGCTTCAGATTTACGAAAGTGGTATACTTCAGAAAATTTTGCTGCTCAAAAATCACAGCATCTGGTCGGACCTGCGAAGCGGTACTATTATCACTGTCGCAGAAGACGTACCAAGTGACATAAGCTACAACCCCGCTGCTGGAGACTGGTGGATAAATGTACAGGCCCAAAACAACGCCGATGGGCTTTATATCGACAATTCAAATTTCCCTGTCAGCAATTCTAACTGGCAGCTTAGAATTCTAAACTCCGTCGATGCCGTCATCTTCGGACCCGCCGGAGAAGGTGTAAGCCCGGCAACCGGTGTCGGAAATACCAAAATCTTCAGACTCGAAACTACACCCACCGCAGCAACTCTTGCAAACTCACCCGACTATGACGATGGAAAAAACTTAAGCACTTTCGGCTCAGCAAATCAATGGGGAATACAGAAGCTAAATGCTTTACGAAGCGTCATCCCACCTGTTTCAACATTGAATTTACTATCGCCAAACGGCTTAGAAATCATAATGGGCGATACTGACTATGATATTACATGGAGCAATACAGGAACCATCGACGCTGTCATTGTTGAATTTACAACCGATGGCGGCGCCACATGGGACGAGGTTGACCCGCCAAACGTCGGCAACACTGGAACATATACTTGGCTTGTACCGATACTCGATTCCGAACTCTGTGGAGTACGAGTTGCAAACGCCGGCAACTTAGCCGTCTACGATGACAGTAACGCAGCATTCTATATATATGAATGTCTACTGGCAGGCGAAGTAACGGGAGACTGCGCTATAGATTTCAACGACCTTGCGGTTATAGCTGCTTTCTGGCTTGAATGCGAAAACCCTTACAGCTGCCCATAACAAACCTAAATCCAAAACGCAGGCTTAAAAATTCTCACGCAACGACAATGGCTTACCCAAAATTTCCGCGTACAAAATCGCCCGCTTCAATTCATCTGCTTCATGTAATCCGCCAAAAAGTTCTTCCGCCATGCTTTTACCAACAGCTTCCTTGGCGTCACCAATCTTTTGCAGCTTAACCGTCTCAACCGATGAACCCCTCAAACCCAACTTACTAACTGACCGCTTTTCAACAACTTTCCTCCCAGTCGACACCGCTGCCGCCTTTGGTACAGGCCTCGAAATCTGACGCTGCACCGCCGGCTTAGGCGACTCATCCTCAGCGCCTTCCTCTTCAGGAAAATCCGAATCCTTTATCTTATTAGCTCTGGCCTTGGCAATACCACCAACTATCCAAAATACCGCCATCCCAACAAACACCAGCAACTGCATAAGGCCTTCGCCCTTGCTTTTATTGCCCCGAGCCAACAAAAATATCTGTCCCAAAAAATCCTGCATTATCCCTATTCTTCCTTCTTAGGCTTAGCTATCGAATCACGCATCGATGTATCTGCGTTAATATTCTTCATCCTATAGTAATCCATCACACCAAGATGACCTTTTTGGAACGCCTCCGCCACCGCAAGCGGTACCTTCGCTTCATTCTCAACTACCAACGCACGCATCTCCTGCTCACGAGCAACTGCCATCGCACGCCGCTTCTCCGCCTCTGCCTTGGCACGTTTCAGATCCGCCTCTGCCTGGGCCGCCTGCAACTGAGCGCCAACATTCTCCCCAACATCAACATCTGCTATATCTATAGATAGGATCTCGAACGCTGTGCCTGCATCAAGACCCTTGGAAAGGACTGACTTGGAAATACCATCTGGATTCTCCAATACCGACTTATATGTTATCGCGCTTCCAATCGTCGTCACTATTCCTTCCCCAACTCGCGCAATTATCGTCTCTTCCATCGCTCCGCCTATCAAACGCTCGATATTAGCTCGAACCGTCACTCGCGCCTTCGCCCGCAACTGAATACCATCCTGAGCAACCGCATCCACGGTACCTCTGCTCTTCTCAGGGTCCGGACAATCTATCACCCTCGGGGTAACACTCATCTGCACCGCCTCCAATATGTCACGCCCTGCCAGATCGATTGCCGTCGCCGTCTTTAATGACAGTTCGATATTCGCACGGTTCGCAGCTATCAATGCCCTGACAACATTAGGAACCCTGCCCCCTGCAAGGTAATGACTCTCAAGGTCTCTCGTAGTCAATGTCAAACCCGCCTGTATCGCCATTATCTTACTCTGCACTATCGAATTGGTGTTCACCTTACGAAGCCACATCCCGATAAGCTCCGAAAACTTAACATCAGCACGTGACAGTTTCGCCTGAAGCCATAACCTGAAAAACTTCAAAAATAGCAAAAAAAGCGATAACACAACAACTACTACGATTACCACAAGTGCCAATCCAATAATCCTCGTCGGATCCTGCGCCACTAAAATTAAATTTGTTACCTGCATTTCATTCCCCTTTCTTTAATTTTCTTCCAACACCCTGACGGTCAACTGGCTGCCATCAACGTGAATTACTTTCACTCTTTTTTCATTCTCTACATAGCCGCTCTCCGCTACGCACTCAACCCTATGGCCTTCAAACTCACACATACCTACTGGCCTAAGAGGTGTAACAACTATCCCCTCAGAACCAACCATCTCTTTTAATTCAGGACTGTCAGGTATCGCGTCACCAATTTTTCGCTCCGATGGCATCAATGTCACGCTCTTACCGAATCGCGTCTTGGGAAATATCTTATACGCAAAAACCACAGCACTCGGTATCATCACTATCGCAACACCAACACCAGCCATACCAACCGCCATGCTGCGATTAAAAAATATCATCACTCCGCCAATCAAACATGACATCGCGCAAATACTTATCAATCCGCCGCTCGGTATAAATATCTCCGCCAATATCAAAACCGCTGTCATAAAATACAAAAATATTGCAAATAATATCCACCAGTCCATCAGTAAATCCCTTAAATTAAATCCCGCTAACTCCAGGCAAAATCATTCTACTCGCTTTTTCCCTTAACAACAACCCTGTTACCGTGAATTTCTATTATCTCAACCATGGCCCCCTTCTCAATAAATTCCCCTTCCGCCACACAATCAACTATCGCAGAATCAAACTTCACCTTCCCCGTAGGCCTAAGCTCAGACAAAACCTCGCCAATCTCACCAACATTAACTCCCCCCGTCTCCCTCTCAGGCGGTGCCGTCATACTAACCTCTACCTCATCCCCTTTTTTCGCCAACGCCGGCGACAAGATCAAACCACTCAATAGTTCAAGCTTCGGAATATACCGCGCAAGCAGCCACGCCAATACGATAAACCCTCCAAATCCAATTCCAAGCCCCAAAACCCCTTCAGTAAATATATGCCAATCCCAATTCGTCTCAGGCCAAGGCAATCGCTCAGGAGGATTCTTCGTCAGCATACCAAACAAACCAACCATAATAAAAATAATTCCGCTAACACCCGCTATACCAAAGCCCGGAAGAACAAGTATCTCCACCAATAGCAATATCAGACCAACCGCAAAAAATGCAACCTCAACCCAGTTCGCCAAACCAACGAGATACTTGCTCCCGATTATTATCACAAAGCATATCACCGCAGCTAAACCCGGCAAACCCAATCCCGGAGTATTAAGTTCTATATAAACACCCAGCAGCGCTATCATTACCAAAACCCCCATTACCGCAGGTGAATTTACCCAACGAACCATCTCTTCCGACCAGTTCGTCCGCAACACTACAGGCTCGCCCTCAAACACCACACCGTCACGCTCCGCCAGATACGCCAGCATCCCATCCTGGTCATCAACAACCGCCCGAGCTATGCCATATTCCTTGGCCTCACCTGCCGTCAACGTCAACAACTCGCCAGCCTTAACCACCATCTTTTTACCCGCAACATCATAACCATTAGCGTCGCTCGGCAGCTTACTCTCTTCAAAATACTCATACTCACCCGTTTCAATATTCTCTACCTGATAGACCTCATTCTGCAAACTCACCATCGCCTCAAGCAACGCCTCAGGATAATCGTTCGCCTGTGCCGCTGTCTTAAATATCGCACGAATAAAACTTTCCTGCTTCTCCCGCTCGACACCCTCCAATTTCCCGCCAAGCATTATCGGCGCCGCGTCACCGACCTTCGTATTCTCAAGCATTATTATGTCATGGCACGAAACACTTATCATCGCACCTGCCGATATCGCCTCACTCGTTATATACGCAACAGTCTTGGCCTTCTTACCGATATCAAGAATCAGATACTTCGATATATCATCTGCCGACTGAACCAAGCCGCCATAAGTCTGGATCTCATAGATAAGATAATCCGCGCCACCAGCCAAAGCAATATCCGTCCGACGCTGAATCGACTTGTAAAGACCGTCATCTATCATCCCCTTGCACACTATTACCATAGCCCGCACATTAGGTAATTGTGATGAATCCTCCCCAGCCTGTGCCCCAGGTGCTTTAACTTCAGGGAATTGTGATGCCCCATCCCCAGCCTGTGCCTTAGGTACCTGTGCCTTAGATAATTGCGATGAATCCTCCCCAACATCTTCGGCCTTGCAATTTCCGCTAAACAAAATCAAAATCGAAAACAGCAACAAAAATGATCTAAATAGTAAGCCTCTCATATCTGCTAATTTACCTTTATCTCAACCGCTTTGCAACAATTTACTATATTTGATATGCATCATCCGCAAAACTACCCGGCTCCACACCATCCCACTGCAAGCCCCCTATCACTGCCTGAACCACATTCGTCAAATGGTCGCCTATCTTCTCGACATTATCTACCAAATCAATAAATATCAGCCCTGATTCCGGCGAACAACGCCCTTCACTCATACGACGAACGTGACTGCGGCGAAAATCAATCTGCATCTTATTAAGACTATCTTCATTATCCAATGCACGACGAGCTATCTGAGTATCATTGTTCTCCAACGCCGTTATACTACGGTCAAGCATCTGGTTCACCTCACGCAAAAGCTCTTCCGCCTCCGCACGCGCAGAATCACTAAAAACTATTTTACGCTCAATCTTACGGTCCGCTACTTCCGTTATATTTATCGCATGGTCACCAACACGCTCAATGTCATTAACAGTATGCAAAAGAACAGGAAGCTCCACTGAAACCTCATCTGATAGCTGCTCACGCGACAACCCTACCAAATATTGAGTTATCTCATGCTGCATCGAATCAATTATATCCTCATCATGCATTACTGATTCAAGCTTGCGCCTGTCATTCTCAAGCAATCCTTCAATCGCATTACCAACAGCCTTTTGGGCCGTCTTCGCCATCTGAATTATCTCACGCTTCGCCTGCTCCAATGCTATCACTGGAGTCTTAAACAATCGCTCCTCGAGTACTACTGCACGAACCTCAACCTCACTCGGTAACTTCGGAACTATAACCATAACCACCTTCTCAAGAACACCGCAAAGAGGCAGCATTACCACCGAATCAAGTATCTTTATCATCGTATGCGCCACTGCTATAAAAGCCGCTATACTCGCCGCACTCTCCTCCCACGGCCCTATCATAAATACTACTTTACCTATAAAACCAATAAACCAGAACCACAGGAACGCGCCAATTACATTGAACAACGTATGCGCCCACGCCGCACGTCGCGCTGTACGATTCGTACGCAACGCCGCCAACTGAGCCGTTATCGTCGTCCCAATATTGTCACCTAATATAAACGGTATCACTACAAGCAATACCTGATGCCAGTCACTGCCAAACGCACCTGATATCGCCAGAACCTGAATCATCGCTATAGACGCCGAACTGCTTTGAAGCATCATAGTTATAACCATACCTGCCAATACCGCCAGTATCGGATAACGGGCAAACCATATCAACGCCCCGTGAACCCCCGCACTATCTTTCAGCGGAGCAAATGCATCCTTCATAAAACCGATGCCAATAAACAATATTCCGAAACCAAGAATGATTTGACCGATGTCCTTAGTCACACGCTTCTTGCCTAATACCTGAAAACCAAATCCGATCGCAACCGCAGGAAGTGCATACGCTGTTATCTTAAAAGCCCCCATTCCCGATATCGATACCAACCACGCCGTCGCTGTCGTCCCGACATTCGTGCCGATGATTACTGGGATTGCCTGCTTAAGTGTTAAAAGACCCGCGTTCACAAAACCGATGACCATTACCGTTGTCGCTGAACTCGATTGAACCAATGCCGTTATCGACGCCCCAACCAAAAAACCAAGCAAACGCTTCTTCGTCATTGATTCGAGAACCGTTTTTAGCTTCTGCCCCGCTACCTTCTTCAAGCCGTCTGACATCTGAGTCATTCCGTAAAGGAACAAACCAAGCCCACCCACCGTACCGAAAATCATTTCATGTACCATACTACCATCCCTGATTTAACATGACCCAAACAAGTATAGAAATGCACTTTTGCAGATGTTTTACACACTACACCAACCATTGTCAAGCTAATTAAATAACTCAAACTAACCGACAAATTTATGCCATAGGTATTGTTAAATTTCGGTATAACTTATTGCCCAACAAAGATTTAAAATAGCCTCCGACGAAGTCGCTTTCTCCGTAAGGAGTCCCCCAGGACTGCATTCTGCATTCCTCAAACTCACCTGTTTGTCAAAATCGGTCAGTTTGAGGAAATAACCTATTTCTCACCCTCGTGCCACTTAAGACCCCCCAATACCGCCTGAGCTATATTAGTCAAATGGTCGCCGATCTTCTCAACATTATCTACCAAATCTATAAATATCAAACCCGATTCAGGTGAACAATGACCTTCACTCATGCGGCGAACATGACTGCGACGAAAATCCATCTGCATCTGATTCAATCTATCTTCATTCTCCAACGCACGCTTCGCCGCCGAAAGATCATCACTACACAATGCCTGCAATACATTCTCAAACATCTCTGCCGACTCCACACGCAATCGCTCAGCCTCTACCAATGCATCTTCACTAAACGTCATCTTCTGCTCGATCTTACGCTCTGCTATCTCGACTATATTAACCGCATGGTCACCAATTCGCTCAAGGTCATTAACAGTATGCAAAAATGTCGGCAACTCGACAGCTACAACATCAGATAACTGCTCACGAGATAGCGACACAAGATAAGACGTTATCTCATGCTGAAACTCATCTATCAAATCCTCCGACACCATTACCTTCTCAAGCTCACGCTTGTCACCTTCAAGCAAGCCATTGATCGCACGAGCAACTGCCTTTCGAGCACGTTCACCCATACGAATTATCTCTCGCTTGGCCTGCTCCAACGCTATCACAGGTGTACTAAGCAAATGCATCTCCAAAACTACCGGCTTTTCTTCAAGCTCCTCTTCCTTAACAGGCAATATCTTCATCACTATCAATTCCAACCAACGCATTAGCGGCAAAAAGATTATCGTATTAAATACATTAAACACACTGTGAGCGATAGCCATGTGAACCATTATAGTCCCCTGGCCGAGCTCCCAAGGAGATACCAGCATCACAAGTTTGGGAAACAAACCACTCCAGATTAGAGGCAGCATATACGCCACACCTATCACATTAAATATCGTATGACCCATCGCCGTTCGCTTCGAATTTCTGTTCGCTCGAAACGCCGCTATCTGAGCCGTTATCGTAGTACCAATATTGTCACCAAGTATAAACGGTATCGTCACCTGAAGAACCAGGTTCCAGTCATTACCAAACGCGCCGCCAAATGCTAAAACCTGGATCATCGCGATAGACGCCGAACTACTCTGCAATAATACCGTTATCACCGTCCCCGCCAATACCGCCAATATCGGATTACGACCAAGCCATATCAACGCCGCCTGAACATCCTCACTGCTCTGCAAAGGGGAAAAACCATCCTTCATAAAACCAATACCGATGAACAAAAGACCAAAACCAAGTACAATATTACCTATGCTACGCCACTTCTGAGTCTTACCGGCAATACGAAACAAAAATCCTATTCCTATCGCTGGAAGTGCGTACTGAGTTATCTTCAACCCCGTCCCAAGTACAGATACTATCCACGCCGTAAACGTCGTACCTATATTAGCTCCAAGCACAACACAAAGTGCCTGCTTCAACGTCAGCAAACCAGCGTTCACAAAACCAATCGTCATAACTGTCGTCGCTGAACTCGACTGAACAAGACATGTCGTCAATGCCCCCACCAATATTGCTATCACCCTGTGCTTCGTCAAAGAACCAATTAGACCCTTCAGCTTCTGACCAGCAACCTTCTTCAAGCCGTCCGACATCAGGCCCATACCAAACAAAAATAAGCCCAGCCCGCCCATCGCCCCGAACAACATCTCTCTAATCATAAAAACTCCTTCTTTATTCTTCCCAGTACATCTTCGTCCATTACTTAACTTTATATCAAACTTTCGCGCGTTTTGTACCGACTTTTTACACCACAGTCAACCATGCTTTCAACATTTATCTGCAATATTTTACTTTAAACAAAAAACATACTACATCTTGTGTAATCACCCTGAAAAAATTTTAATTTTCGGTTAGCCCCCAAGTTTACCTTGGGGGTTTCACATCGGTACAAACCGGTAACATAGGTTACAGATCATGCTAAGCACATGGGTAACAGTATTGAGTTATAATGGTTCTCAAAA
>VRUG01000128.1 GCA_019456255.1 Planctomycetota bacterium | reverse complement strand
CAGATGTAGCCTGCGATCCAGTTGAGTTGAGATTGTTCCATTGTTTCTCCGTTATTGCTCCTCGGGAAGCCTAACCTATTATATACTGTGGTTTTGCACTTTTCAACGCAATTAAACTGTATTAGTTGCTCTTTCTCGTGATCCCGCTACCGCATCGCTTGTAGGTCGGACGAAAATACCCGAAGATCCGCTCATGACGTCAACGAATTGCGACTCGAGAATCCGCTTGTTATCTCGAATCGCTTTTTGGATAGGCCGAGGTAAGATAAGAACCAGAAAATTACCCTGGGAAGTTGATACCATATAGATCGTTAACTATTACCTGAAAGGCAAGATACAGTGTGAAATCCATACTATACAAAGTTACGGACTACTGAAATCATCATATTCCTTTTTCCTTAAGCCTTGTTCCAATGAATCGAGTGTCCATACTATAATAACGTATGATGGCTTTCTGAATGAAAAATTATATCAGGCAGTAGAGTCATATTTATTTCAGCTATTTTTAGCCAGGCAGGAATTATATCCCAGAGGGAAAAAGGCTTTCACAGGATACAATTCTAGGCAAATCCGGATATTTCCAAAAATCTAAAGAAATTCTTAAGCTATCACTGCACCGAGCTAATATGGTTCATCTTAGCTATTGAAAGGAAAATAAAAAGAGCATATTGAGTCAAGAGAGCTTAGGCTGAGAGCCTTTCGTAATGATGATGCAAACAGGGGAGTATTGGCTAACTGATAATCGTTCCTTATTTTTACGGCGTATACCTGTGTGAAAAGCAATCCCTTTTTCTTGCTATCTTTTTCAAGATGGCGGGAGAATTGGCTGAGCATATAACATTATTTACTTCCAGATACTACGGCTTCCAGACTTACCAAAAAACATCCCTGTTTTTTGGAAGCTATCTTGCATCGCTCTACGAACCAAGACAAGCCTGCCAGGAGGGCAGGTTCGAAGCAAGGCGGATAATCGGTTTTGATTAGTATTTTTGATGTTATCGGCGGCCATATTATCAAATCGCTCACCTTATTCCCTCCGTTCCCTATCGCTGTCTTCTCTTTCCTTCTTCACCCCCCCCTCTTCCTCCGGTCAACCGCCTTTCCATCCGCCTGCCGTATCGTATTTCGGCCAAACTTGAAAACCTTCACAGCTTCCAGCTTTCGTTATCCGGCCAGGGGGCTGGGGAATCAAAAAAAGAGAATCGCTGCGAATGAGATACAGGTAAGAGATTGATTGATCCAACCCGTTTCTTCTGGTGATGGATTATATCTACACCTGGCTTTTCCAAGATGGTTGGGGGAGCGTTATGGAAAATATTATTTGCTTCCTGATATAGCGGCTTCCAGACGCTCCAAAAAACATCCGTGTTTTTTGGAAGCTATTTTCCCATCGCTCCACAAACCAAGACAAGCCTGCCAGGACGGCAGGCTCGAAGCATGGCGGACAATCCGATCTGAATGATATTTTTTATTTGATCCGGTTAATATGCCTGGTTTTATCTGAAGAAATATTGTAATGCTCCTAAAGAGTTGGATCGACTAAAAAACGTGAGAATTGTAGATTAGAATTCGCCTTTAACAAATCAGATGAAACTGTCCGGCAAGGGAGCCGGAGAAGTCAAGACAAGATGTTCGTTACGGGAAAAATATAAAATCGTGCCGTTTTTCTTGAAGCTTCCCGTATCCTCAATCCCTCCGTTCCGTATCTGGGTCTTCTCTTTCCTTCTCTTCCCCCCCCCTCTTAATTCCGTTAACCGTTTTTCAATCCGGCTGCCGCTTCGTATTTCGGCCAAACTTGAAAACTATTACCGCCTCAATCTTGCGTTCTCTCCCTGGGGGAAGAAAGTACAGTCCCTCTCCGAAAGCTTACGTTCTCCCCCTGGGGGAGCAGAGCACAATTCCGATCCGCTTCAACAATGAATTCGGGGTGAATGTAAACTGGGATCCGAATAAGTGCAGGATCATCCGTGATGAGACCGGAATACTGTCACCTTTTTCTGCTACAGTGAAAACTCTTTTTACAGCCTTCCTCGGGCTACGTCCTGTAACCCTCGGATATGCCAATTGCTACAATAAGCCCCAAAGACCTGGCATGGAGGCCAGGTCTCTGGGGCGCTCAGAGGGGGGCGACCGGAGGAATCAAGAGAAGATAATCGCTACTGGTGAGATTATAGCTAAAGAGAATAGATTAATCAGATCGGTTTCTATTATTGGATTACGTCTTCACCTGATTGTTATGATTCTTTTCCTTTAGTCTCCGGTCTCTGCGTTCTTCTTTTTTGCCGTGAGTTAGTGTCCTCAGAAGCTATACTTCCTGCAAAAGTCGTATAATGGTGTGTTAGCCGATATGCGATTTCGCCGAAGTGCGGAATTCCAGGCCCTGAAAAATTCGCCATTGTGCACTTTCTCCGGTTGAAAAAACAGCCCATATTGCGCCCTTTGCAGATATTACCCTATTAGAGAATGGTTCTACTACAGGATGCAATTTTTCACCTTAAGGCTTGAAGAATGATTTAAACAGAGGAAAGCAGCCTATTTAGCTTATCAATGGTCAGAGGAGCTGAACCCTCATAGTGGTTATTTATGTTTAAGGTAACTGCGGTGTTTCCACAAATGAGTTTTTGGATCATTCGGCTGATTTTGTATAAATCCTCTTCTTTCGGTTCTACAATCTGGTCCCATCGTTCATGGGTCTTTTTTTCTATTGCCCTGCGGTCTCCTCCGAGCAGGCGGATCACGGTCTTGTGAGTGATATTGTTTTTAAATTTTTCATAGACCTCTGTAATAGGAGGCATGTAAATCTTTTCCGAAAAGACATGGTAAATATTATTGGAATTGAGAAATTTAAAGTAGGTGTCTTTTAAATAATTGGAATTGCGGGTTTCTAAAGCATAAGAGAAGCCGGAAGGTACCTGGGAGAAGAAGACATCAAGCTGTTCGAGAAAGGACTCTAAGGAAGGCATTTTTTGTTTGTTCAAATATTCGAATTCAAACATTATGACGTCGATTTGGTTTCGCATAGGTTCCAGGAGTTTCAGAAAAGAATATAAAAGTGGGATGGATAAGAAATCCTTATTTGCCCTTAAAAGCTGGTCCCGTTGTTTCTGCCTGGTGTGAGTTAGGGTAATAGCACTGGGAGCTTTAATAGAAAAGGTAAAGTTATCAGGCACAGAGGAGACATATTGTCTCACAGTAGCCGAATCCGGTAAAGCATAAAACCACTGATCAATCTCTACTGTATTATAATTTTGAGCATATTCCTTAAGATAATTAATACCACTGGGACGGGAATAAACCAATCCTTCCCAGGACGGATATTTCCAGCTACATGTCCCGATTTTTAGATTCTCCATACTAAGTTCCAGGCGAATTTATTGTTTATTTTGTTTGCTCCATCATTATAGTTGAAGTAAAACAGATGGAGAAGAATAAAAAAATGCGAAAAGTTCACCATCACTATTATCGCTTTATTTATTGAGTCGGATGAGATTTACCATTTTGGCACGAGGAGGTGGATAATTCCATCTGTTTATTAAATTGAATAGAAAATCATCTTAATCCAATTTTTGTGCGTTACCGGCGAAAGTCGCCTAATGTTGCGTTAGCCGATATGTGATTTCGCCGAAGTGCACATTTTTGACCCTCAAAAAAAACGCCATTGTTCACTTCCAGCAAATAACAAAATCGGCATAGTGCTCCCTCTGATGATTTTAACATATCGATCCGCCGACCACAATTTTATAGAAAATAAATTGGAATGTCTCCGCTACCTATGTTAAAATAATAAATCTAGTGAGCGGTTATGACCGAGCCCAAGTATCGGGAATGGTCTTCTTAAAGTCCCGAGGCGTTAGGGCTTGTTCGATTCAGAACATTAATCCTGGC
>VRUG01000127.1 GCA_019456255.1 Planctomycetota bacterium | reverse complement strand
AGAGTAATTACTGAAGCGGCCGGGGGCGGCGGCTATATACTGGCCGGTGCGCATAATATTCAGCCTGATACCTCTGTAGAGAAAGTGATAAAACTTTTTGAGTGGACCAAAAAATACGGCCGGTACCCTGAAAAAATTATTGATAGTAAGACTTATATCACAGGATGGACGGGAAATCAAGAAAATGAGAGAAAACTCAGGAAATTGCAGCCAGGAATGCAAAAAAATATGAGCAATCATGCCATAGCAGGAAAAAAACTATAAAGGGTCTGATTTACAAGGGGAATTTTCATCCAAACTTATAAAACAGGGTCTTAAGGGTAGCAAAAAATATACCTCAACCTTGAATCCGGCACAATGAGGGAAAGAAAGTTTAGTTTAAACTTGCGGTATTTGTCCAGGGTCCATTATGACCGCAATAATACTCATATCAGATTGGCATTTTGGACAGATAAAGGCACGAACTTCATAGATCTTTGCCAGATGGTATAAATAATGCTATCTGATAATCCTTTTCAGAATTAATTGGCCGATATGTGCAACGCTATCTGTCCCTCCGGCATATCTTTAATTTTCCGGAGAACTTTCTACCGATTGTCCCTCTCTGAAGATTGACAATAAATATTCGTTTTTAAGCTGAATCGTTTTATCCTGGAGTCTAAGTTTGACATTCTCCTTTTCAAAAAAACGACGAAGCATTTCTACAAAGTTGTGAAGAACTACCGTTCCCCAGCTGTCATCAGTAAAATAGAGAAAATAGGTTGCTCTCCCAAATATCGATTTAGCATAGGCAAAATACTCATGGTCTGTATTATATAAAATAAATCATATGTGCAGGTGCTTCTATGTTAAAAAAAAGCAGCGGACTGACTCATTTTTCATCCATGGGTGGTTAAGGACTTTAAGCCGGTATGGCTTATTCAGGGAAATGATCCGTGTATTTTTGCGGGAGTTTTTGATGAGATTGCCGGCAAGCTTTCCAAGCAGTATCTTGAGAAGAATTTTGATTTGACGGAAAAAGATCGGGAAAAGGCTCAAAGGCGAATTAGAGAGATGGCGCAGGACATGTATATTATTGTGAGGGAGTTTGAGTCGCACATGAAGAAGTGAAGGAATTAGAAGGTTTTAGGACCTTAGAAACGGTGTTCACACAGCAGTGCGAAGTGGTTGAAGGAGAAGACAACTTACCGAAGGTAGAAATCAGGGAGAAACCGGAAGGGGAAAAAATAATCAATAGTCCACATAACACTGATGTGGAATATGTGAGGAAGGGCAATCAAAAAGTAACCGGGCATAAGGGGTTTGTTAGCGAAACCTACGATAAAGAGAGCAAGACCCAGTTTATTACTGATGTGAATACCACTGGATCTACAAGAGCAGATTCGAAGGAGTTGCCGGATATTCAGGAGAGAGTAGAGAAAGCAGAGCTGAAACCTGAAGCTCAGTATGGGGATGCAGGTTTTGTGAATGGCAAAACGATCATAAGCTCTGAAGAGAAAGGAATAGATCTTGAAGGGCCGAGTTCCGGTAGGAGTCAGTCGATAGAAGGATTTGAACAAGAAGATCGCCCTTTGGATGCAGCTGACTTTGAGCTTACAATAGATGAAGAAACCAAAGAGATTACCGTGGAGGAATGCCCTGAAGGAGAAGTTCCTCTTGATCAGGGACGCAGTGAAAAAACGGGGAAAGTCAATGTACATTTTGATGCAGACAAATGTGCAGAGTGTCCATTGAAGGAAAGATGTCCGGTGAAGATCGGAAAGAATGTTGCGACCCTGACGATAGATGAGTTGATGTATGCCGGAGCTTTGCGCCATCACCAATACATGGGAGATGTGGATTATCGCAAAGAGTGTGCAGTTCGAGCAGGAGCCGAGGGAACGGTAAACTCGAAAAGCAAATGCTCATGGAATGAGAAAGGCAAGACACCGAAAGTTGACTCGAATAAAGTTACAAATGGTATTTGCTGCACTTGCCTGCAACGTCAAAAGATTCATCCGGCATGGGGATAAGTATGCCTATTTTGTACCACAGCAGGCATAGATAAAGTGGAAATGATGAAAGAAAGAGAACTTTAAAGGAAATATAGATATTTTCCAAAGGTCTCTAAGTTTTTCAGGCTTCAAAAAGAAATCCTTTGATTTTTTCGAAAATCTCCCTTTATATTCCTTCTTTTTTAGTCTATCAAATCAACAGAATCATTAATATAGATAACAGCCATATTCGCATACCTCCATGAATTTCATAGTTGTACGAAAGTTGTACGTTTTCAAGCATTTTTTCATAAAAAAAGCCACCTTGTTTAATATGGCTTATAACTATATATATTATAAAGAATAATATGGGCGGCGCCAGGATTGAACTGACGACCTTCTGGGTGTAAAGCAAAAGAACCTATTTGCTTGCGTTATATAGGCTTACCACATCCCCTTTATACCCATTAAACCCGATATTTCCACCCATTCATTGACAATTCCATCGACAGTTAATAAGCCCCCGGTCTCCCAGGGGCTGTGTTCACATTCCAGGATCAAGCTTTTAAGGAATCACCGCAATCACCTCCCCGACCGGCGCAGGGCATCCCAGAAATGCAATGGATCGGCATTGGGGTGTAACGAGGTGGCGGGAGTTCCACCCGCTCGGCGAGTACTACTGTAGGAAAAATTAAATTTGACACATTCCCTATGCTCAAGATATATTTATTCAGCAAATTTATGGTGCTATACATTTTTCTTGATGAATCTGGAAATTTCGATTTTTCCAATAAACCAGGCGCAAGTGAATGGTTGGGCCTTACGAGCCTTTCAACAACAGATCCCGAAGAAGGTTTACGATCGTATTTTAAAACAAAATATGAGCTTCTCATGAAGGGACATGATGTATTCTGCTTCCATGCAACGGAAGATTCTCAAATTGTTAGAAACAAATTCTTACCGGTTATATCGAGTCTAAGAAATGCAAGAATAGATAGCTTAGCAATAAGGAAAAGACGGCTGCATCCTACTTGGCGAGATTTGCATGTGTTTTATCCGTGCATGATGGAATATTTGTTTAAATATGTCTTTCATCCTTTTGGCACAAATGTATCAAAATTCAACCATGTTCTTATTTTTCTAGCGAGAATGCAGATACCCAAAGGACAAATGACTCCAATGATGATTGGAATAAAGAGATTCCTTAAACAGCATCTACACAATGTACCATACACAATAGGATTACATCCATCGATCTCTCATCCATATCTCCAAATGGTCGATTATTGTAGTTGGGTACTCTACATAAAACGAGCCAGAAAAGAATTGCGACCATGGAAAGAGATTAAGCATTTGGTGAAAAGTGATTTTGATATTTTCGCGCGAGGCTTCAAAAATTGGTATTGACCGCTAGATATTGTTGTACTATAATTGAATTATATGAAGTAAACCAAAAGTCCCTCCGTGCTGATAAGTCCCCCTGGGGACTCCCGAAAGGGTAGGTGCGGGGGTCATTTTTTTCCCCCATTACCACAATCGATTACAACTTCCCCCAGACGCGCCCGAAGGTCCCTATTTTCGACTTTCTTTTTAAAATGGTATATGAATGTCCCTGGAAAAAGCTGCTTCAAGTCAGTTTCAGAAGCTTTCGTTATATTATAAGGATTTATAGGAATATTGATCAAAAAAGACGTGCGAGGATGGCCCCCAGTGCGTTTTCTCAGGGAAAAGGTATATAAAATCCTCTTTTTTGACGGTGCTCGAAGGTAGGCAGGCTTTATGCTTATAGGGTATGAAATTATAAATGGTGTGTGGCCCAGGTATGTAGGGAGACCGGGAGCTTTGCCTTCCATCTCTGTGATAGTATCATAAATCTCGGCAGTCAATTGCCGTGTTTTAATACCATGTATGGCCGTGTGGCCCACGCGGGTGGGGATAATAAAAATCGGTATCGCTTGGCGAGTCCGATTAGTGA
>VRUG01000126.1:425-3954 GCA_019456255.1 Planctomycetota bacterium | reverse complement strand
AGTTCATTGCCGAAGTAACACAGCATATACCACCTAAAAATAAGCAATATATCCGAAGATATGGCCTATATTCTTCGTAACCCGTGGTCACTGGGAGCATAAGGATTTTTGTGTAAGGCTTGCTCCCCAGGGATGGAAAGAAAAGCCTCTGGATAATGTAGAAGCAGAAGAAGTGATTACTGAAGAAAAATGTGAATGCAGCATAGATGCATAGAAGAAAAAGAACAAAAATACGCATGCCTGTGCCCGCTGGGGTAGGCAAGGCTTATTGCCAAAGTGTATGGTGTGGATCCACTCACTTGTCCCCTCCTTGCGGTTCTCCAATGAAAATCCCAGCGCAGCATTACCTGCGGGCACCTTCGGCCTGCGGGCATCTACGAATTTCATCCGCAACCTACGTTTTTATAGCCAAAGTCCAATAAAATAGGTTCGGGCGCTGGACTTTATTATATTTTTTGCGTGTTCCGCGCAAAAAATTCAAAGGAATAGCATAGCCATTATAATGAATCCTGAAGAAATACGAAAAATCCTGAAACATCTGGTGAAGATAGGACGCGCTCCTCCAAATTTTAATGCTGTTTTTTTGAATTGACATATTTTCTTCCAATTGTAAAATGATTGAGGGTGAGGTAGGTACTTCTGGCAGTTAAATTGGGCGATTTTATAGAAATCTTTGCGGTTTTTGGGGTTGTCTGGTGCGTAATAACTGTTTTGGGGATTTTTTACGAACCTGGTGTTTCCCGTGAGGTTTTTAGAGGGAACTTTGAATGCGTTTTTCCATATTTTCTCCTGATTTCCCTCATTCTGCGGTGACAGAGATTATAAGTTTTACTATCATTAATTCCTATGGGCTCTTGATACTCCAATGTTGCTGGAGGCTTATAATGCCGCATCTTCAGGAAGAGATATCCCGGAAACGGCTCATAATAAACTTCTTGAAAAACTATACTACTATTTTACTTGTGGAGGGCTTCCTGAAGCTGTAAAAGCTCTAATCAGTGAACTTGATAATCCTATTCCATCCCCTAAAATATGCAGAAAAATCCAGGAAAACTTAATACAGATGTATATAAGTGATTTTGCTAAGCATTCCGGTAAAACAAACTCTATGCACATCGTTTCAGTATTTGAAAATGTTCCATCCCAACTTGCCGGCTATCATGATCTGAATACAAAAAGATTTCGATTTAAAGGTGTTATACCAGGGAAAAAAGGATACAACGATCTTATGGGACCAATTGCATGGCTCGATCAAGCCGGACTCATTTTAAAAATAAAAATTTGTAATAGAGCAGAAATCCCTCTGGAAGCTTTTACGAGCCAGAATATATTTAAATGTTATCTCTTTGATATTGGGATCCTGGGAGCTATGCTGGGATTGAACCGGCAGGATATACTTAATCAGGATTACGGCATAACAAAAGGATATTTTGCTGAGAACTTTGTGGCTCAGGAGCTAACTGCAGCCGGTTTCAGAAAGCTATATTCATGGACTGAGAGAAACTCTGAAATGGAATTTTTACTTCAAAGGGAAGAAGGAATTATACCTATAGAGGTAAAAGCGGGTACAAGAACACAGGTAAAGAGCCTTAAACAATATATTTTAAAATACTCCCCTGCGCACTCAAAAATATTGTCATTGAATAGCTCTCTTTAAATAAAGAAAAGAATATTAAATATGTACCCCTATATCTGGCCGGGAAACTCTAATTGCAGCTTACACTATTCACCCCTATTAGCCTGGTAGAATTTATAGCTCCTGGCAGAGGGCCGCCTGCTGGTGGCGTGCTGTTCGCTGCCTGTAGGTAGTGGATCAGTGCGAGAGTAAAGGGGTGTGTGAGCCCGTCTCCGATGAAAGGGACAATGAACCGTGCCGGCGGAATCGCCATAGAAATTACCGATGGAAATATCCCCTAAATTCCTGATATTTTATTCTTTTTTGCTATCCGATTCAGGCTATCTACCAGGCTCTCTTCAACCTTAACGCCATGCGCCTCTGCTTCACGAAGATTCTGGAATCTTCTTTCGCCGGGCAGACGAATCCTGTTAAATCCGGGCATAACGCGGCTCTGCTTGATATGTACTATAAAGCGATTTATTTCCTTATTATAACGATCAATACCTGCAAAGAGTTCCGGATCAGCAACGGTTAAATTAAATGACTGCCTGGTCTTTGCCTGAGGATTATTGCAGTCCCCGCCGGCCAGAGCTGTCAGAGCCTCATTCCAGAGCGACATCCCATATCCTTTATATCCATAATGCGCTCCCCCGAAGAAGAGAAGGGAGCCCTCTTCATTGATTACTCCCGGATCATCGCTGAGTTTGCCGTTTTTATCCAAACACACTGCTTCCTCGGCCCTGGCGCCGGACTTAGCCATGCTTTTTGCTTTTCCCATGGACATGGAGGTGGTGGAGAAATCGGAAATCATGGGGTCACCCCCTGTAGGAAAAGCAAAGGCAACCGGGTTGGTTGAAAATTTTGGATCAATACCGCCGAAAGGAGCGCAGTCCCTGCAGGTGGATGTCTGCGCCCAGAGCTGTGCCAGGAAACCTTTCTCTACCAAAGACACCAGGTAAACACCTATGGAACCCAGCCAGAAAACATTCCTTACGGCAATCATTGCCGTACCATGGATTTTTGCTTTCTTCTCTGCAAGCTCTTTAGCCAATTTCATGGCAATCTCAGCAAAGCCGTCGTTTCCATCGATAAGAGCGGCAGCGCCATAATCCTTAATAAGTATGGGTTCAGCCTGCGGATTTAATTCATGCGGAATAACAGTATCATAATAGGGTAAAACAGCCATACCGTGGGTGTGGATTCCCATGGCTTCGGTTTCTACAGCTACTTGTGAAATATAGCGGGCATTGCCTTCAGGAACAGACCAGTGCGTTAGAAGATTTACGCTAAAGTCAATTAGCTTTTTTTTTGGAATTATGTGCATACTTCCTCCTTTAGGAAAGGATCTGCTGCTTCGGATTAAAGAGCATCTCCTGCGCCATATAGGCGGCTCCCCAGCAAGCTGCTTTTGTTCCAAGCTTGCCTTTTATTATTTTAATATCTCTATACGGATTATTATGTAAGTGAGCCTTAACATTATTTGTAAGCTGCTGAATAAAATACTCCCCGCTATAGATAAATTTTCCAGTTAAAATGAAATGACCCGTATCAAAAATACAAACCAGGTTCGCCATCTGCATAGCTAAAGTTTCTATGTATTTGTTTAGTGCAGTAACGATTTTTTCATTTCCGGTTTCATATTCCTCAATGGGGGTATCCCCTTTAATGAGGTTACCACAACATATTGTGTTCGGCCTATTTTGGCTTTCGTCCTCTTACGTTCAAAATCATCTGCTTGTAGGGTGAGGGATCCGTTGCGACAGCCTGTTGCAGAAGCCGATAGAATAGCTTCCCTCGGTAGCGAGATGTACGTCGGTTGAATCTAAATGTGTATTCATCAAGATAGTAATCCAGATGCTCATGACTAATTCCACCCTGATGAGTACCTATCAGCCATCTTTTCAGTAAACT
>VRUG01000126.1:0-415 GCA_019456255.1 Planctomycetota bacterium | reverse complement strand
CATAGAGGCAGCAAATTCTCTCCTACAGATGCATCCCTTCGAATAACTTCATGCACATATCCAAGCGAGTTCAATCCGTTATATCCTGTCCACCCGTCCGTTCGAACCACACTACCTGGGTCTACCGCCTGCCGAACAGCCCCTTCAAGACTATTACCAGATGCATCTGGTACGTGTTGCAGACGAATACGACCTATACGATTGCCGTCTTCTTGCGCCGAGATCAATACCAGAGCCTTCCCTTCGGCACCACGCCCCCGCTTACCGGGCTTCTCGCCCCCGACATACGTTTCATCTACCTCAATTATCCCAGAAAGCCTGTCGCGGCCCGGTCTGACCATAGCACGTCTAAGCTTATGCAGCCACGCCCATGCCGTTTCGTAACTGCCCAATCCTAAGCATCGTTGTAAGTTCA
>VRUG01000017.1 GCA_019456255.1 Planctomycetota bacterium | reverse complement strand
CTCTGTGCTTCGCTTTGTGTCCGAAACGGCATCTGGCTCTGCGCTTCGCTTTGTGTCCGAAACGACGTCGGGCTCTGCGCTTCGCTTTGTGTCCGAAACGGCATCGGGCTCTGGGCTTCGCTTTGTGTCCGAAACGGCATCGGGCTCTGTGCTTCGCTTTGTGTCCGAAACGGCATCGGGCTCTGCGCTTCGCTTTGTGTCCGAAACGGCGTCGGGCTCTGCGCTTCGCTTTGTGTCTGAAACGGCATCGGGCTCTGTGCTTCGCTTTGTGTCCGAAACGGCATCTGGCTCTGCGCTTCGCTTTGTGTCCGAAACGACGTCGGGCTCTGTGCTTCGCTTTGTGTCCGAAACGACGTCGGGCTCTGCGCTTCGCTTCGTGTCCGAAACGACGTCGGGCTCTGTGCTTCGCTTTGTGTCCGAAACGACGTCGGGCTCTGGGCTTCGCTTTGTGTCCGAAACGGCATCGGGCTCTGCGCTTCGCTTTGTGTCCGAAACGGCGCCGGGCTTTTTCATAGGTGCAACGGTGTCGGGTTGTTCTGAAATGACGTTAGACTCTGGTAAAACATCGGGTGTCGAAACGACATCTGGCTTGGTTTGCGGTATTGCATCGATAGGTTCGACGAAGGGTGTAATGATGAAAGACTGATGACATTTTGGGCAAAAGGCCCTCTTGCCCTGATTACCGTCTGGCGGATGATAAATTTTCAGACAGTGAATGCACTGTGCTTTCATTGCGGTTTTATCCTTAGTTTTTCGATGATTCATTTTATCAGGTTTTGCGGTAAAAATCAAGGAAAAACGCGTTACCGAGGCGGTGTCCCTTCGACTGCGCTCAGGACAGGCGGAATGAGGAATCAATGATGAAGCCCGAAAAACAGCCTCCACAGATGGACACGGATTAAGGCAGATTAGCACAGATTTTTTTAGGCACCCATCGATAAACTCAGGGCAGGCAGGATTTTAATTGAAAGTTAGCGGATAATAAGGTATGATTATTTCTGGTATGGTTAGATAGTGAAAATTGAAAGCGGAATATGACAGAAAAAGGTTATAAAGGCGGGTTGTTCAGTAGGGTAAAAAATAAATATTCAGGGAAAAGGTATGTGATAAGCACTGCCCAGGAAATTGACATGGATTATTGGGCTACGGTTCTATTTCCTGGTATTGTTTTTGGTCTATTTCCAGCACTTACGAAGAAGATATTTACTGTAGTCCGCAACAATAAAGAAGATGCTCATTCCGTTCACTGGAAAATTAAAGAAATAGTAATAAATACACCAGAATCTAACTGGTTGACAGAATGGCCAGAGTCGGAACCTCCTGAAGGTTGGTCAGAAGATGCAAAGAAAAAACTTGAGGAGAAGTTGGGGACGTCAGAGCGACTGATAAAATTCATGCAAGATAATCCAGAGCAAGGGGAAGTAATTAAAAGGGACTTTAAGGATTTTCTTAATCAGCTGCATATAAAAGAACTGACCAAAGATATATTCAAGATGACGGATAATCAAAAAGACGAGCAAAAAGAATAGTGGTTAGGAATTAAAGGGATAAGAAATGAAAAAACGTATATCTGTTTTGGCGATTGTTTTGGTAATAGGTAGTTTGTCGACGCTGTTTGCGGAAGAACAGAGTGGCACGGCTGAGAAGGTGGTGTCAGCAGACCCGGCGAAGGCGGATAGTGTCACTAAAGAGGTAATTGCGACAGATAAGGCTGCGGCAAAAGAGAAAGACGTTGATAATCTTAAATGGGCGATAAAAGTAATACTTGGTTTGGTTACAACTTTTGTAGGGCTTGCTTTTGCAAGTATGGGTTACCTTGTGTTTAAAAACAACAAAGATTACAAGGAGGCGGTTGAAGCAGCCAAAGAAGCCGCCAGAGATGCCAAAGAGGCAGTTAAGGAAGCCAGAGAAGCAGGTAAGGAGGCGAAGGCTGCTCGTGATAAGGCTCAGGAGTGGGAGAGAAAGGCGAAGGATGAATTTGACCGTGTTGATAAAGAAGTGAAAGAGAAACTTGAAGAAATAAATACCAAAGCGAAAGAGACACTGGATGCTATTAAAGCCGAAGCAAAAGCCGGGCAGGAAGAAATAGAAAAAACATCCAGGAAACAGCAAGATGAATCATCAAAGGAGTTTGAGCGACAGCGAAAGGTCAGCGAACTGTTCAATAAAGGCTTGATGGCTACTGAAGCTAAAGACTATGAAACTGCCATCGATTGCAACAGGCAAATCGTAGAGGAACAGAAAGAATATAAAAACCCGTATGTATACAATAACTGGGGCACCTCACTTTTACGTCTGGCTAATCTCAAAAAAGGCACGGAGGCAGAGGGGCTACTTAGGCAGGCCATTGAGAAATATCAAGAGGCCATCGAGATAAAACGGGACTTCTGTGACCCATATTATGGCTGGGGTTGTGTACTTAGGGAACTCGCTGAACACAAAAAAGGCAAAGATGCAGAGGAACTTTGTAATCAGGCAATTGGTAAGCACCAAAAGGCCCTCAAGATAGATCCGGACTACTTTGATGCATACAATAGCTGGAGCTACGCACTTATGTGTCTGGCTAAACTCAAAGGCGGCAAGGATGCTAAAGATTTGCTCAAGCAGGCTGAAGAAAAGTTATTGAAGGCTGAATCGCTAAAGATCGGTAGTGGCGCATATAACCTTGCCTGCCTATATGCCCTGAGGGGCGATGAGGAGAATTGCAAGAAGTGGCTCAAGGTTGGAGAGGATAAGGGGACTTTGTTTACGAGGGATGAAGCGATGAAGGATGAAGACCTGAAGATTGTACGGGGGCAAGCGTGGTTTAAAAAGATCAAGTGGCAGGGGGAGAAGTAGGGTTGTTATTATTTAGTAAGGAAGTATTTCGCGAATAGTGCGAAGTCGAGGCCATTAACGAAGTTGTCACCGGCGGGTTGTGGAGCGATGTCAGCGATAGCTGAGTGCAGCAGATAGTTGTCGTGCAATATCATTAAATCCTCGAAATCGACATTACCATCGAAGTTGAAATCTCCGGGCTTAGCGGTTTTTTCTAATGCGAGGCTATGCCAGTCACCAGCGGCGATGGCGAGGAAGTTATTACCAGCGGGTGTGTCGACTGTCTGACCATAATCAACAGGCGAACCACTGCTGGCGCCCGAGGTGGCGATGGAGCCGTCTTTTTTTAGTGCAAGATTGTGATAATCGCCGACAGCGATAGCGACGAAATCGTTTCCGGCGGGCGGAGTTTTTTGTCCGACGTTGTCATATCCCCAACCGACGAGAGAGCCATCAGTTTTTATTGCAACGGTGTGGTCGCCAGCGGCATCGATTTGGATGATGTCATTGGTGTCCGGGATGTCTACAGTTTGGTTGTAATCTTCGTCGCCCCACATGACTATCGAGCCGTCCGCTTTTAGTGCAGCATTATGATAGTCGCCGGCGGCGATGTCTATAAAGTCATTACCGTCGGGGGTGTCATTTACCTGTCCATAATTGATGGGTTCGTTGCTATCCGGTCCCCATGCAGCGATGGAGCCGTCATCTCTTAGTGCGAGGTTATGCCAGCGTCCACTGTCGATAGCGACGAAATCGTTACCTGGTGGTTGCATAGCCTGGCCCCACCTATTGCTTCCCCATGTAACGAGCGAGCCGTCATTTTTGAGTGCGAGGCTATGATAGTCACCGGCGGAGATTGCGATGTAGTCGCTGCCTTGGCAAGGGTCGGCCTGGCCAGCAGGGTTTCCCATGAAGTCGGTATTGCTTCCCCAAGCGACGATAGAGCCGTCAGCTTTTAATGCGATGCTGTGCTTGTTACCTGCGGCGATGGCGACGAAATCGTTTCCATCACAAGGGTCGGATTGACCGTCATCGTTCCTTCCCCACGCTACTATTTTGTCAGCGAAAGAAGGTGTCGCTAAAAAAAGCAGTGCAGCTAATATTAAGATAAAAAATGACCGTCTCATATCACCATCCTCATGGTATAGAGTTACCAAGTTAAATTCCCCATTTTCAGTCTCTATGCTGATATAAATTGTACTATAAAACTCTTCTTTTGTCAAGCGAAAAGCCGTTTTCGTGGACTGTGTAGGGGGGGTATTTGATGTGGTTTGGAGCAAGGGGTGAGAGAATTTCCCCATAGATTCATAAATGAATCTAAGCATCCCCATAGATTCATAAATGAATCTAAGCATGAGGACACGTGGGGACAAGCGGGGCTAACCAATTTGGAAAACCCCTGCCGCGAGGGGCAGGGCTAGCCGAGACCAAACCCTGCCATAGTGATGGCAGGGCTAACCCTAAAAACAAGAACCCAACGGCGTTAAGAAGAATCCCCAAGGTAAACATCGGTGAGATAAAATGAAAAATAATTATTTTTTTTGGTGTTGGCTGGCAGGCGGTTGGCGTGTGATATTATTGGACACAGCAATGTCGGTTTAGCTTTGCGGAGAGAGTTATGCAATATGTAGTATTGGGGGTGTCGGCGAGGAGGTTATATAGTGGATATGGTTATAGGTCTTAAAGTTAGTTAGGTATTTGTGAGTTAAAGAAAAAAGGTTGGTTGGGACGATAGAGCGTATTGTTAGACTCATAAATCTATCTAAAGCATAAAGGATTGCGGCTATGGATAAAAGGGAATTGATCGACAGTATCTGTGAAATCAACCAAAGCGCGAAGTCGGAATTTCTCGCGAATTTTTCAGATGAGGACTTGAACGATTATCTGGAGCATCTGCTTGAGTTGGACCTGGAGGAGATAGCACTTTGCGCATAGTTTTGTTTGCGTAGTGTTATTGCATTGCATTGGGGGCCAGAGGGTTGGGAGGTATTGAGTATGGTAATACTGCTACTTTCTCTTTGTTTTTTTCTCAGGCAGAGGTGAGGACTCAAAGGGAGCGGCAGGCAGCGCCTTGTCAACAGAAACTATCTGGGAGAGTTTAGCGATATTATTTTGTTTGAACTGTATTAGTGTCGGGGCGGTATTATTTGGTAGTTGAAAAGCAAAATCTATATCTCTTTTTCCGCTGATAAAGTTATTTTTTCCGATGTGGATTTTGTCGGTTAGATTTTTAAGTTCTATGGTGTTTTCTGATTTGATGAATCCAATGGGGTATAGATTTTTTGCAGAGCCTTTTAGGTTTTTTTTTGCATCAGCTTTTGGTTTGTATAGAAGTCTTAATTGTGCTGGTGTGAAAGTGAGTCCATTTTTCGGGTCCGCTTTTTTCATTTCGACTCTAACGATGATAATTTCGTGTCCGCTTTTTATTTGTATAGGCTTGCCGTCGGTGTCTCTTAGATTTTCGGTAGCTTTGTAGATGCCGTTTTTTGTTGGTACGGAGATTATTTTTGTTGGAGAAGCAAGAGAGACTTCGCTATCGGCGGCAAGTCGGTTTAGGAAGGTCTGGTCGATGAAGTCCGGGTGCACGGCGTCGAAGCTGTTTTTGCCGGAGAAGGCACCTTTGCTAAGTAAGCTGAACCATCCAGTGACGAGTCTGTCGGCGTTGAATAGGGTACCGCTTGGGTTTTCGGCGTTTTTTGGGTTTTGGGTGAAACGTTGGTATGGGAACTTATTTGGCAGTGGAGCCATGTCGAGAGCTGTAATAAGTAGTCCAGCGATAAGTAAACCAGCGAAGATGCCGCAGATGCTTCTTCCGATTTTTTCGGGTAGGTCGCCAAAGTTGACGGGTTGTTTTGCGAGCAGTTCAATTGCGGTCTGGAGCAGTGCGAAAGCGAGCATGAATATCAGGATAAATGATAGCGGTTGAGCCCACGGCAGTAGTGCAGGGAATTTCGGAGTCGCGTTTTTTCCGATGATAAGTTGCGCGAGTAGTTCGAAGAATCCGAAAGCGAGTACGGCTGCGCAGATGACGGCGATTATCATGGCGAAAGCTTTCAGGAGCGTTCCTTTTAGAAATTGGAAAGCGGCACAGGCAGCGATAATGAGTAGGATGATAATAGCGGCCATTAGAGCATCTCCGAGACTAATTTGTTATAAGTTATTGTCATTGTTGTTTTGGTTTTTTCCTTGCAGGTCTGGTTTTTTTTCTGGCAAAGACCCTGACCATTTCGTTAATAGCGGTAGTGCCAGCGATAACTTTTTTCATGGCGTGTTCCTGCAGGTATCTCATTTTGGCCCGTTTGAAAGCCGAGTTGACATCGGCGGCGGGTTTTGATTTTATTTGTTCTCTCAGTTCGTCGTCGAGAGTAATGATTTCGAAGACAGCGGTTCTTTCGATGAATCCGGTTCCCTGGCAGTTTTCGCAAGTGATAGGTTTGTTATGTTTGTCGTAGATGACTTTTCCCTCGCGGTATAGTACCTTTGCTTTTTCCGCAGGCAGGTTGAATTTTCTGAGGATTTCGGAGTTAGGAGTATATCCCTGTTTGCATTCGTCGCAGAGTTTTCTGAGTAGTCTTTGGTTAGTGATGCCTACAAGAGTGTCTATAGCGAGGTTTTCGTCGGCGACAAGTTTTCTCCATTTGTCGAGCGCCTGTATGACGTTGTCAGCTTCGAGAGTTATGTAGATGAGTTTTCCGTCATTGGCGGCTTTAGCGGCGATTTTAGCGGATTCTGAATCATTACACCCTGCGACTCCTACGATGTCCGGCCCCATTCTGACGATACCGAATAATTTTTTGGCGAAAGTAGTGGTCCCTGTGTCGGTTAGGGAGAAAGCTTTCTGGTCGACGTTCGGTACGTCAGCGGTGATATCGAGTTCGAGAGTTTCGATACTGTTTAGGAATGCATCATGTTCTTTCATCAGTGCGTAGAAAGTAGTAGTGACGCCGGATTTTTTTGGTCCGCTGATAATGAAGATACCTTGTTTTTGGTTCTGCAGTTCGGCGAGTTGTTTTAATTGTTCCGGCATTAATTCGAGGTCGGAAAGTTTTGAAAGCCCTTCGTAAGTTTTTCTTGTAAGTTTTAGTTGTTCCCCCATGGTCGAGCCTGCTGTGATGATTTCCCAATCGATTTGATTTTCCTGGTGTATTAATGAGAACCGACCTTTTTGTGGTTTTCTTCTTTCTTTGACGTCGAGGTCGGCGAGCTGTCTTACGAAATTGATAAAGTTTTTCAGGTGTTCTTTTTCGACGGACGGTTGTTTTATAGGTACGCCGTCAATGACATAAATGACATTGTAGTTTTGATGTGTTGGTGTGTATAGTATATTGCTTGCTCTTCTCCAGATGGCATCGTGGAAGATATCGTAAGCGGCTTTGTAGCCGTAGAACTCAGGTGTTTTTGGTTCAGGCATTGGTACATCATTTTTGTTAGCGGTGATAAAGAGGAAGCTTTTCAGTGCGTCGAGTTTTTCTGCCCGGTCCGAAGAGAAAAGTCCTTTGATGTGTTCAGGTGTAAGGATTCTGTCGTATTCGAGTACCATAGAGTTTCTGTGTTTAACGTATGCGAGCGTAGTGACGGCGACAGCGATAAGATAAATGGCTAATCCGACGATGAAGAGTGGTAGTATAAGCCAGAGGAGTGAAGCAGCGGCAATAGCGGCGAAAACGATGGCGGTCCAGAATTTTTCTTTTGTTCCAACGGTACTGGCGTCAGTATATACCCATGTGATAAGCATTAGTGATGGCATAAACATAATCAGAAAGATGACAAGTTTTATGATAGAGATGTATCCGCCGTATTGAATTGAAGCTAATATTAAATTCATTAAGGATTACGCTCCATTGTCGGCGAGATATAGAATTTATAAGATTCCACTTGTAGAAGTCCTGATACCTTTTAGTGCCATTTTTAGTTCTTCGACGTTAGGCGCACAATCGAGCGCGACCTTTAAATCGACCCATTCATCTACGACGAGAAGTCTCAGCGATTCGGTGAAGTCCTGCATGCCTTCTTTTTGGCAAGCTTTGATGACCGAAGGCAGGTCGCCGTCTCTTCCCTCTGAGATAAGTTTTTTTACAATAGGGTTAGCGACAAGAATTTCAATAGCAGGCATTCTTTTTGCGTCTTCTCTGATACCCGGTAGAAGAGTTTGGCTGATAACTGCCCTGATAGTGAGTGCGAAAGTTTGTCTTGCCAGGTCCCTTTCGTCCTGTGGGTATAGGTCGAGAATTCTTTGTACAGTTTGTGAAGCGCTGACCGAGTGCAGTGTTCCGAATACGAGGTGACCGGTTTCAGCGGCTCTCATAGCGGCGGTTAGTGTTTCTTTGTCCCTGATTTCACCGACGAGTACGACGTCCGGGTCCTGTCTCATGAGTGACCTTAGAGCGTCATCATAGTTTGGTACGTCGATACCGATTTCTCTTTGTGAGACGATGGCTTTTTTCTCGACGTACATGAATTCGATAGGGTCCTCAATAGTTACGATGTGGCAAGCTCTGGTTCTATTAATGTGGTCAATCATGGATGCGATGGTAGTGCTTTTCCCGCAACCTGTTGGTCCTGTGACGAGAATTAGTCCATCATGTGATTCTGAGATTCTTTCTACAATAGGTGGAACGTGCAGCGATTCAAATGGTGGTATTTTGCTTGTGATGTGTCTTGCAGCGAGGCTGATATGTCCTCTTTGTCTAAAGATGTTTACCCTGAATCTGTCGGCTTCGGAGATTTGCCAAGCGAAGTCGAGAGCACCGTTTTCGAGGAAAAATTCTTTTTGCTGATTACTAAGTATTTCGAAGATAAGTTTTTCGGCGTTTTCTTCGGTGATAATTTCCCCGTTAGTGTTTTTTAGAGCGCCTTGTATTCTTAGTTTTGGGGGCATTCCGACTTTTATGTGGAGGTCGCTTGCTTCAACTTTGACAGCGGCTCGGAAATACTTGTTTATTTCCGGGTCATGGTCCATATGAATATGGCTGTCAATAGGTTGTCCTTTTGGCATTTAGACGCTCCTGTACATTGTTTATTCCGGTATTTATACTCTGGGGCGGAGAATGAAACAAGAAGTATATTTTGCTCAATAATCAGCCCAGCCGATAATATTGCATTCTACTTTAAAAAAGGGGCCTTGTCAAGGATGTGGGAGTGGAAAAAGGCAATTATTCGATTAAAAAGGGCTAACGAAACGCTAAATAGGTATAGGCCTTGGGGTAGAGGCTGGTATGGGTAGTTTGCCTTGGGATAAAGCTATGGCGTGGTGTGCGGGGCAGGTGGGAAGGTTTGCCAAAGAGATTATGTATTATTCGTAATGTCTTCCGAGCTTTTCGACAAGCAGGCGTTTTATATTTAATGGTTTGAACATTCCGCTTCCCTGGTATATGACTTTTCCGTCGGTATCGAGGATGATGGTATGCGGCATGCCGCCTTGCCAGTTGTCGACGACATCGATAAGCTTGTATGGGTCCTCGGAGTCGCTGATATAATTGGTTGTCGAGGCCTGGAGTTTCTTTAGGAACTCAAGAGCGTCGGCGTGTTTGCTGGAATAATCAAGGCTAACGGTTATCATCTCGAATTTACGGTTCTTGTACATGCGATGAATATTAATCAGTTCAGGAAACTCGACGGTGCAAGGTCCGCACCATGTTGCCCAAAAATTAATCAAACGCACCTTGTCGGTTTTCTTTGATAGTAATTCCTTAAGTGCTTTCGGGTTAATCGGTTTTAATGTCACAGGTTCCTTCGCCCATTGCTCTTTCATGTACTTAATATAATCGTATTTTCCTGCCCACTTAATAGAGCAGCCGAAAGTCTTTGTCTTTTTTACAGGGACCTCTTTGCCGCTTAGTAAAGCGTCTATCGCATTTCTGGTATCGTGTTTTTTAGCGGTTCCTATTCGTTCGGAGTCGTCGATGCGTCCGACATATCTAAGTTTGCGCTGCTTGTCGAAGATGAAAACGTGAGGTGTGGTCGCGGGGCCATAGGCGCGTGAGACCTGTTGCTTGTCACCATCATATAGATAAGGGAAATTAAAGTTTAGATGCTTGGCTCGCAATTTCATTTCCTCAAGGGAATCACTGATGTCACTATATCCGAGTTCTGCGAGACTGACGGATCGCGGGTCGTTAGGAGAAATTGCTACTATCGCGACGGACTTTTTTTTGTAATCTTCGGCGAGCTTTATGAGTCGCTGTTCATAAGCCTGAGCGGTGGGGCAATGGTTGCATGTGAAGATAACGACAAGAACATCGCTTTTGGAATAGTCGGATAGCTTATGGTTTTTTCCGTCGACGCCGGGCAGATTAAAATTAGGGGCTGATGCTCCGAGTTTAAGCGTGACAATCTTTTGTTCGCCTGCTGACAGCGGTGATACTAAAAATAATACTGCTAAAACGTAAATGCCAAAAGCTGATAGTCTGTTCATCAATATTACTCCTTGTAAAAAAACAAATGGTGCTGGTAGCTTATCTTTTGCGGCGGATTTTTACAAGAATTAATAATATATATGGATAATTGCCAAAATGTTGAATTCCCCCATAGATTGCCGAGACGGCCGGGCAATTAAAAACGAATTGTCTAAATAAATCTGGATATGGGGGCAGGTCGGGGGTAGAATGGAGTGCATGGGAAAAGGAACAGGAAAAAATGTTCGAGCTAATTGCAATGGCGATAGGCCGCAAGTTGATTCGAGTGCGTATATCGACGCGAGTGCCCAGATAATTGGTAATGTGCGAATCGGGGCGGGAGTTTTTGTTGGTCCTGGTGCAGTTGTCCGGGCTGATGAGGTTAATGATACCGGGCAGGTGGAGGCTATCGAGATAGGGGCCCGGAGCAATGTTCAGGATGGCGTGATCATTCACGCAGTTGGCGGCGCGAAGGTTAGCGTTGGTGAGGGGACATCTTTGGCTCACGGTTGTGTGATTCATGGGCCTTGCAGTATTGGGGATGGTTGCTTTATTGGTTTTCGTGCGGTGGTGTACAAAGCGACGTTGGGCGATGGAGTTTTTGTTAGTGCTGGTGCGGTGGTGGAGGGCGTTGATTTGGATCGGGGTGTTTTTATACCGGCGGGGTCGGTGGTTTTGTCGCAGGAGGATGTGTTAAGTTTGGCTGGTAAGGTTAGTTCGGCTGACAAGGAGTTTATGGAGAGAGTTGTAAAAGCGAATCTGGCCTTGGCAAAAGGTTATAGCGAGCGTTGCTCGTAAAACTTTATGACTTCTTTGAGTGCCTTGTTTGGCATTTCGCCATGTATTCCGGGGAAACTAATTTTGGGTATGCGCAGGAGCATAGAGGAAATCTCGCCCGGGCTAACTTCACCTTCCGAAGCGATAAGCAAAGTGTCATTGTCGAGTAAGGGGCGAATGTTACCAACCCTTAGGCGATTTGGCAGGGTGGGGTCAATCAGTGCGAGTCCGGCGATGCGGGTTAGGAGTTCGGGTCGCTGCTGTAAAAACTCGACCAGGATTTTTCCTCCCATGGAGAAACCGAGTAGGCCTATTTTGGTATTAGCGGGAATGTCAGCTATGACGCGCTCGAGTTGATAAATGAAAGTGTCACCTTCGATGTCGGGCTCGAAGCAATTTGGGTCGATGGCGACGAGGCCGATATCACTTTCTGAAAATTGTCGGAAGTATGGTTCCATGCTGGTTTCGGCGATACGTGATTGTCGCAAGAGAGTGTTGGACCAGATGCCTGCGCGTTCGGGGTAGCCTATAACAGCGATGACGATAAGTTTTTTGTCGAAGGCGTCGGGGGTAATCAGGTTCCAATATTCTTTTTCTACGCGGTTGTCGGTGTAGGTTTTTTTCTGTGCTATGTTTGCGGCGAGCATATCTGCTACGATTTTGTCTATTGTTTTTTGTAATTGGTTTAGGTCTTCGAGCATATATTAGATTATACGTCACCAGAGTCATGTTTGTCAACTTGGTTGACGGGGTTAATCACAGCACCTATAGCATACTTTATGGGTACATGGAATTTTAATAGGCTCAAGAGACTTAAACCTCCCTCTGATAAATATACAGGAAATGAATCAGAAAAAGAGTGTGAGTGAAATAGAAGGCGGTGGGTGAGGGGGTTAGCCTGCGAGGAGGAGGGTTAGTGTCATGTATATTGCTACGCTGATTGAGTCATTTGCAGTAGTAACCAAGGGGCCTGCACTTATAGCGGGGTCGATACCGATTTTGCGGAAAAGGAATGGTAGAAATAAGCCTAAAGTGGTAGCGACCATGATAGCTGAGAACATTGCGAAAGCGAAAGCGAAAACGATTTTTATCGGGTCGATAGATTGAGAAGCAGCTTTGGTGTACATTAGTATTGTGCATAGAATTCCTCCGATGACTCCGCAACTAATAGCGACGAGTACGGCGATTCTTACTTCTCTGTTGAAGACCTGGCTAAGTCTTTGTGCTGCGAAGTGGCCTGTTGCGAGTCCTGAGACGACGATGGCAGAGGTTTGTAGTCCTGCGTTTCCGCTGATGGCTGCGATCATGGGGACGAATGCGACGGCAGCGAGGTATATGATGGGGTTGTGGTTTTTGAAGAAGACCATAACCAGTGCGGTGATACATGTTCCGATGAGGCATGGGAGGAGCCATGTCATTCTGACCCTTGCGGCATGTACGACAGAGACGTCGTCAAGTTCGTTTGGGTTAGTACCAGCCATTGCGTATAGGTCCTCGGCGGCTTCTTCTTCTGCGACTTCGATGATACGGTCGGCGGTGATACGTCCGATGAGTTGATGGTTTTTGTTTAGTACCGGTGCGACGATGAGGTCGTTTTTGGAGAAGATGTTTCTGACTTCTTCCTGGTCAGCTTGTGCGAAGACGTAGATAGTGTCGGAGTCTATAAGAGAACTTATCTTTGTGTCTTCTTTTGAGGTGAGGAGTAGTCTGATTCTGACATCGCCGAGGAATTTCTTTTTTGTGTCGACAACGTATACGGAGAAGAAGTCTTCGTCGATTTCGGCGGCTCTGATTTTGCTGATGGCTTGCGCGATGGTGGCGTCTTCCTGGACGCTGATGACGATGGGATCCATGATACCGCCTGCGGTGTCTTCTGAGTAGCTCATGAGGTCGATGATCTGGTCTGCTTCATCTGCTGGGAAGGTATCGAGTACCTCGGTGACTTCATCTTTCGGCAGTTCCATTAGAACGTCTGCGGCGTCATCGGGGTCGAGATGGAAAACGAGCTTAGCGAGTTCATCGTCACCGAGTACTTCGAAGAGTTCGCCTCTTGTAGCTTCGTCCACTTTTTCGAGTACTTCGGCTGAGACTTCTTTGTCGAGTGCGTCGAAAATGAGTCTTCTTCTGTCGTTGTCTACGAATTCGACGAGTTCAGCGATGTGGCTTTCTCTCTGGTTCTTTAGGAGAGCTTTTAGCTGGTCGATGTCCTTTGAGTCGAATAAAGGCTCAATCTTGAGTAAAAGTTGTTTTCTTTCTTCTGACATATCGTCCGTGTCCTAACTTAGAAATCCAATTCACCCTGTTTGTGATAAAATAACTGATTTTTTTTGATTAGGCAAAGGTTTTTTGTGATTAATAGTTGTTTAAAGTGTTGGATAAGCGGCAAAAAGTTCTTGGTTGGGGGCTGGAATTAGTGTATCATATTGTTTAAATTGCCGATTAGAGATTATAATTGGTAAATTAGGTTATTTTTATAGTAAGGTAATGCAATGAAAAGTAGTTATTATTTGATGTTTGTAATTTTGCTGATGTGTGGTGTGTGTAGTTTTGGTGCACCGAAGCCTGCGGTAGTTCAGCGCGGGGGTACCTGGACGGTGGATATTAAGTATGAGGACCCGCAGCAGATAGAGTTTCGGGTTGAGGGTTCGCGCGAGGTTCAGCGATTTTGGTATTTGATAGTGACGCTAACGAATAATACGGACAGGGATGTGGATTTTTATGCGAAAAGTGAATTGGTGACAGATACTTTTGAGGTGCTTGGCTCGGGTCGCATGACACCATCGATAGTTTTTAAGCGGATCAAGCTTCGTCATCAGAGTAAGTATCCGTTTTTGGAGCTGCTTGAAGAGAGCGGTCATAGGTTGCTTCAGGGCGCCGACCACACTAAGGATATAGTGATAATTTGGCCTGACTTTGACGCGAAGGCGAAAGGTATTCGTCTTTATGTGACGGGCCTTAGTAATGAGACGGCGGTGATCGAGCATCCGGTTAAGAAGGACGCGGATGGTAACGCGTTGAAGGTTTTTCTTCGTAAGACTCTTGAGTTAAGTTACAAGGTGAGTGGGGACGCGGCGTTTCGTTACGATGCGAAGTTAATGTTCGAGGGTCAACGCTGGGTAATGCGTTGAGTTTTGATTATTGTCCCGACAGATGCCCGTTTTCTGTTGAGTGGATTGACTGCAGTGCGAGTTCTATCTCTCCGACCTCTCTCATTTTTAAGATGTAGTCAATAATATCTTTTTTGCTAATTATACCGACGACTTTATTTTTTTCGATTATCGGTACTCTTCTTATTTGGTTTTCGATGAAGCAGTCAGTGACATCAATCATGCTGTCTTCGATGTCGAAGCTGATAACGTCTTTTGTCATGAAGTCCCTTACTTTTGGTTCTTTTGTTTCGGCGGCATATAGGAACCTCAGCAGATCCTTTTCGGTAATGATTCCGACGAGCATTTCGTTATTGTCTATGACGGGAGTTCCGGTAATGTTGTGTCTTCTCAGTGTTGTCATGGCATCGTAGACGGACTTATCTTCGTTTACGGTCACAACCGGTAATGTCATTATATTCTTAAGCTTGAACATGTTTTTCCTCCTCGTCTTATCCTCGTTTTTTCGGTCTATTGACGACAGTCAAAGTATAAGTAATGAAATTAAAGAGAGCAAATTGGTCGACTAAATTTTGGTAAAATTATATTATAGGAGGTTAAGCGTGGGCGGTGACATGGCGATATTAACTTGTTGGAGTGCTTTGGGGGATTTTTTCGGTCGTAAAATCGCCGAGAAGGTGATTGACAAAATCTTTTTGAGGGGATATTTTATTGGGACGTTACTAAATGGGAATTTTAACGGACACGAAGCGAAGCGGAGACATTTCGTCGTTAAATGCCCGACTTGTCCCCATCGCCAGATTCATTTATGAATCTATGGGGGATGTCGTCTCGGGGCCTGCAAAGCAGAAAGGAAAGCAAATGGATAAAGGTAAGATTTTTGTGATGGTGTTATCGCTTGGGGTGGTGTGTTTTATCGGTGGTTGTATGATAGCGGCGGTAGGTGCAGGTGCGGCGGGTACTGTTGCTTATGTCCGTGGTGATTTGGAGGCTGTTGAGGCTGCGAGTCTTGATAAGGTTTACGCGGCGACCGAGGCGGCGGTGCGGAAATTAGAGCTTACCGTGACGAAGAAAAGTAAGGATGCGTTGAGCGGGGTGGTTGTTGTTCGTGACGCAGAGGACAAAAAGATAACGATAAAATTGACGTCGACGGCGGAGGGGATGACGAAGATATCGATTCGTATAGGTATTTTCGGTAATGAGACGAAGTCGCGATTGATCTATGAGCAGATGAAGAGAGAGCTGTAAAAGGATTTACAATACCTATGGCATAAATTTACTATTGCCTATTTACTATTGCCTATTTACTATTGCCCACCCTGCGCTGTCGCTTGGGCTCTGATGGGGGGATGCCAAGCGGTGTAACAAGAGATTGCCGCGCTGCGGTTGGGGACAGGTCGCTCGCAATGACACTCTTTGTATCCGAGACGGTTGGGGATTTGTTAGTGTTTTTTTTGTTTTATGTCGAGGGTGTTTTTGCATTTAGGGCATCTGACCTGTTTTCCTTTGTAGTTCGGGGGTATTTTTAGTTTCAGGCCGCAAACGCAGGTGAGGAAAAGGAATCCGTTTACGTGTCGCATGATGTCACCGATCTGGTGAAGTTGTTTTTCCGCTTTTTGTTTTTTGCCGGCTTGTCTTAGAGTGACTTCTTCTGAGGTTAGGCCAGAAGCAGGGACGGGGGTGTTTTTCGAGTTGGTCAGTTGCGAATATGCGTTCGAGTAGTCCCTGAATGAGGCACCGTATGTCATTTTTCTGAGAATCTTTACGCGTTCGGAGATTGGGGGGTGTGTGCTTGTGAGGTCGGAGAGTTTCGCCTGTTTTTTCTTTTTGAACGGGTTGCAGATGTACATCGGTGCAGTGACTTTGTTAGCGCCTGCGAGTTGGGGTGCGGGGTCGTTTGCGATTTTTTCGAGTGCGCAGGCGAGTCCTTCGGGGTAGCGTGTTAGTCTGGCGGCGCCGGCGTCGGCGAGGTATTCACGTCTTCTCGAAAGTGCGAAGTATAACAGCTGAGCCATGATTGGGGCGAGGATGGCAGCGAGTATAGCGACGACGAGCATAATGAGTTGTGCCTGTCCGCCTCCACTTCCACGTCCTGAAGAATATCTTCGACTCGAACCGCCCATCATTGAGCTGTAGAACATGCCTCTCAGGAAGACCTGTGAGAGCAGTACGATCGAGCCGAGCATGATTCCTGCCATTGTGACGAAAAGGATGTCACGGTTTATGATGTGTGCGATTTCGTGAGCGACGACGCCTTGTAGTTCGTCACGGTTTAGTCTAGCGAGCAGGCCAGCGGTGACTGCGACGGAGGCGTTTTTCGGGTTTCTGCCGGTAGCGAAAGCGTTGGGGGCGGTGTCGTTTATGATGTAGACGTTTGGCATGTTCGGCAGGCCGGCGGCGATGGTCATTTCTTCTACGACGTTGAACAGTTGAGCGTGGACCTGTTTTGTGACGGGTTTTGCCTTGCTTGCTGAGAGCAGTATCTGGTCGCCGATTGAAAAGCTAGCGAGCGTTAGTATGAACCAGAGGCCCGATGCGATGATGACTCCAATCCATGCTCCGTCTTGGCCGAAAAAGCCTGCGCCGATGGCCAGGCCCAGGAGGAGCAGTACCGCACCCATTAAGGCCATCAGTATTATAGAGTTTCTCTTATTTGCTCTTATCTGTTCCCACATAATTAGTATTTAGTCCTTAGTGAATAGTATTTAGTTAGTGGAATTTAGCTGTTATTAGGATAACGGGTTTTTTATAAAAGTTCAAGATTGAAATTAAATTGTCTACTTTTTAGCTTTGAAAGTGAAAGTTATCGACGTATAATGAGGTGACGGGAACCCGGCTTCGCATAAAGCTACGCCGCGGCAGGCGGGGCTCCCTATGGGACAGGTAAACCTAACGACAATAATGTTATGCGGAATGATTAAGGAGAAATGTTATGGTGGATATACAGGTATTGACATGCTTTTTTATGTGGTGCACGGTTATAAATGTGGGGTTGTTGCTTTTAACTTCGATTGTGTACATGTTCTTCGACGATTTTTCTTACCGGATGACCAATAGATTTTTCCCGATATCGCGAGAGGCATTCGATATAGCGATGATCTGCTTCATCGGGCTGTATAAGATCTTTGTGATAGTGTTCAATATCGTGCCCTATGTAGCACTGTTGATTATTGGGTAGGCTAAAGACGCAATATCGAATATCCAACACCCAATGTCGAAGTGAGGTGGTTGAAACGACGACGGGTAATTAACGACGAATTTTTTGCGGAAAAGAAACCAGAAGATAAGATACAGAGAATACTAATAGACAGCTAAGGGGGTTATTTGCAATTCCCAAATATCCTGCTTCTTGTTCAAAGGTTGCCATACCTTTCCATAAACTGTTAGTGGGATTTCTCTATCTATCGATTCAAGATAATTGCCAGCAACATGTGGCTCAATGCCATTTTTAGGTATAAGAAATGAGATTGTTATATCTTTATTAGAATCAGGCAGATATGAATTTATTGGGTGCGAGTAGGTACATTTATAGAATCCCTCTTTTGCTACTGAGATTTGGAAATTTCCCTCAACAAGAACCCAACCAGAAGCATCTTCTAATTTGCTAATTGTTTGTTCAGCAGTTTTTCCTTTGAGCTTTGTTCGGCCTTTGTCTAAGGCTTTTGTGTCAATCTTGAAATCGAAATCCTTTTCAAGTATGTCAACTAACTTTTCGAATTCTGTCATATCAGACAACTCAACATCTGCTATTTCAAGTCCCAGGATCACCTGATTATTATTAATTATTTCTCGTTGATATCGAAGAAACATTCCATTTAGTGATGTATCAGGAAGTTTAATGGTACTTATCCACTTTGTCAGATTTTTTCCACCAGCCTTGGCCTCTAAAAATTTGGGTATGTTTCCTTTTAAATCTCCGGATATTTCACTAGTGGCTTCTTTTACAAAGTTTTCTACAGTTGGTTCACGGAAATAATCGTTATAATAATTTGTGATGTTATCTTTATCTGCGTAATGAAATGAAATATTTGGTATGTTAAGCAATCGTTCACGTATTTTCTCAATACCATCTTCGGAGCTAGGAGTTTTAATTAATTTGGCGGGTTCACCCCAGCCAACAGGTGTCCTTCCCCTATAGGATCCTCGCAAATATCCTACTTCAATAAACAGTTTTATTAGTATGCGACTTAAAAAGATTGCGAATAGACCCAGAACTATAAACATGAGAGTAAGTCTGATTGATGGAGATGAACTAAACCATTTAGCAATATCTGACACTATGTCCATAATGTTTCTCCCAACTGAAATTCATAAACATAAAGAAAAATATCTCGTTATTTAGTGTGACGCATACTCTTTCCAAGGAATAACGCTCAATGGTATATTCGCTAAAAATCCGACAATATCTTTTCGTCCATAATAGGTTGGTGTTCCTCGAGAGTCTTGTGCCATAAGAACAATGGGAATATTTGAAAAAATAGGCTGAAAACTCATAATTGCTTTTCTTGCACTTGTTGCATTATCGACGACTGTTTTTTTAACGATAACAATTGCAAATGTGACACCTTGTTCCTTAATGACAGCGCCTTGAAATTTCATGTATTATTCCCTTGTGTTTGTTCAATATGCCACATTTTCCGGCCATTTAAAACTAACCCCCGGGTGAGTTCGGGGGTTAAGCGTTCATGCATAGATTAGGGTTGAGATCCTTCGCTACGCTCAGGATGACAACGGTGTCATTTTAAGAGAAATCTACTTTTGGTACATTTCTTTCAGCTTCGTTTTCAATTTCGAAGAAGTCACGCTTAGTAAAGCTGAACATGTTAGCGATGATGTTCGAGGGGAACATCTGCGTTTTATTGTTAAAGAACAAAACCTGATCGTTATAGTTCTGTCTCGAAAAAGCGATCTTGTTTTCAGTGCTGGTCAGTTCTTCCTGCAGAGAGAGGAAGTTTTGATTAGCTTTTAGTTCGGGATAGTTTTCGACGACGAGCATGAAATTGCTAAGAGCCTGTCCGAGAGCGCCTTCAGCTTTTGAAGAATCAGCGACGGAACCTGCACCCATGGCCTGGCTTCTGGCTTTTGTGATGGCTTCGAAGGTTTCGCGTTCGTGCTTCATGTATCCCTTGGCTGTTTCTATCAGGTTGGGGATGAGGTCGTGACGTCGTTTTAGCTGAACGTCGATCTGTGACCATGAATTGTCGACCTGGTTACGCAGGCGGACAAGGGCATTGTAGACGCTGATGATGCCTGCGGCGACAATGACGACAAATACAATAATCGCAATAACAGTTGGACTCATTTTTCTATTCCTTATATATACAGGTTTTTATTTAGCGATACCGAGCGGGCTGAAAATTAGATACATCAGCAGTGTCACGATTATGACGACAACACCGACGATTTTTGCGCCCTTTGACGATTGGAGGTCGATATCAGTATTCTTTTGGAAGACTATCGGCTGAGCGAGTGGTTTGACAATTGTGATGACAGTCATGACGAGTATACACACAACAAAACTGATAGCCATACGGTTTAAGAAGTTTCCAATACATGTTGCCATCATCTCGTTTTCCATCAGCTTATCGAAAGTCGAGACATATTTCAGTCCGCCATAGACGGCAAAGTTTGTGACTAATCCGACTGCGCCACAAATTGCCGGTCCTCTTCTTACTAAGAGGCCAAAGACAAATACCGCCAATATACCAGGCGATAGATAGCCTTGACTTTCCTGTATGATGGTGAAGATGCTGTTGCTGATTTTTGGGTTACCGAGTTGCGGAGCGAGGAAGATAGCTATGAAAGTAAATACGATGACGCAAAGTCGGCCCAGAGTGACGAGCGATTTTTGCGATGCATCTGGTGAGATGTATTTTTTGTAGATGTCCATCGAGAAGATAGTCGAGGCTGCGTTTAGCATGGCGGCGAGTGAACTGACGACGGCGCCGAGCAGAGCTGCGAGAACGAAACCTACGATTCCGACTTTTTGTGGCAGTACGTTCCCGAGTAGTTGCGCCATAGCGGTATCGTATTTATGCGCGATGACTTTTTCGATTTCGACGGATTCACCGGCCATTTTTGCTGCCATTTTGGTAATTTCGTTGTATCCGGTTAGTTCAGCGGCGACGACAGGGAAGGTGCTTTGCCACGCCTTATCGCCGGATTCGAATATGGTGTAGTCTTCAACAGTAGTTTCGTCGAATTTTGATTTTAGTATCGGCAGTACATGGTAGTTGTTTATCTGTACGGCTTTCATTGATTCTCTGTCTGCGAATATCGCAATGGCGAACCCTTCCTGCGGCCAGGAGTCGATTTGTGCCTGTGTTGGAGAATCAAGAGTTTGTACGAGATTAGTGTTTGGATTCGCCTTTAGGTATTTAGCAATGACAGTGGCGTTGTCAGCGACTGCCTCGAGCTTCATGTCCTTATGGTATAGGTTAAAGGCGATAATGCCCGGGATAACGATAGCGAAGGGAATGACAAGTTTCAGCGCTGCGGCGAATACGATGCCTTTTTGTCCCTGGGCGAGTGACTTCGAGCCTAATGTTCTTTGTGTGATGTACTGGTTTAGTCCCCAGTAGTAGAAGTTCGGGATCCATAGTCCGAGCATCAGAGCGGTCCATGGCAGGACGCTGTCATTGCTTGGTAGGAACATGTTTAGTCGTTCTGCGTTTAGGTCGATGAATCGCTCAATTGGTCCGGCGGATTCGGCGAGTGACTGTAGGACAACAGCACCGGTTTGAAGGTCGACGACTTTAACAGCTTCTGTTGCTGCTCCGAGTTTGAGGAATGCGAAAATCATGATGGCGGCACCGCCGAGAATGAGTGCGCTGCCCTGTACGAGGTCCGCCCATGCGCAGGCTTTTAGTCCGCCTGCGGTGACGTATACCATAGCGATGATTCCGATAACGAGCGAGCCTGTCATTAAGCTGACATCGTGGCCCATTTTTCCTGCGAGCGTTTTTATTGTCAGTGCACCGGAGTAAGTTACGGCTCCGAGCAGGAGCATGTATATTCCGATAGTGGCGAGTGCCATGATAGTTCTTGCGGTGCCGTTGTAACGGTATTCGAGGAATTCGGGAACTGTGAAGATGCCGGCGCGAAGGAAGTATGGCAGGAAGAAGAATCCGACGATGACGAGTGTGATGGCAGCCATCCATTCGTAACTTGCTATAGCGAGTCCGACATGACTTGCGGCGTTACCGCTCATGCCGACGAATTGTTCTGTTGAGATGTTTGCTGCGATGAGTGAGAAACCAACGAGCCACCACTTTAGGCCACGACCAGCGAGGAAATAATCTTCTGATGTTTTTTCGTGTCTGCTTTTTACGAGGCCGAGAGTTATGACGCCGATGACGAATGCCAGAAATACAAGAATGTCCCAAAATCCAAATTCCATATATGCTACCTTCCTTTCCCTTGAGTTTCCCCCAAAACGGTTTCATTCCTTTTAAATTAGACTTGGGTGATATTATATCTTTAAAATGGCGGGTGGCAACAACAAAGATTATAAATGTTGGTCGATTATGGGGTGGTAAATGAGGCCGATTTTGGCTAAAATGGGGGATTGGTTTTGGAAATGGTGACTTTAGGGGTTAGTTTATGTCATATTCGGCGGTGATATTCGATTTGGACGGCGTGATAGTGGATACTGAGCCTTTATCTCGTGACGGTTGGCGGTATGCGTTTGAGGAGATGGGGTTTGCGTTTGGCGATGAGATGTTTTTTCGGCTGGTTGGTCTGTCGAGTGACAAGATAGCCGATATTTTTCGTCAGGAGTATGGTTCGGGGTTTTGTTACGCTGAGGCTGAGCGGCTAAGGCATGAATATATAAAGGGGTATGTGAAGGAGAATGGGATACGGATAAAGCCCGGGGTTTTTGAGTTGCTGGACTTTTTGGATGAGCGGGGGATACGGCGGGCGATAGCGACATCGACGAGCAGAAAGGCGGCGGAGCATAAACTTGTTTTGACTAAGTTGCGGGAAAGATTTGAGACGATGGTGTGCGGGGACGAGGTCGAGAATGGTAAGCCTGCACCGGATATATTTTTGTTAGCGGCGGAGAAGCTTGGGGCGCCGGCGGGGGAGTGTGTGGTAGTGGAGGATTCGGAGAACGGGATACGGGCCGGGCACGCAGCGGGTATGGATGTGGTTATGGTGAAGGATTTGATAGTGCCGGACGAAGAGGTGCGGGGTTTGACGTGTGGGGTTTTTAGTTCATTGCATGAGGTTAAAAGTTTTTTAGAGAACGGTTCGTGATATTGAAAGGTTTTTTTGATGTTGAGTGAACAGGATAGAGCAGCTATTGAGAAGATAAAGGGGTTGGCGAAGGATGCGGGTATTGATTTGAGCGGTGCAAAGGTTCGGCGGAGCTCGTCGAGATTTTGTCTTGGGGTGGAACATGGTGACTATAACGGGACGGAACTTTTTGGTGTGGGCACCGACCGCTTTATATGGATGGCGTATAAGGGGAACGATGAGGGGAAGATGCGATTGTATAGCGGGAACTTTGTCGGTGACGGGGTTGTTGAGTTCGGGGTTGGGGATGTTCCGGAGGCTGGGAGCGTGAAGGACAGCTGGGCGAGGTTTGCGTATGGGGTTGATTATGTATTGCGGCGGGAAGGGTATGCGATAAGTAAGGGAATCGACGCGGTGATATATGGTGACATACCGGGCGGCGGGATGAGCAGGTCGGCGTCGCTTAGTTTGAATTTGATATTGACGATGCTGGAAGTTAATGGGATTGCGGTGGATGATGATTTTAAGATAGTTGATATGGCTCAGGCGGTTGAGAATGATTATGTAGGTTCGCCTTGCGGTCAGCTTGACCAGATAATGATATTGTTTGCTAAGGAGGGTTTCGGGACGCATTACAATCCGAAGGCGCGTACGATAGAGTATGTGCCGCTTGGCGAGGGTGCGGCGGATTTTCGGATAGTTTGTCTTGATACGGGGACCGAAAGGCCCGGGCTGGAGAAGTCGACTTATAAGGTTCGGCGGGCAGAGTGTGAACAGTTGGTGGGGATATTGCAAGATAACGGCTATGAGATTGAATGTCTTGCGGATATTAAGGAAGAGGGGGTTTTTGAGAAAATAGAAAGTGAGCTTTCGGTTGCGTATCCGGATTTGGTTGAGAGGTTGCGTTATATATTTAAGGCGCAGCGTCGGTTTTATGAGATGCTTGATGCGTGGAAGGGCGGTGACATTGAGACGGTTGGTTCGATATTTCGGGCTGACGGGTTGGGGCTTCGTGATGAGTATAAGATATCGGGGGATGAACTTGAGGCGATGTGTGATATAGCGAGGGGAGTTGAGGGAGTTTTAGGAGAGCGGATGCTTGGCGGGGGCGATAAGGGAGCATCGGGTGCGCTGGTTAAAGTCGGGAGTGTGGATGCTTTGAAGGAAGCGGTTGATAAAGAGTATCCAAAGAAGTGTCCGGACTTTGCGGAGAAATACGCGGTCCATGTTTGCAGGGTTGTTGATGGTATTAAGGTCTTCGAGGGGTTGTTTTAGTCGGTGAAGATTTGTGATAGAAGTTTTGCGACTTTGTTTTCGTCGGTGAAAGATGTTACGCTTAGTATTTCTTTTAACTCGCCTTTGTCGAACCATAGGCCATGATTCTTTGGGCATCTGTCGATGAGTAAGGGGGATTGTGCCATCGCGACGAGTACCTTTTGCATTTTTTTGTTGCAGATGGGGCACTTTCGGGGTTTTTCTTTGCAGGTTTTATCGATGTTGAAAGAATCGAGGAGTTTTTTTGCATCTTCGGGGTTGCCGAGGAGCAGTTCGAGTTCGCCGGCGTCGAGCCAGATGCCGGTACATTCGGTGCAGTGGTCGACCTCTACACCTTCAAGCTCGAAAGTAATCATAGCAGCATTTTTGCAAACTGGACAATCCATGAGTGAATGTTAGCGTTGGGAGGGCGCAGAGTCAAGGAAAAACGCGTTTGATGCGAAGCATCAAAGCGAATTTCGAATTAAGAAGCCCGAATGAGGAATCAATGACGAAGCACGAAAAATGTTTAGACAGGATTACAGGACAAAAAAGGATAAAAGACAGGGAATAGTAGTCCGTTGACCGGATGAGGAATTGAATCTACAGGATAACCCTACTTCGCCAATCCTCCGTCGCATAAAGCTATGGAGGACGAGGGCTACGGAGGGCAGGCAAAAACCCTGCCATAGTGATGGCAGGGCTAAACATAACGGATTGCCGCGCTTCCCTTGGAGACAGGTTGCTCGTAAATGGATTCCTGCTTTCGCAGGAATGACATTTTCATGAGATTGCCGCGTCGCTTTGCTCCTCGCAATGACAAGAAATGTGGTTAAAAATGTGCTTGACGGTGGGAAAGTGGGGAACTAAGATACCGATTACAGGGAAGTATTGATGTTTTTATTAGAGGTGTAGGAAATGATAGTTGATTGTCATACGCATTTGACGAATGAGACGGACCCGTCGGAGCATTTGGAGGGTGCCGAGCCTGTAGATGCCTGTATAGTTCTCGCGACGGCAGGTGAATCTAATGAGGAAGCGAATAAGCTGGTGGCTGAATATGTGAGCAATCATACCGATAAGATGGTCGGGTTTGCTGTGATGGACCCTCGCGAAGATAACGTTAGTGTTGATGGAGTTGCGGCGGTCACTGAGGGGTTGGGGTTGAAAGGTGTTGTGTTGTATTGCAGCGGTAGTGACTTTCATCCGTGTCACAGCAGGGCGATGATGCTTTACGGTTCGGTTGCGGAATTGGGATTGCCGTTGTTTTTTCATAATGGCGGGGTGCTTGGGACCGATGCGATATTGGATTACGCACAGCCTTACCTTCTTGATGAGGTTGCCAGGGCGTTCGGTTCGATGAAGATAATCATCGGGAGTATGGGTCTGCCGTTCGCTGAGCAGAGTCTTGCGATGGTTTCGAAGCATGAGAATGTTTATGCTGACTTGACGGTGAAGGCGGCTCGTGTGTGGGAGATATATAATATTGTTCTTGGTGCTCATGAGCGCGGCGTGATGGATAAGCTGTTGTTTGGGAGTGGCTTTCCGTTTGGCAAAGCGAGTGAGTGTATCGAGACTTTGCTTGGATTTAATAAGCTATTGAGTGACACGAATTTGCCGAGTGTTCCTCTTAGTACGATCCGCAGTGTTATAGAGCGTAACAGTCTGGAGCTTCTTGGTATAGAGAAGTGAGCCCGGATTTATCGCATGGAGGTTAGGCTTTGGGTTCGGAGTTTTTATTAGAGGAACAGCGTGAGAGTTGGGGTTCTCGCGGCGGTTTTATTCTTGCGGCAGTGGGGTCGGCGGTTGGGCTTGGTAATCTATGGAGTTTTCCCTATAAGCTTTACAGTCACGGGGGCGGCGCGTTTTTGATACCTTATATAGCGGCATTGATAGTTATTGGGATTCCGCTGTTGATACTTGAGTTTAGTATCGGTCATTATACTCAGCGTGCGGCACCGAATGCGTTTAAGCGTGGTCATAAGCGTTTTGAGTTTGTTGGGTGGTGGGGTATTATTCTTGGATTTGCGATAATAACATATTATCCGGTAATTCTTGCTTACTGTTTTAGCTTTTTGTGGTACAGCATTTTGGGAATATTTAACGGGGGCGAGCTTCCGTGGGCCGGTGAGGGTATTGAGGGGGTTGCGAACGCGAAGAAATTCTTTTTTGACGATTATCTCGGATACCAGGAGGGGCCTGCGTTAGGTTCTGTTCGTATGAATCTTGTTTGGCCCCTGATAATAACGTGGGTTGCGATGTACTTTTGTATTTTTAGGGGAGTTAAGCAGGTAGGTAAGATAGTTTGGTTGACGGTACCGCTGCCGTGGCTGATGCTGTTGGTGTTGACGGTTCGGGGATTGACGTTGGAGGGAAGCATGCAGGGTTTGGTTTATTATCTCGACCCTGTGTGGTCGGAGTTGGCCAAGCCGAGCACGTGGCGTTATGCATTTGGTCAGGTATTTTTCTCTTTGAGTTTGGCATTTGGTGTGATGCTGACGTACGCGAGTTTTCTGCATCGCAAAAGTGACATCAATAATAACGCTATGATAATAGGTCTGGCTGATTTTGGGACGAGTTTTATCGCGGGTCTTGCGGTGTTTGCGACTTTGGGCGGGATGGCGTATGTGACCCAGCAGAGCGGCAATCCGGTGAGTGTTGCAGATGTTGCTACGAAGGGTCCTTCATTGGCGTTTGTTGCGTTTCCATACGCGTTGGCACAGCTTCCTTATTCGGCGTATTTTAGTTTTATATTTTTCTTCGCGTTAGTGACATTGGGAATTGACTCGGCGTTTTCGATAACGGAATCGGTTTTGGCGAGTATAGTTGATAAGAGCGGTTGGCGGCGTAGTATCGTTTTGCCGCTGCTTAGTCTTGTTGGTTTTTTGATTGGTTTGGTGTTTATTACTGAGGGGGGGCTGGGTTGGCTCGATACGATAGACGGCTTTGTGAATGGTACGCGTGGGATAGTGTTTTTGGGATTGCTTGAATGTGTGGTTGTTGGTTGGCTTTGGCGCATAGAGACATTGCGTCGTCACGCGAACAGCAACAGTGACTGGAAGTTGGGTAAATGGTGGGAATATCTGATACGGATTTTCATTCCGATAGTTCTTGGCGTGTTATTTTTCTGGCAGCTATTTGATGATATAGGTAATGAGAGCGGATTTTTGCGTAAGCCTGATGGCGAGTGGATAGTGACGAATTGTGTAGGTGTTGGTGTTTGGGTATTGGTTCCGGTTCTTGCGGTGGTGCTTAGTTTGGTTCGCGGTCGGCGTGATATAGCAGAGCCATCTCGTCCTGAGCTGGAGTTGGAAATTAAAGGCAGGCGCGGGGGTCTGTGGGCGTTTGGTTTTGCGTTAGTGTCGGCGGTGTTGTTGCTGGCTGCGTTGTCGCGGTCGGTGTCTGTGGCAGCTGGTGAGGTAGTGAGTAATCCGTTGTATTGGTTGATGGTAGTTGGCGGGGTTGTGGCGGTTGTTTTAGGTAACTATGTTCTTGAGAAGACGACGACTCCGAGTAGTCAGAGCAGTTGGTTGGCGCGATGGGCGGGGTTGTTAGGTATAATGGATATAAGTGTTTTTGTCGCGTTGGTATTGGTAGGATTTACAGCTGGTCTTGAAATTGACGAGAGTCCCAAGGTAATCAGTGATAAACTTGGCGGGGTGTCTTATATAATATTAGCGGTAGTGTTTTTGATACTGATAGGTGGTCTTGGCTGGTGTTTCTATCGCGCGTTGGCGGCGGCTGGCAAGGACAGCGGTATACAGCATGTAGATGAGGTTGGAGACTGAAAAAGAAAAGATAGAGACAGTTTTTAGGCTGCCCCTATCTTATTTGAATCCAATGATGTCACCTTTAGTATACTTTTCGCATACTTTTTCGAGGTCAACACCGTTAATGTTCGCCAGAGTGGCAAGCCACGCAAGCACATCAGCAAATTCTTCTTCTTTGTTAGGCTGATCGTTTTTAGCTAACGCAGTAGCAAGTTCACCGACTTCCTCTATGAACCACAAGAAAGTCGCAGGAGTTCCCCGCTCAGTATCCCGCTCATTGTATCGATCAGCGATAATCTGTTGAAATTGACTAATCTTCATATTCAGCTAAGAACTTTAGAGCAGGTCAGCAAGTTTGGTTTTTTCAAAAACAGCCTTTGCCTGGGCGAGCGCTTTTTCATATGCTATCTCGGCTTTAGTGCTGAATTTTTCCTTTGGTGCCTGTTCGATAAGGTTTAGCTGATTGATGATTGGTCCTTCAACAGCTTCGATGATGTTCAGCATGGAGATTTTCTTTGTTGGTCTTGCGAGCGAGAAGCCACCTCTTGGCCCTCTTTTGCTACGCAGCACATTTGCTCTGACCAATTGCTGGAGGATTTTCAGCAAGTACTCTAAAGGAATATCGTATTCCTTCGATATACTTTGCGAAAGTATAATCCCTTTTTCAGTGTGTTTTGCAATATAGCCAGCAGCCAATAGTGCATACCCAGTAGATCTACTAATTCTCATTGTTCGGCCTCCTAAATACCATTAACATTTTCTTTTTTCCTTTTTCCAGTAATACTCAAATTGGGTGAGTTATCCCAAACTATATTTTACACATACCCCCGGAACAAAACATTTTTCTCTCCCTTTACATATCCGCTCAAATACATTTTTCCAAACTCCGTCTCTACTTATTAGTTTCTTCCATGGATTAGTACGCATAGTTCTAAGTTGCTGTTCTATATATCCTTAAAATCCTAATAAAAAAACTATAAATTCCAAAGTATAGACGCAATCAATTATCGTTTTATTGCGAAAAAATGACAGTTAATGTAATAAAGCGAAATCCTATCAAATTACAAGGCTTTTTCCATAATAAAATGGTTAAAATTAAAAAAATATTGCTATTCCGTATTAGCGAATTACCAAGAATGGTAATTTCTATGTGTGTTTTGCAAAAACCTTGACAGATAAGTGAATGTAATATAAGCTTTTGTGTTAATATAGCGAATTTTGGAGACAATGATGGTACCTATAAAACCACGAATAAGCGTTGATTATACAGAAAACGCGACTGTAATCCGTTTTGTAGACGAGAAGATTCTTGAAGAGCAGGAGATTCAGGCGGTCCAGGAGTCCATAATGTCAGTGATAGAGCAGTCTAAGCATCTGAATCTAATCCTTGATTTTGGTAAGGTTCAGTTTCTGTCTTCGGCGGTGTTGGGGCTTTTGATACGTATAAGTAAGCAGATCTATGAGCATGACGGTCAGCTTCGCTTTTGCAATATCAATCCTAAGATTTATGAGATATTTAAGATAACGCGGTTGACTAAGATATTTGATATTTATGACGATTTGGCGAGTGCCGAAGCGAGTTTTTTGCATTCGGATTGAATTTTGAAAATAAGTTAGCGATATTAAGTCTGAGAAGTTGATGGAGATGAAGACCCCTATAAGCCGAAGCATGACAGTTGCGAGTAATGTATCCGTGATAGAAGTTGAGTGTCGGTGGATACTGACTCAGCTTGAGGCGAACGATTTTAGTGCAGCTGATATATTCGCGGTTCATCTTGCATTGGAAGAGGCCTTTATCAATGCGGTGAAACACGGTAATAACATGGACGGTTCGAAGGTGATCAAAATAGATTATTCTGTGGAGGCGGAGAAAATAGAAATATGTCTGACCGATGAGGGGGTTGGTTTTGCCCCTGACGATGTTCCTGACCCGCGTGACGAAGAGAATCTTTATAAGACAGGCGGGCGGGGGTTGTTTTTGATGCGTGCATATATGGATGTGGTGGAGTTTAATGAGTCTGGCAACCGCGTTCGCATGGTGAAACATCGCAGTAAGAAGGCTAAAACGAAGAGCGCAAGTAGTTAATGCGTTTTTTTGGCGGGTTTTTTGCACAGGAAGGTGAGTGATAGCCGACACTATCAACATCGAGTTTTAAAACAAAGGAGTGAACCTAATTATATGTCCAGGTTTTTTGTTTATTGTTTAATATTGTTGGTTTTTAGCGGCTGTGTGTATCAGGCCGAGCCTGTTCCTGAGATATCTAATGAACCAACTCCGATATTTAACCTGCCTAAAATATTTGCGACTCCTAAGCCGCAAGTGAAGGTCAATGGTTATGTGCCTCGCGAGTGGCTTCCGCCTGGAAATGTTGAGAAGAGTTGGAGTGCGGTGATAGTTCATCATTCTGCGACGAGTTACGGCAATGCGGCGATAATTGATAAGTGGCATCGTGAGGGCAATAAGTGGAAGGGTGTCGGTTATGATTTTGTGATAGGTAACGGGACGAGAAGCGGTGATGGTGAGGTTGAGGTTACTTATCGGTGGCGTCAGCAGGAGGTTGGTGCTCATTGCCGCACAAAGGACAACTGGGCGAATAAGGAGGCGGTTGGGATTTGTCTTGTTGGTAATTTTAATAAGCGTTCACCGACGGCCAAGCAGATGGCGTCGCTTAAGAAGCTGACGCATTTTCTTCAGAAGCGTTACGGGATACACGATGAGATGGTGTATAGTCATAAGGGTACGCCTGGTGCGCGTGTGACGGAGTGTCCAGGCAGGCGTTTTTCGATGTCTCAGCTTAGATAGTAGAGATTACTTTTACTTTGTATTATGCATAAGTCTGATTTTGTCTGTAGCCTCGAAAGTTTTTCCATCGTTTAATTGGCCTGTAACTTTTACATCTGCAAATATTGAGAATCCGCCGTTACGGTCGAGGCCTTCCTGGAGGATGAGGGTGTCGATAACAATTAAACGGTCGAACTTAACTGTTAGCTGTTGTTGGCCCGGATTGGTTTGTACATGTTGGGCAGTAACTACGCCTGCAAGTCTGATGGAGTCTTTGACAATGTCGTCGGCGGTGTAACCATCGGGTGCTTTGATTTCACAAGTAATCCATCTGCCTTGACTTTTTGTGTTTAGGGTTTCAGGGTGGATGTCAATATCAGTTTTAATGTATACTTCCGGTATTGCGTGCACCTTCCATATGAAAAGTCCCTTTTCAATATCGCTGCCGATGATAATCCTGCTCGGCAAGAATGGGTAAACGCCCCACAAGCTGTTATAGTGAGTATCATCATCCGGTGGGTAGGTGTCGAAGTATCCGACTTCAACAGGTGCAGTAGGTATAGTGGCATCGAAGATTCGTAGTCCGCTGCGATAGTTTGCTTCGATGATAAGGTGAAAAATTGTGAATAGATTGTGGTCGATGGCAGGTGAACCATTTGTGAAACTACCAATCTCAGTCGGGTTGCTCAGATCGGATACATCGATAATCCATGTTGTTGTTGTGGTTATATCAGGCGCATAGAGTTCATCCATTTCATCACCAAGGTAGAGAATGGTTTTGTCAGGCGAGAGCCATCCCTGATGTGAATAACTTCCGTACTCGTAGTCAAGGCTTCCTAAAACCTTGATGTTTGATTTGTCGGTGACATCGAGTATATGAAGTCCCTTATGGAATCCAGTAAAAGCAAAAACTATCTCTTTACCGGCATATGGCCCCTCTTTATATGTGACAGCCTGTGCATCGTGTACGTACCGACCGTTCCACTGGCCCACCAGGACAGGATTTGCGGGGTCCGTTTTGATGTCGTATATCATCAGGCCCTTTGCATCAGGATGTGCGGCACCAGTTCGAAAGAGCATTCCGCTGTCGGTGTCAATGGCAACATTGTGTGTTCGAGAAGCAGTAACAGTGTTGACGTGGGTGACAATACCGTCATCAATGCGTGACATATCGTAGACCTGCATATTCCTATGTCTGCCATCACCCACAAGATAAGCGTAGTGTTTGTATGTTTTGATGTCTCTCCATGTTGTGGAAGGCCCCGGAAAAGCAGCTATAATCTGTGGATTGTTTGGTGTCGTCACTTCGACAAATGCCACTCCTTCTCCTAATCCGATGATAGCGTACTCTCTTCCTGAATTTGAAACATATCCCCATATATCGTTTGCCTTGTTGACAAGTTTACCAATATGTGAATCAAATTCCGGCAATGGAAGCCACGCCAGTAAATCAACTCCTTCGGAGTCAAAAACTATAGGCGGACTCTCGTCGGTGCCATATCGAAACCCCGGCCCTTCATATCGAGGCTGGGCATCTGCTTCCTTGTTATCGTCATTATCTGCACGTACGGACAATGGTGCCAATATCATGAAAGCCATTGCCAAGAGAAGAATTGACATTTTCTGCAACGACAGCAGGCTCTTCGCTTTGCTTCGTGTCTGCAACGACAGCAGGAAATCTAACAACGAAATTTGCATATACCCTTCTCCTTAGAGGTTTATTTTTGCTGTTTAGATGAGATATAAATTCTACTATAATTGTCTGTTTTTGTCAATGAAAAAAGGAGATGGCGGGGGTTGAAATTGGTCCTATAAAGGTTTGCTTTTGTAGTGGGGATGTTGTTTTTGATGTCGTAAGGGGGCGTGTGTGTTTTGATTTAAGAAGGTTTGCAAGTCGTGATTTGAATTGGCCGAGATTCCTATTGTAGAGGTATGTTTATAGTAAACAAAGGAGCCTTGTTATGGATATGTTTGATACGATGTTTTCTCAGAGCGGTCATTTGAATGAGCAGATAGCACGTCATGTTTTTGAGATAATTCCGGAGGGCGGTCCGGTTCTTGCGATAATCGATAGGGAAGGTAACTGCTGGCCCAGCGATTCGGAGCGGTTTACGTCATTGCATATAGACGAAACATTTCTGAATGATTTGCGTTCTAAGATCGATGACGGGGATGAGCCAATCGTTACTCAGTTAGGAGAGCATAGTGTGGTGGCGGTACAGCTTTGTACTGAGCGTACGAATTGCGGCTATGTGCTGATGGTGCTTTGCGACCAGAGTCCAGAGAGTACGATGAAGAACGTGGATTTGATAGAGATGGTGTTTGGTCAGGTAAGTTTAACTGCGAAGCTAATCGAAAAGAACAATCTGCTTTATGAGCTTCAAATGAAGAATAGCACATCTTATGCACCGGGCGAGGTGACGCTTAATTAGATGTTCGGCATTGCGAGAGTGTGACGAGTTGAATTGGGGTGGATTGAAAAAAACTGCGTGGGGGTGAGAGAGAAAATCCTACGTGAAACGTGAGGTTGAATAAACGGCGCAAAAAACAACCCCTTGCCTCCTTTCGAGGTAGATTATACCATTGATTATGTGTTACCCATGTGCTTAGCATGATCTGTAACCTATGTTTCGGTTGACACACGGCAAGATTAAGGTTCGGTATGGATTAAGGAAGAGATTCTTCGTTGCACTCAGAATGACATTGGAGAGCGGAAATTAAACCCAGTTGGTATTGGGGTCTGATTAAGCGAATATTTAATTTTAATCAAAGTAAAGTTTCAATTGCGTTTATGTTTTTAGTCGTTATAATAGCATGAGTTATATGTTGGTATGGTGACGGGGACAAGTTAGATTTGTTGTAAGTAAATTTGAGGGGTCTTGTGAAGTTTCAGGTATTTGAAAAAGGTAAGTTGTCGGGCAAATTCGAGCTTTTCGGAGCGTATTTGTTTGGCAGTGACGGTATCGCGATTCGTCGTTCCAAGATATCTTTCAAGAAAGGTGTAGTCGAATGTGAGAAGCCTAATCTTGAGACATGTGGGTTGGCGTTGCTTTGGCGTGTGGGTGGATTTGGTAAGGTTCTTCTTCCGACGGCATGTTTGCCTGAGCGTGACAAGCCTTATATTTTGAATGTTGAGTTAGCTCGTGCGAAGCTAATGCAGATAATAACGAAGCGTGAGGACTGGTCATTTTTTGACGGTATGAACGGGTCGGATATATTTCAGGAAGCTCAGAATTTATTTATTCAATCGATTCAAGAGATATCTAATCCGTCTAAGTCGTCTATGTTAGCCGATTCATCGATAGAAAAAGCATTGGTGTTTTCTGAGCGTCTTGCGAATGAGCAGGCCGAAAGTCTTTTTGCGTTGCGTCGCAAGAATCATGGTTTTGGTCGCGGTTGTCTTGGGTGCAGGATAGACCCGCTTCAGGTAAAGAACGCAAAATATATGGAGAAGCTTTTGGGTTCTTTTAATTATGTGACGGTGCCAATTAACTGGGGTCAGATAGAGGTCGAGCGCGGCATCTATGATTTCGAGGCGTTGGATGCGTGCATGAAAGTTTTAGGCGGGCATCGTCTTGCGATATGCGGCGGTCCGCTGCTTCGTTTTTCCAAGGCGTATTTGCCGAAGTGGCTTTTGGGTAAGAAGCTGAGTTTTGAAAAAGTTGGCGAGGCGGCTTATGAGTTTGTGTCTGAGTTGGTGAACCGCTATACGGGGCAGATACGTGTTTGGCGAGTGATTAGTGGGTTGAATGTGTTTAACTGTTTGGGTTTTAGCTTTGAGCAGATATTGGAGATGACTCGTGCGTCGACGATGGCGGTTAAGGCGTGCAGTGAGCGTTCGTTGAAGATAGTTGAGGTTAGTAATCCGTGGGGTGAGTATTACGGTACGTCCATCAATACACTTCCTCCTATCGTTTATATGGATATGGTTCTTCAGAGCGGAATAAGTTTTGACGCATTTGGATTGCAGGTTCACATTGGTAAGAACCAGGCAGGTATGCATGTTCGTGACATGATGCAGATATCCGCGGTGTTGGATAATTTTGGCCTGATAGCCAAGCCATTGTACATAACCGAAGTTGAGGTATCGAGTGAGGCGAGTGGTGCCTTAGAGTCGCCGGAGGTGTCAGGAGTTTGGCACAAGTCTTGGGACGAGAAGCGTCAGGGCGAGTGGGTTGAACAGTTTTATAAGATAGCGTTTAGTAAGTCCTTTGTTGATACGGTGACTTATTCTCATTTGACGGATGTAAAAAACAGCGTAATAAGCAATAGCGGTTTGCTGCGAGGCGATATGGAGACGAAGGAATCGTTTAATAAGTTGCGTAAGCTTCATAAGGGGATTTCGAGCCATTAGTAATTTTGTGATTTTAGAGCGGGTCCATGGACAAGGAAAGTTTGAATCACGGCGGGACGACCAGGTCTGAGTTATTTTCATTTATTGCGGCGATATTCATATCAGTATGTTTTTGTGTCGCGTTTTTCATTTCAAGTTTCAGCAAGGGGGGAATTTCTACATCATCTCTTGATGGCCATATAAATCCTAATGTCGCGACGGTGTTTAGTATGATGCGGCTCGGTGGAGTGGGGTTTGGTAAGGCGTCGGCGATAGTTTCTTATCGTGAGCAGTGGGCGGCGGAAAATGGGGGGCGTGCATTTGAGAGTTGTGATGACTTGCGGCGTGTTAAGGGGATAGGGCCCAAGACAGCAGAGCAGATGTGTGAGCGACTTGTGTTTGAATGATTGACATTTTTGCCACGGATGAAATGGGGGTAGACTTTGGGGGCAAATTAGGGTATTATCACGCTTTAGTTTGTTGATAGAAAATTTTTGTGCAGGCATATTCGGGAATAATTATGGCAGAATGGGAAATAGAGAAACCACAGGAGCAATGCGCAGGTACGGGCAATAATATCGAGTGCGGCGAGGACTATTTTGCTGCGCTGGTGGAGATTGAGGGCGGTCTTGCTCGGAAGGATTACAGCGTAGAGTACTGGGAATCTGAGAAGCCTGAAGTTTATTGTTTCTGGAAGACTCGTTTGCCGAAGTCTGATGAGAAGAAGCATATTTTTGTTGACGATGAGATGCTGATGGCATTTTTTGACCGCCTTAAAGAGGAGACGGAGGCGGAAAAAGTGAACTTTCGATTTGTGTTGACGCTAATCCTGATGCGTAAGAGGCGATTGAAATATGATTCGACAAAAATTGAAGATGGCAAAGAGGTTTGGCGATTGAAGCGAATGAGTGATAAGGAATTCGATGAAGTTGTGAATCCGAATTTAGATGAGCAGCAAATTGAGCAGTTGTCATCTCAGGTAGGTCAGATTTTGCAGGTGAACCTGTAAAGAAATATTAAATATCAGATATTAAAAATAAAAGTTACATATTAAAATTTTCAAATTAAGCATCTTTTTTTTGTGTGTTATGAATAAAAAGTTACAGAAAACTAATTTTTTTTGTTTGCTGCTTTTGCTGATGTTTGTGAGCGGCTGCGCAGTTCCGGTGGTTAAGGAATTTCGGATATGTTCGGGAGTCGAATCGATTTCTCAGATAGCTGGTTTGTTGGAATCGCAGGGAGAGAATTCGGTTTCGTTCAAGGCAAATGGTAATTGTGTGTGGCGGCAACGAAAAGACGGCGTATTAAAACGTCAGGAAGTTTTTAATGTTAAGATATGGGTGTCGCCTCCCGGAGAGATTCGGCTTCAAGGTGATATTGCGTTTGACCCTCAGGGTATAGTTTTAGGTTCGAATTCGGATGAGTATTGGCTTGCGATAAAGCCTGGCGGGATAAGCAGTTACTGGTGGGGGCAATGGGCCAATGCCGAGAGTTTTGGCGGTCTTGCGATAAGTCCTAAGGTGCTGCTCGAAGCGATGGGTGTTGTTGAGGCTGATTTTGGCCAGGGTTGGTCGCTGGCGAATGAGGGGCCTTTTGATGTGTTGACGAAGGTAAGCGGCGGCGTGGCGGTGAAGAAAGTTTATGTTTATAGTTGTGAGAGGCGTGTGGCGAGGATTGAATATTTCAATGACAGCGGTGAAAGAATAGTTGCCGTTGAACTTGGAAATTATATAAAGGTGACGGATGATTTTTATGTGCCCGGAATTGTCAAGCTTGTATCGGATATTGGCGATGAAGGTGAGAATAGTTTTTTGATTACTCTATCGTCTGTGCGGGAGTCGGAGTTTAGCGATGTTCAGCGTGGTCGGTTGTTTGCAAAGCCTAAGCTGGAAGGTTTTAGCAGGGTAGTTGAGAATGGTGTTTTGGTGAAGAGTCCTGATTGAAAAGGATGGAACGATTATGAGCAAGGCGAAATTAAAAGATAGGATAAAGGAAGGCGTGTTTTTGCTTGATGGCGCGATGGGTACGCAATTGTTTTTGCGTGGCGTTAAGCCGGGCAAGTGCAATGATTATTTGAATATTGAATCGCCTGATATTATTTTTGAGATTCAACGGTCCTATGTTGATGCGGGTAGTGACTGTTTGACCAGTAATACCTTCAGTAGTAACAGGTATAGTCTTGTCAGGCATGGTCTTGGCGAGCAGGTGGTTGCGATAAATAAGGCTGGTGCTGAGATTGCTCGCAAGGCGGTAGGCATTGATGGGTATGTATTGGGTGATATTAGTTCGACGGGCGATTTTCTTGAGCCGTTGGGGACATTAAAAGCGGATGAATTGCAATCTGCGTTTGCCGAGCAGGCGAAAGGTCTCTTAGAGGGGGGAGTTGACGGGTTTATTATTGAGACGATGAGCGCATTGGATGAGATTGAGGTTGCGATAAAGGCGGTGAAGAGCGTTTGTGATTTGCCGATATTTGTATCACTTGCCTTTGACGCAGCTGGCGATGATTTCAGGACGATGATGGGCGTGAGTGTTGAGGCGGCAGTAGAGAAATTAGTACCATTAGGAATAGATGTGATAGGATTTAACTGCGGGACAGTTTCGCTGGAAGGTTATGTGAAACTGGCGGAGAAATTTTCGTCTGCGGTTAAGGCCGGCGGCTTTGATGTTGGTTTATTGGCAGAGCCTAATGCGGGATTGCCGGAATTAGTTGACGAGCAGGCGGTTTATAAAGTTAGCAGCGAAGACTTTGCAGCTACCGCGGCGCAGATACATTCATTGGGCTTTAATATTTTGGGTGGTTGCTGCGGGACGAGTCCGGAACTTATTAAGGCGGTTAGCGAGAAGTTACGATAGTAATTTTGTGATGTGTTCTACGGTTTTTTTTGTAGCTCCCTGATTTTTTCTTATGACCTCTCTGCCGTTATGTGCGATGGTTTCGGTGAATTGTGTATCGGTTAAACATTTCTGTATGGTTTTCACGAGTTGATTTTTGTCTTCGACGAGTATTGCGCCATTACCTTTTAGTAGTGCGTCGACAGATTGGTTGAAATTGAAAGTGTGCGGTCCGAAAGTAGTGCATTTCCCCAGAGCTGCGGCTTCTATCATATCCGAGCCTCCCATTGGCACGAGTGAGCGTCCGACGAAGATGATCGTGGCGAGAGAATAGAATTTTCGCAGGTCGCCCATTGTGTCGCCGAGTATTACTGCCTGTGAGTTATCAGCTGGCAGTGGTGTGCCATCTTTAATCAGGCTATAACGTACGATATCGAAGCCGAAATCGGTTATTAGTTGTGCGACATGGTCGAATCTTTCCGGTTTGCGCGGGACGATGACCAATCGCAGGTCGTCGAATTGTGGTTTTATTTGTTTGAAAACTTCGAGGATGATTTTTTCTTCATCGTTTCCTGTTCCGCCTGCAACGAGAAGTTTTTCGTCATCAATGCCAAGTTGTTCAGCGAGGTGGTAAGCGCCTTTTATTTTGTCGAGTATTTGTGCGGTGTCGTATTTTAGTGAGCCGGTGGCGAAGGTTTTTTCAGCTGGGCATCCGATTTTGATAAAACGTTTTTTATATTCTTCTGTCTGGGCGAGTATGAGGGTTAGTTTGTTGAACATTATTTTCGCGAGAGGTTTTATTTTTTTGTAGCGGCTAAAACTGTGTTGGCTGATTCTTCCGTTGACGACTACGACTGGGATGTTTAGTTTTTTTGCGGTGTGTATGAAGTTGGGCCAAACTTCGAGTTCCATAAGCAGGCAGATAGCTGGGTTGAGATATTTGTAGGCGCGTCGTATTACGAAGGAGAAATCCAGCGGGAAATAGAAGATGTCGCATTCGTTTTGGTAGAGGGAGTTTGCTTGTGCGAATCCGGTATCGGTTGTGGTTGTTATGACGATGTCGTAATCGGGTAGATTTTGTTTTAGCTGAGAGATGATGGTTTTAGCTGCATTGACTTCACCTACACTGACAGCGTGAATCCAGATAGATTTTTTATTGGGGTTTTTTTTAGAGAATTTTCCGAATCTGTTTTGCCATCCTTTTTTGTACCGGTTTTGCGTGAGTCTGCGGTAGAGGACTACCGGCATCAAAGCGGTCCCGAGCAGTAAGTATATAAAGTCCAAAACAAATCTCATGGTATATCCGAAACGACATCGGGCTCCAAAAAACATAGTGTCCTAAAAAACGTCCCAAACGAGTGGTAGATGATATTTGGAAATCGTTGCTATGTCAAATAATTGGGGGTTTTTAAATAATTATTGCAGTTGTTTCGGGTTTTAAGTAGTATTGCTTATCAGGTTTATGTTGTAGTGTCCCCGTGGCACAATTGGATAGCGCATTGGCCTCCGAAGCCAAAGGTTGGAGGTTCGAATCCTCCCGGGGATGTTTATTTTGGAAATTAAATATGAAAATTTAAAAAGTAAAATTGAGGAATCCGCCCCCATAAGGGGTAGACTGTGGCGGATGGCTTATTAGTATGTGTTGCGAAAAACAGGGGTCTATGGTCTAATTAACTGGATTCCTGCTTCCGCAGGAATGACAAAATATTGTTTCCGCAACAGGAACTAATTAACGAAGTGAATTAGGGAGATTTGTAATGGGATATCCAGATATACGTATGCGTCGTCTTCGCAGTAGTGAGACGATGCGTCGCTTGGTTCGTGAGACGAGTTTGAGCGCCGATGATTTGATATATCCGCTGTTTGTTAAGCTAGGCGAAGGGGTCAAGGAACCGATAGCTTCTCTCAAAGGCAGTTTTCATTTTTCGCCTGATACGATAGTGACAGAGGCGAAAGAGGTTGCGTCTTTGGGAATACCTGCGGTGATCTTGTTTGGTGTGGCAGGTGCGAAAGATGAGAATGGTTCTGAGGCGTGGGCAGAAGACGGCGCGGTTCAGTTAGCGATCAAGAATATTAAGCAGGCGGTGCCGGGGTTATTGGTGGCGACTGATGTTTGTCTTTGCGCTTATACCGAGAGCGGTCACTGCGGCGTGACGAAGGATGAGAAAATTGATAATGACGCGACGTGTAAGTTGCTGGCAAAGATGGCATTGTCACATGCGCAGGCTGGCGCCGATATTGTCGGGCCGTCGGATATGATGGACGGGCGGGTTGGTTATATTCGTCAGACATTGGAAGAGAACGGGTTTGATGAAGTCGCGATAATGTCTTATTCGGCGAAGTACGCGTCTGCGTTTTACGGGCCTTTCCGTGATGTGGCGGATTCGACGCCTGCGTTTGGTGACAGGCGAAGTTATCAGATGGATGCGGCGAATATCGACCAGGCGATTGAAGAGGTTGCGCAGGATATTGAAGAGGGGGCGGATATTGTGATGGTTAAGCCTGCACTTTGCTATCTTGATGTGATCTGTCAGGTGCGAGCGGAATTTGATTGTCCGGTAGCAGCGTATTTTGTAAGCGGTGAGTATATGATGCTCCATGCGGCGGCGGATGCGGGGCTTTTGGAACTTGAGCGTGCTATGCTTGAGGTTCATTACGCGATGAAACGGGCAGGTGCGGGAATAATAATCACTTATTATGCCAAGGAACTGGCTAAGTTTTTGGGGTAAGCTGTGGAAATGGATATTAGTTTTTTGTATGACCTGCACTGGCGTAGCCGAGCGGCGAAGGCGCTGCAGGTTGCAAATAGTCTCGATGTTTTTGCGCATCTGTCGCAAGGGGCAATGTCTGTTGAGCAGTTAGCTGAGCAAACCGAAACCAAACCAGAGATGCTTGATAAGTTGCTGATAGTGTGCGCAGCGTTGGGGCTTTTAGAAAAAGATGGGGAGGCTTACCGTAACAGTGAATTTTCGCAGAAGTATCTTGTCAAGGGGTCGGAACTTTATCAGGGTGACATTGTCGGACATTTTAATTCACTTGATAGTGTATGGGCCGACTTAGGTGATAGGATGTTAGCCGAAGGGGCAGTGAAAAAGGAGAGGGACGGGAATCGGGACTTTATAATGGGGATGCATAACATTGCGGTTTGCGGGCGAACGGAATTATTTTTAGATAATATTGATTTATCCGGCAGGAAAAAGTTGTTCGATGTTGGCGGCGGGCCTGGGAGTTATACAATAGCAGCGTGCAAACGCTATCCGGAATTACAAGCAATAATTTTTGATTTGCCGGAAACAATCGTGATTACAAAAGAGATGATAGCGAAAGAGGGGATGGGCGAGCGGATAAGTGTTCGCGAGGGTAGCTGGGACAAGGATGATTTCGGTGAGGGTAATGATGTGGTATTGTTGTCGGAGGTGATGCACGGGGCGGTTGGTAACGCCGAGATGAAACTGGCAAAGGCCTATGAATCGCTTGTAGAGGGCGGTTTGGTGGTGGTACAGGAATTTTTGTTAAATGATGATAAGAGCGGGCCGTTGATACCTGCGGTGTTTAATCTGATGGTTGGTGCTTATAGTAAGGCTGAGCTTTTTGGTTTTGTTGAGGGGGCGGGTTTTAAAGAAGTTAAACTTGCAGCCGAAGCGCAGGAGCATGGTTCAACCTGGATAACAGGGGTTAAATAATACCAATGTTGTGCGAAAACCGTATAAACAGAAGTAAGTAATCAACGAGTCAAAATATAATGAATAAAATCGATAAAAATAAAAAACAAGTGACAAAGCTAATAAGGGAATTCCTTAATCACGAAGTTGTAGATCCATTTATTAAATCGATTTGCACTGATATAATGATATCTACAAAATTGACATATGCTATTTATCTAACAAAGTATACAGAGATGCTCGTCGATAAGTCACTAAGCGATCCAGCCAAAAAATCACAGATGCCTCAGAATATGAAAGAAATAATCTTATTTTCTGGTTACTTTGGCAAAATCTACAAAAGTTCATTGTGCTTATTGGGAGCAACAGATTATCTAAGCTCAATTATACTTATGCGTTCTCTCTTCGAGTTATTAATTGGAATTTCGACTGAGGTTAATGGGGGGATGAAAAAACGTTTAGATTCAATAGATTTTCTAAGTTTTGAGGAAAAGAAATTTTTAAAGAAGTACTGGGATAATTTATGTAAATGGTCACATCCTTATGGCAAATGGTTAAAAGAAGTTTGCCCCATAGCATACGGTGCAGACCGTTCCTATCAACCACGTATGTTTAAACAGTGCTTAGAGTACTCTGATAATCTGCTGGATTTCATGCTTACGGTCACTGTGGAAGTCTTACACTTATCATCTGAAGAATATAAAGATTGCCTTGCAGCGTATGCCTTGCCAGAATTATCTATGTTTAACAAACGTATTCAAAATTCCTAACAATGTGCTTCACCAGAGTCTGGATTCCTGCTTTCCGTTCCGGGCTCTTCGCTTCACTACGTGTCGCAGGAATGACCGACCCTGCCATAGTAATGGCAGGGCTAACCTTGATTGCCACGGCCTGCGGCCTCGCAATGACAACCCATGCAATAGTTTATTCGCCTTTGCAGTAATCAGGGTTAGAGCTTTAGGTTTTTAATAGCTGATATGGTCTGGTCGATTTGGGTTTGTGTGTGCTTAGTCGATAGGAAGTTAGCTTCAAATTGTGAAGGGGGTAGATAGATTCCAGCGTTTAGCATCTGCGTGAAATATTTCGCGTATCTTTTCGTATCTGATTTTATCGCTGACTCGTAACCTGTAACCGGGCCGTCGGTGAAGAACAGCGTGAACATTGAGCCTATCTGGTTAATGGTGTGTTCGATATTTTTGTCTTCGAGAGTTTGCGAGATTTGTTTGCAAAGTTTTACGGTTAGTTTGTTTAGGCTGGGGTACGGATTTTTTGACTTTAGTATTTTTAAAGTTGCGATTCCCGCAGCGACGCAAACGGGGTTGCCTGAAAGTGTACCAGCTTGATAGACGGTGCCCTGTGGAGAGAGGTTGTTCATGATTTTTGCCCTGCCGCCGCAAGCGCCTATCGGGAAGCCTCCGCCGATGATTTTACCGAGGCAGGTTAGGTCAGCTTTTACACCAAACATTTTCTGGATGCCGCCATAAGCGACGCGGAATCCGGTAATGACTTCGTCGAAGATGAGGATGCTTTTGTTTTTGGTGCATAGCGAGCGGAGCGTCTTTAGGAATGTCATGTCGGGGACGATGACGCCCATGTTCCCGGCAACTGGTTCGACGATGACAGCTGCGATTTGTTTTGAATATTTTTTGAAAGCGTTTTGGACAGCTTTTTTATCGTTGTATGGTAATAGTATGGTGTGCTTTGTAAAATCTTTCGGTACGCCCGGGCTGCTTGGTGCGCCTAAGGTTAGTGCGCCGGAACCTGCCTGTACGAGCATGTGGTCAACGTGTCCATGATAGCAACCGATGAACTTAATAATTTTGTCCCGTCCGGTAGTACCGCGCGCAAGACGAATTGCGGTCATGACTGCTTCTGTGCCGGAGCTTACCAGCCGAACTTTTTCTACCGAGTCGATAGCTTGTGTAATCATTTGTGCGAGTTTTGTTTCGAGTTCAGTTGGGATGCCGTAGCTGGTCCCTTTGTTCATAACTTTTTTTACTTCGGTGAGTATCTTGGTGTTTGCATGGCCGAGAATCATCGGTCCCCATGAGAGGCAATAGTCAATGTATTTTTTTGCATCGGCGTCATAGAGGTATGGGCCCTTAGCTTTTTCGATGAAGATAGGTTTTGCGTTTACGGATTTAAAAGCTCTAACGGGAGAGTTTACTCCGCCTGGAATAACTTTTTTTGCATCGCTGAAAAGTTTCGCGTTTTTGCCTGCTGCCATTTTTTCACCTTTTAAGAATCATTCTTCGGGATTAGTTCTGCGTTGATATTATTTTCTTTAGCTGTGTTCAAAGTCGGCGGGCCGAGGCAATATGCTTTAATATGGTCGGGGACGGCACCGAATTTTTTGATGAAAGCTTTTACGGTTGAGCCGCTGGTAAAGACTATAATGTCGATGAAATCCATTTCGACGCTGGCTGGTTCTATTTCAACGGTTTTGTAAACGCTGACGGCATCTACAGTTGCGCCTGCTTCGGTGAGGCCTTGCGGCAGGACCTTAGAAGAGACTTCGGCTTGCGGGAGGATGAAGTTTTTGCCATTTATGTCGAGTTTTTTGAATTCTTCGAGCAGTCCTGCACTTGATTCATCTTCGGGCACCAGGTTAGGTAAGAGTCCAAAATCGGCGAGTCTTGCGGCGGTAGTTTTTCCAATGGCGGCGATTTTGAGATTCGCCAGAGCTCTCGCGTCAAGTCCGGCGGCGTTTAATCTTTGCAGAAAATACTTTGCGCCATTTACGCTTGTAAATACCATCCAGTCGAAGTCGTTAAGTTTTTTGATTGCGTCATCTGTTTTTGAATAGTCGTCGAGACCGACGCATTTAATTATTTGTCTATGTACGACGGTTCCAAGGTATTTGTATTTTTCGGGATGCGTTCCGAGGACAAGTACCTTTTGTTTTTTCGAGAACCAGTCGAGTTTTTCCTGCATCTCGACAACTTTACCAGCGATAAAAATCGCGGGTGTTCTTAGCTTAGCTTTTTCTACGATGTCGAGGAAATTTTCGAGGGTTCCTTTTATAACTCTTTGGTCGTAGAAAGTTCCGTGTTCAATGGCGGCGATTTTGGTGCTTTTGTCCCAGCCGTCTTTAAGGAGAGTGTCAATAATTTTTCCGATGTTCTTGACACCCATAAGGAAAATAACTGTTCCTGCTTTTGGTATGTCGAGTTCGTATCCTTCTTTTCTGTGTCCTGTTACGATAGCGACATTCGGCGTGCAGTCGCGATGTGTAGGGGGGATGCCTGCATAGCCTGGCGCAGCTAATGCGCTGGTGACACCGGGGACGACTTCGAATTCGACGCCGGCATCGAAGCAGTCCTCGGCTTCTTCTCCGCCTCGCCCGAACATGTAAGGGTCGCCGCCTTTGAGTCTAACGACGAGCTTATTTTCTTTTGCTTTTTTTATGATGAGTTTATTTATTTCTTCCTGCGGAAGAGTATGTTTGCTTGCGAACTTTCCGACTGCGATAAGTTCTGCCTGCGGCTTTGGTAATCCAAGCAGTTCCGGCGGGATGAGGTGGTCATATAAAAGGACGTCTGCATCTTTGATGAGTTGGTAACCTTTCATCGTAATGAGTTCCGGGTCTCCGGGGCCTGTACCAACGAGGTAAACTTTTCCTTTTGCCATTAAAATTCCTGTCATTATTTGAAAAAGCAAAAATTTTTTAAGATTCTCACTTGTGAGAATACGGAGTCGTGTCACTCGACCAAACATCCCAATATTCAAAGTGAGCAAACAGATTTCATTAGCTTAATTGCTTGCTACGTTGTGTCAAGTGAAAAGATTTGAATGTTTGCTTGCAGGCAGGGTGTGTAAAAAAAGTTTTGTTAATTGAGAAATATGCCGACTAAGAAATTGAAGCGGGGGGGTGGCTGAGAGGATATTTTTTTTATCAGAATTGAGAAAAGTTTCTTTTTTGCTATAAAATGCGTAAAAAAGATGGGATATTTAGTTGAATCCCACTGTGAGTTTGTATAGAATGCTGGGCTAATGTTAAGATAGTTAGTTTGTATTGGACTATTTCCCGTTTTTTGGTGTTTTAAAGCGTATATTTTTCGAGAAACGAATTGATGAAATTCCAAGGTGGTTTTAACGTATTGCTTGAAGGTCGGCCTGAGGGGCTGGTTAAGGTTATGCCAGAGCCTAAGGTTCTTTATTTGCCTTTGCAAACGAAGCGTTTTAATTTCAGTGATGTTCGCGTAACTGAAGGCGACAATGTTGAGCCCGGAGAATTTCTTGCGACTGACCCTGATAATTATTCAATACCACTGCTGGCGCCTCGTGCTGGTAAGGTTCGTCTTGATGTCGCAGCTGGTTATATAGTTCTTGATGAAATAGCTCGTCACGAAGAGCATCCTCATACCGACGAAGATGAGATGTCTCATATAGTTCAGGAGATGGGTGCCGGGGGCATTAAGCGATATAAGTTATTGAATCTTGGTGCGTGGGAATTTTTCAGTGAAGCTTATTCAGGCAATGTTCCTGACCCGCTTGGTACACCCCAGGCAGTAATAGTATCGACTGTAAGTCTTGAGCCATTTGTTGCTCGCGGTGACGCTCAGTTGCACAATCGTTTGCTGCAGTTTACTCGTGGTCTTGAACATCTTCAGTCGCTATTGGAATATCAGCCTATATATTTGATAATGCCTGATATAACGTCAGCGTTTGCGACTCGCGTTCGTGAACATATTCGCGGCTACGCGTGGGTTAAGTTGATAGAGGTGCCGATGAGGTATCCTTACGATAACTTTAATATATTGGCTCGAAAGTTTGGGCTTAAAAAAGAAGCGGGGCCTGTTTGGAGTATTAAGACCGAGGGCGTTCTTGCAGTAGACCGAGCATTGACAATGAGTAAGCCTTGTTTGTTGCGGATTTTGTCAGTTGGCGGTCCGAGAGTTCATTCACCGATTCATATCTGCGTGATGCCTGGTTATCCATTGAAGAAGATTCTTGATACATATGCATCCGGTTACGATTACCGTGTTATTATAAATGGTATGCTAAGCGGTGAGATGATGGCTATAGATGCTCTGGGTGTTGATAGTGAATGCCGGGGTTTGACGATAATTTCGGAATTGAAGGAGCGGGAGTTTTTAGGGTTCGTTCGTCCCGGCTGGGACCGTCAGTCTTACAGCGAATGTTTTTTGAGTTCATTGCGTAAGAATTTCCGTGAAAGGTTTACGACGGCATTTCGCGGTGAGGGGCGTCCCTGCGTGTCATGTAATTACTGCGCGGAGGTATGTCCTGCAGAGATATTGCCTCATCGTATTCATAAATATTTGTATAGCGATTTGATTGAAGAAGCGGATGCGTCGCGAGTTGATTTGTGTGTTCAGTGCGGATTGTGTTCGTTTGTGTGTCCGTCAAAGATCGAGCTTAAGCAGCAATTTTTCGATGCTAAGATCGAGATTGAACAGGAAAAAGAAGAGGCTCGCTTAGAGGCATTGAAGCGTGAACAGGAAGCTCAGGAGAGTGCCGAGTGAAAATATTACGAGATATATTCGAGAAAGTAAGCCCGTCATTTCATGAAGGCGGAAAGTTTAAGGCTTTTAAGCCTGTGTACGAGGCGATGGAGAATTTCTTTTTCGCACCAGCGGCACGGACGGTGATGGCACCTCATGTTCGCGACCCGATCGATGTTAAGCGTTTTATGAGTATGGTAATTATCGGTGTGATACCGTGTGTTTTGGCATCGTTGTATTTTTACGGTCTTCAGATTATCGCGATGATAATAGTATCTTATGCAGTTGGCGGGGTGGTTGAAGTAATCTTCGCGATGGTTCGCAAGGAGGAAATCAACGAGGGCTTTTTGGTGACTGGTATGCTGTTTCCGTTGATATTGCCTCCTACGCTGCCATTATGGATGGTAGGTGTTGGTGTAGCTTTCGGTGTATTTGTCGGTAAGGAGCTGTTCGGGGGTACAGGCCGGAACTTATTTAATCCTGCGTTGATAGGCCGCTGCTTTTTGGCATTGGCTTATCCTGCGGCGATGTCGAGTAACTGGGTAGCGGCAGGCGAAGCGGGCGTCGGCAGATTGATGCAGTACGTGACAGCTTCGAGTGTTGACGCGATTAGTTCGGCGACGCCTTTGGTGTTGGCCAAGCAGGGCAGTGTAGTAGAAGTTTCTCATATGATTTTAGGGACGACATCAGGCAGTGTCGGTGAGACATCAGGGGCACTGATAATTATTGGCGGAGTGTTTTTGCTGTTTACTCGTGTCGCGAACTGGCGGACGGTTGTTAGTATTTTGCTTTCGGCAGGGGTGATGGCAGGAGTTCTTCATCATTCGGACCCGGGTCGTTTTGCACCAGCGTTATGGCATTTGTTTGCGGGCGGGATGCTTTTCGGGGCGTTCTTTATGGCGACCGACCCAGTGACAAGTCCGGTGACAAACACAGGCAAATGGTTTTACGGAATAATAATCGGAGTAGTGACGATATCGATACGTAATTTTACAGGTTATGTCGAAGGTGTTATGTTCGCGATATTGCTTGGTAATATAATCGCCCCGATTCTTGATGAGATAGTAGTAGGATTTCGTTTGAGGAGGCTTCGCGGTGAAGGGTAACAACGCATATACATTATTTTACGCAGCGGCTCTTGGTACGGTATGCTCATTGCTATTGACAGCGGCGTCGAGTTTTACCGCGCCGTATAAGGAAGCCAACCGTGAAGCAGAGATAAAGCTTAATATTTTGAATGTTCTGCAGGTGCCTTATCCCGAAGGAGCGACAGCTCAGGAATTGGTTGAGGTATTTAAGGCGAATGTCGTTCAGGAGACAAAGGGTGAGTTAGAGCTTTACCGTTTTGTTCCTAAGGCCGGAGCTGAGGGGCAAGAGACGATTGGTGTCGCATTTGAGGGGCCTGGATTGTGGGGAACTATTAAGGGATTTCTCGCATTGGCGCCTGATATGAGGACGATTCGCGGTGTTACGTTCTATGAGCAGGAAGAGACGCCCGGACTCGGCGGTGAGATTGCGGCGGATTGGTTCCGTGACCAGTTTAAGGGTAAGAAAATTGTTGATGAAAAAGGTAACGTCGGGATTACTATTCGCAGCGGCGGTGCCAAGGGCGGGATCAATGAAGTTGACGCTATAACCGGCGCGACGATGACTTGTGACAAGGTCGAAGCGATGCTCGATGAGATATCGGAAAAGATAGTACAGGAGAGCGGTAAATAATGGCAGATAACCAACCAGTATGCGGCCCATGCGTCAGCAAAGGTTTATGCGGCGGTAAGGGAATGTTGACCCTGAAAGAGGGCGCGTGGACGAGTAACCCACTTGCGATTCAGGTGTTGGGAATATGTTCTGCTCTTGCGGTGACTAATAAATTAGAGAACTCAATCGTGATGGGAATCGCGTTGATCTTTGTAGGTGTATTTTCGAATTTGTTTGTTTCCTTATTGCGAAATGTCACGCCCCATAGGATTCGAATGATAGCGGAGGTTGCAATTATCGCGACGTTTGTAATTTTGTTCGACCAGTTTTTGAAGGCATTTTACTGGGACATGTCCAAACAGCTTGGCCCTTATGTTGGATTGATAATTACCAACTGTATTATCATGGGCAGGGCGGAGGCGTTCGCACTTCAGAACCCGCCTATACTTTCTATGGTTGACGGATTCGCGAATGGTTTTGGTTATGCGGTGGTTCTTGCGATAATTGGATTTTTCCGTGAGCTTTTGGGCAGCGGTGAAGTTCTTGGTATTAAGCTTTTGTCGGAATCGTGGTATACGCCTAACCAGTTGATGATTTTAGCTCCCGGAGCGTTTTTCGCATTGGGGATAGTGATAGCGATATTTAATGCCATCAAGGGCCCCGAGCCTGAAGAGGAGAAGAAATAATGGAAACTTCAGCCATAATAATCTTAGTTGCGGCGGTACTGACGAATAATATTCTGCTGACGAACTTTCTGGGGATGTGTTCCTTCATAGCATGTTCCGGGCAGATAAGTACAGCGATAGGGCTTGGTACCGCAGTGACATTTGTTATGACGATGACGTCGATTATTAATTACGCGATATATTATTTCGTACTAGAGCCTCTTGGTCTGGACCATTTGACATTTATTGTTTTTATCGCGGTCATAGCAGCGTTCGTTCAGTTCGTAGAGATGTTCATTGAGAGGTTCAGCCCGAAGCTTTATTTTGCGTTGGGAATCTTTTTGCCTTTGATAACGGTGAACTGTGCGATTTTAGGCGCATCGCTGTTTATGATAATCCGTGATTACAATTTCATTCAATCGGTAGGATATGGATTTGGTTCGGGTTTAGGCTGGATGCTTGCGATAATAATGATGGCGGGTCTGCGGCAAAAGATGCGTTACAGTAATATACCGGAGCCCTTCAGGGGCGTGCCGATAGCGATGATAGTGACGTGTGTTTTGGCGATGGCGTTCATGGGTTTTGCAGGAATGGTTTCAATTCAATAAATGGAGAAAATGAAAAGTGGTTTGTCTTTTAGCAGTAACAGGAATTAAATTTTATCTTTGGTCGGTGTTATCTTTTGCCGGCTTGGCGGTAGCATTGTCAGCGTTGTTGATAGTAGCTGAGCAGTTTCTTGTAAACTATGGCATCTGCAAGATTGATATCAATAAAGGTGAGAAGCCTATAGAGGTTGACGGGGGCCAGACATTACTTTCGGCATTATATTCCAATGAGATATTTATCCCGTCAGCGTGTGGCGGTAAGGGCTCTTGCGGTCATTGTAAGATTACCGTGACGGCAGGCGGCGGCCCATTGCTTCCGACGGAGACTCCTTATCTTGACCGCAAGGAGATTCGTGCTGATGTTCGCTTGGCATGTCAGGTTAAGATTCGCGAAGATATTTTTGTTCAGATACCTGAAGAGCTGCTGAGTGTAAAGATGTTCTCTGCGACGGTTGAGAGTTCTATAGTATTGACTCATGATATCAAAGAGATTCGTATGCGTTTGAATGAGCCTGCGGAAATTTCTCAAAGGCCAGGCCAGTATGTTCAGATCCAGGCGCCGTCCGATGAAGGGCCAATATTCAGGGCTTACTCTATAAGTTCACCATCCTATGATGAGAATGTAGTTGAATTGAATGTTCGCATTGTTCCAGGCGGAATCGGTTCGACTTATCTTCATAATTTGCAAGAGGGCGACCCTGTGATATTTACCGGCCCTTACGGAGAGTTTGAACTTAGTGATGACCCTGATGTAGAAATTATCTGCGTTGGCGGCGGTTGCGGAATGGCTCCGATGAAGAATATTATTCACACGCTTTATGATAAGTGGCCTGACCGTTCGTGCTGGCTATTCTTTGGCTGCAGGACGACGGCAGATGTGTTTTATCTTCAGGAATTTGAAGAATTAGCTAAAAAACATCCGAATTTTCATGTAGTTTACGCGTTGAGTGATGAGCTTGGAGAAGGTGAGCAGTGGGACGGAGAAACCGGCTTTATCCATCTTTCAGCCGATAAGTTCCTTGAGGCAGATTTGGCTCGACAGGCGTTTTTGTGCGGCCCGCCTCCTATGATTGAAGCAGTAACGCGAATATTGGAGGAAAAAGGCATCAAGCCGGACGATATATTCTACGATAAGTTCTAAGTACAATAAAATTTGGGAGGCTGTGCTATGGGAATGACCAATGTAGCGCAAGTGCTTGAGAGAGCGGAAGAATTTGAGGGAATTCTGGCCGGATTTTTATGCGAAGGTATCGCATGAGAGTAGCCGCGAGGGTGTTCGATTGCCGGCAGATTATATGAGCCGTCACCGTCGCAGAACACACATCGCAATATTTAAGCTTCCTGTTGAAAGTGCTGAGCGTATTAGCCGGATATGCCATACACCGCTTCAATACGACCCTCAGGGTGCCGATTGTCATTGTCTTGAGGGCGTTGATATATCGGCAGATGCGACTGCTGGCGAAATCCTTGATGCAGCAATCAAATTCGATGAATGTTTGGTGAAATTTTACCGTCAGGTTGTTGAACAGCCGATAGACCAGGAAGTTAAAGGGCTCTTTGAAAGTCTAATCCAGTGGGAGGAACATGACGAAATTGAACTTAAAAAAATCAAAGCGATGGATTATTTTTAAATTTTTTGGTACTGGCACTGAAAAAATGCGTAAAATTACTTAAAATTCTTTACAAAACGAGAATATTAGAGTAAAAGACGGTAGCTAATGAGTTAGCGTTATAATTATCCGTTTGAAATCGGCAGATTTGATAAAAAGCATTGAAAGGATTTGAATATGGAAAAGAAACAGGCAGTTGATGCAAAAGGATCGGCAGGTACCCAGGTTAAAGATACTAAGTCAAAAGGTTTGTGGCAAAAGCCTAAGTTTGAGGACGTATCCGGTAAAGTAATGGCTCAGCCTTACATTCGGTTTACTTAATCGATAAGTGTGGTTGAATGGCATTTAAGTAACTTCGTAGATTTGTTTTTCACTGCATGACCGTTGTAGTTTCTGTTTATGTAATAGAAAATTGAAAATAGAATTTGTGAGACCATATGGCTTGTGTGGGTAAAGAGCACAAGCCATCTAATATAGCTATTTTAAGGTTGAAGGGTAATAGTCAAACTCCGCATCAGAAAGAGAGGTTTAAATGCGCCTTACAGAGCACACAAAAATTCGGAAAGAGAAATTTGGAACGGTCGTCTTTGAGACGTTGACAGAAAAGATATTTGTCGTCAGCGAGCACGGCGGCGACATATTGGAATTAGTAAAAGATGGCAAAGAGTTGTCAGAGATAGTTGATGAGCTTAGCAGTAACTATGACGGCGAGCGCGAAGCGATAGAAAAAGATGTTGTCGAGTTTACCGATGCATTGAAAGCAAGTAACTTAATCATCGAATAGGAGTCAATATGGGTGTTATATCAGAAGGAAAGAATTTGAGTCGTTTGACGAATCCGGGTCCCGATGAGGAACTGCGTTCGGTTCTTGAAGGTAAGGCATTTGAAGATTACAAGTCGCCTCTTTTTATCGCATGGCAGTTGAACGCTGAGTGCAATTTGGGTTGTCTTCACTGTTGTGAAGAAGCCGGTCACAGCATGCCCGACGAGATGAGCAAGGAGCAGGCACTTGATTTTTGCAGGCAGATAGTTGAACTTGATATACCGTACGTAGCAATTTCGGGCGGTGAGCCTATGCTATGTCCGCATATTTTTGATGTGTGCGAATATATCAGGAGTAACGATATAAGTTTGAAGATAGAGACTAACGGTGAGTTTATTGACGACGAAGTTGCTCGCAGATTCGCGGATTTGAAGATGCGTTCAGTTCAGATAAGTCTTGATGGCGCGACATCAGGTGCGCACGAGCAATTGCGATTGGCCGGCGACTGGGAAAAAGCGGTCGAGGCCTGTAAGCGTTTGATAGGGTACGGCGTTAATACCGAAATAGTATTTGTACCGACGAAGTTTAACATTCATGAAATCGGTGACATCATAGACCTTGCATACTCGCTGGGTGTTTACGGTTTCTATACCGGTAAGATGATGCGAATTGGGCGAGCGGCGAAGAACTGGGATATTTTATGTTCAACTGAAGAAGAGTACGCCAAGTTCTTTGAGACGCTTCAGGCAAAGACGAAAGAGTATGAAGGCAAGATGAAGATTTATCATTATCCTTACGATGTGGTTGAGGAATTGAAATATCGTCTCGAATGTCCCTCGGCGAGTTTGTTGGTGATACCGAATGGTAAGGTAAAGCTTATAGGCCCGCTGCCGTTCCTTTGTGGTGACTTGACCAAGTCGAGTCTTCAGGAGGTTTGGGAAGATTACCAAAAGGCGTGGAGGCATCCTGACGTGATTGATTTTACTAACAAGGTTGTTGCTGACCCGAAGCTTTTATGTGAATCCAATAATTGGATAGAGATTTAACCTGTACTGGTTTTGAGAATATCCTTTAAATATGTGGTATAGTTTTGCAAAACCCTTTAATTTAATAAGGCTGATACGATATCGGTTCTTTCTTTTCGCTGGTCTTCTGCCTTTTTTTTTAGGTCAGGCTATCGCATTTGGATTGCATGGGGCCCTGAATTGGATTCAGTTTTGGGTAGGTTTTACGGGGATACTTTTCATTCTCATTGCGGTCGAGTTTTTTAATGAGTATTTCGATGCCAAGGAAGGCGGGGACCGTATTTTTTCATTGGAAGAGGTAAACATTCCTAAGAGTTTCTTTGCGTTTGGGATATCTGCGGTATTCGCAGCGTTTTTGATAGGACTTTATCTAACGTATACGACGGGGTGGCTGGTCATGGCATTTTCATTTGTCGGTTTTATGGGTGCATATTTTTATGTAGGTCCTCCGATTCGATGGGCGTATCGCGGATTTGGAGAGACGGTGATAGCTCTTTGTTACGGCCCGTTTATGTTATTGGGCAGCTATTATATTCAGACTAAAAGCATATCGATAGTGCCTGTATTTGTTTCATTGATAAGCGGGTTGTCGATATTTAGCCTTGCGATTCTCAATGAGATACCGGATTACTATCAGGACCGCCTGGTCGGCAAACGTAATCTTGTTGTTCGTCTTGGGAAAGTAAAGGCGATTGTATTGTTTAAGTTGAGCTTGGGTGTGGTATTTTTACTTTTGGTGATTGGGGTAATAGTTCAAGCTATTCCATTTTCATCAATATTTGCTATGATTCTTGTTCCGTGGATATTAAAGAGTTTACGAATTATCGAAAAGGACTATGATGACCCGAAGGCGTTTCGTCTGGCGGTTAACACGATGGTATTGAGTCATGTAGTGATAGCATTTTCATTAGGCAGCGGTTTTTTGTGGGATTAGACTAAATGGAGTTACGCGAGATTTATCAGCCTATAGCAGCAGAGATGGAAGAGATGGAATCGGCATTGACCTCTTCTATCAAAGAGTCGAGTAATCGGTCGATTCTTGAGATAGGTGATTTTCTGTTGCAATCACCCGGCAAGCGTGCTCGTCCTGCTCTTGTAATTCTTTGCGGCAAGGCGGTGTCTGCGGGCAATGGTGACGTTTGTGATAGTGACGTTCTTATCAAGATAGCGACGGCAGTTGAATTGGTCCACATGGCATCTTTAATTCACGATGATGTACTTGACGAAGCAACGATGCGTCACAGTAAGCCTAGTATCAATGCCCGTTGGGGCAACAACATATCTATCGCAGTTGGCGATTATATTTATTCAAAAGCGTTTGAGTTAATCGCGGAATGTCGGAATTCGGATTTATTTTCGTGTATGAGTGAGGCTGTTCACGCGATGTGCGATGGTGAGTTGACACATGTTTTTGAGCGTCATAATTTCAATTTATCTAAAGAAGATTATATCGTTGTGATCAAGAAGAAAACAGCGTCACTTTTTGCGGCATCATGTCACGCAGGTACGATCATAGCTAATCCTGGTAGTGAGAATGGTGAGGCATTGAAAGAGTATGGTCTTAATTTTGGAATAGCGTTTCAGCTAATAGATGACTGCGAAGATATAATAAGCAAGGAGAAGTCACTTGGTAAGCAGCCTGGCCAGGACGTAATGGCAGGCGACATAACACTGCCTCTATTAACGTTAATGGAAGTTGCCAGCGAATCGCAGTGCGCTGAATTGAAGCGTATTCTTGGCGGGACGGTTGACGGGGCGGGGCTTGGTAAGATAAGGGAGTTGTTTCTTAATTCCAAAGCGGCGGATTTGACCTATGAGACGGTGTCATTTTATATCGGGGAGGCGAAAAATAGGCTTGTAGGTCTCACGGATTCGGCTTATAAGAGGAGCTTGAATGAATTAGCGGAGTTTATCACGAAGAGAACTTTTTTTGATTTGGTGAGGTGAGAAATGGGAAATGGCAAGATATTGATAGTAGATGATGATGCAGACATTACCTGTGCGTTGCAGACAATGTTGGAAAGTCAAGATTATACGGTAGTGACGGCCAGCGAAAAAGAAGAGGGGATGTCCAAAATCAAATCCGAGAATCCTGATTTGATAATATTGGACGTGATGATGTCGACGTGGCAGGATGGATTTGAAATGGCCCGCGAGTTGAAGAAAGATGCGGCTTATAAGGACATCCCAATATTAATGTTGACAGGGGTTAAGGACAAGACTGGAATCAACTTTAAGTCGACGGCAGGCGACCCGACGTGGCTTCCGGTTGATGGTTTTCTTGACAAACCAGTAGATATGGAATTGTTGTTAGCTGAAGTAGATAAGCTTTTGCCTAAGAAGACTTGACATGAAGCCAGTGTCGATAAACACCCGTCTCGTACAACGGGCATACTGGTTAATCAGACTTCGTTGGATAGCTACGGTATCAGTAGCTGTTGGTACCTATTTCAGCAGCACCATTTGGGGGATGGATATTCAGGATTCCGCATTGTACTGCATCGCGTTTTTGCTTGCGTTGTATAATGCAATAACGTTGATGCTGTTAAATAACGTGAGCCGCGTCAATCGTGAAGTTCCTTATAATACAGTCAAAAAGATAATCAATTTTCAAATATCCATAGATTTATTGATATTGACCTTTGTGTTACATTTTTCCGGCGGGATAGAAAATCCATTTATATTTTATTTCATATTTCACATGATAATCTCAAGTATTCTGTTATCGGTTCGCGCGAGTTATTTTCAAGGGAGTCTGGCAATATTTCTTTTTGGTTCCCTGCTATTGCTTGAATATACAGATTTAATCCCGCATTATTGTCTTCTCGGCTTTGTACCTCATTGTCTTTATAAGGAGGGTTTCTTTGTTCTTGGTACGTTTTTAGCATTTTCAACGGCTATGTACCTTGTGATATATATGGCGAGTTATATTGCGACCAGGCTTAAACGCGCCGAGCAGGCGCACATAGAGGCTAATAAGCAGCTTCTTGAGAAGGACCGTATAAAAGATGAGTACGTTTTGCGTGTGACTCATGACATTAAGGGGCATTTGGCAGCGATCCAGAGTTGTCTTGATGTAGTGGTAAACAAGCTGGTAGGGCCGCTTAACGAGAAGCAGTCGGACTTTGTTAATCGTGCGCATAATCGTACGAGGAAGCTGACCGAGTTTGTACGGACGCTGTTGAAACTCACTCGGATGCGGCTAAGTGACAAGTTGGAGATGGATTTTTTCTTTCTTGATAAAACAATTGAAAGTGCGTTAGCTTCGGTTAGTAATCGTGCGGAAGAGAAGCAGATACGACTGGACGTTAACATTGAGGCTTCAATAGGCAAGGTATACGGCAGCCAGTTTTCCATAGAGGAGATGATTATGAATTTGCTGCTTAACGGTATTAAGTATACCCCTGAGAATGGAGAAGTCAGGATAAATGCCAAGAGTACCGACCATTCAGTGCTGGTGGAGATTATAGATACTGGTATCGGGATTCCCAAAGATGAGATTGATAAGGTGTTTGATGAATTTTATCGATGCAGCAACGCTCGCAAGATTGAAAAAGACGGTACCGGGCTGGGCTTGTCGATAGCAAAGCAGATAGTTGACCATCACGGTGGCGAGATAGGTGTCGAGAGCCAGGAGGGTGAGGGTACGAGGCTTTGGTTTACCTTTGCCAAGGGGGTTAGTTTTGACAGCAGGGTGCAGAGACTTTCGGAAGAATAATTGAACGCGCCCGGGAGGACTCGAACCTCCAACCTTCGGATTCGAAGTCCGCGACTCTATCCAATTGAGCTACGGGCGCTTCAAAATCTAATTTCTATAATATAACAAGTTGTTATAGATTTTGTCAAGGCTTAGTGAGTATCATGAATTGATAGTCTCGGCGAGCCAAAGAGTACGCTTGCGATATTCGGTTCTTTAATGAGCAGGTGTTCGGTGTCTGTCGGCAAGACTTTTTGTTTTGTCTGGGGGGGGGGGCAATCCTTATTTGAAATATGCTATGAAGTTAAGCGGGATTCCGACTTGGCGGGGATGTTAATTTGGGTAACTATTGACCCTTTCGGGTTGGTAAAATAGGTAGCATGTCTATGAGATAATTGTGATGTCCGATAAAAGAGTGCAGCTTGGGACTATGAAAGTAGGTAAATCTTGTTTTTTTTGGTTTTTTAGTGTTTTTTTCCCTTGCACTTTGTCGATAAGTAGCTTAATTCTTATAAATAAGTAAATATACTTAATTCTACTATTTAGGTAGGAGATGTTGGTTAGTGTCTGTAATTAAAAAATATCAATTTATTGTAATATCAATTCGAAAGGAGCTCTAAATGTCCGAACAAGGAACGGCTGTGCATTTAGCCTATGATTGGATGATCGTAATGTATTTCTTTTTTGGCGGCGTTAGTGCAGGAGCATTTATGTTTTCTGTAATGGCAAACTACCGCTGGAAACAGGAATTTAAACCACTGGCCAAAACGGGCGCGATTTTATCACTGCTTGCGTTAGGGATAGGAATGTTCATGCTGCTCATTCATCTTGGCAACCCATTAAGAGCATGGCGGGTTTTTACCGCTTTTAATCCACAAAGCATGCTTTCATGGGGAGTGTGGCTTCTAAACATCTTCGGTTTGCTGAATTTTATCTACACCGCTCTTTTGTTCATGGGCAAGGAGAAAACTGCAAAGCTATTTGGCTGTGTGGGATTATTCTTTGCTCTGTTTACCGCACTGTATACGGCTGTTCATATAGCTCGGGCTCCTGACAAACTGCTCTGGCACTCTACGTTATTGCCAGTATTGTTTGTCAATGGATCGATCATTTCCGGCATTGCAGTTGTGATGTTGTTTTCGGCAACTGCCAAAAATATGGGTCTTCTCGTAAGACTTGGCAGACTTGTCGCATGGTTGGTAATAATTGAAATAGGCCTGGTCCTTACGGAAGTGCTGATGCTCTTTAACGGAGGTACCGAATCCATCGCTGTTGCTAAGTCCCTCTTCTCAGGCGAGATAGGCGTTCTTTTCCTGGGAGTAGAGGTCATCCTCGGGGCAATTGTGCCGGCGATAATACTGCTGGGATCAAAACGAAGCGTCTTTTTGCACGCTCTTGCTTCGATATTAATATTAATCGGAATATACACTATGCGTTATATGGTGGTAGTTGGTGGCCAGCTAATCTAGCTACTAAAAGGAGATAGCCAATGGAATCTTTGGAACATAAAAATAAAACACAATTATCAGAAAAAAAGATATCAAGAAGGAACTTGCTCAAAGCAGGAGGGGCAGGAGTAGCGGTTCTGGCAGGAGCTACGACTGTTTCGGCAAAGAACAAATCGAAAGGTAAAAGATTGGCAATGGTAATAGATTTACAGCATTGTACCGGATGCGGGGGATGTGCCATTTCCTGTAAGAGTGAAAACAATGTCCAGCGGGGAAATAGATGGGCAAAAGTTGAAACCACTACCGTGGGTAAGTTCCCAAACGTTGGGTTCAAATCCCTCCCAACGCTGTGTAATCACTGCGAGAACGCTCCATGCGTAAAGGGTTGCCCAACTAAAGCTATGCACAAAGGATATGGCGATATTACTATGCATTCCCCTGAAAAGTGCATCGGTTGCAGAACCTGCATAGCTATGTGTCCCTATGGTGTTATCTCTATTCATATTCAAGAAACGCATCCTCATTGGAGAAGCGATGATGCCTTAATTAAAGGCTGTACATCTTCGCCAAAAGAAATGACCGAGAAAGTCAAGGGCAATGTGATTCCTAACTACAATCCCGCACGAGAGGAATTTAGAGAGGGTTCAGGATTGCATTATAAAGGTATTGTCGAGAAATGCACATTATGTGACCACCGTGTCACCAAGGGCCTGCTTCCTCACTGTGTCATCTCTTGTCCCTGCAACGCCAGAATAATGGGCGACCTGAACGACCCTGACAGCCATATCAGCAAGTTATTGGTAAAATACAGCCCAAGGAGACTGAAAGAACATCTCGGAACAGAACCCAAAGTCTTTTACGTGAGAGAATTCAATCCCAGTGCCACCAAAAGCACTAAGGGGACGGTATAAAACTTTTATGATAACCGCGATGAAATCTAATTCAGCGCAGAAAGAAGGGTTTTCAGAATGAAAGAACACGATAACAAAATTACTCGTAAAAGCTTTTTAAAAGCCGCGACGGCAACGGCAGCTGTTGCTGCACTTAGCACAGTCTTCCAACCGACGTTGAAGGCCTTTGCCCAGACTACCGGATCCAAGCCTAAAGAACCAGGCCAATGGAAATCTACAACCTGTCAGGGATGTACTTCATGGTGTTCGGTACAGGTCTACGTTGTTGACGGACGGGCAATTAAAGTTAGGGGCAATCCTAATTCAAAGGTCAATCGTGGAAACTGCTGTTCTCGCTGCCATATGAGTTTACAGCAGGTTTATGACCCCGATAGAACTAAGACACCCATGAAGCGTACGAATCCTAAAAAGGGTAGAAATGAGGACCCGAAGTTTGTTCCGATTACCTGGGATGAGGCGCTCGATACAATAGCTGACAAGATTCTGGAGTTGCGCAAGAATAAAGAGACCCACAAATATATGCTTATGAGAGGACGTTATTCTTATATGCGTGATGTTCTTTATGACCGCATGACCAAGATAATCGGCTCACCTAACAATATTTCGCATAGTGCCATTTGTGCCGAAGCCGAAAAGTTTGGCCCATACTATACTGAAGGGCTGTGGAGTTACAGACAATACGATGTGCTTAATACTCGATATATTATTCTCTGGGGTGCCGACCCGCTTTCAGCCAACAGACAAGTATCATACTATCTCAGTGCCTGGGGCGATGTCCTCGATCATACCCAAGTGGCCGTTGTAGACCCGAGGTTCTCCGCTTCTGCAGCCAAAGCAGGAGAGTGGATGCCCATTAAACCGGGCCAGGATGGCGCACTTGCCGTCGGTATGGCACATATTCTTCTTACTGAAGGATTGTGGCACAAAGAGTTCGTTGGTGACTTCAATGACGGTGTCAACAAATTCATCCCGGGGCAAACGGTAAATGAAGAAGACTTTACGGAAAAGTACACGAGCGGCTTAGTAAAATGGTGGAATATTGAACTCAAAGACAAGACCCCTGAATGGGCTGCAGAAAAAGCAGGACTGCCGGTAAAACAAATCGTGCAAGTTGCTACGGATTTTGGCAAAGCAGCGCCTCGTGCTATCTGCTGGGTTGGAGGCGGACCGGCTATGCAGGTCAGAGGTGGATATAGTTCGATGGCTGCACATGCTCTCAATGGACTGGTCGGTTCGGTGGATAATGTCGGCGGAACGCTGGCAGGTAATAAAGAATACACTGTAAGTTTCCCTAAACCTGATGATTTTATGGATGACATTGCAAAGAAGGGAAAGAAGCATAAAAAGATTGACCATCGCGGGAGAAAAGAGTTCCCTGCTTTGAAAAAAGGTAAACCCGGAAGTGCTGTCATTACGAACAACGCCGCCGAGGGTATTTTGAATGAGGACCCCAATGAGATCAAGGTTGCTATCGCTTACATGAACAACTTTACTTTCTCATGCCCGCAGACCGAAAGATGGGAAAGAGCATTGACCAAAATACCTTTCCTCGTACATATCACTACGAATGCATCGGAGTTCACGCATTTCGCAGACATCGTACTGCCATCGGTGCACCATATGTTTGAGAAGTGGGGCTATGTCAAGTCTATGGGTAATGGCCATCGCCATGTCACACTATTAGAACCTGTTATCAAGCCGGTTTGGGATGTCCACATCGACGAGACTGAAATACCGTGGCTCCTTGCTGAAAAGCTCGCAGAGAAGGGTTTTGATAATCTTCAAAGACACTACCGCGAATATAAGGATCCGGAGACCGGTAAATCGGCAACGACCGAGAAAGAGTTTGCTCTTTACTCGCTGAAATATGCTACTCATAATCTTTGGGACCCAGCTGCTCATAAGGGCGGAGACAAATTTAGCGGTTGGGAAGAATTCAAAAAAGTCGGTGTCTGGAATTCCAGTTCATACCCATACAGAAAACGATGGGGCAAGATGAAAACCAAGACACACAAATTCGAATTCTATAGTGAAACACTAAAAGCCGCTCTTGCCGCGCATGCCGAAAAGTATAAGACGACTGTCGACGATATTCTTGAAACATGTAACTATCAGGCAAGAGGCGAACAGGCCTTCGTACCACATTATGAAGAACCATATCTGTGGGGCAGCGAAAAGGAATTCCCATTCATACACGTTGACTACAAGTCCAGACTTAACCGTGAAGGACGTTCGGCAAACTGCCCGTGGTATCAGGAATTTAAGGACCTCGACCCAGGCGATGTAGCATGGGACGATGTAGCAAAACTTAATCCAATTGATGCCAAAAAACTTGGTATCAAAGATGGCGACAATATTAAATTAATCTCCAAGACAGGCCAGCTTGAATGTCACGCAAAACTTTGGGAAGGCGTTAGACCCGGGACAGTCGCGAAATGCTATGGTCAGGGACACTGGGCATATGGCAGAGTTGCAGCTAAAGAATACGGCAAAGTAGCCAGAGGCGGAAGCAACAATGAAATAATTCCTGCTGATTATGACCGATTGAGCGGCTCTACAGCATTTTATGCAGTTACCCGAGTGAAAGTCGTGAAGGTCTAACCAAATGGAAGACGTTTTAGCCAGCATTTGCCAAAGAGCGGATAGTTATAAGTTTCTCTCTGAGTGCTACTATCTGCCTGAAGAAGATTTCAAGCAGAAGGTCGCCGAAGTTGCTAATAGCAACCAGTTTTTTTCTGAGCTGGAGGCTTGCATCGGAGCCGAGCTTGAACTGGAAACCTTGAAAGTCGACTTTACTCAATTATTTGTCGGGCCTTTCAAACTTCTTGCACCTCCATATGGTTCTGTCTATCTCGAAGATGGTCAGCTTATGGGCGAATCTACTATTGATGTTAATGACTGGTATGAAAAAGAAGGACTCGACATCGTAATAAGTGACGCTCCGGACCATATCGCAATGGAACTGGAGTTTATCTATTGTCTTATCGTTAAGCAGCTTGAAGCAACTAAAGATGCAGACTCCGAAACAATCCAGTCTTGTATCGATAAACAAAAAAGTTTTTTGCAAACCCATTTGGCCAGATGGCTGCCGGCATTTGTTGAAAATGTGCAGAAACATGCCAAGACAGATTTTTATAAGAAATTAGCTCAACTGACAGGAGTGTTCATACAAAAAGATATGGACACCCTGTCCTTGGGAGCCTGATGTCTTTTCAGACACCCTGTCATCGCTGGCAAAGGCTAAAGAGCTAAGGACCAAATATAAATCCACCTTACCGCTTTGTTAAAATAGGCAACCCCCATCCCCTTTTTTCTTGACAAAATAAGCAATTTTGTGGTAGAATTAGACTGGTTGCTCCCCAAAAACAATACTTAAGTCAGGGTGGTTGAAAATGAAAAATGTTCTAATAATGTTGTTTTTTGTATTAATAGCCGCGGGTTCAGTCTCGGCAGTTGATATTGAGGCGTTGATTTCGAGTATGACCCTTGACGAGAAGGTCGGGCAGATGACCCAGGCCGAGCGAGGTGGAGCCAGTCCTGATGATGTTCGAGACTATTTTCTTGGTTCGATATTAAGCGGGGGCGGTTCTCATCCTGCTTCAAATACTCCCACCGGCTGGGCGGATATGCACGACAGTTATCAGAACAAAGCGTTGGCTACGCGATTGGGTATTCCAATTATCTACGGAATCGATGCGGTTCACGGCCATAGCAATGTGATAGGCGCAACGATTTTTCCTCATAACATTGGCCTGGGCGCGACTCGCGACCCGGTTCTTGTCGAAGAGATTGGGCGAATTACCGCTAAGGAAGTTTCCATCACCGGATTAGAATGGACATTTTCTCCCTGCGTGACAGTCCCGCGGGATGAAAGATGGGGCAGGACATACGAAGGTTTTGGTGAGGACCCGGCGTTGCAAACGTTACTTGCCGGCGGTTTTGTCAGGGGCTTGCAGGGTACAACGATGGGTGGTGAAAGTATTATCGCCTGTGCCAAGCACTTTGCAGGTGACGGCGGTACGACCAACGGTGTCGACCAGGGCAACACCGATTGCAACGAAACCATACTGCGAAGTATCCACATGCCCGGTTATCTTGAAGCGATTGACCAAAATGTTGGAAGCATCATGCCTTCTTTCAGCAGTTGGAACGGCGTCAAGATGACGGAGCACACATATCTTCTGACCGATGTTCTTAAAACTGAGCTTGGCTTCGATGGTTTTTTAATTTCTGATTGGCTTGCAGTCGGGCAACTCTCCGGAGCGTCATATTACGATGATGTTGTCTTAGCAGTTAATGCCGGTATCGATATGGGTATGGAGCCGTATAGCTGGCTCGACTGGATAAATGCTATCAAAGCCGCAGTCGGTAACGGTGACATCAGTATGACAAGAATTGATGACGCGGTCAGGCGCATATTGCGAATCAAGGACCGCTCTGGCGTATTCGATAATCCTCTCGCAGATAGAACACTTGTTAACAGCGGCGAATTGGGAAGTGCCGCCCATAGAGCTGTCGCTCGCGAAGCGGTACGAAAGTCACTTGTTCTATTAAAGAACGATGGCGTTTTACCGATTGCTAAGAACAGTAATGTTTTTGTTGCAGGTAAGAATGCAAATGATATTGGTAATCAGTGCGGCGGATGGACCATAACATGGCAAGGCGGAAGCGGTGCTATAACCACAGGAACAACGATACTCGAAGGAATCCAGGATGTCGTAAACGCAGGCGGAGGCTCAGTGACATTTAGCGAAAACGGAACCGGTTCCGCAGGACATGATATCGCTATCGTAGTAATAGGCGAAACCCCATACGCAGAAGGCAGCGGTTATAGCGGAACTTTAGCTCTCGATTCGTCTGATATCACATGCCTTGGCAATATTTCTGCAAGCGTCCCTACTATTGTCGTTCTTGTTTCGGGTAGGCCATTGATGGTAAGCGACTACATAGGAAACTGGGACGGCTTTGTTGCTGCATGGCTGCCCGGCACAGAAGGTGACGGCGTGGCAGATGTTCTTTTTGGCGATTATGATTTTACCGGCCTGTTACCTCATAGCTGGCCTGTAAATGTCGGGCAGGTTCCTATCAATAATGGCGATGCTTCTTATGACCCGTTATTTGCATACGGCTACGGCCTCGATTTCAGCTCGGTTCCTCCGACGGTGGCGATAACAAGTCCCTCAGACGGAGCTACCCCACCCGCAGGCAATATTACTATAAACGCCACCGCTTCCGATAGCGATGGCTCTATCGTGACAGTTGAGTTTTATGAAGGTTCAAATTATTTAGGCGAAGATACGACCGCGCCGTACAGCTATACATGGCTATCGGTCCCCGATGGATGCTATACCATAATGGCAAAGGCTATCGATAATGACGGACTCTCAAGTAGCGATGCCATCAGTATTGATGTTGGCGGCGCCAGTTGCGGCAGCGGTGGACAGGCACCTTTCTACGGCTCCCCAGCTGCTATACCGGGAAAGATCGAAACTGAAGACTTTGATACAGGCGGTGAAGGAATCGCTTACCATGATGATGACGCCGGCAATAGCGGCAGTGGATATCGCACCGCCGAAGACGTCGATATTGAGGGCTGCTCTGACACAGGAGGCGGATACAACGTCGGATGGACGCGGCCGGCTGAATGGCTCGAATATGCCGTCAATGTCGCTACGCCCGGTACATACAATATCGACATTCGTGTCGCATCGGACGCTTTAGGCGGCACTTTCCATATCGAATTTGACGACGTCGACAAAACCGGAGATGTCAACGTACCGGTCACCGGTGGATGGCAGAACTGGGTCACCGTTTCTGCGACAGCTACACTACCTGCAGGTTCTCAGATCATGAAATTTGTATCCGGTACAAATGGTTATAATATTAATTACTTCGATATTACATTGGACGCTCTGATTTCTGATTGCGACCTTGATGCCAGCGGACTGGTTGATTTCCCCGACATTGCTTTGATAGGACAAAACTGGCTAAGCCCGGGACCAATAGGTGACATCGATACCAACGGAAACGTAAACCTCGATGACTTCTCGTTCTGCGCAGGGGAATGGTTAAAATAAACACTTACCCCTGCCGCTCGCGGCAGGGGGTTTCAATATCCGTTAGCCCTTCGTAGCCCAAAGGGCGAAGTAGGGTCATTGCTAACGCCCCTTTGTCATTCTGAACGAAGTGAAGAATCTCTTCCCTAATCTACGACTGCCTGCCCCATAGGGGAACCATTAATACCACCTCTTTATGCTTAAATCATCTCCTTGACACAAATCTCCTTTTCTGCTCTAATTAATCCGGGACAAAAGAGTAGTAACACGAAGCGCAGAGCCTGACGCCTTCTCAGAATATATGCTCTATTTTTACTTGATTTTCTCAGAGACATGCATATAATCAAAATAACTCGATTTAACCATTATTTGAAAGGAGAGCGAAAATGAGACTTGCTTGTATTTTACTGATTCTGCTTGCCAGTGGCATAATAATTGGGGTAATAGGATGTTCACCTGCTCACCATGCTGGAGAAGTTCAGAAAGGCCTTCAGGGAGATAGGGTGACAGTTGGAACCGTTCAGCAAGAAATAAAACCGGGTATGAGTAGTGCCGCTGTAGCGGAGGCTCTTGGTTCACCCAATGTTATTACGACTGATGAGCAACGTAGAGAAGTTTGGGTCTATGATAAGATAGCAACGGATGTCGCTCATTCAGGAGGAGGTTGGACTTTGCTTTTACTTGGCCAGAATGCAGGTGCCACTTCAAAAAGTCAACGAACTCTGACTATTATCATAAAATTCGATAAGGAAAAAATGGTGCGGGACTTTGCCTATCACAGTTCTCGTTTTTAAGGAGTATATGAAATGAGAAAATTTTATTTGTATCTTTTCCTGTCAATGCTATTTACATTGACATTTCAAGGTTGCGGTGGTATCCCTAAAGATGCGTTAAGCATGAATAAGGCTACACTTGAAGACAGACAACTTCAAACTCGAGTGTTTGACACTTCTGATGAGAAAAGTATATTATCTGCTTTGGCGTCACTTCTTCAAGACCTTGGCTTCAATCTGGACGAAAGCGAAACAAACTTAGGCCTTATTGTATCATCTAAAGAACGAGATGCAACGAATGCTGGACAAGTGGTCTTATCGCTTTTAGTGGCTTTGGGAGGCGGAGGCAGTATGCCAATTGATTCTACACAAAAAATAAGAGCCTCCGTTGTTACTTCCCCGGTTGGAGAAAACGAGAATAGAACCGCTGTTCGTGTAACCTTTCAGCGGATTGTTTGGGACACTAGTGGTGGTGTCTCGCGACGTGAAAAACTAAATGAACCAACAATGTATCAAGAGTTTTTTGAAAAACTCTCTAAGGCTGTATTTCTGGAGGCACATAGCATATGAATAAGCCAGTCCGCTTTTTGGCTGTATTATATTTGATTTCAAGCTGTTTTTGCTTTTGCGGATGTGAAAATTCGCAAAGTCAGGTATTAGCTGTCAGCGAAAGTCAGGTTAAATTACGCAGTATGCAATCCCGAATATTTGATACAACTGATAAGATTAAGACCTTGCGGACAGCGATGGCAACTCTTCAAGATTTAGGATTCGTCATTGATAAAGCTGATGATGTTCTAGGTAGTGTCAGTGCCACAAAGCTGGAGCGTTATTCAGTACGAATTACAATAAATATTCGGCCGCACGGTGAAACTCAAATGCTTGTTCGTGCAAACGCTCAATACAATTTGCAAGCAATCGAAGACCCTGAACCATATCAACAGTTTTTTTCCGCATTTGAAAAAGCAATGTTCCTAACTGCTCACAACATTACTGGGGCAAGCGGGGGCTAAGCCTAAAAACCAATAATCTTGTGCGGAATGAAAAAATAACTAGAACTTTTTATAAGTGAGACAAAGATGTTGGAGTTTTTTTTTGAAAAGATTGAAAGGCTTTTTTTGCAATTTACTCTGCGCCGGTTTTTTGCTGTTATTTTTCCATTTCTACTCTTTCTGACAGCATTGTTTATATTTGAGATATACACCTCTCATTTCCGACTAAAAAAACTTGAGAAGGCCACAGCTATCCTCTCCATGTTACATAAAATTAATGAAGCCGATTCTCTACAAAATAATGAAATGCTGTTGGCAATTCATTCCAACCTGATATTAGAACTTCAAAAAACTACCCAACCAGAACCTTTAGCACCTCCAGTTGAGTTGGTCGCATTACTAAAACCAAATATTTCATCCTTACATTCTGGTTTTTGGAAATTTATTTTTGGATCATCTCCATGGCTCATTATTTTGGCAATTGTACTGGTTAATCCTAAGCATATGTATATCACTAGGAAACTACTTATTTTTATTCTTTTTTCCGGAATATTAGCAATTGTTTTTCCAGAGTTTTGGTGGCCAATAGGTAATTTAGCGATTTATCCAATTGGCAATTTCCTTGTTATTTTTATGATATCAGCCCTGTTGGAAGTGACAAGTAAAGGCAAATAATACTAATCTTGTGCGGAAGGAAAAAATGACATCTACAGTCTCTGAACTATTGCGAATCACTAAAGACCTATTTGATTATTGCCTTAGAGAAGAACCTGATCTTGAAATCTTATCAGGGCAACGATGTTCCGATAAATTAGGTCAACAGGTTTATATCAAAGTGGTTTATAATATAATACTTGAACTAGCCCCTGACTCTTTGCTTATGATTGAGAAAAAACGTTATGTTAGCTCGGCTACATTGCTTCGTAGCCTCTTTGAATACTATATAGAACTGTTATTTCTGGCTAAACACCCTGAGAATTATAAGCAACGGGGATTGGATGCAAAACGTGGGCAGCAAAAGATACTCAACACCATAGAAACATCTCCCGAACCATGTCTTGCTAAACTTAAAACTGACAGTAGGTTTGAACCAAAGAAGGACGAACTCAGTAATGACTTGAATGGCTATTCTGAAAAACGATTGTTGGATATTTGTAATGAGCTTGGACTTAACTGGATGTATAACACGGTTTATCGTTGCCTGTCTCCTGTTGCGCATCCCAGTCTCATTAATTATGAAAACAGATACTTTGAGGCCGACCCCTCTGGTAAAATGATTAAATATGATCCTGCCCCTCAACTTAATGAAGAAACTGCTATTGAAAGGCTTGTGCTGTTATCAAACATACTCGTAGGTTCAACGGAATGTATACATCACACCTTACCTAACTGCAACGCTTCTGTGATTGACGCACAGTTGGAAAAGTTTGTTAGCGAAATGAAGAAAGCTACTCCTTCGTTAGCCGAAGACACACCGGCTGACGAAGATGAGCCAAAAAAAGACCACTAATTTTGTGCAGAAGGAAAATGTTGTATATTATTATGTTAGGTTGAGGAAATAAAAGATGAAAGCACTAATCGCAATATTAGAATTCTTGCTGTATGCGTTACTCTTAACATTATTAGGTGCTCCGCTTGTGCTCATTGTGTTATTTCCTTCATCAGCTGAGCATTTCACTCGTTTTGCAGAAACTATGGTACCTTGGGGTGTCGTACTATTATTAGCTGCAATATTTAACGATGGAATCAAATCTCTATTCTCTAAAATTGTTGAAACATTGAGTAGGCTAAAAAGTGTGTCTGCTGCTGGTGCGGCAATAGAATTAAACCCTCAGGGAATTGGGGGAGCCAATTTAACAGAAGAACAATCGCAACTAATAAGACAACATATACAAGAGCTATCCCAACAGAATGAAGATGCAACAAACCTAGCAAGTCATTTTTTTCTCAAGTATGTAGGCTCGACAATATATGGAAGCCAGTATAGATTGTTGGAAGCACTGGAAAACACCCCACTAACATCATCTCAGGCAATAAAATATTACAACCAATTTGTCGCAAGTGCTCCAGAATCAACCGACTATCCATTTGAAAATTGGTTGGAATATCTAACCAGTAACCTCCTAATACAGCTCGACCCGGATAATACTAATTACACCATTACAAATGCAGGACTAAACTTTCTACGCCGGACAAGGGAAGCAAACCTAAATGAAAAAACATTCAAACACTAAGAAAAAGGCTAAAATACGAAAAATAAGCTAAAATATGAACAAAAGGGGTGATTGAGAAGTAGAATAAATAGGAAAAAAACTAAAAAAACAGTCAATTTTTGCTTGAAATGTGCCGAAAAGTATGTTATGGTTTAAATAGAATTAAATCACCTTTATCGCTGAAAAGTGATAAAGGGCTAAATAAATCGCCAGCCCTGCTTGTCAGGGCTGGCTTTTTTTATAGTTTTTCTATGATGACTTCGAGCTTGTAGAGGCCGTTCTAGACTTTATTATATGTTTTTTTGGGGTAAAAAGGCTATCTTTTAAATCGTGAGCACTTAGTTCAATATATAAATCAGATGCATTAATAAGAGCGTCTGAGCGGCTTGATGGGAAAGCGGCATTTTCAACCTGTTTTCCAGACCGCTTTATCTCTTCCAAAACAGGGGCAAAATCTCCATCACCAGAAACCAATATGGCAGTATCATAACAATTACGCAGAGCGCCCGTAAGTATGTCGCTTGCAATTCGAATATCAACTCCCTTTTCAAAAGGAACTAACTTAGAAGTATCGTCAACTTCTATTTTTTTATATCTTAACTTTGAGGTAGTAACTGTTAGATAGGGAATTTCTCTTATTGCATTTATAAACCGCTGCTGGCCCGCTGCCTTTTCTTTATTGCCGGGTAGCGTTGCATCAAGAGTTGATACGTAATAATAAATACGAACCATCTTTCGTTTATTAGACAAAAGATCGGCAAATTTTCCTATGTCTAATCTTTGGCCACCACAGTCTTCGGCAACAGATTTAAACAAGTTAGAAGCATCAATAAAGATTTGGACCCGCTCTCTATCGTCATGTTTTGCTTTTAAAAAAGCACTAAGTTTCATAATAAAACCTCCAAAACCGCAATTTACCGGTAAACTATAACACAAAATAAAAAAAAACCAAGAAAATAAAGTTTTTACCGCTTTTTTATTCTCAAAAATCTACCAACCGCGCAAACGCTTTTTAGCTAACTTTTATCTTGATTTTAAGCCAAAATCTGGTATAATGCTCAAAACAAAACGGGGGTTTATAAAGTGCCGAACAACTCTATTTTAAATTTCTTTAGGATTTTAGGTTTACTTGTCCCATAGGGAGCCCCGTCCTCTCAACATTTTGCATCTAAGCGAATTTAGCATGTTCATTTCGCATTCTCCAAAGGTGATAAAGTATCATTTTTCCAC
>VRUG01000125.1 GCA_019456255.1 Planctomycetota bacterium | reverse complement strand
GATGTGGACATCGAAGCCGAATCTGAGAGAGAAGATCATGATATATCTATATCTGAAAAAGAGAGACGCTCTGCATGGGCAAGACTTCTGGCAAAAGTTTATGAAGTTCATGCCTTTACCTGTCCAAAATGTAACTGCGAGATGAAAATTATTGCTCTAATATTTGATCCTGGAGAAATACGTAAGATTTTGCAGCATCTTGTTAAAATCGGGAGATCCCCGCCCGGCATAAATCCTGCAAGCTTAAACTAAGCTTTTATTCTTTCCTTACTATGAGTAATCAAGGGTTGAGGTATGTTCTTTTGGCTCCATATAAGACTATGTTTTAAGGGTATGTGTGAAATTTTCCCTTGCAAAGAAGACTTTAGGAAGACCTTTGGTAGCATTTTTGTCTCTTGCAGGATGACTGATCAATTTTATCCCATTCCTTCCGGAAATTTCTCTTGTTTGCTTGATTTTCTGACCATCCTTTGATATAAGTTTTACTATCAATAATCTGCCTCCGTTGAACACGCAGCATCGGGACCAGCCCCGGGAGCACAACCCTCAAATAGAAAAGTAGGTACAAGGAATACCAATAAAGCAGCGAATCCTAAAACCACCGAAACCAAGATGAAGGCGAATCGTGATTGGCTCATTTTGAATCCTCCTGCGTTTATGTGTTAGCAGAAGTATAGGCCCATTCTCGGGGGTGTCCAAGGATGTGGTGAATCTGTCCCGTGGATCAGAATCAGCCTTATGACCAGCTTTATCTTTCCCAAGGATGCCTCTTGTCGTCTGTCGGATTCTTGAAGAACCGCCCGACGACAGGTAGAAAGCTGAGATTCGTCCGTACCATTGCCCAGGATGTGCTGTGGGCTTCCCAAAAAGTCATCCCTTCGAACGCCAATGCGTCCGCCGCATACTTGGCGCGGTAAAAGGCAAACACAAAACCAACGAGACCGAGCACCGCTAACACAGCCTTGACTGCACTCACAACCGTGACTGCACTATCGACTAGGCTGTCCAATACTATAAAAGGCACGGTGAATGGCATCATATACATCACTGAGTAAATGAAGCCGAAGGCGAGGGTCGTTACAAATTTAGCCATTTTGAAATCCTCTTACATTATGTGATGGGGTTATTATAGGCCCATTCTCGGGGGTGTCCAAGCATGCAATAATCGATAAGGGGAACGCTCTATGAAGAGGGTCTGTTTCTTTCTCCTGATACTCCTCAGCTCGGTCCTTCTGGCAAAAGTCTCGAGAGCTTCGCCGCTCTGCTTATGCTCAAGTACAGTCTTGTCTACAGGCTTCAGCCAGGGCTACTGCGGCAGTGTCCAGGTCGTGATACCGACGTCGTCGAAAGCAAAGTGATGGTAGAACTCATTGCCGCTCGAATCGAAGCTCGTAGCCTCAGACCAGGAGATAAGTTGCACATTCGTACCTTTGGGAAATAAGTTTCCCAACTTTGTAACGTCGTACCGTATAATTACGTAGTCGTGTCCAGGGCCGCCCTCACCGCACTCGCCCTCAAAATGTAACTGCGAGATGAAAATTATTGCTCTAATATTTGATCCTGGAGAAATACGTAAGATTTTGCAGCATCTTGTTAAAATCGGGAGATCCCCGCCCGGCATAAATCCTGCAAGCTTAAACTAAGCTTTTATTCTTTCCTTACTATGAGTAATCAAGGGTTGAGGTATGTTCTTTTGGCTCCATATAAGACTATGTTTTAAGGGTATGTGTGAAATTTTCCCTTGCAAAGAAGACTTTAGGAAGACCTTTGGTAGCATTTTTGTCTCTTGCAGGATGACTGATCAATTTTATCCCATTCCTTCCGGAAATTTCTCTTGTTTGCTTGATTTTCTGACCATCCTTTGATATAAGTTTTACTATCAATAAGATGCAGGTGCTATGACCCAGTCGAGGCATTCAAATGATAGTCGCTAACAGATAATCTCAGCACCACATAGAGATGCTAAGCAGGCTTATTCCATCTTCTGTCTCAATGTCATGACCACCACGGCAGCGACGAACCAAATAGCGATAAACACAAACTGCATGGAGAGCTGCTCCATGGCAGAACCAGTGCCAGTGAATCCTGTTACCGTGAACCAGACTATGGCTCTCGATATCAGCCCAAGACATCCACCAATAAACAGAATCCAAGCGGTTATGGTTGCCAAACCTTTGAACATTGTCTCACCTCCTATGAGTAGTAATAGTCAGAGTATACACCATAATGGCAGCCTGTCAAGGAACAAAGTTCCAGTACTCCGTTGTGCACTAGGTCACTGACTTTTGAGGATAGTCTGAAGTTCTACAAAGCGCCGCTGGGTTAGTGACGCTTCGATACCCATACTTTTCCACTGCCTCAAAGATTGCCTTACGGGTTTCCTCCGACACAGTGTCGGCCTTTCCGGAAAGGGCGCGGGAAACCGTGGCGATGCTGATATTGAGCCTTTTTGCGATTTCATTCATTGTTACGGCCACGGTCGAAGGTCTCCAAGGGTATCGGATTACTTATAGGGTAAAGAAAGATGGCAATCCTGTCAATCAAGCATCGACATTAATTTACATATCAATTATACAATAATTTACATAATGAAATCATGTAAAATGCAATTGTGAGGAGGATGAAATGCCAGGGCCTGGAGCCTTTTTAGTGGGTGACCGGTCTTTTCAGCAGGACCTTTGCCAGGATAACGAGCCCATATTGTTTATAGCCCGATGAGCTGAGCCCCGGGAAATAACTTCTCTGCCAGTCGGGACAGTCGATCGTCCTTGCTGAAAAGGATAACCTGCCACCGGTATTTTTCCTGAAAAGCCCTGATCATCTTCAGGGCATTCTCCGTGCGCTCCGAATCCAAAGTATGAAAGGGCTCGTCCAGGATGAGGACCGCCTCTTCGGGATGGGACCTCAGGGCCAGGGCGAGCCGGGCCGCCAGCAGGAAGGAGTCCTGGGTGCCACGGGAGAGCTGGGCCAGGGGTCTTTTCTCTCCGCTCTCATCGGAAACGGTTATGGCTTCCGTGTTTAATTCAGGGACGTACACTTCCCTCACCTGGGGAACAATTTCCCCGAACTGTCGTTTGAGCTCCCGGCTCAATTCGAGCAAGGTCGATTCCGAGTCCCCGGAGATCTCCAGGAAGATCTCCCGAAGGAGGGCGGCGGCATCCCGGTCCAATTTAAGCTTATCGATTTTGGAGGCAGTGTCTTTTAAAAGTTTTTCCCTGCTGATGATCTCCTCCGGAAGGCCGCTGAGCGAGCCTTTGATTTCTCCTTTTTCCAGGGCCGTGTCTTCCCGAAGATTGTCCCGTTCCGCCTTCAGGCCCTCCCATTCATTTCTCTTTTCTTTCAGGGTCCCTTCCAGCTTCCTGGTTTCAAGCTCGGATCTTCCCTTTTTCGGGACCGCCTCTCTATCGAGCTCTGAGAGCCGGCGCTCGCATTCCCTCCTTAACTGCTCCGGTGAGGCACAGTTTCTGTTCTCGCATTCCCTGGCGCACTCTTTTTCCCACTCTTGAAGCTCCTCTAAAGCTTTTCTATATTCAACCGTTTTCGAAACATAATCATCCCGGCTGGAGGCCCCCCGCCTTTCGAGCCATTCCCGCATCAACGCTTCCGCAGCTTCGATCCGCTTCCGGATTTCCCCTTTCTGCTCTTCCAGCTCGAGCAATGAATTTTGCAGTTGATTCAGGCCGCTCCGTTCTTTCGCCAAATCATCTATCAAGTGGTCCAGTCTCAGGTGGACCTCCTGCAGTTCCTGGGCCAGCCCTTCCAGGGACTCAGACAAGAGCCCTTCGGCGCCCGGGCTGTGAATTCGCCACTCATCTTTCAGCCGTTTTATGAGCTCATTCTGGCTGTCCGTATCCGGGCGCTGCTCTGTTTTCCTGGCCAGGAAGAAGAGTACCAGCCCGGCGAGGATTCCCGCTCCCGAAAAAAGGACTTGAGTGAGCGGGGAGTCGAAGAGAAAGCCGATGCCGATACCGGCCACGAAGAGAGCTATTGCCGCGAAAAGCATGCCCTTATTCCAGGTGACGATCCGCTTCAGCTTCAGGTC
>VRUG01000124.1 GCA_019456255.1 Planctomycetota bacterium | reverse complement strand
TGGAAGGTGTGGTAAAACGGGAAGAAATTGATTTGTCTTCGGTATGTTATGACGGTACGAACTTCTACACTTTCATTGACACCTTCAACCTTCGCTGCAAGATAGCCAGGAGAGGTAAGAACAAGCAGGGACGCAATAACCTGAGAGCAGATCAGTTATGCTCTTTTCTGCAGTACCGACGGACATATTCCTTTGTTCTACGATGTGTACGAGGGAAATCGCAATGATGCTAAGCAATTTCGCTTGGTGTTGGGAAGATTCCGGGACTTTGTCGAAGAGCTTTCTGGTGGTAAGTGTGTGAGTCCTGAAACAACCCTTATTTTCGACAAAGGGAACAACTCTTCAAAGAATTTTCGCATGCTTGATTCTATGCATCTGAATTTTGTCGGATCTGTGAAGTTAGGAGAACATAAAGGGTTGGCGGGTATATCGAACGAATCAAAGGTTTTCGTACCTTGTTCCGGTGCTAACTTGAAAGGAACAAAGGCGTTTCGGGTTAAGAAGAAAATCTACGGAAAAGAAAGAGTTTTTGTGGTTACCTACAGCCAAAGTCTTTTCAACGTGCAGTGGCTGACTTTGCAGAATGACATTACGAAGGCCATCAGGAAGCTGTCGCTGCTGCGCCAGAAACTGGAAGACCGTGCTAACGGCTTGATCAAAAAAGGTAAGGTTCCAACGATAAGATCCGTGGAAAAGCAATCCAAGAATATATTGAGTCGACAATACATGGCAGATGTCATCACAGTAACAGTTTCGATGGGTCGCGATGAGATACCTCGACTGGAGTATACCGTCGACACCAATGCTCTCAGTAAACTCTCGGATACCTATCTTGGGAAAACCATTCTCATCACCAGCAGAGAGGATTGGCAAGATACCAGGATCATTAGGGCATATCGGAGCCAGTACATAATCGAGGAAGTGTTCAAGGAGATGAAAGACCGTGTGACAGGCAGCTGGTGGCCGATGAACCATTGGACAGATTCGAACATCAGAGTCCACGGGCTTTACTGTACAATTGCACTGCTGCTAAGGGCCTTACTGCTACGTCGAGTCATACAGGCTGGACTCCGTCTGTCGATGAAGAGGGTTCTTTCGGAGCTGGACGCCATTAGGGAGGTCGTCAACATCTACCCACGCAAGCGCCGTCAAAAGAAAGAACGTAGGCAGACAGTGCTGACGAAAACCTCCGAATTACAGCAAAATCTAATGTCGATCCTTGCTATCAAGAAGGGAGAGAACAGTGTTTTAGGGTAAGGATATGCCTGACGTAATTCTTTGTCAGGCAGAGAGATACACAACCGCATCTTTCTAACTAGGAAAGTAGGGCTAGCTCAGCGTAGGTGGGTAGGACTGGAGCACTGGTCTCACTTTGCGAACGGTGGTCTCCACGAGAGACCGCTGATACTCCCCCCTTTTATCACGCCCCGACCCTTCTACCGCATACCACCTAAAATAACTCTTCTGAGGATGGTCGTGGTTGCATTTTCTCAGGGCAGGTGGTACTTGGATACCCCCGGATTTTCGAGGTGCTTTGCTTCTTTAGTAGAATAAAAAAGGGGAGGTCCTCTGCCGATGCTCCGCTCCAGTCCCAGTACTCCTCATCTTGGATGCGGACACTTATCGTCACGAATCGACCTTTGTATCTATAATACTATTGATTCTATAGGTTGTGATAGGTCTGGTTGCCCCTCTTATCTGCTCCGGCTCATTCTTCTCCGCTTCGACGATATGCTTTATTCTATTGTATGTACATTCAGTCACGAGGATATCCGTTCCCAATTTCTTGTTTAGTCTTTCGATTCTGGAGGCAATATTTACCGGAGTCCCAATTACCGTATATTCCAGTCGTTTCTCTGACCCGATGTTTCCTGCAATGACTTCACCAGAATGTATCCCAATCCCGATTCGTATCTCTTGCTCATTTCTGTTTCTTTTTTCGGAGTTCATCGCTTCAATTACGTCTCGCATCCCAACGGCTGCACGAACCGCCATCTCATCGTCGTTGTTGTTGCTGATAGGTGCGCCAAAAACTGCCATAAGGCCGTCACCGATGAACTTATCGAGCGTTCCGTTATACTTAAAAACAACATCGATCATTCTACTGAAATAGTTGTTCAGAAAACCAACGACTTCTTCGGATTTCATTTGCTCACTCATTCCAGTAAAATCACGAATATCGCAAAACATAATTGTGGCACGACGTTTTTCACCTTTTAAAGGTATCCCCTTATGAAGGATGATTTCTACAACCGGTTTAGCTAAATAGCGTGAGAATGTCTCTTGTAGTCGTTCCTTTTGCAGTCTTTGTCGGTGTTGCTGAATCTCGGTCATCACAACCCTTCTTTCCACCCTCAAATAGCCCCGCGTTATCTCAAGTTGAAGAAAGGAGAAGATTCCCATGAAGACAAGTTTAACGACAATGTTGACTACGCTTACTTTCTCTGATGCAAAACTTTCCACCAAAGACCCAATTTGAATTCTATCTGAGAAGGCAGCAACTAAAAACATTGTCGAATAGATGCATATACTCATTAGCCCCGCGAAGACAGTGGTTTTAATTGAAAACCTATACGCCGCCAAAGCAATAACCACGAAGTATAGGATAAACTCAGGACTCTTAAAGGTTTCCCAACTGATATTACCGGAACCCCAGAGCAAGGCGCTAACAACTATAACATCAAATCCAGTGGAAATATATTTAACACAGCTTCTATACTTTCCGGTTCTCAGAATCATGAATAGCCCAAGACAGTAGGTGCTGACGGTGACGGATACTATGTATTGTAGGAGTATTTGCTTGGTGTCGGCTATCTGATCGCGGAAGAAAAAAGTAAGTGCTATCCCAACCATCCCTAGAAGAAAGCGGAAGTAATTGACTTTTTTTTCGCTTCTCTCTTCTTCCTGTCGGAACATTTGTCTTTTTGTCGGCAACTGGAATTCTTGCAGTACACCCATTTCTGCCTCCGTTTGTCCGATGTCGTATCAAACGAGTGATAGTAACGATTATAAATCGCAGAAGTCGGAAAGGCAACAAGAGAAGGGCATTTTTCAAGAAAGACAACATCCAGAGGGTGTTCTGAGGGCCAACGAAGCCGACGAGATAAGAAAAGAGCCGGTGTATAGGCTGTTGCAGCAGGTGTTAAGTGTGTATACAAGGCTTTTGGGATATTGAAGATTCTTGCGGCAAACCACACCTCGGATTACCATTTGACTCTATAACCTCCCCGTGGTATAAAGATCATCACTGGATCCTGCCGAAACGAGGAGGAAATCATGGCAAAAGAAAAGGACACCTATCCGGTTCAGTTAAAAGGAGAACTCAGCGAACCGCCTTCGAATGCTCTGTGGTTGGTAAAGTGGTTGCTCGTCATACCCCACATCATCGTCCTCTGCTTTCTCGGCATCGCCTTTGCGTTCCTCACAATAATCGCCTTCTTCGCCATTCTTTTTACCGGTCGCTACCCCCGGTCGCTGTTTGATTTCAATGTGGGAGTGATGCGCTGGGCCTGGCGGGTTTCCTTCTACGGCTATGGAGCGCTGGGTACTGACAACTATCCTCCCTTCTCGCTCGAGTCCATCGAATACCCTGCGGATCTGCAGATCGAGTATCCCGAAAAACTGAAGAACTGGATGGTGCTGGTGAAATGGTTCCTGGCCATTCCGCATTATGCCATTCTGGCAGCCCTGATCGGCTGGGGATACAACTATACTGCCCATACGGAGTATGCTTTCGGCGGCCTGCTCTGGGTCCTGGTAGCAATCGTCGCGGTTGTACTGCTGTTCACGGGGGGAAATACCATAAGGACATCTTCAAGCTCATTATGGGCATCCAGCGGTGGTCGTATTGTGTCATAGCCTACGTTGGACTGATGACTGACGAGTATCCCCACTTCAGGCTCTGGGAGTAGCGGACAATTAACCCGGTCCTACACTGACAAGAACTCAATCTATATTGATGCCTTAGATGAAATTTCGTTGAAATAGTATTAAAATTTGGACGAGCGCGTCCGATCTTCACCAGATGTTTCAGGATTTTTCGTATTTCTTCAGAACTCATTATAATGGCTATGCTATTCCTTTGAATTTTTTGCGCTGAACACGCAAAAAATATAATAAAGTCCAGCGCCCAA
>VRUG01000123.1 GCA_019456255.1 Planctomycetota bacterium | reverse complement strand
TTACTTCATCTTACTTTTTTTGTCTACTTTTTTTTCTATTTTTTTTATAATTACCCCGTTTTTTTAAGAGGATACGTTTAATGTTTGTTTTAAGCCCTTTCAACCTGGATTCCCCATTTTATCGTTCCCATACCAGGTACCAGCCGGTGTCAGGATCGGCGCCCAATTGCTGGCCGGTAAGTATTTCATCCCCTCCTTCCTGCTCATGCTTGAAGGCAGTCATGGTGTATAATGGACAGCCCAAAAATGCTGAGATCAAGAGACTGGCAATGACCAGAAAAACACATTAATAACTGCTTTTAACTTTTTTTTCTTCAGCCGACATGGTATATACTTCCTTGCACGTCAAGAATCGTTCCTTTGTTCGTTTTATACATGAACCCAATGTTACAGCCAAAGTAGACATTGCTCACGCGATCCCGACCCGGATAACCCGGCACCGATGCGACGGCCGATGAAGTCTGCACCGTGGTGAGGATATAGTTAAATGATTCGTAATATCCGGCTAAGCCCGGGTGGGTCAGCTAAAAAGAAGAAAGGTAAAAGTGCCGGTCAACCAGGGAAAGGAAATCATTTTCTGCCTGACCGCTGCCCGGCTATGATGTTTCTGATCGCGTGTCGCGTATAGCTTTAGCTGGACAGTAATAAGAACAAGATGAATACATAATATAGACTGGCTGACACGCTCGATATCAAGAACAGAATCTTCTTGACTCGTTCTTCACTAGGTATTTCTATCCATTGTTCCCGCAGTGATTTGTACTTTAATCGTGTATCCGTGGTTGCATCTATATCCTGCGCCACACTGATGCCAGCGTTGAAATCATTCTCTATTACTCTATCTGCCCCCATAATAGTTATATCGGAGAATAGGTCCATAAAATCTGCACGTTTTTTTATATTGCATCCTATTTCGCCCTTTCATCTTGACTATTCGCGTCAGGATGGATTATCAAAATTACTACTGCCCGATAGTCTACCATTTATACTGCACTTTTTATGTATTTCTGAAAGTGGGGTGGATTTCAGATGCCTTTAAGTGCTTTGATTCTTGACCTGCTCATAGCTCTTTATGGGTTGCACTTCTGCCTCTGCTAACGCAAAAGCCCCCTACCACCTCAAAAAGTATTCCGGTAATATTTGCAGAAAGATCCGTTACTTCCATATTCCGCCCTATAAATGATTGAAGAAGCTCATTGACTGCCCCATATGCAAAACAAGCAATTATGATTAAAGTAATAAATTTGATTATCTCGTGCTATATTAAGAATCAAATGATAGGAATTATCCCGGTTGGGGGTCGCGGAACCCGGCTGTATCCGGCAACCCCGGAGTAAATGGAAACAGCGTGGAATTCAGCAAAGGAAATGTCGATGGAGTCCATATAGCGTAACTTTTAAAACGGGTCGATGAGAGAGAGGGTTCTTAGTGGAAACCTTTCGGGCAGATACCCTACCGGAAGACCTAAAACCGGTCATGTCCTATGTTTCCTATACTGAGCCCGGGATGGGGCAGGGCCCCCATGAGAATAAGCAGCAGACGGATATTTTCGCTTTTTTAGGATCGGGCAACTTAAAGATCTGTCTTTGGGACAACCGAAGCCAATCAGCCACTTATGGTGTGCGCACGGTCGTCTTTGGAGGAAAAGATAATCCCATAACTGTTATCATCCCTCCGGGGGTGGTCCATGCGTACAAGAATATCTCCAAAACAGAGCGGGGAATGGTCCTGAATTATCCGGATAAGCTGTATGCCGGCTGGAACAAGAAGCGCTCAGGTTTTATACAGGGAAAACCGGAAAAGATCGACTGGATCGTTAACTGCTCAGGTTATACGGCGGTGGATAAGGCGGAAGATGAGCCGGCGCCGGCTTATCGCATTAATGCGGATGGTATATTGAATATTGCCGGAATGGCCAGGACCCTGGATGCAGCACTGATACATATTCCCACGGATTATGTATTTAGCGACGTAGAAGACAGACCTGATCCAGGTGGAGTTTATGCCAATAGCAAATTAATGGGCGAAGAGTATATCCTTGAAGCTCTTAAGATGAGATAGCTTGTTTCGACGAATAAGGTCTGTGGTTCTTCCGATCTGTGGGATTCTCTGTGTACGGAACTCTTATCAAGACGGTGAGGGCCCTGGTAGAGAAATCGGAGGCAGGGCTTTCTGCGGCCGAACTTGAGGGGATACTGAATGTTGAAGTCAAGGAGCCTCTATTGCGACTGTTTCACACGAAGGGCCTTCACCTAGATCAGCAATCGGAAAGATCTTTGGGCTTGGCCAACCTTGGCAGTGATCTTTTTGCGCATGAGCTCAAAGCGGCAATCATCATGTTCTTCAGCTTGCTTGATGAGAAGCAAAGGCGGCTGTCTATAGCCCATACGGTGTCCAAGGGGCGACAGGAGCTTCTTGATCAGGATTTTGAAACAGAACGTGTGCACAGGAGGTCGTTTTTAACCCTGATAATTGACGGACATAAAAAAACCCCCACCTGAAGTGGGGGTTAGGAGTGAGGGATTACCTGGTCAGCTTCCCCTTGCCGTAACGTTCAATGATAACTCTCATCAGGCTTCGCCGGCTACTTTTAAAGTTTACACCGAAACCGAGAGGCTTTTCATGTATCCTGGTCCTGTTCACCCAGACGATTCTGCCGGGCAGCAAATGCCTTTGCCGCTTTACCTCAATTTCAAGCTCTCCTTCCACCCCCTCGGTTACTTCCGCAACCTCTGCCTGCACATAACAGCCGAAATTAGAAATATTCAACACCCGGCCGTCAATTTTTTTGCCGTCAAATACCCAGGCACCGGGCAGCTCTATCTCATATCTTAAAGTGAAGCGGGCCTTCAGCATCTGCCTGATATCGCGCCTCTGTACGGCAGGCAGGGACATGAACCTTATCCCGTATCCTCCCGGAGTACGGCGCATGACCTCGCCTTTACAAGCGATCGTCAAGTCAGCGCCTTTAAAACTCAAAACCACCTTCTCGCCCACATTCAGACCCAACTCAGGTTCCGAGACAAAGCACCCTCCCGTGGATAAATCGTTTATGCTCCTGGACTTGTCGTTCAAAGTGATGTGATGCCGGATGGGCACCCGTTTGCTTTCCCGTCAGCAGTAAAAATTGATGAAAAGTGGGCACCGTTCTCCAGTAAAATACCGGCTTTATGGCCCACTTTAGAATATAATCGATCAGGATGAGACTGCTGTGCCCGAGAAAGATATACCAGCTTATCCTGTGTATGAAGTAGAGGCCGATACCCACCAGGGGAGCTGTGAGCAGCCACAACCCCGCCAGAAGGCCATAGCCCTTAAACAGCCTGTGGACGATCGTAGCCAGAGGAAGCTTGGCAATCAGGACCAGCAGCAGGATGTTTGCCAGCGGCGCCGTTATATAGGCAATGATAATGATATAATGAATCCAGGGACGTTTAATGTTTGTTTTAAGCCCTTTCAACCTGGATTCCCCATTTTATCGTTCCCATACCAGGTACCAGCCGGTATCAGGATCGGCGGTCACCTCCAGGGAGATATGGACTACCGATTCAAGGCCCCCGGAGTCTACCGCTATTATGCCGAAGTCAAACATCCCATTACCAAGATCGGCATGTCCCACGATAAATTGAGGGTCCGGAACTGCGGAAATTTGACTCAACAGAAACCAGTCCGCAGTACCATGCACCCGGAAAAGAATTTTATACGAGTCCACGACCGATAGTGAGGGATCCCAGCCCAGGGTCACCTGGAGTTGGTCGGAAAATACATCCAGAGGCTCGGCTCCAAGCTGCTGGCCGGCAGCTTTTTCTCCTTCCTGCTCATGCTTGAAGGCAGCCATGGTGTATAATGGACAGCCTAAGAATAATGAGCTTAAGAGACTGGCAATGACCAGAAAAGCACATAAATAACTGCTTTTGACTTTTTTTTCTTTAGCCGACATGGTATTTGTCTCCTTTATGAAAAGAAATACGGCCTGAGCTATGCTTAAGCATAACGCAGGATGGCCTACAATAAAAACTTCTGCCAGACAAAGCAGCTGATTTTTTGATTGAAGCTTGGCATTTGAAAAAAGTGCGCTATAATGTGTTATATAACTTATTAAAAAAATGAAATACTTGTTGGTTTGTTTAACTCTCTTTTTCCTCCTGGGCTGCCCCTTCCCCT
>VRUG01000122.1 GCA_019456255.1 Planctomycetota bacterium | reverse complement strand
TGTCATGTCACACTTGAAATGTCGTAGATAATGTTGTATAATTCTCTACAGAGCAATGGGAGGTATTATGGTGAGATATAAAATTACACTGACAGAGGAAGAACAAAAAGACCTGAAAAGCATAACATCAAAAGGCAAACACAAATCACAAAAAGTAATGAATGCCCTGATTCTGCTTAACTGCGACGAAGGTGATTTTCAAACAAAAAGATCAACAAATGAACAGGTTGCAGGTGTATTGAAAATCAGCATGAAAAAAATTGATCGGGTTAAAAAACGTTTTGTCGAAGAGGGCCTTGATGTTGCTCTCAATGGTCATAAAGGGAAGCGTGTTTATGCAAAAAAAGCGGACGGGGATTTTGAGGCCCATCTGGTTGCGCTAAGCTGTAGTGAACCGCCGGAAGGATTTGCCAGATGGTCCCTGAGACTGCTTGCGGATCGTGCCGTTGAATTGAACTATATTGATAGTATTTCCTATGAAACCGTACGGCGCGTTTTAAAAAAAACGAAATTAAACCGTGGAAAAAACAGAACTGGGTAATTCCTCCCGACCAAAACAGCAGTTTTGTCGCCAATATGGAGAAGGTGCTGTATGTGTATAAAAGGCCGTATAATCCGCAATTCCCGGTTGTGTGCATGGATGAATCGCCCAAACAGTTGATTAAAGAGACACGCAAGCCGATACATGCGTCTCCAGGACAACCTGCGCGTCATGATTATGAATATGAACGTTGCGGTGTGTGTAATATTTTTATGGCTAATGAGCCGCCGGCCGGAAAACGTCTTGTACAGATAACGGAAAAAAAGACGAAAACACGATGGGCCCACTTCATCGAAAAAATAGCGGAAAACTACCCGGAGGCTGAAAAAATTATCCTTGTAATGGATAATTTGAACACGCATAATCCCGGGGCCTTGTATGAGGCTTTTAATCCTGAAAAGGCAAAAAAGTTGTGCAATCGGTTTGAATTTGTATATACGCCGAAACACGGAAGCTGGCTGAATATGGCCGAGATTGAGCTCAATGTCCTAAACGGACAATGCTTGAACAGAAGGATCGATGATATTTCCTTGGTAAAATCGGAGGTCGAAGCGTGGCAAAATTATCGCAACAACAAGGATGCCCGAATTAACTGGCAATTTACCACTGATAATGCGCGAATAAAACTAAAAAGACTTTATCCGACATATGACGCGTGACATGACACTAGGCGGCATTCACATTTTTTCAGTAATCACTTCTTCTGCTTCTACATTAGCCAGATGCTTTTCTTTCCATCCCTGGGGAGCAAGGCTTACACAAAAATCCTTCTGCTCCCAGTGACCACGGGTTTTCGAAGAATATAGGCCATATCTTCGGATATATTGCTTATTTTTAGGTGGTATATGCTGTGTTACTTCGGCAATGAACTGTAAAGAATCAAAAAGTTTAGAGTTTTCACCAAAATAGGTATTGTATTTTGGAGTTTAAAGTGTTGATAAAGTCGATGCATCGGAAGAAACCTGATTGTATTTATTTCAGGTTTAGTCAGGTAGGTAGAGAAGGGTCCACCCATCCGGTTTTCTTGTGTTGACTTCTCGGTTTTTGGAGTTTAGGATAACCTACCATTATCCGCGAACTATAAGCTCGCCGATTCAAGGGGGAAAGCGATGAATGAAAAAAGTGTCGGAAAACTCGGAGGGATCTGTGCTATCATTATAGGCATTTTATACGTCCTGGTTGGCATCACCTATCTTCTATTGCCAGAGGTACAGAAGGGAGGACCCGAAATAGAAGATTTTGCTAAAACCCTTCTGTCTGTTAATCAAAATCCAACACTATTAATACTCGAATACGTGGAGTTTGCCTTGATTGGAATCCTTGCCTTTGCGGCTGTGCCGGCTATTTCAGGGTTAGTTCAGACTGTAAACGAGGGTTGGGCTCGTTGGACAAGAAATCTAGCCTATCTTGGGTTCGCGGTAGTAGCGATAAGCTATTTCCGGGCAATAGCTCTTGTACCATGGAGGGCCGCCGCTTTCGCAGCTGGCGATGCTTCTACAAGAGCGGCAATTGCAGGAATTGGTTCTGTTTTTATCGATCCACAAGGCTGGCTTTCTTTCGGGGCCGTTGGTCTATGGTTCTTAGTCGTTAACATACTTGCTTTACGAGGAGGCAAGCTACCGAAGGTCTTGGGTATCATAGGGATCGTTGGTGCCATATCGTACGGATTAGTGTTAGCTGGAAATGTAACGGGCATTGTGCTACTGAACATGATTGCTGCTGGACTGGGCGGAATAATCTTGGCACCGATCTGGTTTATATGGATAGGAGTGAGACTTACAAGGACAACCTCATAGTCTACTAAAAAAGCCCGGAGGTTCTCCCAGTGCTGCTGGCCCATTGATGAGATTGCCGTCAGCGTTTTGGGCCGACCCCATATCTAGGTACCTCCTTTCATGGATGACTGAGGACTAGCTTGCCGTAAAAACTAAAGTTTCAATTTACCGGCGTTTTATTGTCGAGCGGTAAATGGCAAGATTTATCAGAAACTATTTCCCTTAAAAATGCCCCCCCCAGGAAGAAAGTAACGTGCCGTGGAGCGATTTTCTGGGGCATGGTGGTAACCTGGGTGTGCAACATCCTATTTTTTAGGTATATTTTCTCTCAATTTACACGTGTTAACTACTGCCTTCATAGTCGGCCTAATCCTTCACTCCCTGAGGGAAGGAGAGGTATGATAAGCGGTAGAGCATTACCTCAGTGGTTCTAATGACAGGGACAATCGTGACCGGCGCGGGGCAACACAGATGCAGCCGATCCGGAAGCAGCTGGATACCATCTTAGCTATGTTTTTGTAATAATGGCACCGATTATACAAGCCCATATTATTACAGTACCCACCACAAACCTAATAGGGATCGAAATCATCATAAAATTAATCAATTGAAAGTTGATTAATAAGAGCCAGACCGCAGTTATCATCCAGAGGAACCATTTTACGGTTCCTTGCACTCTTCTTTTTTTGAACCGATGATCCACTTTTAGCTTATTAGCACGTTTTTTACCTATCACATTATCACCATTACCCAACTCATTTATCACCAAACATGGGCTTCGGTATCCGTCTTTAAAATCGATATATCGAATCTGGAAAAAAGCAATCAAGTCTTCCTCGATATCCCGCATTCTTTCAAAGGTCCAATGCTGTATATCCCACCAGCGTTTAGCCATAAACCACCATATCCATACAGTGATTACAACTATCGCACCAAAGAAAAGAAATAATCGTTCCTGTGGTTTCCCGGCTTCATCGACGGCCTGCTTGGCAAAATAGATGAGGGCAGACAGAGAACCTATACCGATAATGCCGCTGGTTTTCCAGATCATGGACTCTAGGTGTTGAGTTTTTTGTTGGCACAGTTTGTATTCCTCAATCATTTTTTCTTCTTTGTCCACTTAGTCCTCCCCCTCGCTCTCTTTCGGATTGGCTTACACGACCGCACTTCCATTGGGCAACATGTTGTCTTTCACTTGTTTTCCAACTGATAGTAAGCGGTGAATCTCGCATTTTTCATATCCTAAAGGTGTGCAGAAAACAGTCTTCAAGGTTTTCTCTGCAGTATCTAAAGCGGTTGTATTGTAAAATGCACATTCAGAGCGATGTCCACAAACGAGTTGCGTTGACATCCCATTGCTCCCGTTCTGTGAATGTTTCTTTTATCTTAAAGACTTTAATAGCAATGATATCACGCTCTGAGAATAACTTGTGGATAAAAATCCTCTCTCCTACAAAGCCTCTCATAGCCCTCCGGCCTCTAAAATACTAACAGGATCAGACCTCCACCTCAAGCGCAACAAGATAACCTGCCAATCATTGTCGCTCTGACCTAGCAGGCAAAATCCTAAATGGATAGTTTGGCGGAGATTTGAGCGATTGATCATTACATTTTATTGTGTATTTTACACCTAGGTGGTTTAGATCTGTTGCACTTCGGATCCAGTGACTTGTAAAGATCCTTTTCCAGACATCGTTCACATTTTACATTCTCCACCCAGCCTAGGTATAGGGTCCTTGGATTAATCTGTTGTTTCTTACAATAGTTATAAAGGGTACTACCACCTGAATGGTGCCCTGTTTGGCCGCCAAAAAACCCAAAAATGTCAGCTATTAGATCGCCTATTCTGGTTCTAAATCTCTTTGAATTTCCAGTAGTAGAACCAACATATAAAGGCATACAGTT
>VRUG01000121.1 GCA_019456255.1 Planctomycetota bacterium | reverse complement strand
TTCCCCACTGGCAGGAGATGTTTAAAATCCTGGTTGCCGAAGATCATGAGGTGAACCAGCAGTTGTTCAAGACGATCCTGGAAAAGATCGGGTACCGGGTGGACCTGGCCGACGATGGAGCTAAAGCTTTGCAGATGACCGGCCGGGAAACCTATCATCTTATTTTTATGGATATCCAGATGCCCAATATGAACGGGTATGAGGCGGCAAAAGCGATCAGGGCCAGGGGGATTAAGACGCCGATTATTGCCGTCACCGCCAATGCTCTAAAGGAAGAAGTGAAGAAGTACTTTGAGGCAGGAATGAATGACTATCTGACCAAGCCGTTTAAGAAAAAAGACCTGCTGCCGGTCCTACAGAAGTGGCTGGATGTCTCGGCAATCGAAACCTCCGGTCCTGTTCAGGAAGAAACCGACCCGGTTTTTGACTATCGTAAAGCGGTGGAAACTTTTATGGGAAGAGAGGATGTGGTGAAAAGAGTGCTCGGCTCCTTTGTCGAAAAAGTGGAAAACCAGCTTAAAACGATCGGATCCGCGCTGGACAGTGAAGATTTCGAAGCGGTAAGAATCGAGGCTCACTCCATTAAGGGAGGCTCCTGGAATCTGGGGGCGAAGAGGCTTGGGGATGCGGCCAAAAGCTTGGAAGAGGCGGGGCGGGAAAAACTAAGGCAGGAAGCCAGGAAGCACCTTGAGGAACTGGGGGTGGCATTCGAACGATTCAGGGAAGTAGTTATTCCCATTATCGGCCGGGCAGTAACTTATGGCTCTTCGGGAATAGTTTAGGAAGATTCCTTTGAATCTCTCTACGGCAATTTGTTATTGCAGCATTTAAATTCTTCATAACATGGAAGCGGTCAATCACTATTGTTGTATTAGGTAATGCCTCCTGCGTCGCAGTGAAATATCCTTCCCACATGTCTATAGAAACAAACACAATGCGCTGTTTAGCCCTTCTAGGCAGGTTTTGCAGGTATTTCAGCACCGTACTCTTCTTCCTATCCGGTAACATATCGATAACATAGCCACCACCGATATTGGAAATAACAGCCTGGTAGTTCTTGTGTCCTTTGCGGATGGATATCTCTTCGTATATATATGCCTAGGATAAACTGACTCAAGTTTTTCTGTAAAAGAATAGTCGCATTTATTGCAATAAAATACCTTCCTGTGAATTTGAAAATATGCTTGTTTCCCAGAGATGGAATTGTCACGAACGCTGTGTTGGTATCTATGGTCAACACTAGATGTGAATTGTTTGCACTTAGGGCAATCCGACCGTCCGGGATGAAAAGGGGGGCTTACGGAAACGTAGGCTATGGGGAAGGCTAAACGGGCACGTAAAGTGGAAACGCCGAAACAGCCAAGCCTTCGCCTAAGGCCAAGCGCGCTGTATTTCCATCCCAAGCGCCGCGATTACACCCGACAGCCCCCGATTACATTCTCTTATTCAAATGTCGATCTAATAGACACGGCTATTTGCCGCGAAGCGGCTAAGTTCTATAATGGTCAGGAGTGTAATTAGAATCGATTTTTCCGGGAGAGAATAAATGGAGAAAAATGGAGTAAGGAAACAATTCGGTTGCTTGCCGCCAAAGTATAATTTTTGCCTCAATCCATATTCTGAATTGCGATTTTCCAGATGTCCGGATTGCCAAAACAAGACAGGTCAACGCAAACTGCCCTTACTTATCCACGTCGAACCGATGAATCTGATCGCACTCAACTACACTAAACGTTACTGTCGCCGTTGTGACTTGCTTATTGGCCACAAACATGAAATTGAACAGCATTTAACGAAATGCAGCAGCAGATCCATGATTTTAAAAGCTATCAAAATCTCTGCATGACAATGGCCGGTTGGTTTCCAGAAGGGCAGACCCCGCCGGTAATGGAACCGCCGCCATCAACGGAGTGGATGAAAAAGTGAAACTTGGGTCGAGTATAATTGTGATTATTCTATCTTTGTCATTGTCTGCGATTGCCAGGTGTGATATATGTAGCAATATTATTATTACGGAAAGGCGCCATCTGCATCTTGGAGTGGACCTAAAGTCGATGTAAGTTGGAAGAATGATAATTCTCTATTGATTCGTTACAACATAAAGAAAATATATTACATAGCGATGGAGCAAACTTCGAGACGAATAGTGGTAACAGGAGATTTAAGCTGATAAAATGCCACTGCTACCCTGTTCAAAAGGCCTCGATACGCCGGGGCTGTAATTCATGAGTATTGTGAGGGCAAAAGCGACAACCTCTTCATTGCCAGGATAACAACGAAAAACAACCGAAGGAAGGTACTCAAGTATCGATGGAGAGAACCCCGGACAGATTGATCGAAGTCTCTTCCTCCTCCTCACCGTCCGGTACTGGAGTAAAGAAATGAAAAAAGAAGACAGAGTGATTACGAGTGGCCCTTTCAAAGGCAAGAAGATTCGATTTGCTCCCACTAATGGCGTCAACATGTTCATGGAGATCTCCGAGGAGCTCATGAGAAAAATCTTCGATTTTGAACCGAGGGAATACCTTATAACCGATGAATCGAGTCTCTATGATTTCACCGGTCTGGATGAGATGGAACTAATTGACATTCAGAAGAAAATTCAAGATGTGTATGATCTTGATGTTTCCGATATAGTATCCGAGAATCTGTTGGAGATCTTCATGAGAATTCATCGCAGCAAGTTTGGGGACCCGTCCTGATCTATGGCACCGAACCAGCGGCTGTATCTGACCAGTGTTCCGTTTGTGCTCCCACACCGGCAGCAGGCTTATCAAAATCGAAGCCAAGCAATCGAGGAAGCCCTAAAAGAGAGACTTGAACGTCTGGATCGAAGCCGCTTAGCCCGCGAAGTTACTAAACTGAATTCTGAATTCGAGAGGACGTTAGCAGAAGAAGGTCTTTCCAAGGATCTGTCCGAATGGCCAGAATATTAAGGGGCGAAATCCGCTGGGCGGATTGTAACTCTGTTCGAGGGATTGAACAGGCGGGCAAGCTTCTCCAGAGGAGCTTATACAAGTTATCGAAGGTCTAAACGAGATCATTGGAGCCTAACCTCTCGCTCCCCGGCTTTTTTTTATCTGATCATGGGCATTGATTAAGAACTTGCGTTTCGCTGATACCTGCTTCGGGGAATCGGGCTTTTCCTTATGAAATGGAAGTTGTACAGGCCCCGCCGCAGTTGTAACAGATATCCGGACTCGATCCTGCGGGATAGCTGCCGGCGTACATCGGAAGAATGAACCTCCTCTCTTAGAAAAAGGCTGGATTCAAACACCTCTTTATTCCCGACAATTTGAAATGCCTTTGTAAATTTCATGGTAATAAAACACCATTTGTGGCAAGTTATTGCAATGAAAATTTTAAGTCATTCAATTTTTCAGAAATGCAGGCATTGCCAAGCTTAATAAGCGGACTGACTCATTTTTCATCTGAATCTACAAGAGCAGATTCGAAGGAATTGCCGGATATTCAGGACAGAGTAAAGAAAGGTGAGGTATCGGGAATCGCTTTCACTGATAGCTCTCTCTCCACATAATTCCAATGTTACGCATACAACTCCGAAACCTATCAGCTCGAGTTTATCACACCTCAGTGAAACAGGTCCTGTTGGAGATACTTTAGCCCGGAATCCACAATAACCGTGACTACCCGCTTTCCCACTCCAAGCTCTCTTGCGACCCGGAGGGCTGCGAAGACATTCGCCCCCGAAGAAGTCCCCCCGAAGATGCCTTCCTCCCGGGCCAGGGCACGAGCCGTCTGGTAAGCATCCTCATCAGTTACGGCCATGATGTCATCCACCAGGTCCATACGCATGATCTTCGGAATGAATCCTACCCCGATTCCTTCAATATGGTGGCCTCCCAAAGGCCCGCCGGAGAGGTTTCGGTGAGCCGCAGGCTCTACAGCCACACAGTTGACCTTTTTACGCCGTTCTTTGAGAGCCTCAGCGATGCCCGAAAAACACGCTCCCGTTCCCACCGCCATTACGAAAGCATCGACTTCATTGTCAGTCTCCCTCAGAATCTCCTCGGCCTTGCCGTGATAAGCAGACCGGCCGTCCGGGTTGTTGAACTGGTCTGTCCAAAACGTATTTGGTTCCCTGGCCAGCTCGCCGGCCCGATCGATCATGGCCTGGATCAGCTCCCGGGTGATCTTTTGATCCTCGCTGGGAATGATTTCCACAGTCGCGCCAAAGGCCCTCATGGTCTGTAGCTTCTCCTCCGAGAAAGCGTCCGAGGATACCATGTATGC
>VRUG01000120.1 GCA_019456255.1 Planctomycetota bacterium | reverse complement strand
GCGACATTGGTGCTTCTGCGTGTATTTGCGATGAGTATTTCTGCTAAGGGTGCACTACTCTTAGAAGCAATTGCTGTGAAATAATCAACCAAAGGATCTTACATTTGCCAAAAGTCGCTGGTAATCCAGCGTGAGGTAAAGGCCTGTTGATGCGATCCTGCTCTTGAAATGTTCCAAACAGCTAACTATGATTACCAGGGAGAGATGCCAGTATGAAAATTGCAGTCACTGCAGACCTACATCTGAAATCTGGTGATCAACAGCAGGAAGAAGCCTTCAAGCTCATAGGAAGATTTACGGTAGAAAATCTCAAGGTTGTCTCTGAGCCGGAACTGCGGGTCCTCAACGACCGTCAGTTCCTATTTATTCCTTATGAGGAAGGAAAGACGATGGCCGAGTTTATCGAACCGCCCGCTGCATCCGGGGAACTGGAGAAGGGTCGTTTCGTCTTGGTATCGCATGGGGATTTTGGTGGATATCGCCGGAAGGAGAGTGGTAAGGAAGCAGGCTACTTCCCGCTTACAAGGAACGACCTACTTGAATACGAACCAGCCAGCGTGCTGCTTGGACACATCCATGTTCCAAGTGCCACCATCTCAGAGGTTTTGTATCCGGGCTCTCCATATCCCATCGACGAGAGCGAAGAAGGAGAAAGGCGAATACTTCTCTACGATACTGTAACCGCTACTGTCGACTCCCTTTGGCTCGACTATGGGCCGGTGTATTATAGTGTGGACCTTTTTGTTGTGCTCGACGGGAATGAGCTGGCTCAGGTGCAGAAGCAGGTCCGCGAGTCTATTAATTCTCATCTCAGGTCGACTCCTTCTGGCGAGGCGGTATGTCCAAGGCTTCGAGTGCGGGTTTCTCTTCGGGGATTTACAACAAGCCGCGAAGGCATGATTGAAACGGCAAAACAGGCGGTAGAGGATCTTGGAGCAGTATGTATTTCAGCTGAAGCAAGAAAGCTCGAGGTATCCGATGACGAAAATCTGTCTACAATAGCCTCAAAAGTTAGGGACAAAATCGAAGAGATTGCTTTGGACTATCTCGAAGAGGATGAGCTTAAAAAGCTCGTACTGCAGCACGCCTATGAGATCATCTACAGACGGTAAGGAGAGGAAATGGGGATTCACATAGGCAGGGTCGAAATATCAGGGTGAGGCCCGATATCACGGTTCGAAGAGGACTTCGCTGCTCTCACCCTCATCTACGGCGGAAACGAACGAGGCAAGACCACTATCGTCGAGAACATAATCGCCTCGCTTTTTTGCGACACGCAGGATGAAATGTATCCCCTTTTACGGCCTGATTTCCTCGGCGCAACAGAGGTCATCGTGCACGTGTTGGGCGAGGGTCCCCAGAGCTTCAAGCCAACGCGAAGGCAAAAGCTGGATGCCTTGCTTGCCTCCAGTGGTGCAGGTCTTCCAAAGAGTCTGTTGAACCTGCTCTTCGTTCGAGCAGCTGAAACGGCGATAACCCCAAAGCAGGGTACGGTCACCAAGGACGCCTTCAAGCGCCTTGTCTCCAAGCAACATGTATACGAACTCATCGAGAAGAACCTGCCGAGTGAAGTGGGGTACACGGAGCTAAGAGATGGACTGCTTGAACCACAACGCAGGACCGGAGGTTACAAAACGTATCTTGAGGCCGAAAAGAACCTTAAAAACCTTGAAAGCGTTTCGGACAGGTTTTACGGACTGCTTTCCAGGACCAAGCAGCTACGGCATGAAAGAAAGCGTGAGGAGATTATAGAAGAGCAGGAGCTGCAGAAGAAAGCAAAGCAGCATGAAGCGTTCAAGCTTTCCCAAGGGATTCAAGAGATGCTGGCCTGCAAAGGGAAGCTTGAGCATGCAGATCTTAAGCAAATGAGCCAGGATATCTACGACTATTTTTCTAAGAAGCAGGATATTGAAGACAAGCGAAATGAGCTCAGAAAGCAAGAAGATCCTGAGAAAAACATCAGCTGGCTAGACAGTGCAAGGCAAACGTACGGGCAATTTCTCAACAAGACCGCAAACTGGCCACAGTTTGTGTCGGTCGGTGCTGCTCTTCTTTTCTCCATTGGTGCTGTCATTTCCCATTTCATCCGGGTATCTTTGGCCATGGTTATCCTGCTCGTACTTACCTTCGTTTGCTTGGTAATAGCAGCGCTTTTCACCTTTGTCATCCGAAAGGGAGTAAGGCCGGAAGCGGCCAAAACAGAGCTACGGAGTATCAAAGAAGAGTTTGAGGCTCGCTTTGCGCAGCAGCTGAGGGGGCTGACTGACTTCCAAACAATGAAGGAGGAGCTTAAGCAGAGGTCTGGCCGCTTGCAGGGCATCCGTGAAAGCGTACGGAGCTTGGAGCAAGAAGTAGGGAAGCTTAGATCCAACATCGCTGCAAGCTTCTCAAAGGTTGAAAGGAATGTCGGGGAAGACCGATGGAAACAGGAGATAGATGAGCTTCAAGAGGAAAAGGCGGATATCGAAAGTCGCTTACACCGCGCGGAGGGGAGGATCGAAACCATCAGCGTCGATGAAAGCGACTACCTCTCAGTCGATCCAGGCGTGGAATATTCTCAAAGCCGTGAAAGTGAGCTAACGCGTGAGCTTGATGAAGTGAAGAATGCAATCACTGAGGGGAACGAAGAGAGCAACGAGGTCCGCGAGAACCTGATCGAACACATCGGCAGGAACAAAGCCCGCAGCTCGAACATCGAGGATACTGCAGCTGCCATCGAGGAGAAGAATCTAGAATATCATGGCACGATTCAGACCAACCTTGCACGGATGATCGCTGGACACATTGTAAATGAAACGCTTCAGGAGTTTAGGAAGCAAGAAGAGCAGGAGATCGAGACTTTTATCAACGATCAAAAGATAATCGGCCTCATCAAAAAGTTCACTGGCCAGTACGATGAAGTCTCGCTGGACGGCGAGAACGTATCAGTCATTGGAGAGAAGGGCGTCTATAATCTCAGGAACATGAGCACTGGGGTGCAGGAACAGATCCTTCTTGCATTCCGGATGGGGATTGCCCGGAAGCTGAGCGGAGACATCCCTCTCTTTCTGATACTCGATGATGCCTTTCAATTCACCCATTGGATACGCCGCGACTCTTTGGTAGAGCAGACGGTGAATATTGTCAAAGAAGGTTGGCAGGTCGTGTACTTCGCTGTAGACGATGATATTCGTGATCGGTTCCAAAGGATCGCAGGTTCTGAGCTTTCAGGGGAGCAGTTCAAGTTTATCGAATTGTAGGTTGCCACTTCTCCTCAATAGGTCGTTTTCCACCAACCTGCACCCATTAGGGATAGTCGCGCCATAGCCGCAGCAAATCGCTTACTCTATTGTGTCCTTTCGGTGAACGTGCGTGGAAATCGAGGCCGGAAGATTTAGCATGAGCCATCCCTGACTCTATTTACAAGCTAAGTGCTATCTTTTCTGAAAAGCAGTTGGAAGTATCAGGTATGAGCAATTGTTTGTTTTTCCCTGCGGGCTGATGGGCTTCTCAATGTTTTTTCCTGTCGAGCTGAAACGTTCACTGAAAGCTGCAAATCATTCTCGATTGTATGAATAATCAGAGTGAGATTTTTCATTGTTGGATTGCCCCTGATACTAAGCATGCGGTGCAAAGCTTTCTCATCGAAACCTGTTTGCTCAGCCAGTGTTTTAAAGGAAATATTCGCATGAACAAGATCACGCATGATAGAGAGGGTAGAAGCTTTATCTCCTTCAACTAATGAAGAAATGGCTTCTGCGAAGAGTGCTGCTGCAAACTCATTATCCTGCTTTATTCTACCAATTACTGTTTCGCGATATTCTCGAGTTAATGCCATAATTTATTTCCTCCGTTTTTTGTAAGCTTTCCATCGACAGATCGCCCTGGCAATATCTTTAGATTGATAACGCTTACTCCCGCCGCCCAAAAGTATTACTAAGCGGTCTCGATCTTTGCCATAATAAACCCGGTTGCCGGGCCCATAATCAATATGCAATTCCAAAACACCGCCACCGACAACCTTTGAGTCCCACATGTTGCCTTGTTCCATTCGTCTCACATACTTATCTATTCGTGCAGCAGTGATAGCGTCCAAGCTATTAAACCAATCGGCGTAAAAGGATTTTCCATCTTCGATGTATTCAAGTAGTTTATACTGTTTCACTATACAGTAACATATATCATACTAATAAAAAAATCAACTATCCTAATATTTATTCCTGCAGAAAGCGGCCAGAGGGATACATTCACTGAGGTGTGCACTTAATAGACATTACGTTACTTTCGTTT
>VRUG01000016.1 GCA_019456255.1 Planctomycetota bacterium | reverse complement strand
CTCAGTTCCAGCAATACACAACAGAACAGGTGGATAACTCTCTAATTGAGTGTGGTACATAATTCGGGGTCAGATCAACGAAACAATTCAATAGCTTAACCTCGTTGAATCTTAGTCGAACAGAAGGGTCGCATCATGACAGAAGAAAAAGCATTCATAGACAAAGGCATCGTGATAATCATGGCAGAAGATGACACGTCAAGCTATACCCTTGCAGAAAAGGTACTTCGTGACGCTGGCATTGAAAATGAAATTCTTTGGCTAAAGGATGGCCAGGAAACGCTGGATTTTTTCTACGATGGTAACAGTATTTTTGATGAAAAAAAGAAATATATCCTCCTGCTTGATATTTACATGCCGAAAGTCGACGGCATAAAGGTTCTTGAAAAGATAAAGCAGGATGAAATATTGAGACAGAATGTTTCGGTGATAATGCTGACCATCGATCATGACCCTGCCAAAACAAGCCTTTGTTACGAACTTGGCTGCAACGCTCATGTTACAAAACCTGCTGACGAGGGCCTGGTTCAGGCAATAGAGCGGGTAGCAATACTGCTTTAAGCCATCCTTACTTTCATGATATTTAACCAGTTCCCTGCGTCCCATAAGTCACGTTAGCGAAAATATTTTTGCTATGTAAATAGACCGGATAGACATTTATCCTTTGTTATCAGCCAAATACTGGGAAGATTGGGTAGTTACCACAAAATCCATAAATATAGGTATAGGAGCTCTATTTTTTTGACGAAGTTGAGGGCAGCGACAAAGTGCGGCCTATTTTGCCTGTGGGAGAAGTACGCTATGAAGATACGCAAAAAAATAATTACTGGATTTTTATGTACAGCCCTGCTTGTGGGGGTTTTTGGCTATGTTTCTATAGGCATGTCTCAGAAAGTCTTGAAGGAAACTATCGGACAGAGCTATCTGGTCTTAGCCAATAACACCATGCAGACGATTGATAGACAATTACACAGGATGGTTGAGCAAATCCAGATTTATTCCAGGGGTCTGGCACGTGATGGGGAGCTTGCTAAATTAAACCAGGAATTTGAACAGTTAGAGAATATCCAGCAATACATTGACCTGCAGGACAAGGCATGGATAGCTGAATCGAAAGAGACAATAACCGATTTCATGGCCAATATTATTAATAGCGAGTTGTCAGAAGAACTAAGAGAAGAACTAGAGCTTAGAAATTTCCATGAAGAAAAACAGGGACACAATGTTTTTGCCGAAGTATTTATAACCAATAAATTTGGGGCAAATGTTGCTCAAACAGCAAAAACCTCTGATTACTATCAGGCTGATGAACAATGGTGGCAGGACGCGAAAGACAATGGCCTCCATATATCAGAATTTCATTATGATAAAAGCTCGGGCATTTATTCAGTTGATGTTTGCGTGGGGATTAATGATAAAGAAGAAAACTTCCTGGGTGTAATAAAAGCTGTCCTGAATATTCAGGAAGTTATAAATATTTTAAAGAAAGAAGAAGAGCAGGCAGGCAACATGCCCGATTTTAAGTTATTGACTAAGGATAAACGTGTTATTTACTCGACAAAAGAATATGAAGTTTTTGGCAAAGATTCTAAAGCTACCTTCTATCTTAACAAGACTAAAATAGAAAAGGAACATCCATATGTTTTTGCTACAAAGGGGCCGTTCGGCGATGAGGTGGAAAAAATAGTTGCTCATGTTCAATCAAAAGGCTACAGAGACTTTGAAGGTTTAGGCTGGATATTGATGCTTGAGCATGAAACTGCAGAGGTCTTTGCTCCAATTGATAGAATGAAAAAGTTCTTGTTAATTATCACCACTGTTGCGCTAACGCTTTCAATTGCCATAGGTTTGTTTATTTCTCATTCTATTTGCCATCCAATGAAGAAGCTAATGGGATTTGCCACTCAGATAGGCAATGGCAATTTGAACGCAAGAGTAGAAATTTACTCAGAAGATGAGTTTGGTGATCTGGCAAATTCATTTAACAAAATGGCCCAGGATTTAAGAATGATTGTGAAATTTATCAGCGGGCCTCAAAGAAATAATCAGACCCAAACCGACAAAACCCCCAATCGCGAAAAAGTCGAAGTGAAGAACTAAAAAGCCCGTAGTCTAAAAACAACCCACCCTCTTTATCATCGATAAGTTGCTTGAATTTTAGTGTTCTGGATAAAAGTTCCTTTATTAATTTGCAGAATTAGCTCTTTATGATATGTTGTCGCTGTTAATACAGTCTTTGAAGGGCAATATAATGGCTAAGATGAAGAATTATTTTTTAATAGTTTGTGTTTTTATGGCAGTGGCTGTTGCGGTTGTTTGTCTCGCTGAGCCCAAAGCTGAAAATCGCTTTGAAAAGGAAATCCGGGTCTTTGAAAAAACCGACAGCAAGAACACTGCTGCCGACAATGCGATTTTATTCGTTGGCAGTTCCAGCATCAGGATGTGGGCAACGCAGGATTATTTCCCGAAACTAAAAGTGATTAATCGCGGTTTCGGCGGTTCGCAAATTTCAGATGTCATTCACTTTTCACACCGAATTGTTTTTCCCTATAAGCCGAAATTGATAGTGTTCTACGCTGGTGATAATGATGTAGCAGTCGGCAAAAAAGCCCAGCGTGTTTTTGATGATTATAAATCTTTTGTCAAACTTGCTCGTGAGCAACTGCCTAAAACACCCATAATATTCATAGCCATTAAGCCGAGCATGAGCCGCTGGAAACTCTGGCCCGAAATGAAAAAAGCTAATGCGATGATTGAAGGTTTTTGCCAAAGTGACCCCGCCCTGTTTTATTTTGATGCAGCAACGCCATTACTTGGCACCGACGGCAAGCCTAATAACGATTTGTTCATGCCGGATCTGCTGCATCTTAACGCCCAAGGCTATAAGGCGTGGACCAAACGGTTAACACCCGTTATCGAAAAAGCTCTGAAAGAGAAGAACTAACCTAAAGGTTTATTCGTGTCTTAACGCGACGATTGGGTCGACTCTTGCGGCATTGATAGCCGGATATAAACCGAAAATAATGCCAATGCTTATACTGATCAGCAGCGGAAGCAAAACACCCAAAAGCGTAAGAACCGTAGGCATTTCCGTGAAGTAAGTTATCGCCATAGGAATAAGAACCCCCACGCCGAGCCCGACAATCCCGCCGAGAGTTGAAAGCACCACCGTCTCGATAAGAAACTGGACAATGATTTGTTTTCTCTTTGCCCCGATAGCTCGGCGTATGCCAATTTCGCGGGTTCGCTCGGTTACAGAGGCCAACATGATATTCATAATGCCTATTCCGCCGACCAGCAGACTAATGCCGGCGATGGAACCCAAAACAATATTGAAAGTTCGCTTGGTCGCTTCTGCCTGTTTTAACAAAGCAAGCGGCACGCTGATTTGATAGTCTTTCTTTTTATGAAAACGGTTAAGCAATTGCTCCAGAGCTACTGCAGTCGATTCGACATTATCAGTGTTATCAACATCAATTATAATCTGGTGCAATTCGACCAGTTCTCGTTCCCTTCCCCCTGAAGTTCTTCTTGTAACAATATCACCGAAATACTTTCGAGCTATATCTATGGGGATATAAGCATCGACCTGCTGGTCAGGTATCTGGATGTTTCCTGCCTGTCCGCTTTCACTTTTAATAATACCGACTACCTCAAAGTAGTCACCGCCTATACGAAGAGGCTGACCGATTGTATTTTCGGTAGCCAAAAGTTTTCGAGCGCCGAATTCAGTTAGAACTGTCACAGCGGACTTGTCCCTTATGTCCGAATCAAGCAGAATTCGTCCGGCCAGCACGGGCCTTTTTACAAGCTCAAACCATTGGGGCGTCGTGCCTACGACACGCAGCTCCATCGCCCGTGACATTAGGCGGGCCTCTTTGCGTATCAGTTTAACCGGCGCCGTCTGCTTTATGGTATTAATGGTTCCAGCTATTCTGTCATGGTCCTCGTATGTCAAGCCGTAAATGCTCATGTGAGAATGGGCCGTACTTGCAGCTTCTTCATCTATTGATTTAATCGAGGATATGATTATATTATTGCTGCCTAGTTTCCGAATCTGCTCAAGGGCTTCTTTACTTGCACCTTCACCAACAGATAGCATCGCGACAACGCTTCCAACTCCGAAGACAACGCCTAACATTGTGAGAAATGAGCGCAGCTTATGAAGCAAAAGATTCTCAATGCCTAACAGGATGTTGCGAACAAATCTATTTTGCTTCATCGCCGTTTCCTTCGATACTATCGATGACACCGTCTTTCATGTGAAGCCTTTTGTCAGCGTATGCAGCGATATACGATTCGTGAGTTACCATAATTATTGTTTTACCCTGCCTGTTAAGTTCGGCAAGCAGTTCAAGGATTTGCTCTCCGGTCGCAGTATCCAGATTGCCGGTCGGCTCATCAGCAAGTAATATCTGCGGGTCATTCGCCAGAGCTCTTGCGATAGCGACCCTTTGCATCTGTCCGCCCGAGAGTTCGGTTGGGCGATGGCCAAGCCTGCCTTGAAGCCCAACCATCGCGGCAAGTTCCTTAGCACGTTTAGCACTTTCTATTGCGTCCCATCCCAGGTAGTACAGCGGAAGTTCAATATTTTTCTGGACGGTAAGCTGCGGTATCAGATTAAAGCTTTGAAAAATAAACCCCAGATATTTGAGTCGAATGTCGCTAAGCGCATTATCATCGAGATTGCTCACGTCGTGTCCTTGAAGAATGTAATGCCCTTTAGATAAATGGTCGAGGCAGCCTATAATATTCATCATCGTACTTTTGCCGGACCCGCTTGGCCCCATGATGGCCCAGAAACTACCCTGCTTAAAAGATATCGTCACTCCGGCAAGAGCGTTCACCTGCTCGGCACCCATCGGATAAATTTTATATGCGTTTTCGAGTCTGACTATATCATTCTGCCTTGCCGGCAGTGATTCATTATCCATCTAATTGTTTTTCCCCCTAAACTGTTTCATTGCTTTCTCTCTTTCTTCCGGAGTCATCTTTTCATATTTCTCTCTCATTTTTTTTCTTTGCTCGTCGGTCATATTTCCCCTGTCCCCCCTGTCCCCTCTGCCCTCTCTGCCCCCTCTGCCCTCTCTGCCCTCTCGGCCTTCTCTGCCCCCTCTACCCCCTCTGCTCTCTCGGCCTTCTCTGCCCTCTCTTTGACGCTGTCTATTTATAGGCCTTTCTTCTTCTGCGGGCCTGTCTGTCTGAACAGGGGGTTCGGAATCTGTGATTGTTTGACCGGCGGGTTCGTCACTCGAAGCCTTGACGTTAATTCCTGCTGACCTTAAAGGCGGAGTAAGCAATACAATTTCACCAGCCTTTAGACCGCTTATGATTCGTATCATTATGTTATTGTCCAGACCGATTTTTACCTTGCGAGGCTCGAAGCTTTTGCTGTTTGAGACATAAACCGTCGGCTCACCGGCAATTCTCAGGACCGCCTGAATCGGAACAAAGAGAGCATTATCATATTTTTCTATAATGATTTGAGCTTTGCAGCTCATACCTGTACGAAGAGCTTCATCGTTACTATCCAGGAAAATATCCGTGTTGTAAACTTTCAGATCCGGATTCATCCACATGCTTTGCGCATCGGGCAGCGGAGCAATATGGGTGACGTGCCCTGAAAAAATCTTATCCGGCAGTGCGTCAACCGTAATCGTTACAGGCAGCCCAGGATTTATTTTTTTCAAATGGGTTTCGTGAATGTTCACTTCCGCGTTCATCGCCGAAGCCGTGGGAAGATAAATCAATTCCTGTCTTTCACGCACGTCCTGCCCCTCGTCAAGCGGTTCTGTGCTGCCTCGCCATCCACCCCTTCTGGCACTGGTCGCGTATATTACCAACCCGTCAGCAGGTGCATAAATCTTTGTTTTTATTATCTGCTCTCCAATTTTTTTCAGCTTGTCTTTTTGTCGATTAAATTCAGACTCTCTTGCCCTAAGGTCAGCCTGTGCCTGTATGATGTCAGCTTTGCTCTTGCGTGTTGTCCGCTCAAGAGCCATCCGGGCCTGTTTCGCATCACTTTCGAGTTGCCTGAAATTTCTTTTGTAAGTGAAATTCTCCAGCAAATTCAAATTGCTCTCTGTGAGTTCTAAATCCAAAGCCTTTCTCGTCACTGCCAGTTCATCAGCTTCGAGTTCAGTTTTTGAGATATACTCTTTTTCCGACAGCTTCACGGACCATTTCAATTGTTCCTTGGCGCGGCTCAGTTCCTCTTTTGTAAGAGTTATTTTAGCTTGTGCTTCTTTTAGCTGATTCGGATAATCTCCTTCGATGTATTTTTGCAGGTCCTGACCCGCAAATTCAAGTTCAAGCTCTGCCTTATCAATGTTACTCTCTGCCTGATTTTCAACAACCGCCAGATTCTCTCTTGCGCGAATAAAAGAAGCCTCAGCGTTTTGCACCCGAATTTCCTGGTCGATTTTATTATCGAGCAGAGAACTCGAATCAAGCTCGACGAGCAAATCACCTTTTTTAACGCGTGTCCCTTCCGGAATTAGTGTAAGAATTGAAGTTCTACCCTCGACCTCACTTTTTAAAATGATTTGTTCGCGGGCTTTGATGGTACCCGATTCAGTTACGCTGATTGTCAGCGGGCCTCGCTGAACCTTGAAGGTGATATTATCACGTGATAAAAGGTTGTTGCTTTTTTTCGAGGTGGTATTTGCAAGTACCATACCGATTAAAGCTATCAGCAACACAACTACGATTATCTTAAATAGATTTTTCTTAAGGATATCAATCATATTTTTGCATTATTGGCGATTTATGTACGCACACCCCTCCAGTTTTTCTCTGGATTTATAAAATACCTTTTCATTACCAAGTTGCCTATTTTAACATACTGGGCCGGCAAATACAACACTTTTTACCTTAACTACTTGTCAAATCAGCCGTTAGAGCCTGGTAAATCTCCTGCCGCGTCAGCCGGAATATGCCTTGGAGATGCCAATTTACACCATTAACCTCGACTAAAAATCAAGACGTATACAACCATCCCTTTATTGCAGCTTTTTATGTCAGCTCAAACTCTGGATTTTTGTTATGATATGCGATAATATAAGAATTATTGAGGTTTTAGGCTTATGAAAAAATGCCCATTTTGTGCGGAAGAAATTCAGGACGAAGCTATAAAGTGCCGTTATTGCAGCGAGTTTCTTGACCAGCCCCGTAAGCCCCAGGCAAAATGGTTTTTTAACACATCTACCATTGTAATTGCACTGGTGTGTTTTGGCCCGCTAGCCCTGCCCCTTATATGGTTTAACCAGCGTTACAAAGTAGCTACAAAGATTATAGTTACGGTTGTGGTCATAACAGTTACTTTCGGGATATTATATCTTGCTGTAAATATGTACATCCAGATGATGGAACAAATTAAGGCAATGGGAATTAACTAATCGGGCCCATTCCTGCGAGCCCCGAAACTTGGGCTGTGGCATCGAAACGGCCACCGATACTCAATTTTCACGTTAAATCAACCCGCTATTTGGTCGATAATATTAGAACGGCAGTAGAGGCTATATCTCTAATTTACAGGTACATATATATGGCAGAAAACACGATAAAAGTGGATATATCGGACGCTAAAGTCTCATCCAACCCACACCACACTTTAGCGACATATGCCCTGGGTTCGTGTATCGGCCTTTGCGTATATGACCCCGTAGCTCAGATAGGTGCCATGTTCCATTATCTGCTCCCGAATTCAAAAGAAAACCCCCAGCACGCACAGGCCAACCCATTCCAATATGCAGATACCGGAATGAATATCTTATTGGAAGAACTGATTGCTATGGGGGCAGAGAAAAGAAGGCTAAAGGTCACAATCGCAGGCGGGGCAGAAGTCCTTGATAATTCAAGCGAAAAGTTTGATATTGGAAAGCGAAACTACCTTGCCATCAGAAAAATACTTTGGAAAAACGGAATGCTTATAAACGCAGAAGATGTTGGAGGCACAAAACCTCGAACCATGTATCTAAGCATCGCTGATGGTTCTGTAAAAATCAAATCTTACAGCAGCAATACCGAATTGGTATTAGCTTAAACATCATTCATAACCGACAACTGTTTTGCTGTTGTAATCTCCTTTCAAGCCGTTAGAATATCAAAAGCTGTCTTTAAGCGTAATTCATTACTAAAGGTTTTCTTTGGAGGTGCAGCAGTATGGCTGTGTATAATCAAATTAAAGCTGACGCAATCTTAATGGGCAAATTAAAACACGATGCTGACCTGCTCGAAGAACTTACCGAGATTTGCAAACAAAACAAAATTCAGCTTGGACGAGTCGAAGCGCTTGGAGCAGTTAAAAAAGCCCGCATTGGGTTTTACGACCAGCAAAAAAAAGAGTATAACTTTTTTGAAATCGATAAACCTCTGGAGATAACAAACCTTATCGGCAATGTATCACTAAAAGATGGTGAGCCTATCGTCCACGCGCATATCACACTGGCTGATGCTAAGGGAAATGCTTTCGGGGGCCACCTGGCGCCGGGAACTATAATCTTTGCATGTGAGTTTATTATCAATAGCTATGAAGGCCCCGAATATTGCCGGGGACTGGACCAGCAAACTCACTTGCCATTGTGGAAAATGGAGTAAATCTTAAATCTTGCCAAAATTATCAGCAGAAAATCAGATGGTCTATTCAACCACTTATAGGACGTTCTAAGGAATAGTACCTAATTAAAACGCCATTTCCAGGGTATTTGCCTATGTTTGAAAATTTATCCATTATAAAACTAAATTCACAATCAAATCAGTCGATACCACCCTAAGCAGAGACTCGTAATTTTTAAAAACTACAACTTGTCGATTTGTATACGATAAGGTTTGAGAGTTGTAGTCAAACTTAACGGGAGAAACGAAATGCAGACTGAGAGCGATACCAACATCACAAGAGAAAACAGCACACGTCTTTTATTAGTAGAGGACGACCTAACAAGCCAAAAGTTAATTAGGTTATCACTTCAAAAAATGGATGTAGATTTGACGATAGTTGACAGCGGCTATGATTGCATTGAGATTGTGCAAAAACAATCATTTGATATTATTCTCATGGATATACGCATGCCGATAATGGATGGCTATAAAACAACGAAAATATTACGTAGGGCAGGTCTAACGATTCCGATTATTGCTGTTACTGCATGTGCCCTTAAGGACGATAGAGAAAAATGTATCAGCTCAGGTTGTAATGATTATATTTCAAAACCTATTAGGATTGAAAGACTACGGGAAATTATTAATAAACACTTGATAACACTGCCTAATTAAAAAAAATACAAAACTTCTTTAACTTTACAAAACAAGGTTTCGGCAGTAGGGTGTTCTGGAAATAAAAGGCCTAACTTAGGAATAGTTAGGCCTTTTGTCAAAATCATCTCTTTACGAAAAACAAACTAAGCAAGGCCTGCTTTTTGTACCAACTCAGCCATGTTCATTTTAGGTGTACATAGCAAGCCCTTCATCGCCCCAGCGGCCTGCTCGGCCATTTCGCCATCAGGCTCATCTGGGCATCCCACGGAAGTTCAAGCTCGGCAAAGCTATGTTCAACTGTATCGATTATATTAACTGATTTGTGGTCCTTTATAATACCGTCTCGTTTCTTGGTCTCAAGATATCTGCCCCGAAGCGGAATAAGCAGGGTTTCCGGAATGCCTTTAAGCTTTTTTAAAGAGATTTTATGCTTCATTGTGCCCCCAATATTCAATAGCTTATGAGTCTACGCTTACACTGTCTCTGCCATAAAATCAACTTTTTGTTCGGTATTTCCCCCAATCCCCCTTTTCCCGCTTAAAACCAATCTAAAAACAAATAGCTCTTAAATAGGCTCTTGGCTTGTTGCGATTTATTTCAAATGTTTATCCAGAAATTTAATCACATGAGACCTCAAATCTGTAAGACTGTTTAATATGTCTGGATATAACGTAAATGCATGTGCTCCGCCGCGAACCACTACAAATTCATGCTCTACATTATTAGCTGATAATTGCTTCGCCAAATCTTTCGATAATTTAAGCGGAACAAGCGCATCTTTATCACCATGAATTGTTAATACCGGTGGACTGTCCTTACTTAAATGTGTCACCGGAGACGCCAGAGCAAGAATCTCTCCACTGCCTTTACTTGACGGGTCCTTGACAAAAGCATCACTGCCCCACTCGCGAACATCAGGTACACCATATATATTAACAATGCATTTGACCTGAGATGAATGATCTTTATACAGTCCGCCGGAATCCAGCTTTTTATTATCACCTGAAAAACCAGCCAAAAGCGCCAGATGTCCACCAGCTGAATTGCCCATAACACCGATTCGTTGCGGGTCGATATTATAAAAGCGGGAAACTTTTCTTACATAACGCACCGCTGTCTTGCAGTCATAAATATTTACAGGCCAGGCCATCTTATCGTTTGTGTTCAACAGGTAATCAGGACAAAATACCGCATAACCCTTTTCTACAATTGCTTCGGCACAGGTTCTGTTTATTAAACGGGACTTATGACCTTCACGCCAACCGCCGCCATGAATAGCTATCACCGCAGCAAAACCACTGTCCTTGTCAGGCTTTCCAAAGGGAATGTAAATGTCCATCTTTTCGGGCCTATCCAAACTAAGGTAGCTGACATCCTTATAAAGATAATATCGATTGCCATCAGCGGTCGTCTCAACACTGACCGTTGACTTTGTTATCAACCGCATCTCATCAAATTGGGCTCGTTTCTTTTTATCGTTGCATCCGGAAATGAACAAAAAGAAAAGAATAGACACCCAGATTACATTTCTACTACGCATAACTTAGCTCTCTCCATCTAAAGAACATTTCAAATTCCCTTACCGCTTCTAAAAAACTCAAACTGTTTTATGCCTATCGCTATTTTACAACTGGCGAAGCTTAAAGATTTTGCAAAGATTTAAACAGTTTTGCAAGATAATTTTAAGTGAATTGTTACAGGAGCAAAGAAATGGCAGCTTATATGCAATATTGCACCTTATTTTTCTAATAGGAGGATAATTATACTAAAAATATTTGAAATTAGATGTTGATTTATAGCAATATGGTTTTATAATCGCGTTTGTACGGGAGATAGTTATAAAAACAAGGAGAGCCCGAATGTGTCTTTCAATTTTTTCTGTAAAGGCCGGGGCTGGGAGAGAAAACGATGCTAAAGAGCTTCCAATCCCCTATAAGGTCTATTTATTAATAGGTTTTGTGACACTTCTCGTTGTTGTAACAATAGCCTATTCACTTTTCACTGCCAACAGAATGGCTGCTAAATATGCCCCTCTCGTAGATGCCGCTATGGAAATAAAACTCGAAGCATCCACCTCGCATCTATGGTTCGAAGAAGTTATCACCGGAGACAGATCTGTCGATATTACTGAAGTATGGAGACACCTTGACGAAGCTGATTGGTATGCCCAGGCCATGCTAAAGGGCGGGAAAAGCATCGAAGGAACCTTCATTGCGTTAAAAGACCCTCAGCTTAGAGCCCAGGTCGAACAGGTAAGGCAAAAGATAAAACAGTTTAGAGAAATAGGCGAGCAGAGATATGCCATGCAAAACGGGGGAAAGACCGGAAGCCAGCTTGACCAGAAGTTCGACACTGTATTTGCCGATTTGATACGAGTGGCTGATGATGTTGAAACCAGAGTGCAATTAGTAGTTATGGCAAGGGACCTTAATGTTTTCAAAACTATACAGTTTGGACTGATTGTTACATGCCTGATTTTAGCGATGATTATAGCTGTTGTTATACATCGATTCGATAGACAGCGATCGCTCGATTTCCTCGAAATACAGGACGCAAAGCTACTCGCACAGCAAAATGAAAAATGGCTCTCTACTACTATGGAAAGCATGGGTGATGCCGTTATCATCACCGACCCGGAGGGTATAGTGACATATTTAAATCCCGTTGCAACATTCCTGACCGGATGGAAACCATACTATGCGAAGGGAAAATTCATCAGAAATATTTTTAATATTATTAATAGTGAAACCGGAAAACCAGCGGAAAATCCCGTCAACCGTATCATCAGAGAGAAAAAAGTTATTGGACTTGCAAACCACACCGTACTTATCTCAAAAGATGGAGAAAAATACCCGATTGATGACAGCGGTGCCCCAATTGTGGACGACCAGGGAAATCTGCTCGGTGTCGTGATGATATTCCGCGATATTACTGAAAAAACAAAAGCCGAAAAAAAACAAAAGCAATTACTGAAAACCCTGGAAGTGAAAAACAAAGAATTAAAGAGCATTGTTTATGCCGCCTCACATGACCTGAAAACACCGCTAATTAATATTAAAGGTTTCAGCGATGAACTTGCCAGTAGCTGTACAACACTTGAAAAACTCCTGCAGGAGAATGCCGTCGAGGACACATTGAAGCACGAAATTGAAACGCTAATTAATGAAGATATACCACAATCTATCAGCTTCATTCAGTTGGGGGCAGACAAAATGCAAATGCTTCTTGATGGTTTGCTCCAGGTCTCAAGAGCAGGTACCATCGAGGTTGAGGTGGAACAGCTCGATATGAATCGCGTCATTGATAATATTATTGGCTCAATAAAATTCCAGATTGAAAAAAATAAGGCATCTGTGGTTTGTGACAACTTGCCGCCTTGCCAAGGTGACGCAACTCAAATTGGACAGATATTTAGTAACCTTATCGATAACGCAATAAAATACATTGATGAAACCAGAAAACCAAAAGTGCATGTTACAGGCCAGATAAAAGACAAAATGGCTATCTACACTGTGGCCGATAATGGACTCGGTATTGCACCGGACTATAAAGAAAAAATATTCGAAATCTTCCATAGACTAGATCCAGCAGGACAGGTCACCGGTGAAGGACTCGGGCTGACAATTGTCTCAAGAATTCTTGACAGGCATAATGGCTCAATAAGGGTTGAATCTGAACTCGGAAAAGGAAGTAAGTTTGTCGTCACTTTGCCAACGGTCTGAATTATCACTAATTATTCTGTTTTTTGTCACTTCAACGTCTCTGCTGAGGCTATTTTAAAACAAAACAATATTTGAATTGATATTTGCAAATTGTCCGATACAAATGTAAAGTGATATATGGCTGTAATTAAGGAGTTGTGCCTATGGCAGGCGAAAAATCGTACCAGTTACTAACAGAAAGTCAGGTAAAAACACTGATAGCTCAGGGGTGTACCGCCATTGACTTCAACCAAATCAAAGTTGCCGCCCCTTTCGACCCCTCGCGAGTGAGAAATACACATTTCTCCGGTTCTGTCTCCATCGGAAAGATGGATAGATTTATCACCATGTTTGCTGGTTTAGAGAGAAAAGCTGGAATCTACAATGCCATGCTTCATAATTGCAACGTCGGCGACAATGTCTACATTAACAATGTAAAAAACTATATCGCGAATTACGATATTGAAGACGATGTAATAATTGACAACATCGCATTGCTTGCCGTCGAGCAAAAAACCTCTTTCGGCAATGGCAGCAAAGCTGTAGTTATAAACGAAGCCGGAGGAAGAGAAGTGCCGATTTATGATCATCTCTCTTCAAATATAGCTTATATTCTTGCCCTCTACAGGCACAATAAAATAGTTATTGAAAAACTCGAAAAGTTGATTGCCGATTATGTACTTTCTGTTACTACCACTGTAGGCACTGTCGGCAAAGGCGCTAAAATTATTAATTGCGGTACTTTGAAAAACATAAAAGTCGGACCCGCAGCTGTTATCGAAGGTGCAGCTGCTCTGAAAAACGGAACCATAAACAGTTGCACCAAGGACCCATGCTTTGTGGGAACAGGTGTTTGCGGCGAAAATTTTATATTTTCTACCGGTTCGAAAATTACTCAAAACGCCATAATAAAAAATTGCTTCGTAGGCCAAGCCGCATTAGTTGCAAACCAGTTTTCTGCCCAGGACTGCCTGCTGTTTGCAAACTGTGAAGCGATACATGGCGAAGCATGCTCGGTTTTTGCCGGGCCATTCACCGCCACACATCACAAGTCAACACTGTTAATTGCTGCGATGTGCTCATTCTTCAATGCAGGCAGTGGATTTAATCAATCAAACCATATGTATAAACTCGGCGCCGTACATCAGGGCATTCTCGAACGTGGTGTAAAAGCTGCATCGGATGCATATATCTGCTGGCCTGCAAAAGTCGGCGCTTTTACACTCATCAAGGGAAGACACTATACAAAATCTGACACCTCCAACATGCCGTTTTCATATCTAATCGAAAAGCAGGGCAAAAGTTTTATCACCCCTGCTGTTAATTTGCAAAGCATCGGCATCATAAGAGATGCCTGCAAATGGCCAAAACGTGATACACGCAAAGGCGGCAATAATCTTGACCTGATAAATTTCTCGCTCTTAAATCCATACTCTGTTTCAAAAATAATTAACGGCGTAGAAATACTCCAACAGTTAAAACAAAAAGCCGAACCCGATTGTCAGCTTTACCATTATCAGGGCTTGAAAATAAAACAGTCGGCACTTGAAAATGGTATCGATTTTTATCAGACCGCCATAAATCAATATCTCGGCGACATTATTACTCAGGCCTTGCAGGAAGAGGGTTTCAAGAGCATTGCTGATATTCATAAAATTTTAACTTCCAACACCGACAAGGGTGAAGGAAGGTGGCTCGATTTAGCGGGACTTATTGCGCCGCAGTCTGTGATTAATGAACTTTTGAATGATGTAGAAGCTGACAGTATTAGTTCACTTACCCAGCTTGCTTCAAGGCTTAATAAAATTCATGACAATTTCAAGAATCATCAATTGGCATGGACGGTTACCATCGTGGGGCAACAGCTGAATAAAACAATCGAACAGTTCACAAACCAGGACGTAATTAAAATCATCGAAGACGGTATAAACGCCGCTGAAAAGCGTAATACACTGCTTGTCAATGACGCAAAAGCCGAATTTGCACCAGAATATCGGGTCGGATACGGCGTTGATGGCGGCGATAATGAGAAAAATCTCGATTTCAAAGAGGTAAGGGCGACTCCCGAGGATAGTGATATTATAAATGAATTAAAAAGTCAGCTAAAAGAAAAGAAAAAAGCCACAACCCAGCTTGTCGAGAAACTGCGTAAAATCGGCTAAACAATAAAACCGGTCACTATCTGTTTGTCACTTTTTATTTAGGAGTTAATTTGTTGTTATGTTTCGTGTTTTTCAAATACTTGTCATAACAATCCTGACCGCAGCACTTACTGGTTGTGGCCAGCAACAGGAAAAACCTATCTGGGAAGGTCTGAAAATCGGCGACCTTGCACCGATATTAGGCCCGTCTCCTATACCTGCTTTTAAGACAATAGCTTTTGATGTTCATATCATAGATATACCTGCGATGAATATTGATATACTTGACCAGATTTGGACAAGGCTGCAGGAAAGACAAATACAGTTTGACAACGCAAATGTGTTTAAAGCCAATTCATTTATAGCAAGGTTCGGCCAGTTGCCGGTCTGGGATGACATCAGAGAATTGTTGATTGTCGCAAATGGAAAAAAACTAAAAACCAGCACGCTGATAATACCTGTTGACCAGTCAGAAAACCTGCCAATCAAAATGCTATATGACAGACAAACCATTTTTTACGTCTCTAACGAAGGAGTTATGGAAGGGACAGACATAGGTCCGGGCTCAGTTGTACTGAGACTAAATGCTCGCAATATCGGCAACCAGAGAGGAACATGCCAAGTCAAAATTGAACCTGTTTATAGTCCGCCTCGCACGAAGTTTGCCTCAAAAACAAAAAGAAGCAGAAGGAAAGGCGAAATCTTTTTTGATGGCATGGCCTTTAATTTGGATATGAGCGATGGTGACTTTGTCCTTCTCGGGCCTGAAAAATACGAAAAGTACCGAATAACACTTAGCAGCTTATTCTTTAGCAAAGATAAACCAAGAGAAACCGTTCGAATTTATCTAATTGTCTGCACCAAAATAAATGAGTAACTCACCTCAAACACCCGCTCCGATTGTCGCGTTGACGAATTGCCCGGATTACAACTCCGACCATATCACCGATGCAGTAACCAGACAATTTGAGCTTTTACAGGGGCTGCAAAATTTCATCAAACCCGGCGATTCGGTTTTACTTAAGCCTAATTTTATCGCACCACGCTCACGCCGCCATGCTACACAAACACATCCTGCCGTAATTCTCGCAGTCGCAAAGTTATTAAAAGATTTCGGTGCCAAACCATTCGTTGCTGATTCGCCGGCATGGGGAAATGTCTTTACCTGTGCCGAAAAGTTGAAGCTTACTGAACCATTAAAAAAACTTGGCGTCCCGTTAAAACAACTCAATAAACCAAAATGGTGCAAACTCGCAGATTTTACCGTTGGTATAAGTTCTGTCGCACTCGATGCCGACAAAATTATTAACCTGCCGAAATTCAAAACCCATCAACAGCTTGTAACAACATTCGCAGTCAAAAACATGTTTGGCTGTGTCGCGGGAAAACAAAAAGCCGCCTGGCATTTTATTAAGGGAAAAGACGAAGAAACATTCTGTAAGTTTCTGATTGAAATATATAAATTCTTAAACCCCGCCCTGACAATCATCGATGCCGTCAACGTCATGGACGGCCCGGGCCCTATTAGAGGAAGAACAAGACCTCTGCAATGGCTCATCGCCGGAACAGAACCTATAAGCTGTGAAACCATCTGCTCAAAACTGATAAATGCCGAACCGCTCGACATGCCCATTATCAAAACTGCCGAAAAAATCGGCTTTGGATGCTGCGACATAAACAAAATAAAAGTTGTAGGCGACAGCTTCGCAAATAATATCTGCACAGACTTCCAGTTCCCGCCGCCTATACCAATCCGCTTTTCTCCAATCAGAGTTTGCAGGAGTTTCTGCAGGCAAATCTGGATACTCTTGAAATCCGCTATATCCGCCCATGATTGACATATCTCGATAGTTTAGCTAATATTATGTCATGACCGCCGAATCGATAAACATATTGGGCATAGAAACTAGCTGCGACGAGACCGCTGCGGCTGTTGTTACCGATGGAGAAATTATAAAATCTTCGGTAGTGGCCTCTCAGGCGAAGCTGCACGAAAAATTTGGCGGGGTCGTCCCCGAAATCGCCTCACGCGCTCATCTTGAAAGCATCTGCCCGGTCATCATCGAGGCTATCGAAAAAGCAGACATCACAAAAGCAGACATCGACGCAATAGCAATCGCCAATCAGCCTGGCCTGACCGTCGCACTGATTGTCGGGGTTACCGCCGCAAAAACCCTGAGCTTTACATGGAACAAACCTTTGATTGCGATTAACCACATACATGCGCATATGCAGTCAGCGATGTTAGCTCAGCAAAACCTCCAATTACCTGCTGTGGCTCTGATTGTTTCCGGGGGCCATACAAGCCTCTACGATTGTCACTCAATCCTGGAACCCAAACTTTTGGGCTCAACAATTGACGACGCCGCCGGAGAGGCTTTCGATAAAGTCGCTACCATTTTGAAACTCCCCTATCCGGGTGGACCTTCAATCGAAAAAATCGCCAAAGATGGAAACCCCAGTGCTGTCAATTTCCCGCGTTCTTTGCTTGGCCCAGATTCGCTGGACTTTTCTTTCAGCGGCATCAAAACCGCCGTCCTCTATCATTGTCAAGGCCAGGACATGAAGGGCAAGAGCAAGGTACATTCAATGACAAAACAGCAAATCGCAGACATCGCCGCATCGTTCCAGCAGGCGGTAGTTGACGTCCTTGTCAAAAAAACCAGCCGGGCCATAGAAAAAACCGACGCAAAAACCGTACTGCTCGGCGGTGGAGTAGCTGCCAACAATGTGCTTCGAGGCGCCCTCGAAAAAATGTGCGATAATAACGATTCCGTCGAAAGATTACTTATTGCACCAAAACAATATTGCACCGATAATGCTGTTATGGTAGCTTCTTTGGCGTATCACAAATTCAAGGCCGGAATCTTTGCTGACTTATCCTTAGAACCGAAAGCACATGGCCAATAGCAGAAAAATATTTGGGAGATAAATTATTCAACCCGAAAAATTAAAAGAAATTTTAGAGCAGGTCAAAAGCGGCGAAATGGACGTCAACCAGGCCGTCAATAAATTGCGACATCTGCCTTACGAAGATTTAGGCTTTGCTCATGTTGACCATCATCGGCAACTGCGACGGGGATTTCCTGAAGTTATTTACTGTCCCGGAAAAACTACCGAGCAGATTGTTAAAATTTTTCAAAGTCTTGCAGATAAAGGCGGAAATGTCTTAGCTACTCGCGCAGAACAAGATGTTTTCGATGCCCTGGAAAAAACAAACCAATTTCCAAAAATACGCTATGAAAAATTAGCACGCGCAATTGTCCTTGAACAAGAGTCCATAAATTCTTCCGCCTCAGTCATCCCAATAGTCACCGCTGGAACCTCCGACTTGCCTGTTGCGTATGAAGCGCAAGTCACCGCCGAAATTATGGGCCAGAAAACCAAATTGATTTGCGATGTCGGGGTCGCGGGGCTGCACCGCTTACTCGGACATGTGCAGGAGTTTCAACACGCAAATGTCATTATTGTCATAGCTGGAATGGAAGGGGCACTGGCTTCTGTTGTTGGCGGACTTGTCGATTGTCCTATCATTGCTGTGCCAACAAGCATCGGATACGGCGCTTGTTTCGAAGGTATCGCCGCATTACTCACTATGCTTAACAGCTGCGCCTCCGGGGTCACCGTCACAAACATCGACAATGGTTTTTCAGCAGGTGTTACCGCTGCGCTAATTAACAAAAAGGTCGAGCAGAAAAAATGAATAACGAAAATATTGAAATAGTAAAAGATGTCCCAAAGCTAAAACCGCGACCAGACGATGCGCACAAGGGTGACTTTGGCAAAATTGCTATTATTGCAGGCAGTATAGGCATGACAGGGGCCGCCGCACTTGCAGGCCTCGCCGCCCTGAGAGCCGGCGCCGGACTCGTAAGAATCGCTACACCGAAAAGCGCTCTGCCTATTGTTGCTTCTGTTGAACCCTGCTTTACAACTATACCGCTCGACGAAGATAAAACCGGAAAAATTTCCGCAAAGGCCATTAACAAAATCCTAAAGCTGTTGGACGAAAATGATTGCCTTGCGTTTGGCCCAGGTGTGGGCATAAGCGCCTCACTTAGAGCAATTCTTGAAACTCTCTTAAAGCAGGAGAATCTAAAACTCGTTATAGATGCTGACGGCATAAACAACCTTAGCAAAATTAAAGATTGGCCCGAAATACTAAAAGCAGAACTGATTCTAACTCCTCATCAGGGCGAAATGAATAGGCTCTGCTCGGCGCTCTTTAGAGATGCCATACCAAATGACAGACAAAATCAAGCCCTGATGCTATCGCTAAATACAAATACAACAGTAATATTAAAAGGTGCCGCCACTGTGGTGACAAATGGCAGACAACTTTATGTTAACACCACTGGCAATCCCGGAATGGCAACTGCTGGTTCAGGGGATGTCCTTACCGGCGTGCTGACGGCTTTGTGGGCTCAGGGATTGACCGATTTTGATGCAGCTGTACTTGCTGTTTACACTCATGGCCTTGCAGGGGACATCGCCGCCGAAAAACTCGGACAGATAAGCTTAATTGCTTCAGATATCACCGAGGCGTTACCAGACGCATTTAGAAAAATCTGAGACTTTATAGCGTTATATCGCTGAAAAATAAGAAAAAATATTATTTGACAAGCATTCCCGTGGCTATTACCATGGTGTTTTATTAAAAGCTGATTTTGGAGATTATTATGGACGAAGATAAAGCAAAACTGGTTAAGATTATTATTAGTGTCGCTTGTGTCGTAATAGCGGTTGTACTCTTTTTCGTTTTTAACGGTTCATCTGGCGGCAGTGGCAAAGTAGACATAAATACTAAATATATACTATGTGACGCTGAAGAATGCGGCGCCTCGCAGAAATTTACAAAAGAAGAATATTATGATTTTTTAAGGGAGTCTGGAGTTGATCCGAGAACAGCTCAGTATGCCGCTTTACCTTGCCCAGAATGCGGTGAGGAAACCGCCTATAAAGCGAACAAGTGCCCCAAATGCCAAACTATCTTCCTGTACGACCCCGAAGCCGAGGATTACAAAGACAGATGCCCTAATCCTGATTGCGGCTATAGTTGGGAAGAAGAAAGAATAAGAAATTTAAAATAAGCTGTCGGGCTAAAAAACTATAAAAGCTTGATTAGAATAAATATCGCTTTTTTATTCTAACATCTCCATGACAATCTGCGATGTCTTTTCTGCTGCGTTGTTACGGCCTAAGGGCTCGGTAAGATTTATAAGTTCACCGCTAAGCTCACTTAGTTTTTCTTTATCGCTCAAAAGCTCGTCAACCGCCTCTACAACAGGGTCAATCGAGGAAAAGTAAGGCATAAATTCAGGGACAAGTTCCTTTCGCGAAAGAATATTAACTAACGAAAGGTGCTTGGTTTGCAGCAGCCACCAGCCAAGAAGATACCATAGGAATTTACTGGATTGATACACTACCACCATCGGGCAGCCGGTCGCAGCAACCTGTACTGTTACACTGCCGCTGGCCACTATCGAAAAATCTACTTCCTTGCATATCTCATGGACACCACTGGTTGTATATTTACAACGGAAACCAAGAAGGTGCATCGATTTTAAGATTTCTTTACGCCTCTCATCGACAGCAATCGCTGTAAATTCCGCACCGGGATACTTCCGTTTAAGTTTAATAGCCATCTTTTGCATCGGCTCCCAAATTGTCGCTATCTCTGCCGACCGAGAACCGGGCAAAAGCGCAATCTTGACTTTATTTGCATCAAAATCGGAATAATCTTTTTGATTATCGCTAAGCTCAGATTCAAACCCATCTAACATCGGGTTACCTACAAATACCGTCTCAACACCGCGACTACCGAACCAATCTTCTTCAAATGGCAAAATACAGCAAAGCTTGTCGCAGCAGGCCTTAAGTTTTTTTATCCGCCACCCGGCCCACGCCCACAACTGAGGCGCAACATAAAATAACGTCTTAACACCATGCTTCTTAGCCGCTTTGGCAATATGAAAATTAAACGCGGGCGAATCACAAACAATAACAAGGTCGATTTTTTCCTTCTTTAAAAACTTCCTTATACGGCGAATAAGATTATAAAAAAAAGCGACCCTGCCAAATGCTCGAGACAACATCGCCGCTTTATTGACCGTCGCTGCGAGCAATTGACAACCCTCCTGCTCCATCAATTCTCCGCCGACACCGAAAAACTCAATATTCTTCCCACTCTTCTTCAAGGCTCTAATCAACCCGGCGCAGTGAAGGTCACCGCTGGGCTCTGCCGCACTTAAAAAAACGCGATATGTCTTATAGTCTTTTTCCATGGTATCAGCCTATATGTTACTTGAATTTAGAAAAACAGCAACCTGATTCTCATAATCTCTATCTAAAAAAACAGACCCGCAGTTATGCAACCACAGGCCTGACTGAAAACGCACATATTCCTATATTCGAGGCTCATTGCCCAGATATTCGGTTTTTACCAAACCGCCAGTCAAAGGCATCGCATATTTAACAAAATCATCGGTTATCCCGTTACCTGCCGCATTGATATATTCACCCGGAAGCGACTTTGTCTTCTCTGCCACGTTACTAAGCTCTGTCCTGAACAATTCAATCCCGTAATTGCCGCTGTCACCTGTTCGCTTTATCGCAACCGAACCGCTTATATGCTCCATTGCGTACTGCACCGCGTGACGTCCGCACCATCGAGCTTCTTTTGCGTCAACTTCTGACTGCAATCCCGCAAAACTTCGCTGCAAATAACCGAACGTATCAGCACGAACACGCTTAACGCCAAGACTGCCCTTTATCTTACCTGCCAAAAAGTCCGCCAACGCGCCTGTCCCGGAAAGCTGAATGTTACCGTGAGCGTCACGTTCCTGTTCTTCGGCAATCTTCTCGGCCCATGTCACGCCATCCTCATCACAAATCCCTTCACTGACAGCTATCACACATCTGCCAAGCTTCTTATATACATTATCAATGTCACTTAACAGCTTATCCATCGAAACCCCGCACTCCGGAACATACACCAGATGCGGCCCGTCATCGTCGCGCTGCCTGCCCAAAACAGATGCCGCCGTCAAAAACCCCGCGTGCCTGCCCATTATCACATCGACCTTTATCCCAGGCAAAGCACGGTTGTCAAGGTCGTCTCCCATTAATGCATTTGCCACAAACTTCGCAGCTGTCCCGTATCCCGGACAATGGTCAGTGACAAGCAAATCATTATCGACCGTCTTGGGAATATGAAACGCTCTAAGCTCATAACCCGATTCACCTGCCATCGTATTGATGATATGAGCGGTGTTGGCTGAATCGTTACCGCCGATATAGAAAAAGTAACGAATATTACGTTTCTTAAAAACCTCCAGAATCTTCGCACAGTATTGCTCGTCGGGCTTGTCCCTGCTCGAACCCAATGCAGATGACGGCGACGACGCAATAACTTCAAGCTTCTCTGCCGATACCTTTTTAAGGTCGATGAAATCTTCCTTGACCATACCTGCCACCGCGTGTACCGCGCCGTAAAGGTTTTCAATCTCAGGATGTTTGGCAGCCTCTTCGATTACTCCAACCAATGATGCGTTGATCACACCCGTCGGACCGCCTGATTGACCGATTACTGCGTTTGCTTTTGGTGCTTCGGACATTTGATACCCTTCTCAATTTAAGGTTAATATTCTCAATTCACGGACAGAATATTATACAGTTACCCCCTCAATACTCAAGCATAAACCCTCGTATAATATGAGTTTCAATTGCCCCAAATAATGCTAATATTCAACCAGCACCACTTCAAAACGCCCAAGTCTCGGCAGAGTTGTCGTAACCAGGCCATCCTTACCAACTATAAAATCAAGCTGATGGCCAGGACCCAGAGCGATAATCCGCCTGACCCTCCTTTTAGGCTTAAATTTAAATTGCAACTCATACATCCTGAGCGGCTTGTGAAACGCCGTACCATTTTGCCCTGAATGATTGATAAAGCCGAACCACTCAAATCGCCCCTTTACATCCGCCTGTCGATTTATCTCCACCAAAGCTGACGTCTTTATCGACAGGCTCTTCTCGAACTTCAATAACCCTTCAAGCCCGCCCATCAAAAGACGTGAGTGCGCGCCATTGCTGCGTTTTTCATAATGCGTCCCGATATACCACGGAAAAAACGCCACCGCTCCCTTACCGTATTCATTATAGAATAACCCCGGTATGTCAGTGACTTCGGTATAATAACATTTCTCCGGAGGCCCGAACATCGCCTCTGGAATCAATCGCAAAAGACCTTTCGTCTTACCTGCCGCCTCACATTCCAAAAAGTCACTCGTAAGGTATGCTATATCAAGATCGCGAAGACTTTTCCTGCCAAGCATATTCTTATCCTCATCCCGTATCCGCAAATATGTCCCTTTCGTTTGAGGCCTTACTTTAAACCCTTCTTTTATACCAGCCGATTTTAAACCCAGACTGCCTCTGTCATTGCCAAGCTCATTAGCCGTCGAGGTCCTGCCCGTCGCCAAAATTTTACCCCCGCCCTTTACATACTCATCAAGCCGCTTACACATCTCGTCACTCAAGTTCTGAATATCAGGCAAAATTATCAACTGATAACTTTCGAGCTTTCGAGGCGTGTCACTATCCAAAGCTTTTTGCGATATAACATCAAACAGCACATGGTTCTCAGATAGTATCCTGAAAATCCCCCGGTACTCGTCCCAGTTACCCTTTATCACGCAAATATCAGAAGACGATCGCGTGGTCCTAAGCCATTTTTCATTTTTCGCATGAAACTCGAAAACCCCGCGAGCAGGGCCAAAGCCTGTCCGGTCATCCTGGTTCCCAAGCGTCCCTATCACACAATAATCGAGCCACCCGCCATTGAGCATATTCTGCACAAGCCTAAGTTCAGTTAGATGCGGCGAAACCGCCGAATGCCTCGCGCGATAATCAACAAAATTTATCGCGACGTTGCCGATGGTCTTGTCCTTCCACGAATTAATCGCTGACCGAACATTATCAGATGCCGAATAGTTCCACTCCGGCAAAGCTCTATCTAACGCCGAGTTCGATTCATCACGAATTATATCAACGCCCGCATCGGTATAGGTGCATATCGCTATGTCACTGCGCTTGTTTTTAATAAAGTCTTTGACCTTCCGGAAAAGCTCATCCGAAGTCTTCACGCGAAAATCGTGATACTTTAAAAATACAGGGTCCGTCCACTTCTCTTGAGTCGGCAAATCAAGCCCCGACCATTCCTTATAGCGTTTGCGACATGCGTCACTCTGACAGACACCATGATAGTTACCGCTGTAGTCCCATGTGTTATAACCAATCATATTAAAAAACAAACCATCGAGCGGATATTTATCAATCGCCTCGCCAAGAATCTTAAAAAGATACTCCTGCTGATAACCGCCGTTAACACATGTATGCACCTGCCCATTATAATTTACAATCTCACCCTTAACACTTTTATACAACCATTCAGGCTTCTTCGCCGCGATTGTTTCATTAAGCTTACTAAAATCGAATCTGCCAATAACCTTAATTCCCTTCGCGTGCAGCTTCTCAATTAACCTGCCGATTAAATCACCTTTCATGCGGGGATTTCGATATTGATATTCAAGCTCGGTCGAATAATTCGCGACAATACCCCCGACGTTGACCATTACCACATTAGCATTGAACTTGCTGATATCTTCAATGTACTCGTCAACGTCAAGCGTCGCGTCAATCTCGCGAAGGTTCGTCTGAATCATACGCATAGGCTTCTTCAACCACCAGGGCTTGGCCAGCTTTTTCGTCTCCGCCGTAGTAGTCGATTCACAGCCGCTCACTAACATTAATACAATAAAACATCCGACCATCTGCAATTTGTATTTGCTCATCCTGGTATCTCCATCTTAAATCTTAACTTACCTTAACCGCGCATGATGGCGTCAAAAACCAAAGCCATCTGCCAACTATTTTCTTTCCCAAAATACTCTCCGCCGCTTGACCGTAAAGCTTTAATTGCTGCTCATAACTTTTCGCTCTTTCCTCGCACTGCCCCTTTGTAATATGGTCAGTCTTAAAATCAATCACAATCCAACCATCCCCCGACTTTATCAGCATATCAATTATACCCTGTATTATTATCGTTTCACCGCTTATGTCAAACTCCCCGCTGCCGTACTGCGATGCATCCAGTGCAAACGAGAAAGGCCACTCACGATAAACCTCATTTCCCTTAGTCAAAGCTAACCTGCCAGCCTCACTCCCGAAAAATCTTACTATCGAATCTACATTAATCCGCCCGGCAATTTCTGCGTCAACAAGATTTGAATCCAAAAGTTTTTTAATAGTATCTTTAACCCCAATTTTTGTCACCTCTTTAGCCAGGTCAAGGCTGGCAATCACAAGATGCGTCGCTGTCCCGATTAACCTGCCCATGTCTTTACCTGCCACCTCAGACGGATAAAGCGACTTAGGCAGTCGCTCCGCCGCTCCTGAATAATCGACTTTTGCAAACTCATCGGTCCTGTGCGTTGCTCTTGTCACCGAATCTTTCGCCGGACAAATCACCGCTCCCCCAAATTCATATTTCCACCCGTCAATCTTTTTATTTTTAGCCCTATCTTTGTCAGCCTTTGCTTTGGGCCTATCCGCTTTTCTAAGTCGTTCAACATTATTAGAAAACTCGTCAAGCTTACTTTCTGTATAAAAATTTAACTCGAAAAGATTATCATCAATTGCCTTCTCCGCCAAACCGGTCTCAAAAACCTCATGCAATTTCTTTTGATTGCTCAGACCATACAGAACCCACTCAAGAAGATTCTTGCACCCTTTTAAAATAAAATCTGCAATCCTTTTTTCCCCGAACGATATCCCGCTGGAAATAACCTCGCTGCATTTTTTCTGCCTCTCACAACCGCACAGAATAAGCCGCTGTTTCGCACGGGTCAGTGCCACATACAATATCCGCATCTCTTCTGCCGCCTCCCGCGCCTTTTTCTTCTCAGATATCACCTGGTATGCCAATGAACTTAATTTACAACCCGCATCCCGATTGATAACCGAAAGCCCAATCCCGTCTTCGTTGTCAGCAAGACAATCACCCCCGCTCGATTTATTAAAATCACTGCCGAGTTCAGCAAGAAATACCACCTCAAACTCCAACCCCTTACTCTTATGCACGCTCATAATCCGCACCGCGTTCTCACCAGACGCAGGAGTGTCAGCCGTCCCCCAGTCCTGACCGCTAACTTCCAGCTTTTCAATAAATTCAATAAATCGCCTAAGCGATACGAGACCCTTACTGCTGGCAAAACCCTCGAACTGAATCGCTCGGTCATGCAACTTCAAAAGATTACTCTTCCTGACATTACCGTTCGGCAAACCGCAAACGAACGAAAGATAATCACTCTTCCGGTAAATCTGCCATATTAAATCCGCCAAACTCTCACGCCGCGCCATCGTCCGCCACCGACCAATCAAATCCAGCTTACCCTTGAGCTTCTCAGCTAATCCTCCGTCTTCGCCGCTATTACAATATTCCAAAACATGATGATAAAAATTCGCGTCACTATTCTTGCTGTAAAGCTTTATCTTCGCCAGCTCATTGTCGGTGATACCCATAAGCGGACTCCGCAGCACCGCCGCCAACTCAATGTCACGCTGAGGATTGTCCAGAACTTTCAGCAAACTTATCATGTCCCTGATTTCAGTCGCCTCGAAATATCCCTTGGCCTCCTGACTGCTCACCGGTATCCCCGCAAGCTGTAAAATCTCCACGTAATCATTTACCCTCGCAGATGGCGAACGCAAAAGCACTACAATGTCACGGTATTCGACGCCGCGATGCTGTTTCAGCTGCTTATCATAAACCTTAAGCTCCGAATCTTGCCCAACTATTTGCTGTATCCGCTCAGCTATCATCGCCGCCTGCCGCTGACGTGAACTTACTACAGAGCAGTTGTCACCATCCGAATCCCCATCATCATTCTTTGCAGCTTCGTCCAGTATATTCAATTCCACCGCCGGGCCGTCTCCGTGTTCTTTCTGTTCATCGGTCCCTGGCCTTAATTCCACCGACTTATCATAATTAATCCCCGCCGTCTCAGATGACATTATCCTGCCAAATATTGCGTTCACAAAATCAAGAACCTTCTTTCTTGACCGAAAATTCAAATTAAGGTCAACCCGCAATCCGTTTCCACCCGTTGCCGCTTCTCTTGATGCAGGCGCCAGACGCTTGGTAAAAATCTCAGGCTGGGCCCCGCGAAAACCATAAATACTTTGTTTAATGTCACCAACCACAAAAACATTGTCCCCGCTGCTTACCAAATCAACGATTCGTTGCTGAACAGGATTAATATCCTGATACTCATCGACAAATATATATTTATACCTGCCGCGAAGCGCAATCGCGGTCTCTGATGGCGCTATCGTTTCATCGTCACTTTCCCTGCTCAACAATTTCAACGCGTAATGCTCAAGGTCGGCAAAGTCAAGACAGTTTATTTCACCCTTCGCCTGGCAATAAAACCCGTTGAATCCTTTCACCAACTCAATCAATACCTTACCCTGCAAACTTGCCGACCCGCCGACTGCATCAAGGTAATCCGGATTCAATACCGCAAGGTTCGATAGTTCCGCGAACATATCCACCGCGTTCTTAATTGTCTTTTGAATAAGCTCGTCGACCGGTTCATCCACATCCTTAGGTTTGCGTACCGTGGGCTTAGTGTGATTTAATATAATCTTGGCACAGCTTTCCCAATTATTATTTTCCAGAAATCCCAAACAATCAGAAACCGGCTTTAAAAAACTCTCATTACATTTCTCGACCCAGCTGCCTGCTGGTACATGACTCTCATAAAGCTCCCGCGCGTATCGAATCTGATTTGAAATCTCTTTTAACTTTTCAGCGACAATCTGCTTTTGTTTCCTGCCAAGGTCATTCCCAAATGGGTTCACCGCCTGACTTAGTATCTCAGCTCTGCCGTACCACCTGTCCCTTCCTGCAACGCTGTCCAAAAAGTCACTAAGCCTGATTATATTGACCAAAAACCCCTCATCATTTCTGAGGTCCCTGCCCCCAAGAAGCTCTGTAAGCCCCTGTCGCAAATTACCCTGCTCCCATGCCCAGTCAATGGTCCTCTCCAGAACTTCCATCTTTATCAGCCTCTGCTCATCCGATTCCATAACCCGAAACATCGGGTCAAGACCAAGCTTATAAAAATTCTCAGTAATCAATCGCTTGCAAAACGCATGAATGGTACTGACATCAGAGGCCTGCAGTAAAATCGTTTGATGCCGAAGATGCGAATCATTCGTCCGCAAAAACTCATCGTTTAATCGCTCTGCTATCCGCCTGCGCATTTGCTCAGCTGCGGCATTGGTAAAAGTCAGCACCAGCATATTCCGAACACTTACATCCCTGCCTTTGTCACGAATGATATCCACGCATCGCTCCGACAGGACCGCCGTCTTGCCCGTACCGGCACTAGCCGTGACAAGAACGTCACTGTCATGCGACTTTATCGCCTTGAGTTGCTCTTTCGTCCATTTGATTTGGTTCTCAGCCATTCGTTTTCGCCGCTCTTTCAAAAAACTCCTTTTTGTCAACAGAGACAAGAGTGTTGTAGCTGTTTATCTGCCAGTCAAAACGACACACCGCCTTGTATTCACAAAACCTGCACGCAGTCTCACTGCCCAGTTTATAAGGAAAAACATCTATCTTTCCGGAAACAATGTCCCCACCTAACTCAACAAGTTTATGCTCGGCAAACTGCAAAACCTTTTCAAAATCACCGCCCCTTAACGTCCCGCGCTTATTATAATTCCCGTAAACACCATCTTCCTTGCTAACATAAAAGTTATAAAACTTACTGTCCCTGGAACTTGTCTCTTTGTCGAGACGCTTTGCGAACTCGCCGTTGAAAATCCCATTTGCCTTATAACCAAACTTGCTCGCCTGATTTTCGAGCTTGTTAAGTGTGACCTTTTCAATTTTAACTTCGATAGGTATGTAAAACGCTCCGACTACTTTCGAGTTTGCCGAACCGCGAACCGCCAGAAGATAAATGGGAAGCTGCATGTCGAGACCGTGATAAAACTTTTTCCAGCTAAATGATTGGCCTTTACGCTTATAATCAAAAACAATAGCAAGCTCTTCGTCATCAATCTTTCCAATATCAATCCGGTCAATCTTGCCGCTTAAAACCAGTTCCCTGCCGCCTCTAAGCTTTAATCTAAATTCCCCAAGACCCTCACCAGCTCTGCCAAAACCAACTTCCGATTTCATGGGCCTAAAATCACCCGCTCGAACCATCTTAGCTATCCCCAAAACACAACTCTCAAGATTCTCAATCGCGTTGCTTATAATAAACTCGTTATGCAGACTTCGAGATTTAAAACTCGACAAAAACGAATCTCCCGTCACTACTTTCGATATCTGTTTATTTAAAATTTCCAAAAGCTCATCGTCGCCAATCGACGCCAAATCCTTCTTCTCTTTGTTAAGCTGTTTCACCAGTGCGTCCAGAACCACATGATAAAAATTCCCGATATCCAAAGGCCTTAGCTTGAATTCCGCGCGCTCCTTCAATCTAAGCACATACCGCACAAAATATTTATACGGACATGCCGCAAAAGTCGCCAGCCTCGTCGCCGAACCCCTTATCTCTTTGCCGTAATTCTCTTCCACAACCTCCTTTTCAAGCACCGCCTTATTGTCATAGCCAAAAGCCGCAGGAGAACCTTCTTCAAAAGATTCAATGTCACTATCTTCAATGGCCCTCTCTTTTAGACCATCAAAAAGTTCCTCAAGCTCATCGACAAATTGCGAACGCACTGCCTCGCTGCCGTTGTCATTCGTCATTGGATAACTTACACTCAAAAACTGCGACGCCCGCGTAAACGCGATATAAGCCAGGTATTGACGCTCTGCCAGACTCTGCTCTGTTGTAGGTCCAAGTTCAAAATCCGCTTCCGCCGCCGCATTGCGGTCATCGTCATTCAAAAGCGAACTCTCAGCAACCGGAACGGGAAATTGCTTTTGCGTCACGCCTGTCAAAAACACCGCCTTTAAATCCGGATGCCTGCTGCGCTCTATCGAACCGACAAGCACCTGGTCCAATGTCGGCGGAATAAAACCCATCTGCAATTGCGAAAAAGCTGACGTTATTATTGCTGAATAATCTCTGTACGAAAATTTTTGACCCCTGAAAACCTCCACGAGCTCATCAAAAACATCAACTATTTTTTCGTATCCCTGACGATGCCTGTCTAAGGTTTCCTTGTCTGCCGATTCGCCAATCCATTCCGCTATCGTCTCTCTAAACTTTATAGCTTCCAGGAAATCAAACACTGCCTTCGTAAATTCTTCCGCGGTAATTGCATTGTCACCATCTCCCGATGCAAGTTTGTCCGCTAACTCGACTAAAGGTCTCGTTACCTCTGCCCTGATTTTATTTATCTGCTTTTCATCGAAATCCGTCTTCTCCTTAGCCTGAAAATCCCAGTGGTTTTTATCCACCCAGTTGCCACCGCTCACACCGTATGCAATACAATAATTCTCCAACAGATCAACGTCATCCCTGCTGATACCGACAAGGTCTGATTTCAAATATGAAAAAATATCGTTGGTCGAAAAACCTTCCGAAACCACCGCAATCGCCGAACAAATAAAATGCACAAAAGGATGCTGGCTTAAAGGCTTTCGCTTGTCGATGAAAAATGGAATTCTGTAATCATTGAAGTACGCCCGAACATAGTGCTCATAGCTGTCAATGTCCGACGCGATAACCGCAATGTCACGGTATCGCATCTTTTTGTCCCTGACAAGCCTTTGAATTTCCTGTGCGGCGAATTGTATCTCGTTGCGTCTGTTCGCCGCCGATATGACCTGAATATTATCGCAGCCCTTATGCTTTGTAGGCTTGAGATTAAAAATATTCCGTTCGATATGCTCCAGTGCAGAATCGCCAAATCTTCGCAAGTCCTTTAAGATTACCGCATCGCGAACTTTCAACTTGCATTTTTTAGCTATATCTATAAGACTTGAATAAGTCTGCTTGGTCGGGTAAAACCAGTCCGCAAGGTCGATACTTTCCTTGCCTGCAAAATCAATATCATCCGGGTCAACGCAAAGCGCTATCTTAGTTTCAGATGCCGCCTTCAAAATCTCCACCAATATCGAAAACTGCGATTCGGTAAAACCGGCGAAACCATCCACCCAAACCCTTGCCCCTTTAACAAAAGAATCCGATATTAGTTTACAAGCCTGATTCAACTGAATATCAGGGTCAATAAATTTATCCTTAATGAATTTCAGATATTCTTTAAATACCAAACCGATATCTAAAAACTTCTGATAGCTTAAACTCTCTGCGCCGTCTTTCTTTAGCTCGTCCAAAAGCTCGTCAATATCTTCCTCACTTTTTGCATATCTGTGCAGTTCAGTAACAACATCGGCCATCTGACAGCTAAGCCCTGCGGAATCTGCCGACGCCGACAGTACTTTAAGATTGTCTTTTTGTTCCCGCAGGATACGATGGACTATCATCTGCTGACCGGTTCTGGAAATGTCCACCCGCGCCGCGTTCTTACCCAAAAGCAAAAACACAAGCCTCTCGAAAGAAAGCACGTTCAATCGATTATAACCCGATATACGCTTATCATCGACAATCGCACGCTCTGCCTGGTACGTCGCCTGCTCGGGAACCAGCAGAACCAAACACTCCTCGCCCGACTCTGATAGAGCTGCGATAACCTCATCGATACAAAGCCGCGTTTTGCCAGTACCGCTTCTACCGAGAATGAACTCAATCGACATAAATTACCGTCCCTGAATGAAAAAAACTACCAGCCTTTTTTACCACAAAAGCCGGTAGTTTTCAATTCACATTATAAAACAACTTTGAACGATTAGTAGCGGTAATGCTCAGGCTTAAACGGCCCGTCAGCCGAAAGACCAAGATAATCGGCCTGCTCCTTGGTCAGCTTCGTCAGTTTCGCCCCTAACCTTCCAAGATGAAGCATCGCAACCTCTTCGTCAAGTATTTTAGGAAGCGTGTAAACCTTGTTCTCAAGCTTTTCTTTCACAATCATTATCTGTGCCAGGCACTGATTCGTAAAGCTGTTACTCATCACAAAACTCGGATGTCCCGTCGCACAGCCGAGATTTACTAACCTGCCCTCAGCTAAAAGAAGTATCGAACGGCCAGACTTCAATGTCCACTTATCAACCTGAGGCTTGATCGTTTCTTTCTTAAGACCATCAGTCGTAAGAAGATAATTGGTATCAATCTCACTATCGAAGTGACCTATATTGCAGACGATTGCTTCATTTTTCATTTTCTCAATATGAGCCCCGGAAATTACATGGTAGCAGCCGGTAGCGGTAACAAAGATGTCACCCTTCGCCGCGGCGTCTTCCATTGTTGTTACCTCATAACCTTCCATCACTGCCTGAAGTGCGCAGATAGGGTCTATTTCTGTTATCAAAACACGGGCACCCAGTCCTCGCATCGATTGTGCGCATCCCTTACCGACGTCACCATATCCGCAAACCACAACAACTTTACCGGCAACCATCACATCAGTCGCACGCTTAATCCCGTCGGCCAGCGATTCGCGACAGCCGTAAAGATTATCAAATTTCGATTTAGTCACCGAGTCGTTAACGTTAATAGCTGGGAATGGAAGCTCTCCATCTTTTGCCATCTGGTACAATCTATGCACGCCCGTTGTCGTCTCTTCGGAAATCCCGCGAATGTTGGCTGCTATCTTCGTCCATTTATCCGGACTGTTCTTAACGCTCTCGCCGAGACGCGCCAGGATAACCTCAAATTCCGCGTTATCAGTTTCCTCATCGAGCAGCGATGCGTCTTTCTCAACCTTGGCACCATGAACAACAAGCAACGTCGCGTCACCGCCGTCATCGACTATCATATCAGGACCGGAACCATCAGGCCATGTCAACGCCTGCTCGGTACACCACCAATATTCTTCCAGTGATTCTCCCTTCCATGCGAAAACAGGCGTCCGGCCTTCCTTGGCTATCGTTGCCGCCGCGTGGTCCTGAGTTGAAAATATATTACATGACGCCCAGCGAATATCAGCCCCAAGAGCTTCAAGGGTCTCTATCAGCATCGCCGTCTGAATCGTCATATGCAAACTGCCCATGATCTTAAGACCAGCCAGAGGCTTTTCTTTGCCGTACTTCTTGCGAGTAGACATCAGTCCGGGCATCTCGTTTTCCGCTAATTGCATCTCACTTCTGCCCCAGGCAGCTAATGAAATATCCGCAATCTTATGAGGCAGCGACAAATCGAGCTTGATTACATTGCTTTCGCCGCCTTTTACGTCTTGTGTTGTCTCCATGACCTTCCTTTCAAATTAAACCAACCGCGAAATATACACCAATACCTCTCATTTTGCAAGTATTATTTGACCAGATAAACTGCCATCCCACTTTTTAATACTCAAGAATCGAGATTTTCGATGATTTCAATCGTATTATCAAGAACGTATTGGAGCTCTTCCTTCTTTATGCAAAAAGGCGGGAAAAAATATATCACATTCCCCAAAGGCCTGAGAAAAAGATGCCTCTTGAGACCTTCTTTGTAAACCTCATACCCAATACGCCGCCCCAGATCGAAAGGCTCCTTGCTTTTTTTATCTTTCACCAGTTCGACCCCGCCTATCAGCCCTATCTGCCGCACATCACCAACCAACTCAAGCTCTTTCATCCTGCAAAGCCCGTCACGCAAAACACCTGTCAGATTGCCAACCTTTTCCAGAGTGTTTTCAGATTCAAAAATTTCCAGACTCGCCACCGCCGCACTGCACGCCAGAGCGTTAGCGGTATAGGTATGGCCGTGAAAAAACGCCGTCATCTTTTCGTAGTCATCATAAAAAGCTTCGTATATCTTCTCCGTTGTCAGCGTCGCCGCCAACCCAAGATACCCGCTCGTAATGCCTTTCGATAGACACATAAAATCAGGCTCAACCCCCGCATGTTCGCACGCAAACATCTTACCCGTTCTACCGAATCCAGTCGCTACCTCATCGGCAATCAAATGGACGTTGTGTTTTTTAGCTAACTGCGCCGCCCGTTCTAAATATTCTTTGGGATAAATTATTATCCCGCCAGCACCCAGCATCAAAGGCTCTAATATAAAAGCTGCAATTTCCTTACCATTGTTCTTGAGAATTTCCTCAAGAGGTGCGATACAATCAATGTCACATGACCTGCGATCCTTTCCCATTGGACAGCGGTAACAATATGGGCTGGGAACCTTGTAACTTTCAAAAAATAAAGGCTTAAATACTCGATTGTAGTCACTAATCCCGCCTACACTCATCGCCCCGACAGTATCGCCGTGATAGCCCGCATCTAAACTTACAAATTTCGTCTTATCCTTTTCGCCGATGTTCTGCCAATATTGAAACGACATCTTAAACGCGACTTCAACTGACGTCGAACCATTGTCACTGTAAAACACCTTCCTGAGATTCGCAGGCGTAATAGAAACAAGCTTCTCAGATAATGCAATTGCGCTTTTGTGCGTAATGCCTGCAAACATCACATGGCTAAATGATTTCAGCTGTTCTTTTATCGCTGCGTTTATTTTGGGATGATTATGACCGTGAACATTGCACCACCAGCTTGATATCGTGTCGTAATAATAATTGCCGTTACTCTCAAAAAGCTTTGCGCCTTTGGCACTATCTATCAGAATAGGAGGCAGCGACTCATAATCCTTCATCTGCGTAAACGGATGCCAGCAGTATTTCAAATCTTTCTCAACAAAACTATCCATCGTTGACATCCATTTTCAATTCATTAAGAATTCTTCCGCCAATAACATTAAAAGCTTTATACAATCCATCACTGTCTTTTACCCACGGCAGATGACCAAAAATTCGCACCTTCGTAAATGTCTTAATGATTTTGGGATTATCTTTTGTAATAATATCTTCCTTGCCATGATGATTATTAAAGACAAGACCCAACAGCTTCAAGCCGCGGCTGCGTATCGCTTCTATTGTCAAAAGAGTGTGATTGATACAACCCAATTGGTTAGACACCACAAGCAAAACAGGTAAATGCAATTGCCCCGCTATATCTATTACCATCTTTTTATTATTAAACGGAACCAACGCTCCTCCGATACCCTCGACCAATACACTGTCAAAATCTTTCGACAAGATCGAAAAACTGTTCTTGATTTTACCCTGACGGATTTTACGCTTTTCGAGTTTCGATGCAAGATGAGGCGACGAGGCCAGCTTAAATGTATAAGGACACACATACTCTAAGTAATTGCGAATATCAGACCGTTTTCGTTTCATAAAGTTCAAATGCGAAAATATATCCTCCGGAAAACTTTTGCACCCCGTCTGTATCCACTTCTGAGTTATCACATTATAACCCTTATCAGATAAGAATCGCCCAAGCAGACCGGTCACGACCGTCTTACCGACCTCGGTATCGGTGCCCGTTATAAAAACAGACTTTAATTTATGATTTACTGATTCCGGCGATGTCATTAGCTAACGCTTCCAAAATTTCTTTACTGTGATTATAAGTGAGAGAAAATCTAAGCCGTGACTGCCCGGCAGGTACCGTTGGAGGCCTGATAGGAAGCGACCAGTAACCACGCTCACACAGTTTCTCACTTAACAAAATAGTTTTTTCAGTGTCACCAACCACTAAAGGTATTATCTGAGATGTTCCCGCTACTTTAAAGCCTTTTTTTCTCAATTCATTCCGAAAATAATAAGCATTCTCAAGAAGTTCCTTCCTCCTGAACGGCTCATCCCGCACCAACTCCAAACTTGCGATGTTAGCTGAAATTATCCCTGCCGGCAATGCCGTTGAATATATAAAACTTCGGCACGTATTTATTAGATATTCTATTGTCTCAGCCGAACCTGCCAGATATGCCCCAAAGCTGCCCAATGCCTTGCTGAATGTCCCCATTATCAAATCAACTCTCTCGACAAGCCCAAATTCCGAAACCACTCCGCCGCCGTCTGCGCCAAAAATACCCGTAGCATGCGCCTCGTCAACCATCAACTCACAGCCATGCCTTTCCTTCAACTCGACCATCTCTTTTAATGGCGGCTTGTCACCATCCATACTAAAAACCGTCTCGGTTACTATCAATCTCCTCTTAAACTTATCCGCCTTACCCTTGAGCAACTTCTCCAACTGCCCAACATCATTATGACCAAAACGAAACAGCTCGGCCCCAGACAACTTTATCCCGTCCCATATACTCGCGTGACACAGTTTGTCGGCAAAAATCACATCGCCCCTGCCATACAACGCGTTTATGATTCCAACATTAGCCTGATAACCGGAATTAAAAACCAACGCTGCCTCTTTACCTTTAAAACAAGCAACCCTTTCCTCAAGTTCGTGATGAATTTTCAGGTCACCGCTTAAAAGTCTCGACGCTCCGCTGCCGACACCGAATTGCTCAATCGCTTTTACGCTGGCCTCTTTAAGTTTCGCATGACCGGAAAGTCCGAGATAATCGTTCGACGAAAAATCGAAAAACTCTCTGCCCTTAAAACAGATTCGCCCCTCCCTGCGAAAACCTGCGGGTCTTAAAAATCGCAACTGGCTCTTCGTTTTTGCCTGCTCTAAATATTCGTCTATTTTGCCCATAGCTTTTCCACTTCTTTTACAAGCTGCTTATCTTCGTCAATGCTCCTACCCTTGACAGTCAGATACCCGCCAATCAGCATCCCATTAGCACCTGCCATAAAACCCAACGCCTGAAAATCCTTCAAAATCGCTTCCCTGCCCGCAGCTATCTTAATAGTTTTATCCCTAAGAATAACCCTGAAAATACATATCGTCCGCACCGCATCCTCACACGATATCACCTCCATATCCGCCATCGCCGTCCCCGCAATCGGCATCAAAAGATTGATCGGCACTGAATCGACATCCAATTCCTTCAACAGCAAAGCCATATCAATCCTGTCCTGCCAACTCTCACCCATCCCGATTATTCCCCCGCTGCAAACTTCCAACCCAGCCTCTTTGGCAGCGGTAATTGTCTTGACCCGCTCGTCAAAGCTGTGCGTTGTCACTATCTCAGGATAAAAATTCGCTGACGTCTCAATATTATGATGATAACGAACAAGCCCCGCATTTTTCAATCTCACCAACGGCTCTTTCTCAAGTGCCCCAAGCGAACCGCAGACAGCTATCCCAACGTCGTTTGTTATTTCCGATATCGCCTCAACAATTGTATCAAGCTCACTTTCATCGAGACCATTACCGCTCGTGACAATACCAAACTTCTTTGCCCCTATCGCCTTGGCCTCTCGCGCGGCTGCGATTATTTCTGCTTTACTTTTCAACCCATACGTCGGCGTGTCGGTCTTATGCCGTGACGACTGTGCACAAAACTTGCAATCCTCACTGCACGAACCTGATTTCGCGTTTATGATATTGCAAAGCTCAAACTCATTGCCGACAGATTCCGCCCTCACCTTATTGGCCAGCGAAACCACTTCCAGCAATGGTGCGCTTAACAAAAATTCTTTATCAGCACCTTCCAAAATGTACTCCTGTTCTTTTATCTTCATATCTATTTACAAGCCTTCGTTATTGTACCGCCTGCAACAATATAATCATATTCATTATATATAACAAGTTTCTGGCCCGGCGTCGGAGCAAACAACACCTCATCAAACTCAACACTTACTCCCGATTCACTGACGTCAACAACCGTACATGCCAAAGGGTCATTGTATGAACGGACCTTACCGAAAAGTTTTGCGCCCGCCGTAAATTCTTCTGCGATTAAAACATTAAGCTGCCCGGCCTGGACTTTTGAAAAACTCACCTCGTCCCGCGTCCCAAGCGCAACAGTATTACTGCCAGCGTCAATCTTACCAACATAAAGAGGCTCACCGCCGGCATATCCAAGACCACGCCTCTGACCAATCGTATAATTCGATATCCCCTTGTGCGCACCGATGACCTTGCCGGACATATCTGTCAGCTCACCTTCCATGTCAGCCTGACCAACAGTCAAAGCAACGCGATAATCACCTTCACCGGCAAAACACAGTTCCATACTTTCTGCCTTATCAGCTACCGTCAAATCAAGCTCCGATGCAATCGCCCGAACTTCCTGTTTCGCCAATCCACCCAAGGGCAAAATAAATCCAGGCAGCCTATCCAAACCAATGCCATATAAAAAGTAGCTCTGGTCCTTATTTTTGTCTTTACCCCTACCAAGATAATACCGCCCCTGGTTTTCAATCACCTGCGCATAATGACCCGTCGCGACATACTTGATCCCGAACTCCTTCTCAAGCAAATCCCACACAAGCGAAAACTTCAATAGCGTATTGCAGTCCACACAGGGGTTAGGTGTCTGCCCCTCCAGATAAGATTTGCGAAAAGGCTCGATTATCAGCTGCTCAAACGCAAGCCTGACATCCACAAAATAATGACAAATCCCCAATTGCTCACACACAAATGCCGCATCGGCGCCGCAACAGCCACGCGAACCCGTATTACAAGCCGCAGGTATCTGCATCGTAATACCAACAACCTCAAATCCCTGCTCTTTCAGCAAATGGGCAGTCACACTGCTGTCGACACCGCCGCTCATCATAACAGCGACCTGCCTTGAAACCTCACCGCCGGGAGACCATGCCGAAAAACTCGGTGACTGTAATTTGATGTTGTAATTATTCGCCATTTTTTAATAGATATGAAAAATACATTCAGTATGCCTGTAATTGTAATACACCAGTGTATAAACACAAGACGCCAATTTCAAGAAATTTCCATAAACCTGTACGTATAAAGGGATTACAGGGTTTAAACGCAGGATGATATCCGAATGTGAAAACTATCCATCAATAACAGAGCTTCGTTCCCGTCCATGGAACGAAGCTCTCTCCCCCCGCGGCCGTACCTTGCCTGCCTCAAATCTCGCGATATGCCCCCCCGGCAACGCAAAAATCAAAGCTTTTGTTTGTTCAAAGTGTTGTCCACGCTGGGCCCCTCGGCAAAGCTAATAAAAAAAGGCACAAACGAGATGATTCTAAAATAAGAACAATCTCATTCGTGCCTTCAACTCACAGCTCTGAAGCTGTTCGATAAGACAATCCACAACACTTTTTGCAGACCTCGCAGACCTTACTGTTATCTACTTCGACTCCACTGCCGATAAAACTTTAGCTTTTTTTTAATCTTTTCCTGAAATTTCTTCCAGTTTTCTTCGCATCTTGCCAAGTTCTTTAGATTTAAACGAGCTTTTAGTATTCTCAAGAACACGAATTGTCTCGGTCACACCCTTACCGAGACTCTCAAGCTTCGGACAATTAAATAAATGACAGGATTCCTTATCACCATTTACATGGGCCAGCGATTTCGTCAGATGCTGGATATCTGATAACGTTTCAATAACATTTTGAAACGCTATTTCAATAAAAGACTCAACCGGCATCGATGTTGCGTCTGAATGGCTGTTCCTTAGCATGTTCTCGATATCGCCGAAACAATCACTCCAGTGCTGAAGATGCTCTCTTATATTATGTATTGATTCGTATACCTTGTGTTTTCTTATCGCGTTCTGAATCTCGAACAAAAGCTCATCAATGTCCATCGGCTTGACCATATAGCATGCAACCGGAAGCCTCACAGAATCTATCGCCGTTTGTAGCGAAGGATAACCAGTCACCAAAATTACCGGCACCCCTTCAGCCAGTTCTACCATATTCTTAAGAAGGTCAAGTTCCTCATTGCCCGGCATCTTAATATCTGCTATCAGCAAATCATAACGAGACTCCTTAAGTTTCTCTGCCGCCTCTCTCGCGTCACAAACGCAATCGCACTCATAGCCGTACTTGCGAAGCAAATCCCCCGTCGATTGCAAAAACACCTCCTCGTCATCCGCTATCAATATTCTGCCAAATTCAGTCATTAGTTACCTCCTTTTCGTTCTCTCGTTTGAAAGGAATAATAATATTAAAAACAGTTTCTACGCCCCATTTACTTTCAACCTCTATATTACCGCCCGCAGTTTCAATTAGATTCTTAGATATCGACAAACCAAGCCCAAGACCGCTGCCCACACGGTCTTTTTTTGTTGTAAAAGATGACTCAAATATATGACCAAGCAGCTCGGGCTTAATACCTTCCCCTTCGTCACATATCGCTATCACCATGCCTCGTTCAGTTGTTGCCGTACTTATCCGCACTTCTGACCCCGCAGGCGACGCTTCGATCGCATTTTCTATAATATTGTACAATACCTCTCGTAGCGAACTTTCCCCTATATTTATCGTCTTTGGGTCCTTACATGCGTCAAACTTTAAGGAAATATTATTTTTACAGCAGTTTACCTCAAGCATTGCTGCTACTCCCCAGACGATATCATTGACCGAAAAATCACTCTCTTGGCCTTTCTTGTATAAGCCGAACATCTGACGGACCACATTGCTGACACGGTCAATTTCTTTATCTATCAGCTCGACGTAACGATAATAAGGATGGTCGTGGCGAATCGAATCTTTGATAAGCATAAAAGAATTCTTAATCCCTGCTAAAGGATTATTTATCTCGTGAGCTATCTTAGCCGCCAACCGACCCTTTGCTGCGAGCTTCTCACTCTCTCGCAAACTGTCTTCCATCTTCTTGCGTTCGGTGATATCGCGGGCGGTAGCATAAACCATACCATCTATTAAATCTGTTGCCTGCCATTCAAGGGTTTTATAGCTGCCATCTTTGCATCTAAATCGATTGATAAAACCTATAGCTGAATGGCCATCTACCTGCTTATTCACTTGATTGTTTGTATTTTCCACATCATCGGGATGGACAAGTTTGGCCCAACCTAACTTGAGGATCTCAGCTGTCGTGTAACCTAAAACTCGCTTACAAGATGGATTGACTTTAAGGAACCTTCCATCAGGAGTGCAAATAAATATCATGTCCGGAGAGAGGTTGAATATATTCTCTAACTCTTTTTCCGCCTTCTTGCGTTCGGTGATATCGAATATCGCGCCCTGAACCATCACGGGCCTGCCCGTTGCATCGCATATGTTTTGAATGCTTTCACTGACCCAGCGTATTTCTCCATCCTTGCGTATAATCCGATATTCTTGCTGGGTGGAATAATTAGGCATCGTACGAATTTTATTGTTTTCTATTCTTTCTATGTCATCGGGATGGATTACCTTGTCCCATGTCGGATTACCTGATACGAAGTCCTCAGATTTGTAACCAGTTATTTCCTCTACATCGCCATGAAAAAATACAGGCCGCCAGTTCAGGTCACCTCTATAAGCAATGCCTCTGAAGTTTTGAACAAAGGAACGGTATTTCTCCTCACTCTCATGAAGTGCCTCTTCGGTCTGCTTACGAGCAAAAGCTATACCAATATTTTTCCCAAGTTCCTCGAAGAAATAAATTAAATCCTTGGTAAACCGGTCAGTTCTCCTGTCATTTAATTGAATCAACCCAAGTATTTTATGGCCTGCCTTTAAGGGGATCAGAGCTACTGACTCATATCCTTCACTATTACAGCGGTTACGGGTTCTGGTTTGTCGGTCTTTTTCGGCAGTTTCTGCCAAAAGTTTACTGGTATTGTTGCACCAAAAGCTTCCACCCTCAGTGAAGAAATGCTTGCTTGGGTCAGTACGCCCGCATACAATATTACCGCACATACACTCCAAATAGGGGTTGCCATCCGAATCCCTCTCTATCTCGCCCTTTCCATCACGAACACATAGATACCTTTCAGTTTCAACAAAAGATGCCGAAAAACCCTCTGTTACATAATATGGGAAATCTTCGCCCTCGCGAAAACGGATAGCTACTGCCTCAAAACCGGTGAAATTCTTTATCTCGCTTAAGACCTCTTCAATACTCTCTTTCCACCCCACAGGCTGGTTTATTATATCCAGGATTCGCATATTCAGAGTTTTCTGCTGCTCCGCTTTTTTGCGATCGGTGATATCCTGTGATACCCCTACAACTGAAGTGACATCTCCATTTTCGTCGTGAATAGGGGATAACGTCGCGGAAAAGTGACGAGGCTCTCCATCTAAGGTTAAGGTATATTCAAGATGAACGGGAGTTTTATCGCGAAAGACATCTTCAATAATTCCAAGCATACGTTTTGCCTCTTCAGGCTTAAAGAAGTCGCTAAATTCTTTACCGATAATTTCGTCAGCACTTTTTCCGAGTATATTAGCAGCGATATTATTTACATACCGGTACTGGCCCTGACGGTTATTTACAAATATAACCTCTGCCATTGATTCGGTTAGACCTCGGTATTTTTCCTCACTCTCACGAAGAGCCTTCTCTGCCTGGGTACGCTCCATAACTTGCTCTTTCAAAAGCCTCACCGCACCGGAAAGTTCCCTCGTTCGCTGACCAACGCGTGTTTCCAACTCATCGTAAGTTTTGCGAAGCGCCTCTTCAGCCCTTTTTTGCTCCGTGATATCATGACCGTAAAGATTTACATACCCGCCCTCTATCACTGGAGTAATCGTAAATGAATATATCTTCTCATTATGCATAATCTCAATGATTTCCTGCATCTTTCGACCAAAGATTTTTGAAACTGTCTTGCCCCAGCTTTCAGGGATAGCTTGCCCTACCTTACATCCCCACTCTTCCAATAATGATTCACTTGCGGCATTGGCATAAAGTAATTCTCCACCGCTGGAAATTCGCAATACGGGACTCGGATTCTCACTCGGAAAACGAGCTAAATCCTGTATCTTTCCCTCCGCCTCTTTATGCTTTGTGATGTCATGAGCAATACCCTCCACCGCTGTCACAGTTGCTTGCGAATCAAATATGGGCACCTCTGTTACCAGAAGAGTGAGAATATCACCATTTTTATGATAAATCTCAACCTCATAAGAACCTTGCTGTTTCCCTTCGAGACATAGCTGTGTCTTTCTCGCCACTTCTTCATTTATTGGATTATCAGTAAGAAAAGTGCTCCAATGAGCAAGAAAATCTTCCACAGAATAACCAAGTACCTTAGTTACGGAAGGGCTGATATAAGTAAAAATCCCGTCAGGATTATGGGTATAAAAAATGTGTTCGGTACTAAGATTATTAACAAGCCTTCGATATTTTTCTTCACTGGCCTCTAATAATTCAAGCATTCTGCTGTTATGTAATGCAACCGCAGCTATCTTGCCAAACCCCGTCGCTGTTTGAATATCCTCATCTGTAAAACCACCCTCTTTATTACCAAGATCTATCAGCCCGACCGTTTTGCCCTCTATTATCAAAGGCGCAAACAATACATTATCAAGCTTAACATGACCCTTGGGCATCAATGCTTCCCATCGGCTATGAGAAAAATCGTTTTCATATACTGCCTTGCCAGTTCGATAAGCCTCTGCCCGAAGACCACGAATAGGCATAGACAGATTCGGGTCAACGATGCTCTTTCGATCCCCTGAATCTAAAAATACAACTGTGTTTTCTTTACCATCCTCACTTAAAAATGTTACATAACCTGTCGTTGCACCAATTAATTTTTTACATATGCCAAAGATGGTACCTGCTGCTTCATCAAAATTGCAATACTTCAGGGTCGCACGCCGGCCTTCAAGCAGCGGCCGGATTTCAAAATTACTCTGCTGGTGCTGCAATTGATTAGGTTCAGAGGGATGTAATCGCTCTAACGGGGCACTTTGCTTCCGCTTTTTTTGCTCCGCTCTCGTCTTCATTGACAGGGTCCTCCCTGACTAACAACAAAAACTCATAGAAGCAGCGGTATATTAACGGTTTTTAGGGTAGAAGGAAAAAAATCCTGGTAGGCCGGTTACATTGAAAAAATCGAAGCTGCAATTCTCCTTTGCATTGTACTCCCATCTGTCCCCCTAAAACAGCTATTCCGATAATATCTGCCACTGTCACTCCTTAGCTCTATAAACAAGTATATTCACACCCCAAAATAAATCAAACAAAATCTTCTAAATATCGCTTTTTTACGACATCAGAACCTTTTCTCCTGTATGCACCGAGATAGGTAAAAAATCCATGTTTTAAGCCTTAAAACGGAAAATTATAGGACGATTATCGACCGAATCGCATAAAAAGTCCCAAAACTCTTTTTATCTGAACTGCCATGGCAAATTTAAGTACAAATTCATGGCCGAATCGTTTGGGGGCTCAAAAAATATTTGGAATACTTTAAGTAGAAGAACTTTGTCGTCGCCGAGGATGTTTGTTTTTAGACGGGAGTGGGCTAAATAAAATTTTGTTGGGGGTTTCGGGATGAAAAAGCTAACCGTTCTCTATGCGTGTGGTGTTATGCTTTGTCTAAACACTGCTCTTTTAGCTGGCATCACTACTTACAATCTCGATGTATTTACACAAAATGGCGATTACTACGATGACCCCGCGTTAGATATTTACATGGAAGTCTTATCAGCTGACACAACATCAGTACGATTTGACTTTTACAATAATTCCACACTCGATTCAAGTGCTGTATCCCACATCTATTTTTACGAGGATTTGTTTCAGAGCTTAAGAAGTATCGAAAACGGAGAAGGTGTAAGTTTCTCTGAAGGAGCAAATCCGTCTAATTTACCTGCGGCAAACTTACTAACCGAAATTGCTCTCGATGAGCCCTCTTATGTCATATCTGCTGATTCACCCGCTCCATTCAATGGGATCAATTCAGGGCAAAGCCTCGGTATTATTTTGGATTTAAAAGCAGGATACACGTATGAAAATGTCATTTCGGCTTTCGATAACAGACAAATGTTCGTCGGAGCGAGAATTATTAGCTTGCCCGATGGCTCCAGCGAAGCTGCTGCTGCAATTCCCGAGCCTGCTACGGTCGTCCTGCTGGCAATTGGAAGCTTCGCCCTGCTTAGAAAACCAAAAAACAAGTAACCGCGCCATTCCCCACTAAATATTCTCAAATAAATTTTTTTTACTATTACTTGACAACCCTCCCTGTACCTATACAATCTAACCCGAAACCAGAATTAATCATTACTATTATGCAGGGAGGCTTATCATGGCACCGGATTTTGACCAGTGGTCCGAAAGACTGACCGAACCGTCATTCAATATTCCGCAGTTCAACTTCAACTTCAATTTCAATTTCAAAGCGATTAAATGGTTAATACCAGCAGCCATAATTCTTTGGCTCTTGTCGGGAGTTTATATCATCAGACCAGACGAGCAGGGAGTCGTCAGAATGTTCGGAAAAGCCGTCCGTTCCACTGAGCCTGGACCCCATTACCATCTGCCCTGGCCCATAGAAACAGTCAACAAGGTAAAAGTAAAACAGGTCAGAAGACTTGAAATCGGGTTCAAAACCATAAACCCCGGACCGCCGGCAAGATACAGATTCAAACCCGAAGAATCGCTGATGCTTACAGGAGACGAGCAGATCGTTGACGCACAAATTATCGTGCAGTACCAGATTAAGGATGCGAAAAAGTTCCTCTTCAACGTGCGAGGACTTGAAACTAGTAATGGTGCACTAAAAGACGCCGCCGAAGTCGCGCTAAGACAGGTCGTTGGCCAACGACCCATTGATGACGTACTGATAGGGGAAAAACTGCAAATCGAAATCGACATCAGAGAACTGCTCCAGAAAATTATAGACAGATATGAGGGTGGTATCCAAGTTAGGGAAGTTAAACTGCAAACCGTCAGGCCGCCGGCAGAAGTCGAAAGAGCCTTTAGTGACGTCGTCAGCGCAAAAGAAGATAAAGAACGCCTCATAAAAGAAGCTGAAGGTTACCGTGAAGACATCCTCCCAAAAGCAAGGGGAAAGGCGCAAAGTGTTATAAGAGCCTCCGAAGCTTACAAAGCCGAACGTATAAAACGCTCCGAGGGTGACGCTGACAGGTTCCTTTCGGTCCTCAAAGAATATGAAAAAGCGAAGGACGTCACCAGGAAAAGACTATACCTTGAAACCATGGAAAAGGTTTTGCCGAGTATCAAAAAGTTCGTAATCGACCCGAAAACCGGAGGAAACCTGCTCCAGTTTTTACCGCTTGAAAAAGGAGATGCAAAATGACAAAAAATCTTACTATAGCTGTTATTATAATATTAGCTGCGTTAGCATTGCTCGCCAGTTCACTATTCACTGTTGATGAAACAAAGCAGGCAATTGTTACTCAGCTTGGAAAGTACGTTAGAACTGTCACCAAACCTGGGCTGAATTTCAAAATACCTTTTGTTCAAACCTCGCACCTTTTCGAAAGAAGGGTGCTCGAATATGATGCTGCCGCCGCGCCAATCATTACCTCTGACAAAAAACATCTCGTCATCGACAACTATGCGAGATGGAAAATTATTGACCCCCTGAAATTCTACCAGACAGTAAGAAATGAAGCCGGAGCGCAGGCAAGACTTGACGACATTGTCTTTTCAGAAATTCGCGAAGAACTCGCCAGACATACATTTACCGAAGTCATTTCTATTAATCGCGAAGAAATTATGGACAATGTACACAAAAAGTGCGACAAAAAAGCTCGTGACTACGGCATTGAAGTTGTCGATGTCAGAATCAAACGGGCCGACCTGCCAAGTGAAGTCGCACATTCGGTTTATGCACGCATGAAAGCAGAACGTGAAAGAATCGCAAAAAAATACCGCTCAGAAGGCGAAGAGGAAGCCGTTAAAATCAGAGCTACTACAGATAAGGAAAGAACCATTCTCCTGGCAGAAAGTTACAAACAGGCCGAACAACTCAAAGGGCAGGGCGATGCAGAAGCTCTGAAAATCTACGCCCAGGCATTCGAGCAGGACCCGGAATTCTTCGCTTTCGTCAGAACGCTCGAAGCGTATGAAAAATCGCTAAGAAAAGACACTACTATCGTTTTGCCGGCAAATTCCGAATTCTTCCAGTACTTAAGCCCGAGCAAAAAGTAAATTTCTACGCTTTTGTTTGAGTTTGACGCAGATTTTTTACTCTTTTAGCACACAGCCATAAAAAGGCTTGAATTAAAAGCCTTGGGGGGCTATCTTAGGCAATTCATTTAGTGCTAATTGTGTTTCTGTTTAGAGGATTTATTTACATGGCAGCGAAAAACCTGGAACTTGACGGGCTTTGCATCAATACGATACGTTTTCTGTCGGCCGACGCGGTACAGGCCGCAAACTCCGGGCACCCGGGAATGCCTGTCGCCATGGCACCAGCTGCATATACTCTCTGGACAAAACATCTAAAACACAATCCTGCAGACCCAAGATGGATAAACAGGGACAGATTCATTCTCTCTGCCGGACACGGAAGCGCACTGTTGTATTCTATGCTCCACCTAACCGGATACGATATCTCACTCGACGACATAAAAAACTTCCGACAGTTCAACAGTAAAACCCCGGGCCATCCGGAATACGATCCGGACCTTGGCATCGAAGTAACTACAGGCCCGCTCGGACAGGGAATCGCAAATGCTGTCGGTATGGCTATCGCACAAAAATATCTCGCCACACATTTCAATCGTGACAGCTTCTCTGTCATCGATTACAAAATCTACACAATCGTCGGTGACGGATGCCTACAGGAAGGAATTTCGGCCGAAGCATCATCATTGGCAGGGCACCTGGCACTCGATAACCTAATCGTTATTTACGATGACAACCACATTACTATCGATGGCGAAACGAACCTCTCCTTCACCGAAGATGTCGCCGCTCGTTACAAAGCTTACAATTGGAACGTCATAGAAGTCAAAGGCGACGGGAACGATATGGTCGCATTCGAAAAGGCTCTCGAAAAAGCAAAAAAACATATCGGCCAACCCACTTTGATTAAACTTAGAACACATATCGCATACGGAAGCCCGAACAAACAGGACACCTCCGCTGCACACGGCGCGCCTTTAGGAGAAGATGAAATAAAGATCATGAAGAAAAATTTCGGATTCGACCCCGAAAAAACTTTCATCATCCCAGGTGATGTCCTCTCGCATATGCGAAAACAAATTGATTGCGGCAAGCAGGCTCAAACCGACTGGCAAAATTTGTTTGCCGAATACGCAAAACAAAATCCTGATTTGGCAAAACAATTCGAATCCGCTGCCTCAGGAAAAATCGATATTGACCTCGACGAACTCACACCTTCATTCCCGGCTGATTCTGCCGTGGCTACCAGAAAAGCATCAGGAAAGGTCCTAAACGCTCTAATGCCATCGCTACCCTTTATCTTGGCAGGCTCGGCTGACCTGACACCTTCGAACAATACCAGATTCGATGGTGCCGCCGACTTCCAGAAAGACAATTATGCAGGAAGATACATCCGTTACGGCGTCAGGGAACACGCTATGGGCGCAATCATGAACGGCATTTCGGTTAGCGGTATGACTCGCGCGTACGGTGGAACTTTCCTCGTCTTTAGCGACTACATGAGACCCGCAATCAGAATGGCGGCACTCTCAAAATACCCGACTATCTTTGTTTTCACCCACGACAGTATAGGCCTCGGTGAAGACGGACCAACTCATCAGCCGATAGAACACATCGCTTCACTCCGCGCTATTCCCGACCTGCTCGTTATCAGGCCAGCCGATGCAAACGAAACCGCTGCCGCTTGGAAATTTATACTTCAATACAATGCCGGTCCCGTCGCTATCATACTGACCCGTCAGGGCCTGCCCGTCATAGACCAAAACAAATATACCTCCGCCGATAATCTAAACAAAGGTGCCTACGTCCTGCAAAAAGCTGAAAACCCGGACCTGCTTTTATTAGCTACAGGTTCCGAAGTCGCAATTGCTCTTGACGCTGCCGAAAAACTAAAAGCAGATAATATAAACGCACAGGTAATTTCAATGCCATGCCTCGAACTTTTCGAAGCCCAGGACCAAGCCTATAAAGATTCAGTCATCCCTCCGAATGTAAAAACAAGAATCGCAATTGAAGCCGGTATTGTGCAAGGCTGGGAAAAATACATCGGACCCAAAGGCACGTTCATCGGGATGAAAACTTTCGGAGTTTCCGCTCCCGGAAAAGTATGCTTCGAAAAATTCGGCATAACCGCAGAAGCTGTCATCAAAGCTGCCAAAGAATCCCTTTGAAAGTAACATTTTTTTGATGTTTTTTGTAAATTGGGTTCGTTTTTTAATTCCCCAAAAAGGTATTCTTCTTCGTAATTGCTTGTTGGATAGTGGTTTAGGCTCATTTTCATGTTTTGCAAAATGGGTTCGTTTTTTTGTATTGCATATGGTGTGAATTGTTGTAATTGCTTGTTGGATAGTGGTTTAGGTTTATTTTCATGTTTTGGAAATTGGGTTCGTTTATTAAAACGTTTATATTTTGATTCATCCGTTTTTGTGAAACCCCGCCCGGAACGGGGCTTGGTTCATAGTTATTTAGATGGGGCGTCCCCCATAAATTTACTGGTAAATTTAGACATCCCCATAGATTTATAGCTAAATCTGGCGATGGGGACGAGTGGGGGCAAGCAAAACCGCGTCGTCATAATAGGGCCAACTTGCGCGAATGTTACGAAAATTGGGGGGATTTTGAGGGTGGGCTTTGTCGTAACTTAAGGACTGGCAGGAAGTTAAAAATTTTTAGGAAAATTGGATTTTAAAAAAAACGTTTGCGCGTTTGATTGATTATTATTGATTTTGCAATATTTATCCAACCAAGGCGGATATCAGGTGGTTCTCCGCCTTCTTCTGTCTTTCTGCTTCCTGATTTTTTCTATCTTTTTTGCTTCCGGGCTTTCTTTTCCAAGTAATTTATTCTCCAGCAGTTCACACATTTGCTTTCTCGCATAATAACGGTTCAGTCCCTGGCTCCGGCTCTTTTGAACCTTCACTGCCAACCCGCTGCAAATATGTTTTAAATGCACACAGGTAGAACTTTTATTCACTTTCTGTCCTCCTGCTCCACTGCTGCGAACGAATTGTTCTTCAATATCATTCTCAAGCAGATTGCACTTATGCATACGCCGCTCAAGCTCTTGCCTTTTACGTTCTGTAACGCCAAAATTAATCATATAAGAAATTCAATATTTATCCGCCGAAGTTTATTCTTGTCATTGCGAGGCGGAGCCGAAGCAATCTTTGAGTTTTTCTTTGACGGCAAGTGCGGGGTTGGTATTATGATAGTCGTTAGTATTTAGTGAATAGTATTTAGTTGAAAGAAGCAGTCTGTCTTTCCCGTATTGTACAGATTGGATAATCATTGTTAGACCGGAGATGATAGAGAGATCAAATGCCAGATAACCAGCACAATGATAACCTTGCAGCAACTGCAATTCACATGGTTATAGGTGCGGGCGAATCAATCGCCCTGAAGGCAAGGTATGTTGACGGACGTGAGTTTGGTCTGCGGCTTGAGGATTTTGTCAGTTCCGTTGACAATAGACTGTCTTTGCGCTGTCTGTTGCCCCTACCCGGTATCTACCGAGACAGAGACGGGTCAGTACACAAAGAGAGAGAAGTCGAGGGTCATGAACTTGAATCACTGAAAAGGTCGCTGGCCGTGCTCGAAGATGCCGGTTGGCAAGCTCGATTGATTCCAGACAGGCCTTTGACCAGTTCGCTGAGCGTTGATAACGACGCCGTGATTTCTTACACGTATTTGAACGATCCTCCTGGCCCTTTCTTCTCCGAAGATCCCCGCGAGGTAGCCCACTATCGAGATCAATTTGAGAGCCATTGGGCAACATCCTTTGAGGTTTCGAGCGCCGAGACTCTTTACGATATGTCGCGATCATTTATTCGTGCGACAGAGACCTCGCAGATTGCCATCGTTTGCCACGAAGCATGGACAACGCTTATCTCTCGGCTATCCAAGAATCCCGAACTTCTTCATGACCTTCACCCCCGGAAGTTTGAAGAACTCGTTGCAGAACTCTTAAGTCGTGAAGGTCTTGAGGTACATCTTACTCCCGAGACACGAGACGGTGGGCGCGATGTGCTTGCTTTTCACCAGACACCAGTGGGTCGACTACTCTACCTTGTCGAGTGCAAACGTCATCTCCGTACTCGCCCGGTCGGGATTGCGGTTGTCCAGCGTCTCTACGGAGTCGTAGCGCAAGAGCGGGCCACAGCAGGACTCGTCGTTACGACCTCGCGATTCTCGAAAGAAGCATTAACGTTTGCAGAAACCGTGAAACACCAACTTGGACTCAAAGACTACGAAAACATGAAGATATGGTTGAGAAAACATGGAAAGGCCTAACAAATCATGGCCAAGCGTATCTATTTTTTCCGTATAACAAATTCCCGTTGCTTCTTCAATGCTTGTCCTGAGTACATCGAAGGATTTATCCGCCTACCTTTGGCCAGTAGGAGAGGTCTTCATTGAAACACTTGCACCGGTGCCCTTTATCTCGCTGATAACACTCGGTGTTTTGCTAAACTTAGGGAGATTCTTGAGATCCTCTTCAGGAATGTCGTGACTTGTCACAACTTTTATCTCCATGGGCTCAAATCTTATTTCGATATGTTTCCTTGGTCTGTAGCGCCAAATGATAATCATTCCCATAAGTGATAGAGCAACACCAGGCCCAGCATTGCTTAGCCTTGTGGTCACTGAACCAGCTTCGAAAACCCATTCGACTGAGCCTGTAAGACCCATACAGATGATAACAAATCCAGCACAGCAGAACAGTGCCCCAGTGACGATACCAAGGATTGTGGCAAAGTTAACTGTATGCTTGTTGTATTCTTTGAGAGCTTGCGACACTGACTTCGCCGCTGCCTCGGAAGCTGTTCTGATTAGATCCTCATGCTGGTTATTTAACATGTCTTGCATTTCAGGCTCCTTCTAACATAACTTATATAACACCATTTCATTCCCGTTGGTTTTTCAATATTTATCCGCCGGAGTTTATCCGTTATGGGGAAAGACTCCTTATGCGGGGAATACCATCAAAAAATATCTCTGCAAATCATGCCACCTACTCGTTAGGTTCTGTTTTTGTTTCAATATCTGGGGCACTAACATCTGCTTCATTGATATCCTCAGTGTCCGGAGGTGTAGGTTTAACTGGTTCAGGTTTAGGGTCTGAGGTATTTTCATAGGCTTCATCTTCATTCAACATTTTAGAAATCTCCAAAAAGTTATCTACATTTACATAAACATTTTTTTTAGGTTCGCTTACTTTAATAATATAATAAGGTATGGCTGAAAGTCCAACAAAAATTGATGCTACAAAAATAGCCCTTAAGGCACGTATAAAATAACCATTTTTTATTTTATTGTTAGCCCTGTTTTTAGAAGCAGAATTACTGTGCTGTAAATTTAAAAGATTCCCAATCTCCCCATTTATATCTATCGGTTCGCTGCTTTTTTGGTTATAAATTTCTAACTCCGTGATGTAATTTATTATCTTATTTGGTCTTGAAACATACCGATATTTAAATGAAAACAAACATTTACATAGGAAGTAAAAGGCAAATGCAATTAATATTAGCGTTATAGCCAACAGAATAAAAAAGATAATTTTAAAAATATTTATAGGGGTAAAATTTATATTATTAATAAAGTAAGTCGCTGCTCCGATTATTACAATAAGTACAGTGAAAATTAAACTTAGGCGAGCATTGATCGCATCCTTGCGTTGGTGTTCAAATTCATAAGCATCCTTGAAGAACTGATACTTGTCTTTGTCATTCATCACAATACCCATTTCAGCGATGGTTCAATTAATTTGATATCTTTCGACTCTGCTTAAATAAAGCTTTTTATTTCCTCTTTGCGAATTATAGGAGTTTGTGGATAAAAGTGCAAGGATTTATTTTGACGGTAAGTGCGGGTGTGAGTTTATTAAGTGTTTTCGTTGAGGAAACACTACTATTGCGTCACATTCGGCTTTAGTGTAAAATCAATTCTGTCGATACTGATAGAGATAAATGGACCTTGGCCAGGACAAAACGGTCGCTGAAATTATCTCCCGACTACAGGCCCAGAAAAAAACGACACGGGCCCAGAAAATCGAGGGGACATGGGGGTCCTTTGCGCCTATGCTCATCGCAAACCTCTCTAAACACCTGAAATCACCGATTCTATACATCCGCCCACACATAGACGACGCTGACAAAGCTGCCGACGACCTCCACGCTTTCGGTGCTAAATCCGTCGCAGCCCTCGGTGCATGGGAAGGACTCGAAGATATCGCAGACGCAACAGACGAAATTCGCTCCGAAAGAATTAAAGTTGCCCTGAAACTTCTTGCCGGCACCGAAAATCTTATCATCCCAACTTCGGTCCAGGCACTCTGCCAGCCGATCCCAAAACCAAATACCCTAAAACACGCAAGCCTGAAACTAAACGTTAATCAGGATATTAAACCCGACACAATCATCGAATGGCTCGTCGATAACAGCTTCGAATCCGTAGACCGTATCGACCTGCCCGGACAATTCGCACGCCGAGGAGGCATCGTCGATATCTATGCGCCGCTGGTAAATGAAATCATCACCGATGAAAAAGAAAACGCACAAAGCGAACAACCATTTAGAATCGAATTCTTCGCAGACACCATCGAAAGTATCAGACAGATAAATCTCGACAACAACCTTTCTACAAACCAGATTCGCTCCATAGATATAATTTCATCCGTCTGCGGCACCGAGCAAAAAGACAGAGAACTCTTCGTAAACATCCTCCCCGAAAACACAATCATCGCACTCGAAGAACCAACTGACATCGAAGAAGTTGCAAAAATATTCCTCGAACGAATCGAAGATTCAAAAAACCTCTACACTTACAGCGATATATTCTCCGCAATGCAAAAGTTCCCCCAACTGCACATCTCCCGATTCGCAGCTGTCAAAGACGAAGATTCTCTGAAAGTAAACATCAAAAGTATCCAGCATTATCAGCAAAAGACCACCTCGCTCTGGGCAACCCACAAAGCTGCTCTCGAACAACTCATCCTCGACGCAAAACAAGGAAAAAAAGTCTTCCTATACTGCGAACGCTCAGCCGAAATCTCGAGAGTCACCGAAATTATCGAACAAATAAATAAAAAAATACCCGCCAATTTCAATCTCGTACTCGGCTTTATAAATCAGGGCTTCATCATCGATTCGATTAACACAATAATAATCAGCCACCATGAACTTTTCGGGCAGTTTGCGTTAAGAAGAAGACAAAGACCAACCAGAGCATCCCTGCCCGTCGATACCCTCGCGGATTTACAACTCGGCGACTACGTCGTGCACATCTCATACGGCATCGGAAAATTCTTAGGTATCCAAACTATAAAGGAAAAGGGCGGCACCAGCGAATTCCTTACTATCGAATATGCCGACAAAACAAAAATCCATGTCTCCACAACAAACATCGCACTTATCCAAAAGTACATCGGTACAAGCCCGAAAAGGCCTACACTTAGCAAAATCGGCTCGAAAAAATGGCAAAAGCAAAAACAAAAAGTCGCCGAATCCGTCCGTGACCTGGCAAATGAATTACTCCAGGTACAGGCTAAAAGAAAAACTATGGAAGGTATCGCTTTCCAGAAAGATTCAAATTACCTCACCGAATTCGAAGAATCTTTCCCATATCAGGAAACCCCCGACCAGATTACCGCAATACAGCAAATCAAAACAGACATGCACCAGCCAATAGCTATGGACAGGTTACTTTGCGGTGACGTCGGTTATGGAAAAACAGAACTTGCTATGCGGGCCGCCTTCAAAGCGGTAGAAAACCAAAAGCAGGTCGCAATACTCGTGCCGACAACCGTGCTTTCGGTTCAGCACCAAAGAACTTTTAGCGAACGATTTGCCGATTTCCCTATCTCAATCGAAACGCTGAACCGTTTCAAAACAAAAAAACAGGCCAGCGAAATAATCAAAAAAACAAAAAAAGGCACCGTCGACATCCTGATTGGAACACATAGGCTCTTAAGTAAGGATGTCGGATTCAAAAATTTGGGGCTGCTCATTATCGATGAAGAACAGCGTTTCGGCGTCGAGCACAAGGAAAAGCTAAAGAGAATGCGTATCAACGTTGACATACTGACGATGACCGCCACACCGATACCAAGAACCCTGCACATGGCATTGCTGGGATTGCGTGACATAAGCTCATTGCAGACCCCGCCATTGGATAGAAGAAGCATCGTTACATCAGTCACCGCCTATAACGCTGAGATGCTGAAAAAAGCAATACATCGTGAACTTAACCGACAGGGACAAGTCTTTTACCTCCACAACCGCGTAAAGACAATTGACAAAAAAGCGTTCGAGATTCAAAAACTTGTTCCCGACGCAAAAATCGATATTGCCCACGGCCAAATGAAAAAACGCCAACTCGAAAAAGCGATGATTGATTTCGTCATCGGAAATACCGATGTACTCGTCTGCACAACAATCATTGAATCGGGACTCGACATACCAAACGCAAATACAATCTTCATCGATAACGCCGACCGCTTCGGACTTGCTGAACTGCATCAGCTAAGAGGGCGCGTCGGAAGATACAAACACAGAGCCTACGCGTATATGCTCCTGCCGAAAAACAGGTCAATCACACCAATTGCAGCAAGACGATTAAAAGCAATAGAAGAATACTCACACTTAGGCGCCGGATTTAGAATCGCTCTAAGGGACCTCGAAATCAGAGGTGCAGGAAACATCTTAGGTGCTGCGCAATCCGGCCACATCCAATTGGTAGGCTATCAAATGTACTGCGAAATGCTCGCCGATGCCGTCAGAAAACTTAAGGGACAACCGACCCAGTCAATACCAACTACAAACCTCGACCTTGGATTCGCGGTCTACGTCCCAAAAAATTACATCGCAAACGACAGACAACGAATGGACGTGTATAGAAAAATCGCGGTAGCAAAAAATGACCATGACTTAGATCAGCTAAAAAAAGAACTAAGTGATGTTTACGGAGCTATGCCTGATGAAGTAGAGGTGTTGTTGGAATTGGCAATGCTGAGAATATTAGCGTCAAAACACGGCATAAAATCAATTCTCACTTCAAAAAACACTCTCATCTTTACGTTTGAAAAAGAAAACACCCATGCCAGCACATCTCTATTTAAAAAGACTACGGCTAAGATAACCATCCCGGACAAAAAAACCGTCTATCTCCACCTCGACAAAAACTACTTCGAGCCGCAAACACTAATCACGGTCCTGAGAAAAATACTAAGTGACTAGAGCATTTTAATATTTTCTGTTCGCATTTAAGCTGTCGTGAGGACAAGGCTGGCAAAGAAGATTGCACAGCGATATTGGAATATTGCGAGCAAATCTGATGCTGCCAGCCGATGCCGCAATAGGAATAAAGCGAACACGAAAAATTAAATTGCTCTAACCTGGCTTTGCAAGTAAATTAAAACTCCTCAACATCGATGCAGTGCTCCAGACCCTCAAGAGGACAACCCTCACATCGTGCCTTAGGCCTGCAAAACTCTTTACCAACACGAACCAGCAGCGCATGATATTCATTAAACAATTTCACGTCACCGGAAAGATTCGACTCAAACAAATATTGAAGCTGTTCATAATCGCAGTTCGGCTCAATCAGCCCATGACGAACCGCAACTCGTGCTGTATATGTGTCAACTACAAATATCTCCCTGCCAAATGCGTAAAGCAAAATCGAATCTGCTGTCTCACGTCCAATCCCCTTAACACTCAACAGCTCTTCCCGCAGCCGGCCAGTATCAAGCTCTTCAAGATTTTCCAACTCACCGTCATAGTTATCAAAAAACCAATCCAAAAAGTTCCCCAACCGCTTTGCCTTTATATTAAAATAACCCGAGGGCCTGATAAGTTCCGCCAGCGCCGACTGCTCAAGACCGTGCAGCTTTTCAGCTGTTAAAACATCACGCGACTTCAAATTTGCTATCGCCTTCTCAACGTTAGGCCAGTTCGTATTCTGGGTCAATATCGCACCAACTATTATCTCAAGCCGACCGTCACCGGGCCACCAACCCTGACCGCCAAAACGCTCAAAAAGCAATTCGTAAATCTCGACTATCTGCTCTCGACCCATCTCGTATCTTTCTTAAAACTTCTTCAACTTAAGTTATTGTAATTCTAACCGCTTTGGGGTAAACTTTCAAAAACAAAGAGAAAGGAATCTTAACCGAAAAATGGCCAGCAAAGACGGCAAAAAACAAAACCCAAGCCAACTATTCAACTTCGCAAAAGACTCGTACCTCGAACGCACAAGCCGACCGTTCTATGCCCTTGTTTTCCTGCTGCCATTTATCATCTTCTATGAACTCGGCACCATCTTCATCAATACCGACTTATTAAATCAATCACAAATACGCGTCGTTGCATTCGTCTGGCTCCAAACATTCCTCCAGTATCTCGGCTTTGCCGACAAAATTACATGGGCAGCGCCCGCGATAGCTGTCGTTATCATTCTACTCGCGTTGCAGATTGTCTCAAGAAAGCAGTGGTACTTTTCTTTCCCCGACATCTTGCCAATGGCACTCGAATGCATCGCTCTGGCGATTCCGCTGATTGTACTTAGCGTCTTCCTGAACAACCCCGCACAATCCCAAACAGACATCGCCGCATACAAAAACACACAAACCAAAATCATATCCTGCTCAGTCCAAACCACAGATGACACCTTAACAGACAGCATCGTTTATGATGAGCCGACTCAAACACATAATCTATGGGCCAATATTACAACAAGCATCGGAGCAGGTATTTACGAGGAACTCATCTTTAGACTTATTCTGATTTGTCTTTTAATGATTTTATTTCAGGACATCCTAAGGTTGAATCGTAAGAACGCTGTCATCTTTTCTGTCATACTCTCCGCCGCAATGTTTAGCGCACACCATCACATCGACTTTTTTAGTGGACAAACCATCGAACACTTCAGTGCAACCGCCTTTGCATTTAGAACAATCGCGGGAATCTACTTCGCCGCACTTTTCGCCTTTAGAGGATTTGCCATAACTGCTGGTACACACGCATTCTATGACATTATCGTGGTTTTCATTAACGCCTTCTTCATAAACCCCTAAAAATATTCGCCCACAACCATTTTTTTTGGTTTTTTTTCAAAAATATTCGCCTCCGTTAATCTTTTGCTATCCTACGCTTGCAGGATAATCGTCCTATAATCAACACAAACCCCATTATCAGTACTGGTACGCTACTTGAATTGTGCCCTACGATTTTTGTATAATGGGTTCAGTAAAGCGACTTGTATTTTTTAGAAGGAATTATAAATGATGGAATCACCAAAGATCAATATTGCCGTAGATCAACTTTCTTTTAGCTTGTTCCAGAGACCGCTCCACCCGGAGCTTTTTCAAATCTACGCTAACAGAAAGTTGAAAACCGAAAAATACCAGGCCAATATTTGGGTCACAGGATGTACACATGTCGTTACTGTACATACTAAAGAAATGTCACTCGCCGAGGTTGTCAGTGCACCGAACCAGCCGCTCCCGCAAAGAGGGCTCATCGAAAGATTCCAGTTTAGGGGGCCACGCTCACACAAGTGCAGTTTAAGCAAAAAACTCCACTACATGACAGATTTCCAGGTCGAAAAAATGAGCAGAAATCTATACAGACAAAGCCATCTCGACCTCGACCGTTTCGCTAAAAATAGAGGGATATTTGTAAAGTACCAAAAAGTCGAAAATGATGGACTCCATCCGTTCTGCTATGTCGATTATGAGGCAAGGCAGGATGAGTTGCATATTCATACTTTCGCGGCTTATCCCGAACAGTTGACAATGGTTAAAACTCAATCATTGTTTTCGTTTCAATAACGAAATCTGTTATCCAAATAGCTCTGATTCTGTTGCGCGTTTTTTAAGTGCGTCAAATTTCTCACGTATTTCTTCAGCCATGCGACTATTAGGGAAATCTCGAGTTATTTGACGGCCGACAGTAAGAGCTTTGCTCCACTGCTTCTCAGAAATCGCCAAAGAAAACGTCACACCCAGATTATGCAGCTTACTCCGGAAAATGTCACGGGCAGCCTCCTGCAACGCCAAACCCTCGTTAGGTGTAAGATACAAATCCAACTCATTCAAAATCTCAAGACTGCGGTCCGTCTCCTGACGCTTAACTGCTTCGTCCCACAAAGCAAGCAGCGTCTTCTTACGTTCCTGCTTTTTATCTACAAGCTTTTGACGCATCGACTTGGCATCTTCGGAATTTGGCGCCGCCTTGATTAACCTCTCTATCACCGTACTTGCCTGGGTCCACTGGAAACTATCTAAAAACTTGGTTATATAAGCTATCACCTGGTTAACTCGCTCAGTATCAGTCGATTCTTGATACTTCTTTGCCTCGGCTCGTAAGGTATCGGCAAGTTTCTTATATTCCGTCGAATTAGCTATCTCTTCTATTATTTCATAAGTCGCCTCAAAGTCCTGACGGTGAAGCTTCTCAAGAACCGACTCACGCAACGACTGGCGGTCCGCATCTCGATACGCTATCGATTTGGCCTGCTCGCTCAATCGAGTATTGTGACTGATTTGACGCAGCTCAGCATTCATCTTTTCTATAAGCCCCGCCGCCTTTTCAAGGCCGCCCTCATTGTCCCTTAAACGGTCAGATATCTTCACGACCTTTGAAAGAATCGTCAGCGTTATAAACAACATCGTCAACGCGCATAAAAGCCATATCGTCTGCGGAATCTTATTCGTCTCACTCGTCTCGAAAACATCGGTAGACAACGTAAGAGCCGCCGCACCTGACAGGATTACACTGATGGTAATGATATGCCACTTGAACCGCTGAACAAATCGCCCCTTGCCTGAACCCATAACCGCCCCTTTTCAATATTCGACAGTTAATATTATAATACATTCAACCTATATGCATTATACTACTAAATCCCACGAATTGTCAATCTTAAAAGTAACATCAATTATAGTCACTCTGTCGCAGTCACCGAATCTCGCTGCTTTTTGACCGCCTCAATAAACGCCGCAGGATTTATAACAGAACCTGCACGTGTCTGTGACGCCGTCTCAAGCCAAAGCTCAACTATTCTTTCAGGCTCAAGCTCAGGATAAACCTGAAAACCCAATGCCGCCACTCCTGCCAAGTATGGCGCCGCCCAGCTAAGACCGCCATCACGCTCATAAGTATAAACGTCGCGGCCATGATGACTCGCTACACTGCGATTACTCGTGGGAACATGAATGATATCCCTTTTGCTTGAACGCCTGGCGCGGCGGTAATTTTTCGCGTCATCTGCTGATTTCCCCTCTATTCGCTGCAACGTTCCATAATCCAAAAAAGCATCGTCACAAGTCACAACAAGAATCCCGTGCTTATTGGCCTTGGCGATTGCTCGCTCCCATGACCTTACATTTATACTTCGAGAAAATGTCCCAAGCGAGATACTAACAACCCGAATCTTTTTCCCATCTTCAAGTTTGGCGTTATCTCTGATGATCTGATTGATTATATTCGCCCAGGGCTTGCAGTTTTTGTCCCACTTCCACATCGGAACCGCGTAGTAGTGAACAAAAGCTCCCGGTGCCACACCGCATTTTTTACCAACCGCAATACTAACAACCGGCGAACCATGCATTTGCGGCGGGTGTTTGCGGCGAACCTCGACACTTTGATATTTCACCAGACGCTCGGCGTACTCCTCATGGTCTTCCAATAAAGGCTGGTCAATTATCGCTATACCTATACCGCGACCGTCAATACCCGCCTCATGCAGCCCGCGAACACCAAGACCCGGAGTCTTACCTTCTTCGAGCAAGGCCGCAGGATTATATCTGCGAGGAAGCTTATCTTCCGCAGGCCATTTCGTACGACTGTCAAAAGTCATCTTTCTAAGAAAACGAGACTGACCACTTAAATCCAGGTTCTCTAACGATATCCCTGCTAAACCCCAAAACTCATCGAACTTCTTCAAATCACCTTCATTACGTAAAACTATTTCACGCTTCTGCCCGATATCAAGCCACCTCTTCGCCTTTATCTTTGTAAGGGTAAATGGAGCAGAATAATTTCGCATCCTGCTAAACTCAGCAGTAACGCCTTGGTAAATAACAGTGAGCATCTCCATTCCCCCGCTATTTCTCGATTCCTCCCGAATACTTCGCCCTATCAGTTCCTCCAATTCCTTCCGAGTCGTTAGCTTATAAGCAATCTTACCGTCCTTGACCCCGGATACGACTTTGGCAATAATTTCCTTGCTCGTCGTTTTTGAACGTCTTGCTGTCCTGCCGTAAACACTAAATACTAAAACCCCCGTTAGAAATAGCGCAAATAAAGTTTTTTTCATAAAAGCCTTTCCCCTCAATGCCCTAAAATCATCTCTAATCATACCTGAACAAGTCTAACATATTTTCGCATAAATATATCCCTATTTAGTAAATAACTACGGGTTAAAACCCGTAGCATTTCAGAATTCAAGCTTCGCTTGTCCGCTGTCTTCTTCGCCCTGCTTTTGAACGTATCTATAATACTCCCCTGATTTGAGACCAGTGTATAAGGTGTTAAGTTGTGGTATAATTCTATCATGCTTTTATGAAAGGAAGCAGAATTATGGCACAGCACAGGAATTTCGGAAAGGCTTTCAAAGCTAAAGTGGCAATTGTCGCTATCAAGGGCGAAAAGACTATCAACGAGATTGCATCAATCTATGAAGTCCACCCCAACCAGGTGCGACAATGGAAAAAACACGCTCTGGAGCAATTGCCGCAAGCTATGGCTGATGGCAGGACAAAGCAGGTACGAGACAGAAAGCCGGTTGATGAAGAAAAGCTCCATCAGAAGATCGGCCAACAGGCAGTGGAGATTGACTTTCTCAAAAAAAATTGCGTCAGTTAGGATTACTCGAAGAATAGAGATGATTGACAAATCAAACAAAAAGCTCAGTATCAGAAAGCAGTGCGGTCTGCTCGGTGTTAACCGTTCACGGGTTTACTATAAAGCTGCATCAATAGCTGAGCGTGATATTACGATGATGAACTTCATAGACGAAGAATTCACTGCTCATCCGTTTACCAGCGTCGAGCGTATGGTTGATGTGGTCTCGGAAAAAGGTATTGTAGTCAATCATAAACGTATCAGGCGGCTAATGCGTAATGGGGCTTATGGCTATCTATCCCAGGCCCGGAACCACACAGAGCATTATCGAGCACGCGAAATATCCGTGTCTTATTCGCAAGATGGATATTACCGAGCCCGACCAGGTATGGTGTTCGGATATAACATATATTCGCATGACACACGGCTTTATGTATCTGGTTGCTATCATGGATTATTTCAGCAGATATGTGATAAGCTGGTCAGTGTCCAATAGCCTTGAGTCGTTGTTCTGCATGGATACGTTGGATGAAGCGTTGAGTGTGGCAAAGCCGGCGGTGTTTCATTCGGATCAGGGCAGCCAGTACACCAGCAGCGACTTTATTGATGAACTGAAAGCTCGTAAGATCAGGGTCAGCATGTCCGGCAAAGGCCGGTGCTTTGATAATATCCTGGCTGAGCGTTTGTGGCGGACGGTCAAGTATGAAGAAATTTATTTGCGTGAGTATGACGATGGCCATGAGTTGATACGGTCACTGCGTCAGTATTTTGATTATTATAATCATCACAGGCCGCACGGATCATTGGGCCGGAGAACGCCGACAGAGGTGTACCAGACAAGCGACCTGTCGCTTTGCTACGCCTGCGCTACGCAAAGCGCGAAATGCTGTAACTTACACCTTAAACAAAAGAAAAATTGGTCTTGACAATGGGTAGGGTTATACAAGAAGCTTCTTTTTGACACCTTCGACACCGTATTGACCGAATACGCTCTTGGTTTCGTCGAAATCGCGAAGGCCCTTCCCGGGTTAGGCTACGATAACAGTTTCAAAATCGCTATCGTCCATCCCGCCACAGAAACCGACAATGCAAAGCTGTTCCAGGCAACTGCTAAAAATGCGGGACTTACTATCTTCATGTCATCTATTATTGCCCACGCAAGAAAATGGATTAACGAACAATAAGTATCTTCATGGTCGCCCGTGGGATTTGGCAACAAATCCCACGGGAGGCCTAATCGCGTTAAAAATACAATTCAAAAATGCCTTTTTGTGTGCCCCGCCTGCCCTACTTGTACTGAGTTCATCAAAGGGAGCCTACTGAATAACTTAGCCTCATATCTCACAAGGACTTAGCCCGACAAGGTGACATTATGCCACTCCGCAAGCCAGGACAAACACCATGTAAGTAGATTTACTAATATTTAAATATTTTAATATTTTTTTCTTGACAATGTCACTATGCTGTCACTATGAGATGGAAAATGGAGGAAATTTTTCATGAGAGATACAACACTTCACAGCATCAGTCTAAACCCCAGACAAAAACCAACTATACCTGGTTATATAATAGGAATTTTTAACTTTTAACAAGGAGGATTGTCATGAATGCGAAAAAATTAATTACCGCTGTTTTTATTGTCACACTGCTGCTCGCGAACTTCTCTTTAGCTGCCGATTATTACGTCGACCCCGACGGCAACGACCTTGATGCTGGAACATCGTGGGCCACAGCTTTTGCGACTATACAAGCAGGTATCAATGCCGCTTCAGGCAGTAACATTATCGATGTAAATCTTGGAACTTACTATGAAACAATAGATTTCAACGGAAAAGCTATAACCCTGCAAAGCACGGACCCAAATAACTGGGATGTCGTAGCTGATACTATCATAGACGGAAATGGAGCAGGAACTGTCGTGACACTTAATTCCGGTGAAGATGCTAACTCGATATTGTCAGGCTTTACAATCACCGGAGGCAACGCGACCAATGGAGGCGGAATTTATTGTTCAGGAACTCAGGGTAATCCAACATCCCCTACTATCAATAAATGTATTATTGCCGATAATACGGCAAATTCAGGGGGTGGCATTTGTTCTAATGTGACATACGGGATGTTAAGCGTTAATAATTGCATCGTGCAGAATAATAACGCAAGTAATGGCGGTGGTATTTATCAAGGATACTACGGAGGTATAGACCTGAAAAATTCTATCATCCACAATAACCAAGCTTCGACAGGCGGTGGCGGCATTTATCGCCAAAATTATTCCGGCATTACAGTAACAAATTGTACCATAACCGAAAATGCCGCTTCAACTAATGGCGGTGGCATAAACCTCTTTGGCACCGGCGGGGCAACAATAAAAAACTCGATCATATGGAATAACACAGCTGGCACCAGCGGCGACGAGATTTACGGCACCACTACAAGCGTTACCTATAGCGATATAAAAGGCGGATATTCCGGGGCATCTAATATCGACTCCGACCCGTGCTTTGTTAATACCGCAACTGATGATTATCATATAAAAGGCAACTCGCCATGCTATAATGCGGGCGCAAGCGGCAGCTATACAGGACAGACTGATATCGATAATCAGACCCGATTAATAAATGGAACGGTTGATATCGGTGCAGATGAAATCCCTGACGCATGGTATGTCGATGCCGATGCTGACGGCGCAAATAACGGTTCTTCATGGAGAGACGCCTTTGCTACATTGCAGCAGGCACTTGATGCGACCGCTACAAATGGCAATATCGATGAAATCTGGGTAGCCAATGGTACATACTATCCGGATGAAGGCACAGGGCACACAAATGATGACCGTACAGAAGCATTTGAACTTGCTGCCAATATCGCGGTCTATGGCGGATTTTCAGGTAATGAGATATCTCGTAGTTCACGCGATCCAGCTACAAATCTAACGATTCTTAGCGGTGATATTGACAAAAATGCTACGCCGGATAGCAATAACAGTTACAATGTAGTCGTTGGTGCAGCTGGCGCCACGCTTGATGGTTTTACAATTACAAACGGTTATGCGAACCATGGTTCGACACTTCAGTATCAATGTGGTGGTGGTATGTATAATAATTCCGTTTCGCCAACCGTGACAAACTGTATCTTCGATGATAATCATGCACCAGCAGGCAGAGGTGGTGCTATGTACAATAACAATTCCGACCCAGTAATAACAGACTGTGCATTTACTGACAACTCTTGCTACGGAGGAAATAATTATGGGGGTGGAGCAATGTGGAATATTTACTCCAATCCCACTATAACAGACTGCCTTTTCAGCGGAAATTCTGCTAATTCTCATGGTGGTGCCATCCACAGTCGCTATTCCAATCCGACAATGATAAGGTGTATATTTAGTGATAATACAGCTATTTGGGGTTCTGGTGGTGCCGTCACCAACAGATTTGATTGCTTGCCAACAATAATCAGCTGTTCTTTCATAGATAATACTGCCAACCATTGGGGTGGCGGAATGTACAATAACGATTCCGACTCAACGATAGTAAACTGCTTGTTTATTGGCAATTCGTGCAGCAGAGATACTAATGGCGGCGGTGGAATATTTAATTCCAGTGACTCCGATATAACTGTAACCAACTGCACCTTCTCTGGAAATAGCACCCTTTATTACGGTGGAGCCATGTGCAATGCCAGTAGCTCTGATCCAATTATAACCAACTGCATCTTCTGGGATAATACCGCTGATGTCGACGGCAATGAGGTATGCAATAACAATGCCAGCGCAACTATTGCTTACTCTGATATTGAAGGCGGCTCGGATGGTGTACACAATATGGGGGGTGGCACGTCTACACTAACCAACATTATCAGCTCTAATCCGAATTTTGTTGATGCCGGAAATGATAATTACCATATTGATTCGGATTCAACGGCTGTTATTGATGCGGGTGATAATAGTGCTATCAGCGAAACTACTGACCTTGATGGCAATGACCGAACTGTTAATGGCGATAGTAGTGGTGGAGCAGAAGTTGATATGGGTTGTTATGAATATCAGGGATGATGGCAATGGAATATGGTGGCCACCAGTTCAATAAAAATATATGATTTGTTAACCGCTAACATATAACAAAGGGCTGCAAGTTTATCTTGCAGTTCTTTTTTTTTACCTTGTCCCACCTGTGTCTTTCGTGCTCTTCGTTGCCTTTTAGCTTATTCTTTCCCTATGCTCGGTGTTAAAATGGGGTATGTGGGGTGCTAAGTTGAAAATTACCCAAATTTATGGATTTTATTTGCAATTTTTGGCCAATGAGATTAGATTTTATATTCCTGTTAGAGTATGGGAATTAAGCTATGTCCGAAAAGGAAAAAAAAGGCGAAAACCCTGCTATTAGTGGCGAAATCAGCGATTTTGTCGCGACGTTGAGCGAAGAATCGAAGATGCTGGTGGTACTTAAGCGTCAGCTTTATGGCGGGACGTGGGAGCCGATGCTGGAGGATTTGCAAAACCGTCTTAGCGGCAGTCCTTATATCTTCAAGCTTGCAAACAGGATACAGGACGACATCAAGCGAATTGAGGAACTGCTTGAATTCGAAAGGGTGAAAAATGTCGACCTTGCTGACTATGTCGAGATGCCGTAGGCAATTTAAAGCTAAGTAGTTATAAATTAAAACTAAATAAATGTGGGGATGATGACAATGAGGGTTTTTCCGATGAGTAAATTTTCACAAATCTCGTTAATTTCAGTTGTTGGTGTACTATTATTTTGCGGTTGTCATGGTCAAAGCGAAATCGCACCTGCATCTTCAGGGCCTGTCCAATGGCTTGTGGCAGATGAACAGATAAAAGATATCGAGTTGAAAATCGTCTGGCAAAACAAATTCCCCTTCGACAATTTCGATAGTCTCAAGCAGTTGGAGCTTGCCGGCGATAGAGTTTACGGCTTTAGCGAATCGAATTATCTTGTCAGTTTGAATCGTCAAAACGGCAGTGCAGTATTTATCCAGGATGTCGCCCCGTCAGGGCTGCCGATATTCGGTATCAGCGAATATAATGGGATGCTTTATTCTCTGCTTGGTAATCGTCTTGTGGAACTGAATCTTGATAGCGGAGTTGAAATTTCCAGTACTCGTCTTGATTTTAGCGGCACATGCGCAGCAACTCGCAATTCGCGAAATTATTTTATAGCCGGCAGGGACAATCGCATACACACCCTTTTAGCCAGCAATAAGATTCAGGTTTATGAGGTCGCCGCTCCGAGTGACACTGAGATTACTTCGATTATCGCGTTGGAGAATCTGCTTTTGTTTTCCAGTTTGGCCGGTGAAGTTATGTGTATTCACTCTAACGGAAAAAAGGTGAAGTGGCGGTTTGATGCAGGTGGCGGAATTGTTGGCAAAATGAGTATCGATAAAAATTCGCTATACTTCGCGAGCAATGATACGAAGGTCTATAAGATTAGCGGGGAGAAGGGCAAATTGGTTTGGCTTTACCCAACAGACGGGATATTGGAGCGTGGGCCTCGTGTGACGAAGGCTATTGTTTATCAGTATGTTCGCGGCAAGGGCCTGATTGCGATTGATAAAGATACCGGCAGTGAGATATGGACGCTTGCTGACGGGCTTGATTTGCTCAGCGAGTACGGTGACAAAGCTTATGTACTTGCCGAAGGGAGCAAGATTATTTTGATGGACAACGGCAAGGGTGAAAAGCTCGGCGAGGCAACGATTGCAGAGGCCTCTAAATACGCAGTCAACTTTGCTGATTCGAAAATTTATGTGGGCGGCAAGGATGGGCGTATCGCATGTCTTGAGCCTAAATATTAAATCTTTATTTTACTTCACGGTTGCGGAAAGGGATAGATAATGGCATTGGAAACCTTAGAGAAAAAGGGAAAAACTCAAATGGATGTGAAAATTACGAGGGCACTTGTGAGTGTGTCCGACAAAACAGGCGTGGTCGAGTTCGCTAAGGAACTGGCCAAAATGGGCGTAAAGATAATCAGTACCGGCGGGACAGCTAAGGCTTTGGCTAAGGCCGGTATTGAGGTTGTCGGCATTGAGAGTGTGACGGGTTTTCCAGAGATGATGGACGGGCGTGTTAAGACCCTTCATCCACGGATCCATGGCGGGCTCCTGGGGCTGCGTGACAAGGACAGTCATCTCCAGGCGATGAAAGACAATGAGATTGAACCGATCGATCTGGTTTGCGTAAATCTGTATCCTTTTGAGGCGACGATAGCCAAAGACCGATGCACGTTGGAAGAGGCGATTGAGAACATTGATATCGGCGGGCCAAGCATGCTGCGGTCGGCGGCGAAGAATAATAAGTTTGTCGCGGTAGTGACAAGCCCGGACCAGTATGACAGGGTATTAACTGAGATGAAAGAAAAAGATGGCGGGGTCTGTCAGGAAACTCGAAGCGACTTGGCGCGAATCGCGTTTAGTTTGACAGCGAGTTATGACGCTGCGATATCGAAATATTTGAATTGCAAATCAGGCGTTGTGTATCCGGAGAAGGTTTCAATCGCTCTGGTGAAGCAAAATACACTTCGTTACGGCGAGAACCCGCATCAGGATGCTGCCTTTTATAAGCTGACAACGACCGGTGAGACCTCGATTTCAAGTGCCAAGCTATTAGAGGGCGGTAAAGAGATTAGCTTTAATAACCTACTCGATACGAACGCTGCTTTTGAATTGGTCAAGGAGTTTGATTCGCCAGCGGCGGTAGTCGTGAAGCATTTGAATCCGTGCGGATGCGCAGTTGATGATGATATTTGTGAGGCGTATCGCAAGGCGTATGAAGGTGACGTTATAAGTGCGTTCGGCGGGATTGTCGCGCTGAACCGCAAAGTCGACGCCAAGCTGGCACAGACGATAATGGAATCTTACAGCAAGTACGGCAAGGCGCTTGGCGCGAGCGGATTTTTCGCAGAAGTCATAATCGCACCGAACTTCGATACCGATGCGGTTGATATTATCCGAACCGAAAAGGCGTGGGGTGCTCGTGTTCGCCTGCTGGAAACCGGGCCTATAGATAACTCGAAAACTGACTGCGGCGAGTTCGATACGCGCTGCATTATAGGCGGAATGCTGCTGCAAAGGCGCGACCTTGTTGCGTGGGAACCCGATGAGCTGAAGTTCCCGACGCAGACTAAGCCGACCGATGAGCAGCTGGAAGACTTGCGGATTGCATGGATAGCTGCCAAGCATGTTAAGAGTAATACAATTGTGCTGACGAAGAACAGAAAGATCTTAGGCGTTGGCGCTGGACAGATGAACAGGGTTGAGTCTGGTTTGATAGCGTTTAAAAATGCAGGCGACGAATCCAAGGGTTGTGCAATGGCGTCGGACGCGTTTTTCCCGTTCCCTGATAATATTGAGAACGCCGCTAAAGCGGGCGTGGCATGTATCGTTCAGCCGGGCGGCTCGAATAAAGATGATGAAATTATCGCATGTGCTGATAAGCACGGTATCGCGATGGTCTTTACAGGCAAGAGACATTTTAAACATTAGCCTCGCAAGCTGAGGGTAAATTGTGATTTCAAAAAGCCCGACCTAAAACTCGGGCTTTTTTTATGCCTAAATCAAATCCTTGACACCAAAATATATACAGAGTCTAATATGTCTGACTAAAAGGGAGTAAAAGTGAAAAAATACGTTTGCACATTGTTTCTATTATTTATTGTTGGCTGCGGAACTTATTATTCTGGATATTCCCATTACTCTCCTTATACAGGATTTTCTTCACACTTTAAAAAAACAACCGGTACAAGTAACCTTACTTATGGATATGAAGACCCACCAGCCTTAAATACAAGTGACTCGTTTGCTAAAATTGAATTTGAAGAAGAGGCGAAAGATTATCTTGATGGCGTAGTTAATGACTTGAAAGAAGTTGAAGATAACGTAGATAACGCTGCCAAAAAAATAAATGCCATAGTGAACGCTACCAACCTTGGTTTTGAGTTTTTTAGTTTAAGCCGCGTTGGTTCCGTCTTCACTTTTACTAGCAATTCTAATTTTGGATTTATGGGCTATCCTAAGTTCCCTGATTTTGATTATTTTCATTTGCCCCCTACAAAACCATATAAGCCATTGTATTTAGACAATGAATTTGCAATTAATTCTTACAATGCCAATGTCAAACGCTACAACAGAGAGGTAGTTGATTTCACAGCGACCATAAAAGCTTATATAGAAGACGCAGAACATTACATTAAAAATTGCAAAAATGACTATGAAGAAATTCGCCAAAAAGGTCTAAATTTATTAAGCTATCTTGAATCTTTAGGCATGGATGCTGAGGTTGATTTGTAACGGTTTGTGCGGGATGAAGGTCTACTTTTTTACAAAAACTTGTTATATTACAAGAAATAGCCTGCCTTTTTGGTCTAAAAACAGTAGTTGGTTGTAAAAAATACTAACAATTCCTTGACTTGACCGTATTTTCTGGCTCTAATTTACGGCATTAGCGGAAAAAACACCTCGAAAATGCGCAAGAATCGTCGCTGCTGGCGTTTGGACATTATTAATCGCGGGCATTGTAATTAATCGTCAAAAATGGTATAATATGAAAAAGTTTTTGATTCTTATTAATGGTCTCTGTCTATTGGTTTTAACGTTGATTAGCCAATTGGATTCTTTCAAGGCAAGTCAAAACACAGGGATACAAAAGATAGTAGGTTTTGCTGATTCATACAAGATATGGATTATTACAGCAGCAGCGATTTATATTTTCTTTTATACGTTATGGCCAAGATGGCTTAAGCCACATAAACAAAAAAAGGAACTTATACAAGAGCTGCTGACGAGGATAAATGGTGAATTATTTAGCGGAAATGATAATGAACATCGTATAACCTTGTTTGAGGAAATTACTTGGGTTAGGGCTTTCCTTAGAAACTATTGGTATTTTATTTATCATCTTGGAATTAGAGGAAAACGCTTACTATATCTAAGATGGCCGAAATATGGAAGATACCTAATTATAAATTCCCGGTGTGGTCGACGTTTTAAAAAATCTTCCACTATGTTCAGGGTTGAAATGGATAAGGAAGAACAATGCGAAGGCATAGTAGGGTATATATGGCATACTGGATTAAGTGTGCATATTCCCAATCTTCCAGATATCAGCGACATTGATTTTTCTACCTGCCGTTCTGAAAGAAATTTGAGTCAAAATCAAAGAACAAAAGTAAGGAAGTATATGAGAGAGGGTAATATACCTGAGTTTCGTTTGTTAAGAAAAATACATCGGAGATCGCGACATTTTTATGGGACTGTAATTGATAAAAATGAAAAAACGTGGGGAGTGCTTTTGGTAGATAGTACTGCTAATGCAGACCCTTTCAGCGAAGAAGTGCGAAAGAGATTTAATTCATTTGCATTGACAATTGGTCAAATAATTCAAATGGAGGTTTAAAATGATATTAAGAGCTATATCTTTCAATAAAGAAATTTACAATGCCCCTCTCAAAAAACAAGAGGGGAAAGCTGAAATGAATATCGAGTTATATATTCCCCCCAGTGATATCCCGCAAAATATTTCTTCCGGCTATATAAAAGATAAGGATATTTTATTTATAACATTTGATTATTCTATGCAAGAAAAACCAAAAAAGCTTTTTGAAAAAAATAACATAAGTTTTTTCATAGGTGCTTCAAGTAGCAAACCATTGCGAATTGAAATATGTAACTTATCAAAACAAGCAATAAATCGAGTCCGGTTAACCCATATAATCAAACACGACTTGAGTAATCTCATTGGGAGTGAGATTGAAGAACTCACAAACTTACGAAAGAGAACCAACCTAGAGTATGCTGATGAAGTTTTGAAAGAAAATGCCGAGGAATTAGCTCTTAGTTTCTCGTAAATTTAGTATTCGGCATTTTAGCCTTGAAACCGCAACAAAATCAATCAAATTCGCAAATGGTTTTTGATGAGGGCGACATATTGATTTAACCCTCTCTTTTCCAATTCCTTAATGAAGACTGGCCAAGGGGGAATATTGCTCCGATATGGAGTTGGCCCGGTGGACATCCCACCACCCGGACCAGTGGACAACCCACCCCCGGGACCAGCAGACAACCCACCACCCGGACCAGTGGACAACCCGCCACCCGGACCAGTGGACAACCCGCCACCCGGACCAGTGGACAACCCACCACCCGGACCAGTAGACATTCCGCCGCCGGGCCCGGTAGACATTCCACCACCAGGTCCAGTCGACATTCCGCCACCTGGGCCAGTAGATAAACCACCATCCGGGCCAGCATTTTGGTTTCTCGGCCAAGTGTTTTCTGCCATAATCAATTCCTTTCAACTGTTAATATTTACATTTCCTGTTTTACAGCATAATACCTCAATAATCAACCAACCGCGCAAGGGGTTTTTGTAAAATCGAAAAAAAACTAATTTTTTTTAACTCTTTACCAGCCCTTAAGTTACACAATTTCTTCTCTGTGAATTCCCCCCATTTTTCGTAACAAACGCGCAAGTCGGCCTAATTATAGAGACGATGACGTTCTAAAAAAAGGTATCTCTACATGGCTAAAAAAAAACTGTGTAAATCTAATTTTAAAATCTCTGTCTATCTGTGGAGGCTTTTTACTTTTCATCCTGTTACTTGTGCCCTAGGTATCATGTCTAAAAAAATAAACGTTTTACTAAACGAACCCATTTTAAGAAGTGTAAGAATGATTCTAACTTACTACCTAACAACCAATTACGGGAATTTACATGATATGCAATGCAAAAAAACGAACCCATTTATGGACACGAAGCGCAGCGCAGAGCCTCGATGTCTTTTCGAGAAAACAAACCCAATTTTAGAAATAAAGAAATGAACCTAACCCACTACCAAACAAACAATTACGGGAATTTACACGATATGCAACACAAAAAAACGAACCCAATTCAAACCCAATTTCTCAGAAACCCATTTTTCGGGAACAAAAGAGAAATGCACAAAAAAGGGGCCAACTAAATGTCAGCCCCTTTTTAGTAAGGATTCTGGTCTTAATGAAGAAAGCATTTTGTATATTTTATTTTTAATAACCGCAGCAGCTAATTTTCTGCTAACCGGATTCAGGTCCACATTATCCGGGGCCAGTGTTTTCGCTTTTTGTAATTTTTCTTTCGCATCCTCAAGCCTGCCCAGAACGATGCACAGTATGGTCGAGTCCTTTAAAGCTGAAAGGTGGTCGGCATCAACGTCGAGTGCATGAGCGAAGAATTCAGCGGCATCTTCGAATTCACCTTTCGCCGCGTTTAGCAGGCCCATATAGTAATAGGCATCTGCACTTGTCGGGTCGATGTCAATTGCTTTTATGAGGCAATTGGCAGCGTGGATAGGTGAATCAATGGCCATGAACATAGACGCCATCGAAACGAGTATGTCGGCGTCATCGGGATTTAGTTCCAGTTCAGAAAACAGATAAGCTTTTGCTTTATGCGGCAGATTGTTCGAGAGAAAAAACTGTGCGAGTCTAAAGCACGGTCCGCTAAGTTCGTTGTCGAGTTTGATAGCTTCTCTATAAAACTTCAATGCCGGCTCATAATCAAGATTATTGAAAGCGATCTCACCGAGATAGAAAAAGGCCGGTGCGAAATCGGGGTTTAGTTCGATTATCCTGTTGAACTTTTCCGTAGCCTGTTCGACTTTTCCGGTCTGCAGCAGGAAGATACCGAAATCATATATGACATCGATGTCACCTGGGTCGTTTCTAAGTTCTATCAGGAAATGGTTATGCGCCTTTTCGTCGTTGCCGCTGGCCCAGTAAGCCTGTGCGATTCGATAGTGAATCTGCGGGTGGGTTGGTTCGAGCGTCGCGGTTTTTTCCCAGCAGTGTATAGCTTTTTCGTATAGTCCTCTTATAAAGAGATTATTTCCGATGTTATAAAAACACAGCGCACAGTCCGGGTCGATCTGCTGTCCCAGATAGAACATTTCTTCTGCGAGTTCGTGCTGTTCCATTTCGGTGTACGTTATAATTCTGTTGCAGTATGACGGTTCGAATTCAGGGTCCTGCTGTTGAATGTATTCGAAGAGTTCGAGCGCTCTGTCGTATTGTCCGGTTCTTGTATAATCGACGGCGAGAGAATTTAGAATCTCGATATCTTCCTGGCAGTAGTCGAGTGCGGTTTCGTATTCTTCTATTGCGTCTGCAAATCTGTTAATAGAATCGAGTGTGAGTCCCTTATTGAAATGCCACGCACCATTTGCGGGATTAATTTCGATAGCTTCTTCAATCTTTAGAAGTGCGAGCGCGATTTTCCCATCTTCGTAAAGCCTATAGGCCATCCTTGCTTTTTTCTCAGCGCTGTCAAACGAACCAAAAGTCATATCATCGTAGGCCATAACAACTCCTTTTTTTTAGCCGATATAGAGTACCCGTTTGGGTTATCGTCTGTTAAAATGGGTAAGTTTTGCTGAAATTGGGGTTATATTTCGCTTTTTGGGGCGAGCAAAAATTTTTGGGCGACTGGCGGCGTAAGTGCTTATGTTTGTGAGGGTTAGGTGGGTTCGCAGGGGCTGATTTTTGTTTAAGAGTGGCAGTATAGATTGTTTTTCTGGAAAGTGCGTGGTTATAGTCTTATAATGTGTGGTTGTTATAGAAGAGCATTGAAAGTATTTAGCCTGTATGAAAGGCTTTTGGAGAGACAAATATGATAAAAGAGATCAAGGGCCAGTTGGCAGCCGGCAAGGGTAATTATGCAATTGTGGTCGGCAGGTTTAATGAATTTATCACCGGTAAGCTTTTGTCCGGCGCGATAGATTGTCTGCAACGACACGGCGCCGATGATAAGCAGATAACAGTAGTGTGGGTGCCGGGTTCCTGTGAGATAACGATAACAGCGAAAAAGCTTGCTGAAAGTGGTAAGTATTCTGCGGTGATATGTCTTGGCGCGATAATCCGCGGTCAGACGAGTCATTATGATTACGTTTGTCAGCAGGTAGTTCGTGGTATAAGTCAGATAAATTATGACAGCGGCACACCTGCAATCTTTGCGGTGCTGACATGCGAGACGATAGAGCAGGCAATAGAGCGTGCAGGTACGAAACGCGGCAATGCCGGAACGAACGCAGCATTGACGGCGATGGAAACGATTGACGTTCTCGAACAAATTTGATCATTGAAATTTTAGAAAGGCTGGCAAGTGGACAAACGCACACGAGCCAGAGAGTTAGCGATACAGGGCTTGTACGAACTTGATGTTCAAGGTTCGGATATACTTGCGCATTTTGGTGACTTTCTACGAGAAGAAGAGAGCGATGAAACGATACGCAAGGTTGCCAAGGACTGGACGAGCGGTACGTGGTCGAAGGTAAAAGAATGTGATGAACTGATATCTGGTTCGACTCTTAAGTGGGGCATTGAAAGGCTTTGCGTGGTCGACAAAAGCATATTGCGATTGGCAGTTTATCAGTTGAAATTTTGTTCGGATATACCGCCTCGCGTAGCGATAAATGAGGCGATAGAGTTAGCTAAGAAATTCAGTACGACACAGTCGCCGTCTTTTGTTAATGGTGTTCTTGACGCGATATTGAAAAAGCTTAAGGGTGATGAGTTAACAGGTTAAGAGATTCGAGGGCAACGGATTGAAGAAAATAGCGGTATTAAACCAAAAAGGGGGCGTCGGTAAAACGACCACTGTAGTTAATATATCTGCGGCGTTGGCGGCGATGGGATTTAGGGTTGCGGTAGTTGACCTTGACCCGCAGGCACATCTGACAATTCATCTTGATATGGATCCAGAGCGAATCGAGGCAGGTTCTTATAAGGTTTTGACTCAATCGGCGAAATTCGAGGATGAGTTATTGCTTGTTCGTCCTAATCTTTGGCTGCTGCCTGCAAATATTAATCTCGTCGGCGCAGAGAGTGAGCTTGTTAGTATTGTTGGGCGTGAGACGATTCTTCGTGAGGCTATAAAAGAATCGGAAGAGCATTTCGATTATATGATAATTGACTGTGCGCCGTCGCTTGGTCTTTTGACACTGAACGCTTTGGCGAGCGTAGACGAGATATTGATCCCGCTTCAACCTCATTTTTTGGCGTTGCAGGGTCTTGGTAAGCTGCTGCAGACGGTTGACATTGTGAATAAAAGGATTAACCCTTCGCTGAAAGTCAGGTGGATATTGCTTTGCATGTTTGACAGTCGGGTGTCACTGTCTGGCGAGGTGAAGGTTGATATTGACCAGTTTTTGCATCAGGCTCGCGGGACGGATTGCGCGTGGTCGGAGGCGGAGGTTTTGCCGGTTTATATTCGTCGCAATATCAAGCTTGCCGAAGCACCGAGTTATGGTAAGACGATATTTGAGTATGAGCCTAACTGTCACGGGGCAGAGGACTATAGAAAGGTTGCCGAATTTATCGAAGGTCAGAAGGGCGAGGCCAAAGAAGTTGAAGATTTGGCGGCAGAGACACCGATAAAGATTCAGTCTATTGAACAACCCGCCGCGCAAGTAGTAGAAGCCGAGCCTACGGAAACAGTAACAGAAGAAAACACATCCGAGCCTCAAGTGAGCGAATAGTGGGGCAGTTTGATTTGTCAGGCGCTACTTCAAGTTCAATTCAAGATAGAGAGTTCCCTCGATAGGATTATATCTATAAGGCGGGATTTCATTGAATCCCATTGACTTATAAAGTGTTGCGGCTTGTTCCATGAACGTGCCGGTATCAAGTCTCATTTTCTGATAGCCGATTTTTTTTGCTTGTTCGATAACGATTTGGGCGAGGGCCTTTCCGATTTTTAGTCCTCTAAATTCCGGCGTAACAAAAAGCCTTTTCATTTCACAGATATCATCAGAGAGTTTTCGCAGCATTACACATCCAGCTGGGATGTTATCATATTTTGCGAGCAGTAAGATACCATCCGGCGGTTCGAAGCCCTTTGGAAGGTTTTTGAGTTGTGCTTTGAAGGCGTCATACTCTTCGGGGAAAAACAGTCCGAGGGAATCGAGCCATGCGGCATATTTATTGAGTAATGTCCTTGCGATAGCGATATCTTCATCCGTTTTTGCCTGGTAAATTTGAAGCATTTTTTTGTCACCGGGAAAGTTTTGGCTTGTCATTTTATTACCTCATTCGGCGATGCTGTTATGGCTGATTATGTCAGGAATTTCATGATGATATTTTTATAGTGTTCGACAGCTTTCTCGCAGTCTTTTATTTCCACATATTCATCCGTTTGGTGGCATAGTTGCGGGTTTCCCGGTCCAAAGATAATGACGGGGGCCTTTAAGGATGTAACGAATGCGCCATCGGTACAATAACTGACAGCGATAGGCTCGCCTGCGCCGACTGTAGAGAGGAACTGTTTTACCGCTTGCGATTGGTTATCGGTTTGCAGTGCAGGGACATCACGGGTAACTTTAATTTCGGCATTGAAATCCGGATTCTGTTTTTTAATTTTGTTTAAGAGCTGCTGGAGGTTATCGATAATTTGGTTGTGGCTTTGGTCGATCGTAGTTCTGATATCAATACCGATGGTGCAGGAGTCTGGCACGATGTTTATCGTATTCCCACCCGTAATAGTATTTACGCTTAGCGAGCAACCTTTGGTTAGATATTTACTTTTGAAATTTTCGAGTTCGTCGAGAATCATTTTTGCCGAAGATATCGCATTTATTCCGAGGTGTGGTGTTGAGCCGTGCGCCGCTTTTCCGGTTGTAGTAACTTCGAGCCAGAAAGCTCCTCCGTGCGCGGTAACAACCTCGAAATCGGTAGGTTCGGGAACGATTACCACGGCGAGATTTGGAATATTTTTATGGTTTTCCATGAAGCGTTTTATTCCGCAGCTATCAGATTCTTCGCCAGCTGTGGCGAGAAAAAAGATGTCTCCTTCGAGTGGGATGTTTGATTTTTTTATTTGGACGATAGCGTGAGCTGCGGCGGCGGTTCCTGCTTTCATATCGACAGCTCCCCTACCGTAGATTTTTCCGTTTTGCTCGGTCGCTTGAAACGGCGGGAATTTCCACTGTGCCTGGCCCGGTTCAACAACATCGAGGTGGCAGAGGAATAAAAGCGCAGGTTTTTTGGCGTTAGATTTAATATGGGCAAGTATATTAGCTCTGTTTTGGTCCCATGAATCAAGATTGACATCTATTTCGGCTTTTTTGAAAAAGTCAGAAATAGTTTTAGCGGCGTCTAATTCGCCTTTTTTTGGTGTAGATTCGGCATTTATGAGGTTTTTCAGCAGTTTTATCATAGTGTTTTGATTGTATACTAAAATCGCTGCGTATAAAAATAAAAAAAATCTGTTGCAGATTAAAAAATAAAAAGCGATAATGCTTAGTTCTAGATTTTTGTCATCATTGAAGGAGTGTCCATGGGGCCAGTATTAAATGATTTGATTAAGCTGCAAAGTGTTGAGAATCGTCTTCGGGTGGTTAAGGGTAAGCTATCTCGTTGCCGCCGAAATGTAATCCTTCGTGAAAATCATGTCCGAAACCTTCAAAGCGCATTAGAGGCCAAAAATGAGGAAATCCAACTGACCCGCATTCAGTCCGACCGTCTTGAGCTTGAATTGAAAAGTCGCGATGAATCAATAGCGAAGTTGCGAGCATCTCTTAATATAACTAAGACGAACAAGGAGTATGCGGCTGTTCTGACTCAGCTTAATACTACTAAGGCGGACAATTCGAAAATTGAAAGTCAGGCTCTTGATTTAATGAAAGATATTGAGACCGACGAAACGGAGTGCTCGGATATCCAATCTCAGATAGACGAAGGTAAGAAAATACTTGAGGAGACTCGTAAGGAGACCGAGAGTCTTTCTACGAAACTCCAGGCGGAGATAGAAGAGATTCAGGTAGAATGGGACGCAGCATCTAATGCAATCCCAGCGGAATCACTTGAGATATTTAGGCGTGTAGCGGAGACTTACGACGGTGAGGCCTTGGCGATAGTTAACATCCCAGATGAAAAAGGCAGCGCCTACAGTTGCGGCGGGTGCTTTATGGGTGTCACGGCAGAGAATGTTAACCTTCTTATGACGAAGGATGATGTGCTGCGGTGTCAGAACTGCACCCGTATTCTGGTTCTCAAAGAATCACAAGAATAATCATCATTTAAGCGAGCGGATGTAATATAATATTTCCGTCAGTTTGTTTTATGAGGGACGTAAAGTTTGCTTGAATCGCGTAAAGTAACGATTTATACAGATGGGGGCAGCAGGGGTAATCCCGGTCCGGGAGCGGCAGGTTTTGTTTTAACCGATTCATCCGGCAAGCAGTTGCGCGCTAAAGGCTTATACTTAGGTAAGACGACGAATAATGTGGCTGAGTATAGCGGTTTTGTCAGGTCACTGGAATGTGCCAAAGAGGCAGGGGCAAGTGAGGTTGAGGTTTTTAGTGACAGTGAACTTTTAGTGCGGCAAATTAACGGGCAATACAAGGTAAAAAGTGAATTGCTTAAACCTCTATTTCAAGAGGCGATGAATTTTCTTGATTCATTTGAGAGCTGGACAGTTGAGCACGTAAGACGAGAGAAGAATGCACAGGCAGATAATCTTGTCAACATGTCACTTGATGCCGGCAGGGATGTTGAGATGCAGGCAAAGACAAAAGAGGCAAATAAAAAGACGATTCGTCTCGGCGTATTAATTAGCGGCGGCGGTACTACTTTACTGAATATTCTGGAACATATTAAATCCGGTAATTTAAATGCAGAGATACCAATAGTGATAAGTTCCCGTTCAAAAAGCAAGGGTGTTGAACGCGTAGAATCTGCTGGTTTGAAAGTGTCTGTGATTCGCAAGAAAGATTATGGTGACATAGAGGCGTTTAGCAGGCGAATTGAAGAAGAGTTGTCAGCGGCGAATGTTGATTTGGTAATTCAGGGCGGTTGGCTCTGTTTATGGAAGATACCCTCTCGCTATAAAAATCGTGTGATGAATATTCACCCTGCGTTGCTGCCGAGCTTTGGTGGAACTGGTATGTGGGGGCATCATGTTCACGAGGCGGTTATATCTACAGGGTGTAAGATTAGCGGATGCACGGTTCACTTTTGCAGCAATGAGTATGACAAAGGGCCTATAATCATTCAAAGGTGCTGTAAGGTGGAAGATGGTGACGATGCTGATAGTCTTGCGGCACGTGTATTTGAGCAGGAATGTATAGCTTATCCTGAGGCGATACGGTTTTTTGCTGACGGCAAATTGAAGGTGAAGGGTAATCGAGTCGAGATATTACAATAGAAATTTATGAATAAATTTGTTGTGATTTAATTGAATTTGAGACAGGCAATCATGTACAAACATCAAAAAGCAATAATAAGAAATTTTATTTTTGTTACAAGTCTTACGATAATAATAATTTTTTCGATGGTTTGTTTCAAGGATGTAACCAACCGCTCGGAATCAATTCGTGCAATGAATCATCTTAGTGAACTAATTCTTGATTATCGTCGAAAATCGGGTTCGGTTCCTGCGGAATCTTATGTTGATAATGTCAGAAAAAGTCTGGAAGGTTCTGTTCGTCTTGGGAAAATATATTATAGAGCCCGGTGGATAACCTTTGAATCGAGCAATGATGAGATATTGGCTTATGTAATAAAAGAATATACTCCATTTTTTCTCGAAGATGGTGCGATAGTTTTGCGTTTAGACGGTCGGGTAGAATGGCTGGCGAAAGCAGAACTTGAGTCTATACTGGCCGACCAGCAAAGCGTCATGGAACTGGAAGTTCTCGGTAAAAACTAAAACTTCGCAAGTTGCCTTGAATTTATTGTTCCGATTGGGTGGCGACTTTCTCAGATTTTTCCGGCTGTTCAACCTTTGAGCCTTCGAAGTTTAAATGGTCCTCATCAAGAACATCGATTTTAATCAGATTTTTATCCTTGAATTCACCTCTCAACAACGATTCCGAGAGCGGGTCCTCTATATAATGTTCAATCGCCCTTCTTAGGGGTCTGGCACCAAATTCAGGGTTGTACCCTTTATCGATAAGGAACTCTTTTGCCGATTCTGTGAGTTCGAGTTCAAGTCCATGTTCAACGAGTCTCTTGAATACTTTTTTCAGTTCGAGTTCCACGATTAGCTGGAGGTCCTCTCTTGTAAGTGGTTTGAAGACGATAGTATCATCGACACGATTGAGGAATTCGGGTCTGAAATGATGGTCAACTTCTTTTTGCAGCATCTCTTTCATTTTCTCGTAATTAGCTTCCGGGCTTTTTTTGCCGAATCCAAAGCCAGTTTGATTTCTAATAAGGTCAGCACCGATATTACTTGTCATGAGCAGTACTACATTTTTGAAGTCGATGTGTCTTCCGAAATTATCAGTTAGTCTTCCTTCGTCCATAATCTGCAGCAGCATGTTATATACATCCGAGTGTGCCTTTTCGATTTCATCGAGCAAGAGTACGGCATAGGGTTTTCTTCTGATTCTTTCAGTTAGTTGTCCTCCTTCTTCGTATCCTACGTATCCCGGAGGCGCGCCTACGAGCCTGCTTACATTGTGCTTTTCCATAAACTCGCTCATATCGAGTTGGATGAGGGCCGATTCATCGTTGAACATAAATTCAGCGAGAGCTTTTGCGAGCAGTGTTTTCCCGACCCCACTTGGTCCGAGCAGTATGAAGCATCCCATAGGTCTGTTTGGGTCCTTTAGTCCGCTTCTACTCCTTCTTACTGCTTTTGCGACAGCGGTTATAGCTTCATCCTGAGAGATAACTCTTTTGTGCAATTCCGCTTCGAGTTCGAGCAACCTTTGCGCTTCTTTCTTTTCGAGTTTTGTTAACGGTACGCCTGTCATTTTGCTAACAACTTCAGCGATAACTTCAGTATCGACAATTCCTGTTTTCTCTTTGTTATCCTCGTACCATTTTTTCTGCATTTCCGTTTTTTTATCGAGTAGTTTTTGTGCCTTGTCTCTTAGCGCGGCAGCTTGTTCGTAGTCAGCATTTTTTACAGCATCGTCTTTTTCGGTCTGCAGTTTTTCTACTTCTTCTTCAATTTTTACCAGGTCCGGCGGTGTAGTCATATTATTGATTCTGACTCTTGCACCAGCTTCGTCGATGACATCAATGGCCTTGTCGGGCAGACATCTTCCCGCGATGTATCTTGTCGAGAGTTCTATTGCCTGGAAAAGTGCTTCGTCTTTGAATTTGACTTTGTGATGCTCCTCGTAACGGTCCTGCAGTCCTCTTAGTATATCGAGTGTTTCTTCTTTTGAAGGAGGCTCAACAATAATGGTCTGGAACCTTCTTTCGAGTGCTCCATCTTTTTCGATATATTTTCTGTATTCATCGAGTGTGGTAGCTCCGATGCATTGTACTTCGCCTCTTGCCAAAGCTGGCTTTAGTACGTTTGAGGCGTCGATAGCACCTTCTGCGCCACCTGCTCCGACGAGTGTATGGAGTTCATCGATGAAGAGTATGACATTTTTGGCGCGTCTAACTTCGCTGATAACAGCTTTTATGCGTTCTTCAAATTGTCCCCGATACTTAGTTCCCGCAACCATCATAGCCAGGTCGAGTACAACGATTCTTTTTCCTCTTAGAATTTCCGGTACTTGTTTTTTGATAATTTTCTGGCTTAGCCCTTCAACGATAGCGGTTTTCCCGACACCTGGTTCACCCAGAAGGACGGGATTATTTTTTGTACGTCTGCATAGGATTTGAATCAGTCTTTCGATTTCGTCAGCTCTTCCGATGACCGGGTCGAGTTTGTCGTTAATGGCAAATTCTGTGAGGTCCCTTCCGAAGCTGTCGAGAGCGGGTGTTTTGCTTTTTGGTTTTGCGTGCGAGACAGTCGGTCCCATCTTCATGCCCATCGGTGCCGGCCCTTCGTCAACTCCAGCTCCGAGTAAATCCAGCACTTCCTGCCTTACCTCTTCGAGTTTTAATCCAAGATTCATCAGTACCTGAGCAGCGACACCCTCGGCTTCTCTTAGCAATCCGAGTAGTATGTGTTCAGTGCCGACGTAGTTATGGTTTAGTGCTCTTGCTTCTTCGATAGCAAACTCGATAACTTTTTTAGCTTTTGGGGTTTGGGGCAGCTTTCCCATTGTCACCATGTCAGGGCCGCTTTTGACGGTTTTTTCAACTTCGAGTCTTAGTTTCTTTATGTCGACATCGAGGTTCTTTAGTACGGTAGCTCCGACACCGCTGCCCTCTTTTACGAGCCCGAGCAGTATGTGCTCGGTGCCAATAAATTCATGGTTGAATCTCTGGGCCTCCTGGTTTGCCAGTGCCATAACTTTTCTTGCTCTGTCTGTGAAGCGTTCAAACATAATTTACCTCAAGCTTTTCTTAAAAAATTTCAAATTGATATTTCATCAAAAGGATGCGGTTCCTGCGTGCAGGGACCTGATAACCACCAAATTCATTATATCGCAGTAACTCACTGTGTCAATGCATCCTCTGTATAAAGCTGGTTTTCTTAGCCCAATAAGCTACGACATATATGCTGACATCTTGTCATATGTTCGTTTACCGGACCATAAATTCTCACCAATATAGAAATTATCGTCCAAAAGCGGCTGAACCTTAAAGGATGTCGGGTAAAAAAAAGGTTTTTTGCGTGAAAAGATTGTGCATACTCGCTAAACCCGTTAAAACCCGAAAAGTGGCAAAATGCGTGGAAAGATAGGTGATATTTTGGTATAATGCGGTATTCATGAAAACGCGTATTTTATAGGGTTTTGGAGGCTTCTTCCCCCCCCGGAAACAGGACATTGGAAGGCAGGGCAGATGTTTAAATCCAATCGATTAAGGTTTGGTGTATCGGTATTATTTGCGGTTCTGTTTATCTTTGCCGGCAGTGCGTGTGGTCAGAGCAGCGGCAGGGAACTTCTTGGAATGATGCGCAACAAGAAGGGTGTCGCCGATAAGGCCTGCTATATGAACCGAGCGAAGGAGCGGGCAGAAGAGGCATTGGCGAATGAAGAGCATCCCAAGAGTGAGCAAGTTGACCCTTTTAGTAAATACAAAAAAGTCGAATTGGACTTTGCTGAACCTCTCGTAACAAAAGCACGTGAAGTTGAAAAACCAGCAAGGAAGGTTCCGAAAAAAGTTTCGAGGCCTGTTGAAGTTAAGCGTAAAAAGAAGAGTGTCAAAAAAGCGGTGAGGGATACTTTACTATCGATAATTCCCGCTGATAGTCTGTTTGTAATACGTGTGAATCATCTCGAACATAATGCTAATAAGCTTGACCAGTATTTGGCAGATGCATCGCCTCTTCCTATGGGTATATCTATGTTGGTTCGTTCTCAGTTGGCTGGGGCCTTAGGTGACCCTGAGTTGAAAGGCATCAAGATTGGCGGCAACTTTGCGGTGTTTGGTATAGCTGTCAATGATAAGATATCTGAGTCGAAGCCTTTGGATATTTTTGTCGGTGTTTTGATACCTGTACCGAGTTACAAGAAATTTGTCTCCGAGAGTCCTCTTGTTGGTAAGGCTAACAGTAAGGGAGTGTCTAAAATTAAACGTGAGGGCGGGGATGACTTTAGGGCGATTCGCGTGGGCACATACGCACTGGTGACACCATCGAGTAACTCAAAGAAGTTAGTTGAGATATCAAAGTCAATGCTGGATAAGCAGAGCGGCTCTATCGTAGATGTTCTTACAGAGACCGAGCAGCTTGCGGCGAGGAAAGAGGCGTTCTGGGGTTATGGGAATATCCAGGTGGCTTCAGAAACGCTGGGTTCACTTATGTTAAGCTCTATGGACGGGATGCAGGTAACATTGAAGGAGATGGAGGAGAGGGGCGGGGCGCCGATGGGTGATGCGGCGAGGCAGATGGAAACCTCTAAAGCGATGCTTGAGAAGATTCTCGGAGAGGGTAAGTCTGTTAGTATAGTGATTACTCCTAAGCTGAAAGTATTGAACATAGCGTTAAACTTTGCTGCCCTGCCCGGCAGTGATATGGCTAAGATGATGATGTATAATCCGATGGCTAAGCAGGAGAATAAGCTTTTGGGTTATCTGGAAGATGACGCAATGATGAATATTGCGTTCTGGATAGACAAGGACAGCACCATAGATTTTATTGATATGATGGTTGATACGGTCATGAATTCAGAGGATTCACCTATGCCGGAGGCAGATATTAAGCTTATCAAGGGCCTGGCGATGGATATGCTTGAATCATCTGGCGGGGCATTTGCGTGCAGCGTCGATATGGATGCTAAGAGCGAATCGCCAATGACCGGGAAGTACGCCTTTGAAGTTGGCGATATTGATAAGTTTAACAGCAGTATCGACAAGGTGGTTGAAGTTTTCAATTCTCAATCTGTGATTGACTTTTATAAAACTCAGGGTATGGAAGTAAGCTTTGATTTAAATCGGGGCGTTGACAAGTATAAAGGAGCGTCGATAGATTCAGCAAAAATGACGATGAAGTCGCTTGATAGTACGAATCCTCAGGCGCAAATGATTGATGCTTTGTATAAAGGGGGTTTTAATTATAGGTGGGCAGTTGTTGATGGAATATACGTTTGCGCATTAGGCGGGAAGGCTGGGCGTGACCTTGAGGGTATGATAGATTTAGTACGAGATGGTGGTCCGAAGGGAATTGCACCTGGTGTTAGGTCGACCATATCGCTGGTTGATTACAAGGGGGCGGAATTTGTCGGGACGTTTAATTATCTAAAGCAGATACAGGCGGTACTTTCTGCGATGCGCGAATCCGGTAACCCGATGCCAATGCCAATACCTGAAATTGATACTATAAGCGAAAGCGCCGGCATTGCATTTGCGGGCAGGGGCGGTGACGGAGAGATAATAATAAATGTAGCGCTGCCTAAAAATCATCTTGCTGAGATAACAGAATTTTTCGGTGAGATGCGAAAAGGTACAATGCCACAGGGTCAGGCGGGGCAAGGTAGATAAGATTAGAAAGACCGTGTGTATGATTAAATTTTGCCCGGTTGTTTAGGCATTTGAACAGCAGAGAAGCAAACAGCCTTTTGTGTTATTTTCCTTTTTCTCTTTCCTCAAGAAGACTCTTGAGATACTTATTTTCCCGCCGGGTAGCCTCGAGATCGAAGAGTTGATACTTAATACAAACTCTTAGATAATCGAGTGATTCCTGTAGGCTGTCCACGCTTTTCTGTAGTTTTTTGCGGTTGTCCTGTGCCCGTCTGGCAAGTATTGCAAGCTTCATGTGTTTTGGGTCGGTGGAACCGCCAAACTCTTTAACCAACTCATTCAACTTCTCCTCGATATTCGGATTTTTCATATTCCACCAACCTCACTTTCAAACACAATTTACTTTTCAATCACCTTGTTGAGAACTCTCCGAAGCCTCTTTATTAAAGGGTTTTAGTGCAAAAATCATTCCGAAAGCGGGTTAAATCGGTTTGTATTTTATATTAAAAACAATGTGCCTTTATGGATTGTGAGAGGGGTTTGGAATAACGGCTTTGCGTGTTATCTTGGCTATTCGAGATACACTTTTTATAAGGATTAGTCGGTTATGTTTCAAAAAAGCAACACAAGGCAATATTGTGTGATAGGGTAGCCCTGATAAGGGTTTTGTATACCTAACGTTAGGCTTTGTGTTGTTTTTTTTAAACACTGGTGTTGTTTTTTGTCTCTAAAAGTGCATTTTAGCATTTAAATCAGCTTTGTGTTTTTATTTGTGGTTATCGCCCACAAATTCTCTAAGGTAATTTGGTTATAAGAAAGGATTATTTATGGAGCGATTCGGTGCGTGAAATCCGTTTTAGATAGTGTTCTATATTACATCATGTGACCTCAATAACGGCCGATAATAGACCGCTTTAAAAATACTAATTTCGTCTGTCATTTCGCTAAAAAAAATGTTCCTATAAAACACTTGCTGCTGATTGATATATAACCCTACCCATTGTCAAGACCAATTTTTCCTGAGCTTCATAGCTGATATTATAGGACATTAAAGCTACTCCTAAAAAAGATGGTTGTATATACGTATAACCGAAGTTATTGGGGGTTGGCATTATTTAGTAAAATGATAAGTTCTATTAGTAAAATGTTAGTAGAAACCCCAGGTCTTGCTTGACCATCGTCATTGATTTATAGAATAAATCCAGATATATCCCCAAGCTGGGCGATATAACATTATAGCCATGATAGATTATATAAGTGACATTGAGATTTATGAGCGGGTTATTTGCGGGATAGTCCCTAAAGCCAAGCGGTTCTTGTGGATATCGACTGCCGATTTGAAAGATATGTACGTTGTCCAGGATGGCCGCGGCAGGCCTTTTCTACAGACACTAAGTTCGCTGATAAGCAGCCACGTTGAGATTAGGCTCTTGCACGCAAAAGAGCCGGGTGTCAATTTCCGAAACGATTTTGACAGGTATCCAAATCTCATTGAAGGAATGGAGCGGATTTTGTGCCCGAGGGTGCATTTCAAGAGCGTTATAGTAGACGGCGAGATTGGCTATATCGGAAGTGCAAATCTCACAGGGGCAGGCATGGGAGCAAAGAGCCAGACAAGAAGAAATTTTGAAGGAGGAATTATTAGTGACGCCCACGAAATTATTGATAAGATAGCAGAGCAGTTCGACACTATCTGGCGCGGGGATAATTGTCGAGCTTGTCAGCGTAAGCAATATTGTGCCGATTATAAGGACATGCTGTTAATTAGTTAGAAGTCAGGGATGGTTTTTTTATGTTGTCTGTTGTAAGCAAGCCCGGAACGCAGGAAAAATTAGAAATACTAAGCACCGACGGTCAATACGATCTGGCATGTGCCTGCGGTACCAAAGACTCCGATAGACGAAAAAGAGGCGACCACGGCAAGTGGATATATCCCGTGACATTACCTAATGGGGGCAAGAGTATACTCTTTAAAACATTGATTTCGAATGTTTGTAATAATGACTGCAGCTATTGCCCTCTTCGAGAAGATAGTGACATCAGGCGCTGCAGCCTGGACGCCGAAGAAATAGTGCGTGTCTTTCTCGATTACACAAAGAAGTATAAATTGATGGGGATGTTTTTAAGTTCAGGTCTCATAGGTTCCCCTGACAATACAATGGAACAGCTTAACCGCGTCGCCAGAATCCTGCGAAACAGAGAAAAGTATCGGGGATATATTCATCTTAAAGTGATACCAGGCGCAAGCGATGCCGCGATAACAGAAGCCGTGAGTCTTTCAAGTGCCGTCTCGCTGAATATCGAAACGCCGGGCGCTGATAAAATGGCCTTGGCAACGACCCGGATGGCCTTGGCAACGACCCGGATGGCCTTGGCAACGACCCGGCCGAATCAGCCAATAGCGACGAGATATTTGTGAGGGAACACAGGCTTTATCAGGTTGATTTTTTGATGAGGCGATATGGTTTTAAAGCTGGCGAAATAGAATTTGGGCAGGGCGGCAATCTCTCCTTGCAAAGCGACCCAAAACAACTCTGGGCACAAAAACATCCGGAACGGTTTCCGATAAATGCCAATTCTGCCCCATATTATGAACTTTTAAGGGTGCCAGGACTCGGCCCTGTGACGGCAAGGAGAATATTAAAGCGGAGAAAGCAAGCTGCACTCACGAGAATTGAGGATATCTCAAAGCTCACTGCCAGGCTGCAAAAGGCGAAAAAATATCTCAGATTTTAACGGAATAATAAAGTTAGAAAGGTAGAAAGCCGAAACGTAATATAGCTAATCTAAATGGGGCGGAAAATTTAGACCGGAAAAAGATTTTTAGATATTTTTGACCTTAGCGGCGCCGTTCACGATAAAGTAACCACAAGCTTTTCCTTTAAAGAAGTCGCCGCAGAATAAACTTACTCAATCAGGACAAAACATTTAGACTCGCCAGGGATAAATACAAAATTATTTTCATAAATGAGGAAATAGTTGTTATTATTACGCCGAAAGTAATAATATAACCGATAGTTAGATTATTCAACTTGTATAAAGAATTTTCGGGAGACAGGATAATGAGAAAAAAAACTTTTTTACTTTTACTAATTTACATCGTTTTGTTTGGCGCCGCAACTGGTTTGGCCAAGGGGAAAGATAAAGCCAAAAACGCTGGCGGTAAAGAGGTAAAGACCAGAGAGCAAAGAGAGCAGTACAATAAGGCAAAGCACGCGCAAAAGAAGCGAGATAAAATGCGAGCCAGATCAAAAACAGATGTCAATGAAAAAAGGCAGGAGCGAGCTAAACGCAGAGCCGAACGCAAGAAGCAGCGAAAGGCAAAACGAGACAGTACCCGAGATAAAACCAAAGACAAAACCAAAGATAAAGCCACCGATACCGCAAAAGGCAAGGATAAGAAACAGCAGATAGGAGCCTTTAGAAAGCAGATGAATCACGATGAGAACAAACATCGCGACAGGGTCGCCAGATTTGAAAGAATGCTTGAGGTCGCAAAAGAATCCGGAGATGAAAAAGCCATTGCGCGCATTGAAAAGCTCAGGGACAAAGAGCAACAGAGATATAACAAAAAAATGAAACGCTCTATAGACAGGCTTAAAAAAATCGAGCAGGGAGATAAACCGGGGAAAAAGGACAAATCGAAAAAGGCAAAAAAAGACGACAAGCGCGACGATGACAAAGACAAAGACGATGACAAAGACAAGGGTGACGATTAAATAAAGCCGAATCGTCAGCCAGAACAAAAAACTAAGGATTGGTATGAGTGGAAATGGATTTTATAGTAGATTAGCACCTTTTTACAGAGATTACTCACGTACAAAACACCAGTATTTAGCTTCCGTTGACAAAATAGTTCTTTCCAATTTACGCGGAAAAACAATGTTAGATGTGGGAGCCGGAGATGGAATCCGAGCAAGGGCAATAGCTGATAGAGCCGGAATAGAGTTTTTGGTATTAGCTGAACCAAACAGCGAAATGTTTGAATTATGTGAAAAGACCGAGGCTGCCGATACAATAAACACTACCGCTCAAGACCTGGATATCGATTATAAATTTGATGTGATAACGTGCTTGTGGAATGTTTTAGGGCATATAGAGAATCAGCAATTAAGAATCGAATCGCTAAAAAGAATGGCAGGCAACCTCACACCGGACGGAAGGATATTTCTCGATGTAAATAACAGGTACAATCGCGCTGCTTACGGTTTTAAAAACATACTCAAAAATATTTCAAAAGATATTCTCTCTGCAAGTGAGACCAATGGAGATTTTTCTTTCCATATAAAAATTAACGGAGAAGATATTGCGGCAAGCGGGCATATCTTTAATCCAAAAGAGATCAGGACGCTAATAGAAAAAGCGGGACTGCAAATAGTTAACCAATATTATATTAATTATACTAACGGCAGTATCGGGAAAACTTTTCTCGACGGTCAGTTGCTGTTTGAGTTAAAAAAACGAGAAACTTATCAATCTAAATATGTCGAAACCAAAAAAAAGAGAGGTGGTATAATGGCACGTAACCTGTTAGTTGTTTTATTGTTCGCGGCGGTTTTATGTCTCGTCGGATGTAAGAAGGCACCTGACTCTGGTCAGGCAGATTCGGTCACCACAATGGCTGAATTCCAGGCAAAGGCAAAAGAGACTATTAACAAGCAGAACCTGGAAGATGAGCTTGAAAAACTTGAAAAAGAAATCCAGCGTGACATCAAAGCAGAAAAATAGAGATTTAACCAATGATTGAGATTTCAGCCCGAATTCTTATTGACCAGGCCAACCTTCGTTATACTTACTCCCGCAGCAGCCAACATTTTGCGCCACGGCATATAAATACTTGCGCTATAAAGAGTTAGCCTCCATAATACTCCTAAGTGAATTTCAA
>VRUG01000119.1 GCA_019456255.1 Planctomycetota bacterium | reverse complement strand
ATTCTTTTTTTGGCCGTCCCTTCCCGGTGCTTAATCCTTTGTCTCTCAAAATATTTGAGATAGAACGTATGTGCAGTTGTACATCATATTCTTCCAAAACCTTTTTTCTTATCTGTTTTCCTGTTAGTTTTTTGTTTTCACTTTTTTGTAAAATAATAAAATCTTTTATCGATGGTGTTGCTTTCTCAACTCGCTTTCCTCCTCTTGTATCAATTATTCCCTCAAGCCCCCCTTCTCTGTACTTTCTATAAATTCTTGGATAAGAAAAAGGACTTATTTTTAGACCGTAAGTTTGAAAAGCTTCATCAACTGCAATTCCCTTTTTTTCAATAAGATTAATAGCTTTTTCAGTTAGTTTTGCTTTCTTGATCTTCTCATTGACATTAGAAAAGTTTTTCTTTTTGAGTTCCTCTCCCATTAAGTCATAAGATAACAAATAAAGCCAATTATGTCAAGCATATTGTTATTCTATTTTAATATTCAATAGGTGGAATCCCTGTTGACCATCCAAAACTACGTTGTCACCGGACAGATAATCTCCATTCTTTTCTCATTGGTAGTGATTGCCATTATCACTTCCCTCGTTTTCCGCACCATAAAGATAGGACTCCTCTCCATTATCCCCCTGGGCATTGCGGTAATTGTGAACTTCGGCGTTATGGGCATATTCGGAATAAAGCTCGATATAGCCACAGCGCTTATCGCTTCGTTTGCTATTGGCATCGGCATCGACGATACAATCCATTTTTTGTTAAATTTTAAAAAAGAAATGGACAAACCGGAAAATCGAGATCGAAATAAAGAAGAAATAAGGAAGAGAATCGTATATAATGCTCTACAGTATACAAGTAAAGCCATCATTTTTACCTCCCTGGCATTGATATGTGCCTTTATTCTTGTCGGATTCTCCTCGTTTCTGCCGATTAAGTATTTTTCTATTTTGATCACATTAACTATGTTCAACGCAACCATAGCCACGCTAATGTTCATACCTTCTGTAATTCTTCTTTTTCCCGGATTATTAAAATCCCGCAGCCGGATTCCGGCTGCAGCAAACTCTACTGCATCTACGACGATCACATCCTTCATTTCACGAAGCAGGGACAATCTCGGCCCTGAGCTCTGAATAATCAATACATTTCCTGCTCCTTTCGCCCTGGCAAGTTCAGCATTAAGAATAAATCGCAGAAGGCTGAAAGGCAATAAAAGAGATTTGAAGCGTGTATTGAGGACTTTTGAGATATTCCAGGCAAGGATGGGAATAGAGGTTTAGTGAAAAGGAGCGAGTTGAAATTTACCACCCACCCTTTCAATGTTTTAATTGTTAGGGTAGAATTATCATCTCCCTTCAATAAGATATCTCACCAGGAATCCCCTCGATATGCCTTAAGGTAATCCAGCAATTCCTCTATTTTTACGGTAGCAAGACAGCAAACCTTGTCGGCTGCGCCGTAATAGACAAAGAGCATATCACCAATAATTATGGCCCCTTCAGGAAAGACAACGTTATTGATATCGCCATACTTTTCGTAATCAGCCTCCGGCTCCAGGATTGGGAAAGGGCTTCTTGATATCACACACGAGGGATTCTCCAGATCAAGAAGCACGACTCCTGTTCGATAAACGTGGTTTTCATCAACCCCGTGGTAAATAAGAAGCCATCCCTCCTCTGTTTTTACAGGAGGAGGTCCTGCCCCGATCTTTTCCGATTCCCATTTAAACTCTCTCTTTAGAATTGCGTACTTTCCTATGGAGAAATTATATTCCTTCCAAAACGTCTCCTCTGGATTTATTATCTGCTCCAGACTGTCAAAATAGACTATCTGTATGTCTGGCGGTATCCGATGGAGCAATATTATCTTTCCTTTAATTTTTTCAGGGAAGAAAACTGCATCCTTGTCATTATGACCGGGAATAATCACTCCGTGCTTGGTGAAGGTCTTAAAATCATCTGTTACCGCAAGCGCCACCCTATATCCATTTTCCGAAAATGCTGGGCTGGAGAGCGCCGTGTAAGTAATCAGGTAGGTGTCTTTTCCATTATCCGTTAACCTCGTAATTCGTGGATCCTCACATCCATAGATATCCTCTTTTACGTCAGGATAGATTACTAGTTTATCATAACATGTAAAATTATAACCATCTCTGCTGGTTGCATATCCTATACTTGAGATGTAATTATCGTATCCATTACCCGAACGCGATTTTGAATAGCCTGAAGGGACTGCTCTGTAGAGCATCACAATATTCCCTTCCACTGTAACTGTTACACCACAGTTAAAAACAGCTCCCATATCACACTTCTTATGGCTGGCGGGTTCAAGCATAGGATTATTTTCATAACGCAGAAGCTTCACATATCCTTCTTTTTTCTAAATAATATAACGCAACATTTACGCAATAAATTACGTTACTATAACTCAATATTCGACATCTCTCAAGTTCTATATCAAAAGAACATAGTAATCTCGAACTTATTTATTGGGAAAAAGAGGTTAAAAATATGACCCCTAACCATCAAAATCAGGATACAATTCAAACTAGGGAGGCATCAATCAATTTGTTCTTCCCGCTTTGCATTCCTGTCAGGTACCGCTCCGGGCCACATCCTCCACAATTACCTTGTCGCCGGGAGGGTCTCCAGGCCTTAGTACCCTTCAGGGTGTTGATAGCTTCCTGGCCAGCTTCTCATTTATCAGCTTTTTCTCCAGGAAAAAGCTGATGATCATCCTTCGGAAGTACTCTGAAAGCAAAGTACTAAAACGGGCCGGCTCCCGATGCATCAGGGGCGGTTACTATACGTTCTCTGGGGGTCACAGCTCCTCCTTTGTTTTTGTGAAACTCAAAGATTATTATTATATTAACTTTTAATTTTTCTTGACACGCGGGTCGGCTCATTCTATTATTATCCGATAGCAATTAAAACGTTAAAGGAGGACAAAATGAAAAAACTGATTCTGGCATTGCTCGCTTCAGCGGTGCTGTCCGGCCTGCTGCTCGCAGGCTGCGCCCCCAAGAAGGAAGCGGCGGAGGCCCCCGCCCCGAAGAAGCACTTCGAGGATGTGTCCATCGTCTTCTTCCCTGGCGGCAGTGAAGGCGGCCCGTTTGCTTCCATAGTCTACAGGGGCGCCAAGGCGGCCGAGGAGGACCTGGGTCCCAAAGTGGAATACGTCTGGTCCGACTGGCTGCCCGATAAGATGGTGGCCCAGTTCAAGGACGCCATAGCCAGGAGGCCGGACGGTATCGCCATCATGGGACACCCGGGGGTGGTGGCTTTCCAGCCCCTGGTGGATGAAGCCGTCTCCAAGGGAATTATCGTGACCAGCCAGAACACCTCTCTGCCCGCCATAGAAGAGAAGTACGGTGCGGGAGGCTTCGGTTACGTAGGCCAGGAACTCTACCCCTCGGGCCTGATGCTGGGCAAGGGTGCCGCACAGAGAGCCGGCTTGAAAGCCGGAGACAGGGCCATGGTCTGGGGCCTGCTCGGACAGGAAACCCGGGGATTGAGGACCAAGGGCGCCATCGACGCCCTGGAAGAGATCGGGGTTAAGGTAGACTACCTCGAGATTTCCGACGCCATCAACAGCGACGCCTCCCTGGGTACCCCGGTCATAACCAGCTACATAGCCACCAATCCGGATGTCAAGCTGATCATCACCGATCACGGCGCGCTTACCGGCACCCTGCCGACCTACATGAAGGCTTCCAACAAGAAACCGGGCGAGATCTACACTGCCGGTTTTGACCTGAGCGCGGCCATAGCCGGCGGGATCAAAGAAGGCTGGATCGGCGTGGTCCTGGACCAGCAGCCCTGGCTGCAGGGCTACCTGCCCATCGTCCAGATCTGCCTGGCCAAGAAGTACGGATTTTCCGGGCTGCACATCGACACCGGGGCCGCTTTGATCGACAAGAGCAACATCGATTTTGTCGCCCCTCTGGCAGAGGCCGGCATCCGGTAAGAAGACTGAAGATGGCTGAAAACCAGGGCCCCCTGCTCTCCATGGTCAACATGTACAAGTCCTTCGGGGAGGTCAATGTGCTCAATGGCGTGGACTTCCAGGTAAGCTCCAATGAGATCGTCGGCCTGGTGGGCGACAACGGGGCCGGTAAATCGACCCTGATCAAGCTGGTAACCGGGGTGCACCCGCCCAACTCCGGGGATATCTATTACAAGGGAGAAAAAATTACCACCCACTCGGTGAAGCGCTCCAGGGAGCTGGGTATTGAAACCGTATACCAGGAGAGGGCCCTGGCCGACCAGCAGAGCCTCTGGCGGAACATGTTCGCCGGACGGGAGCTGACCTACAGCCTGGGCTTTCTAAGGGTGAAGCAGCAGAAACAGGAAAC
>VRUG01000118.1 GCA_019456255.1 Planctomycetota bacterium | reverse complement strand
CTGGGCGTCGCTCAGAATCAGAGCCTTGAAGCGGCCGTGATCCTGACAACTCTTTTTCATATACATCTTGCCCTTTTCCACAAAGATCTCGGCATCCAAATTTCTTTTGCAGACGGGACATATGCTTTTCGTGAGCTCCGAGAATACCGCAGTGCGGTCTTTGCGCTGATGGCCCGAGGCAAACATGTCGAGAGTTTTGCTTAGGTCGAGCTCCATGGGATACCTCTCTACAAGCAGTTATTAATATTTAGCATTTTGAAGATCTTTCATTTATGGTATTCTCCAATATTTGATCTTCGAGTCAGGAATTGGGCTTGGTTCTATTCTCATTACAAGCTTTATCTATTTTTCCGCTTAGCACAAATTTTGATTATATTTGCCCTCTTAGTTGCTCAAAATAAGGGGTACCAATTGCCGGCAATCATACCTATTATGACGTAGCGAGTAAGCTAAATCTTACTTTCCGCAAGTCAATATAATTTTTTGACTATTTTGCTGGTCAGAGTTTTTTGCTCTTTATCAAGCGTCGGTATTCCGCCCGCAGGTGCGCCAGATAGAGCAAACGGCGGAGACCCATCTTTCCGTCTCAATTGAAGCTCTTCATTTCTTTTGTTCCAGTCTTCGCAAATGCTGGAAATACCTTCTCTTTTGCGTATTTTGCGCTCTCAATGGCATACATCTCAAAAATAAATTCGCCAATGATTTCTTCTTTAGAATATCCTTTTGCGTCCTTGTAGGTGTATAGCCTACCTCGACAGCGGGTGAAGCATTTATTTATGGGGTAGACTACGAGAAGAGCAGCATTCGATACTACATAGAAAAAGTTCTCAGCGTGTTTGCGGAGTATCTTTGTAACAACGATATTGATGCCTATGTATGTATTCGAAAATCTATGCCCAAAACAAAACCAAAACCCCATGACTTCCTTGCACATGGACCTCTCTGCATCATAACCGTTTGCCAAGCAGTGATCGTCGTATCTTTCCATCCACCTGTATTCAATCTTAAATTTGAAACCGGCAATTTTCTTGATATTGATGTATTCCTGCATCTTGTCAGCAAGAAGACTCTTCCAGAAATGCTCAGGCATGAAACACCTTCTCAGGATCAGCGACTGAGTTTTTGAGTCCGCTGAGATCAAGGAGTTAAAAGCCATTCTCTACAATATTATGAAGCTCTACATATTGCCGAAAAGTATGAGGGCTGATCTTCTGTTTGGAAAGCGATGGCCAGAACCGTGATGCTGCCTTGACCGCTCTGCGTAGACGATCTTCGACACCGGATCGCGACAGGTATAGTCCTTTTCGATTTGGAAATATCGGGCTACTGCCTACAGCATCAATCTCTCTTGTCCACTGTTTGAGCAACTGCGCTGTGGACTTCCACAAAGGAACAGCAGGCAATTCGATCTCGATGTCGGTGATACCCGTGCTATCCTCGTATTGCTGCAAACAAATTGCTGCGTTATCCTAGTTGGTTCAGAACGCTTCGTCCTCGGAAGAGATGTTATCAACCTCAGAGGAGTTCGCAGCCATGCTGAAATGCTGCAGTCCGCCATCTCCTACTTCAGGCTCAACGGCGGCAACGGCAAGAGCGACAGGACGCGTATGCCGCCCGAGCGTGTGGGTCACGATAGCCTGACCGCGAGTGCAGTTGGAATGGAGATTACGGACAGCAATGCATTTACTGCCCGCAGCCGACAGAGAAGAGCCAGGGGCAGCAGGCGGCAGCGGACTGACGCCACGGATTCTTAGTTGGCCGGACCCGAGCTGTCGACGATTGTCTGTCTTGAGTTCAGACTCGCCCCTGGACATTAGGACAGTCATTTACCACCCAACCGGCTAGTTGCTGGATATACATGCTTCCCAAAGGGACAGCCTGAGCGTGTAGCGCAGACTGTCCTTTTTTATCCCGAAAACTGTCTCCTGGTACGTTGTTGGCAGGTGATTTGAAAGCCATAATGAGTGCAAAGAATGATACGTTCTGGATACGATGGTCGCGTTCGGTGCTAAGGGGTTGCGAAAAAATAACTTGGAATTTTGGCTATTAATTTATGGAGCAATGGTGTAATTCCATTGCGGCAAAGTATCAAATTTTTTTAGGTTAATTTGGTTCATTTGCTTGTCAGTGATTTTGATTCCTCTCTCGTATTTTTTTTCATTCAATATCGCATCGACTTTTAATCCCTGCCGTGTTGTTGTTCTCCGAATGTAATTCAAAATGATATCATAAGAACGAAGAGGCACCCCTGCCCAATTCATGCTTATAAAAGAGAAAAGACGATGATCGGTAGGATTCCACTTGGAAGCGCCGGTCGGATAATGACAGACTGTTACTGAAATGCCAAAGAAGCAACAGATTTTGTAGTAAAGAGAATATTTCCATAAGCGGGGACGATAGCCGTTGCTGCCACCGGCATCACAAAGAATAAGTAACCCCTTTGTACCCGAATATTGCTTCAAACCATATGAGGTTAGCCATAATTCGATCGATTCTACGACAAATTCAGGTGTATCATAAGATACTCCCACCACAACGGTACCGTTATTGGCAATAGTGTCATATATTCCATATGAATTGGCCATTCCAACGGCCATTGAGCGGAAATCATGATTTAGAACTCTATCCGCATCTTTTCCGTATTTTCTTCCGGCATTCTTGAAATTTCCTATCATCTCTTTCTTCTTGCTATCTACACCAATAACGGGTTGACCAAGCTCTGCAAACTGTTTTTTCATAGAAGCGATAATCTCAAACTGCTGATTTCTATCCGGGTGCTGTGTTTCGGCTATAGTCTTTCGATTTGACCGCAGAGAATAATCCATCTCTTTTAACAATTTGCCTGTTGTTTTCGGGCTTATGCAAATGTTTATGGAGCTAAGTTCTTCACTCACTGTATAGGTGCTTTTCCGTGACCATTTAAGTCCACCCATAGGAGAACCAGCCGTGTCATCCTCTATTAGCTTTTCGATCGCTTTTAGCACTTCGGTTTTTTTTTATGGCTGGACGCCCAGCACCTTCTCTACGAATTCTATCCGGGCTAATATTATGGGCCAAAAGCTCCTTCCGCCCTCTGGCAATTGTCTTCACATTCATACCCGTAATTCTTGACAATATCACATCACCGCCGCGCCCCATTTTCATCGATTCAAAACCGACATACAGACGGCGTTGCTTTTCATTAAGCATCGATAAAAAAAGCTGTAAACTACTGCGTATTTCCGGTGAATCAAAGCCGGAGTGAAAGTATAGCCCCTTTTCTTTTTCGTTCGCTTCGATTAAATGTTTGCGTCTCTCAAGTTGATCTTGCCATTTATCAGCAGACAAGTACAAATACTCTCCACCAATTTGCTGACGATTCACCTTTTGTGAGCAATACAACTTAAAAAGCGCATCCTGAACGCGTACTTGCAGAATTCTTTTAAATTCTGAAGCGAAATATCCACTCTCAGCGGAATCAATCAAACCTTCTATAGCCCATATTCATCGTATCTCGCTATCTCATTGAGGGTATAATATCTGCCGGAGTGAGAGTAACTTGCACGATAGGACAACGTCTTCAGCTTACGAAATGCCGTCATTTTGACTGTTGTTCCTAAAGCCTGCATTATCATAGCAAGGGTCAAGACTCTCTTTTTCTGAAATAGGTTTACTAATCCTTCTGTGATGTATTGAACTGTGCGCATAATGTTACCTCTGTGTATCTCAAACCTTGAATACCTAATAGTAACATTATAAAACAACAATTACAATACTCATCTTCGACAGTCGTACGCCGAATCAACAGCCTTTTCATCCCCTTTTCATGATGTTAACGGAATATTTTCGGCTAAATTCCGCGGATTTGTTGGGCAAATATGCTATTTTTGCTCTCAATGCTATTCAATAGGAACCGACACGAAGATGCTATATTGTTATTATCAAGTATATATTATGGTAATTAATTTATGCGCAATCCCTAAGCATCAGAAATGCAGGCAGCGATTTCGAAAAACGGGAAGTCAAGAGCCGAATCCCCATGCCGTGGAGTGGCAGCACCAACTCCGGTGCGTTTGTCCAGTCAGTGCAGATTTCACAGGTTCGGTTTTGGCTGACCACACCGGATTGCAGGGAAGTGCACTATAAACACGCAAGGCAGAGCACGGTGTATTTAGAAATAAAGCGACTTCAATCGTTCTCGAAGCTTTGGCTAGTGGGGCCGGTTCTGATCGTAGTCTTGCTCGCCAGCTGGGCCCTGTGGCGCAGCCTTTCAGCCGACAATTCCTCCGCATGGCCTTTAGACAAATCCAGCACTAAGCCGGCGCTCACAATCGAGCTGTCTCGTACAGCGACACTGACATGATTAAAATATTTCGATGTGATCGAGCTGCTGGGGC
>VRUG01000117.1:391-4384 GCA_019456255.1 Planctomycetota bacterium | reverse complement strand
GACCCTCGAGATATGTCTCATCTTCCTGATTATCCAGCAGATCGCAACCAATTATTATAAGTAAGAACAAAATGGTTATGACAATGTTCATTTTCATTTTCTTAACCAATGAATCTGCTACCGAACATATTTTGTGTCGTCAATATCTGGGTCATACGCGATCCACTTCCCATCAGGTCTCCAGGAGGGAAAAAATTGTGGCCCTGGAATGTGAGCTGCGCGAGGCTGTCGCCGTTTACCTTTATCCTGTAGATATGGGACCCCTCTTCAAAAACGATCCATTCGCCATCTGGAGACCAGCGGAAGCTGCCCCACGCCGGTTCGGTCACCTTCCACGTTGAACCGGTGCTCAGATCCATCACGTATAGGATTCCTCCCACACGAAAGGCTATCTCTCCACCATTCTCGTCCGGTCTCCCCGCAGTCCTGTTTTCTGGTGGCGTGACAGCATCACTTTTAAACATGACGATAACTTCCCGTTCAGGATCAATCGAAGGGGGATTGTCCTGATTTTGTGCGAAAATGAAATTGGCGGACAGGAAAAATATCTCCAGAACTTTTATGACTGTATTTGTTTGTATTTTCAATGTTCTTCTCCCCTTTTTTAGCTATTATCAAGCTTACTCTTTATTAACCGGATTATATGGATACCACTGATATGGAATTTCACCCGTGAAAATAACCGGTAAATCAGACCTTTCAATTTTAACCATTTGCAAAGGATAAAGGCCTGCATCACAGGGACCAAGGTCCTCTAAAGTTAGGGGTCCAATCCGAACCTCAATTTTTCCTGATTTTTCAATTATATCTTCAATCGTCTCTACAAAGTTTTGACAACCAGTGTATGCAGCGCCATCAGCGCCATAAAAAATAGCTATTACCATTTTTCGTTCAAAATCAACTGATGGAGGCGGCGTTTTACCTCCTCCATTAAACGCGTTCCAATAGTTCTCCCACAGATTAATCCACGCAGCATTATCTTTAATAACCTCGGTCCCTGCCTCGGGCACATTAAAACGCCCCGCCCCCTCGATGTTCTCGAAAGGAATGGGCGTACCTGGTTTGGTCGGGGAATCGCAATATCCAAGCAGTATCAGGATCATGGAGATGCTAGACCATAAACGTATCTTTTTCAAAACTATTCCTCTATTTGGTGCTTTTGCCCAGTGGGCTTTTGCCGCAGAAAGAAAGCGTGGTGAGGAGAACGAAGCAGGCGACCACCAGTCTGGTCTTCATCGTGCGCTCATCTGCCAAGGCTGGCCTTTATGCCTTCTGCAGTGCCAGTTAGCGCAACTATGTTTATGACCATCCTCTGCCTCCTATTCATGAAATGAGAGCGACACAGAATAAGACGATGCTCCAAAAATCCTTTGAATAATTCATTTTATTTCCCTACGTTTGTTTGCCTTTTAGTTGCCCTACTTGTTTTCAATGCCCAACCTTTTACTTAATGATGTGTTCATTTCATTTACTTCCAATCCTGGATATCATGGAATTGGTTCGATTCTTGAGAATTATGAATAATGGTATTCATCATTCCGGTGCTTACGTCCATGACGATCACAAAATTTTCATTTCCCCTTGAGAAAGGTTCATTATATGGGTTTTCAGCGGTAAACATCAATTTCGTGCCATCGGGGGACCACACTGGACGATGGTAAGATCGCAGAGTGCCAGTCGTCAGTTGTTGATTGTTCTCACCCAAAATTGTCATCATGTACAGGTTGTCTGTACTGGGATATGGAACAGACGTCTTCCGCGTATAAGCAATTTGCTGCCCATCGGGTGAGATTGAGACCCAGCCTTCCTCGTAATCGTTATCCGTCAAGTAGATTTTTTCTGAAGTGGAATAGTCATAGGTAATTATTTCTGCGTCCTCATGTCGTAGTACCCCTAAGCTGTCTGTATAGATATACATTTCCCGTAAAAGCAGGTGAGTTTCAAGACCCGGAATGATTCCATGTAGCCAATAGAGATATCCTGCATTAGTCCCAGGCGCACCGGTTGCGGCGAAGTGGAGAGTATCTTCTTTCAAAGTGGTCGTATGAATGCGAAAGATACCCCATGTTCGTGAAAAGATTACATGTTCGCCATCTTCGGTCCAGTAGGGATCATGTCCATTCAAAGTAAGCCGGGTAAGGAGGTTGCCGTCCATGTCCATGAGCCACAGCGATGCGTACTCCATTGTTGTGCCCGGCCCGCCCTCCACAACCAATATGTCTTGATTAGGTGCCCCCTTTGCAGCAAAGTATGGTTCTCTAATAAGGTTATTGCCGGGACTGTAACGCGCAATTACATGAATATCCGAGCCATCGGGCGACATAGTGCAAATCTCGCTGATACTCAAAGAGCTGATACTCTCTGAGCTCCGAATAAAGAGGATTCTCTCTTCATCATTATCGGCGGGTGGCTCAACCGGGTTCTTGCCGCAGAAGGGCAGTGCCATAAGAAGGAAGATCGATACAGCCAGCCGTATGGCCTTCATATTATGCTAGCCCCCCAAAGCTGGCTTTTATGCCTTCTGCAGTGCCTGGTAGCGCAACTATATTTATGACCATCCCCTGCATCAAAAGGAAAAGATAATTGAAGTAAACGGGTATTTTTTGCGACTGATGTTGTATAGTTATTCCACCTTAATCAAGTAAAGCGGAGTTCGTAATGTTCGCGATTTCGATCCATAATAATCACATTAGTCCCACACCTGCAATACTGCAAATGACATGCCACAGGGACTTTACCGGGAAAGTTTTGTGAAGGTGGAATAGTAAGGAAGGACCCGTATGGGAGGAGTCAGGAATAAATGAACGCTATGACAAAAAGAAATCGGTTCGGTTTGTCAGCTATCAGGCAGTGGGCATAACCCTCAGAAAGCTGAAGGTTTTATCAGAAAGCTGACGGTTTTATGCGGGGAATGCCCCCCGGCGGGTGGAGTCGGGCCGGCCGCTGCAATGGGGATTAGGCGGTAGCGAGTATTTCAAGGTATTGTTATTGTTGTGTCAAGACTTGTTGTATCACTATACCAAAAATGAAAATCTATTTCACCGCTTGATGTAATAACACTAACGTAAACTTCAATTGTTGACCCACTACCAAGACAAGGTTCTCCATCATATCTTGAGAAAATCTTTATATAGTAATCATCCTTATCGCGATGTTTCTCTGTTTTTGAGTGATAATGACAGGGAGATGGTACTATAGCAAATACATTGAATTCGATTTTATTGTTTGTTAGGCCAAGAATCTCAATATAATGGACTTTCGCCGGACCCTCGAGATATGTCTCATCTTCCTGATTATCCAGCAGATCGCAACCAATTATTATAAGTAAGAACAAAATGGTTGTGACAATGTTCATTTTCATGTTCTTAGCCAATGAATCTGCTACCTAACATATTTTGTGTCGTCAATATCTGGGTCATACGTGATCCACTTCCCGTCAGGTCGCCAGGAGGGAAAAAATTGCGGCCCTGGAATGTGAGCTGCGCGAGGCTGTCGCCGTTTACCTTTATCTTGTAGATCTGGGACCCCTCATCAAAAACGATCCATTCGCCATCTGGAGACAAGCGGAAGCTGCCCCACGCCGGTTCGGTCACCTTCCACGTTGAACCGGTGCTCAGATCCATCACGTAAAGGGTTTCTCCCGCACGAAAAGCTATCTCTCCACCATTATCGTCAGGCGGGTAAACCGGGTTCTTGCCACAGAAGGGCAGCGCCATAAGAAGGAAGATTGATGCAGCCAGCTGTATGGCCTTCATATTATGCTAGCCCCCCAAAGCTGGCTTTTATGCCTTCTGCAGTGCTAGGTAGCGCAACTATGTTTATGACCATCCTCTACCTCCTATTTCATGAAATGAGAGCGGGCTGTGTAGTGATCCGTTTTGCATCAATGTAAATGAAAAAAAACAGCATTTCAAGAAAAAGCGACAGTATCGGGGGCTTCCTTTGTATTTTTCCACCCAGTTCCCTTCCGCCTTCCCTGTCCCGCGATAGCTA
>VRUG01000117.1:0-381 GCA_019456255.1 Planctomycetota bacterium | reverse complement strand
ATACTGGCAGACGTTCCCCGGCGGGTAGAGCCGGGCCGGCCCCTGCCCCTCCTCCTGCTGGTGAAAGACGCCCACCGCTATCCCATCACCCTGGAGCGGGTGACGGTTGAGCTGGGGACCAGCCAGGGGCGGCAGGCGCTGCCGGAGATCGCCATCGGCCGCGAGATCGCCGACCACTGGTGGCACCGCACCGTCATGCTGGAACGCCCCTTCCCCAGCGGTGACATTAGCCTGTGGGTGACCTTTCACTACAAGATACGAGGCCGGCCCCGCACCTGCACTACCCACAACCTCCGCTCCCTGAAGCCCCGGCCCCTGCGGGTGCACCTGGCCGGCGAATCCCTGCCGGGCGAAAACGTGATCTGGGGCGACCTGCACGTG
>VRUG01000116.1 GCA_019456255.1 Planctomycetota bacterium | reverse complement strand
ACTCTTCTTTTCTCCGAGAATATGGTGAACGATGTTCTCTTACTTCTTCCTCACAGGCAATACGTATTTGCGATCCCTATGCGAAGTGACTGGCAAAAACACAAATATCGTATGCTATGGATTAAATCGAGTCAAGAAGAAAAGTTGGTGAAATGAGGGGGTATCCTAATACCAAATGTCTTGAGAAAACGCAGTGACGGCAATCCTCGTGCAATACTATCATAGTGATAAATTGCTGAAATAGCTGGAATGAAGAAAGTCGGTAGGAAAGGGCCATTCCGACGGTGTCAGTTGTCGGTGATGTGAAAGCCTGTCGACTGAATTAAATTGTCAGCATCGGGACAGCGGTATGAGAAATCATCTACAGATTTGCGAGCAGTTCATATCGTTTCTTCATCATCTCTTTAACCGGCAGTACGATATTGCTGAACGGATTCGTGGTCTCAAATACTTCCTTCAAGATTTTCTTGGAAATGTGATAATACATTTTTATGGTAGTGGCCGGATCGGCATGGCCTAACAGAATCGCTATTGCCTTGACGTTCGCTCCCTTTTCGATGGAGCTAGTGGCGTAGTAGTGCCTCAGGGTATGAGGCGTGAAGTTCGAAGAGGATGTTTTATCCAAAAAATCCTTCATGACCTGTTGGATGTACCGGGGGGTAAGAACATTTCTGTGTTGGTAGCTTACAAACAGGTAGGGGCTGTCTATACCCAGTTGCTCTCTGATCCTGAAGAGCTCAACAAAGAGATTTGTGAGTCGATCGATCCCGAAGAAAATCAGCCGTTCCTTTGAACCCTTGCCGAGTATTTTGATTGTGCATTCATTCCAGTTAATATCTTCTGTCCTGACGTTGAGCGCTTCGGAGATCCTCAGTCCGGTAGCGGTAAGGAGGGTAAAAAAAGTGAGATCCCGAAAAACAGAGAAGAACTTTGCTTTTACGCGCTCGTTGGATTCCGTACTAACATCCACCGTTTCTTTCAGCTTGCGGTATTCTTCTTCTATGGTGTCAATAAACAGGTTTACCTCTTCGTCGGTCGGGATGGAAATGATCTTCTTTGTTGTTTTGTATTTCTCGATCGAGGGCAGTCTCTTTTTACTGACAACTTTTTTCTTAACGAGATAATAAAAAAAAGATTTGAGCGCGGCAAGCCTGTGGGCTATGGTGACATCGCCGTTGCCCTTCTCTTTCAAATGGCTGATGAAACGGAGAATGCATTTTGTATCCGTGATCGAGATATTGGCTTCCAGGAGAAACCGAGAAAAAATAGTTAAGGCAATCCGATAGGTATCCGTTGTCGCCTCGGAATAATTCTTTTCAATCCTGATGTGTGTTAAGAAATCGTCTATGTAGGTTTCTAAATCATCCATTGCTCAAACTCCCTTTTGCTGAAATAAAGTATGGGATTGGTTTTTTCCCACACCTCTCTGAGATGTTGTTCCCGGACTGTAAGGTAGTATTTCATGGTCGTAGCCAGGGAATTGTGACCCATGATCTGTCTCAGGATCAGGGGATCGATACCTTTTTGTGCACAAAGATTAACGAACGACCTTCTGATTCCCGTGATGGTCAGGCTCTGTTGAGGAAACAGCTCCCGCTTCATCTTGTTCACCACTTTTGCAAAACCACTTGTCTTTAGCGGTTCGAGGTGAGTGTTTAAAAACAGATGATCGAAAATAGATTTAGGCCGTAGGTGTAGATAGATCTCTGCTGCCGAAAGCGTGATGGGCTCGGTTACCGGGATGATACGCTCCCTTACCCGGTAACTGTTGTCTCCTTTCCCGCGGATCTTGATGACTCGTTGGCGGAAGTCTATGGAATCTGTTTTCAGGGAGGCGATCTCTTTTGTCCGCAACCCCGTGCAAATGAGAAGACATAGTATCGCCCAATCCCTGGCGGCCAACCATCGTTCCAGCGTTACTCTGGAATCGGTAGGGCTTATGCCTTCATAGGGCTGATACTTGAGGTAGGCGGCCTTGAATATCGAGCTCAGTTGTTCTTCGCTCAGGCAGCTTTTATCGATTTTCTTCACCTTCTTGATCCTGATATTGGCGGTCGTACCGGCCTGGATGAGCCTCTGAGCCGCGAAATGAGCGAAAAAACTTCGTAGTGTCGTTAAAATGGTAATCTTTGAACGCTGAGAATAGCCGCGCTTGAGCTCAAGATGATTCAGATACTCAAGAATATCATCTCGGCGTATGAGCTTGATTCTCTTCTTATGCCCGGCGAATTCTGCAAAGCTTGTAATATGATAGTAGGCCGATCGGATCGCTTCCCAGCGTAATCTTTTCTCCCGGATGAGGTGTTTTACATAGATGCGGCAGGCCTGTTCAAGCTCAAGCGGTTCTCCGCTGTCAGAATCCTCTTCCTGCTCGATAAAGCTCATGATCTTACTGGTGTGGGGCGGTAGATGCCTCTGGTCGAGCAGGTTTGCGTGGATGGGACCTCATTGTCGGTGGTCTCCGATGTCATTCTGTCGGTAGTGGGCCCATAAATTGAGCATGGATTCCGGAGGGTACTAGTTGCGGGTTGAGAGACATGACTCCACGTAGAGTCTTTCCCAGCCTATACTTATCACCTCCTTCATTGCCTCCGTGAAGTGAACAGATCCGCCCAATCAGTGGGCTCACTCACCGTCATTCCTTTATTGGGTACCACCGTTAGTGACGCAGAAACTTGAAGAATCGTTTTCCCCGTACCAGCATGTGCCGGGAGGGTCCCCTCATACAGTCCCGAATCACCTTCACGGGTATGTAGGAGAGCGCGAGATCATCGATGTCGAAACTTACGACCTTGAACACATCGTTTCTTATCGCCCTTTTCGTAGCTATGCAGAGTTCTTTTGAATGCTCGAGGAACCTGGCAACCGCCTTGCCAAAAGAGGCTTCGCAAAGATGGGGATTGCTTTGAATAAAGGTGTGGAATCTCTTGAGTGAGTAGGCAAATGCATATTGACGGGGTTTCGAGTACCTGCTTCTTATTTTATCCAGGCTCAAGGGATAGATACTCAGCTCAGTTGCGATGAAGCGCTTGAAGGAACCCTGAAGGGTTTGCCGGAAGCTCTCAAGCCACCTGTTTGTCATATTGTTTTGCTGCAAATGCTTTAAGAATATTCTGACTGCTTGGCTGTACTTAATTTCTACCGCCATACGGATTACTCTCCTTCCAGATCTTTCCTAAATCCTCAGTTGAAAAATGCACATAATACCGGAGTGTCGTTTCACAGTTTTCATGTCCCAAAAGATCGCGGATCGCCTCGATATTCACTTTTTTTCGTACCAGATGAGATGAGAAGGATTTTCGTATTATGGTCGCGTTGTACTTAACATCCTTTGAGATGAAGGCACTGTAGCGTATGAAAATCTTAGTAATTGCGGTCGCGCTCAACTCATCGCCGTAGCAATTGCAGAAAAAACTGTCACCAGCCAGTTTTTCCCGCATGCGGTGATACCTCATAAGGATTTCTTCCAAAAAGGGGTGAGAGAAGAACGCCTTTCGCTCTTTGATAACGACTCTCTGATTTCCTTTACCGGGAATCAGAATCGTCTTTTGATTAAAGTCCACATGATCTCCTTTGATCCTTTGGATTTCCCCCCTGCGCAAGCCACAGGCGATACAGAGGGCTACGATACAGAGATCCCGGCGATGAATAAACAAAGAAAAACAACCGAGCTTGCCTGAATCTTTCAGGTACCGGTAATGGTCTTTGACACTGCGGAGAAAAATCTTGATGTCAAAGACGGTCAAGAGGTTTGCACTGTTCATGTGGCGGGGTGCAAGGATATGGAAGTCTTGCATGGGATTCTTTGGGATGAGTTTCCTGAACCTCATGGACCGGAAGAATCTCATCAAAGATGTTTGAACCCCTTCAAGCGATGACTTCTTGTACTTCCTTACACTATCCAGATAGGAAAAATATTGCCTGAGGTGAGATACCTGTACGGTTCGAATATCCGTTACCTTTTCATTTTCGCTCATCCAGGCAGAAAATGATTTCAAATGCCGGTAATAGACACAGAGCGTGGCCTGGGAGAATATTCGCTCTTTCAGGTGATTGCTGATAAAAATGCAGAGGCACTCGTAGAGATCGCAGGACTTGAGGGACTTGGAGTTCGATTTGCCTTTTACTTTTTGTATGGTTTGACGTACTTGGCGTTCCCACAGGGGGGGATTGAGACTTCTTCTTCTCATCCGGGTACCCTCTTGAAAGAAGGTCCAGATAGAAGTACATTGCCATCAAGGATAGCTTCTATCCGGTTAGGCTGCCTTCAGATTGCCAGTAACTTAAGGCTGAAGGCGGCCTTTTATTTTGGAGTATCGGTAGATCTACCCCGAAAGTCCCTCAATTTTCACTTCGCATAGGCGATCCCCAAGTGCCTGCGTGTGTTTTTTAAGTATGACAGGAAGCTGTTCGGCGAAGTATCAAGGCTCATTTTTCA
>VRUG01000115.1 GCA_019456255.1 Planctomycetota bacterium | reverse complement strand
CGTCGGATATATTGTGCGCCCTTGGGAGGTAGGTGCTGAGTGAGCAGAGCGATAAAATCGGTTGCCTCGAAGAGCTTTAGATTTTCTCTGAAATACTCGTTATAGGCTGTGTGGAAGAGTACCTTTCCGTGGAAGCTTTCAAAGCGTATCTTTTTGAGAGAGATGGGAGGTCGTGCTATGTACTGGGCGAGATTCTCCCGTTCCTGCCGGCTTCCGCCGAACAGTCTTATTGACGAATCAATACTGAACCCCGAGTGTCTCCATCTGAGCAGGTTATCCGCCATGTGTTGGTTGATGAGTTTCTTCTCGATAAAGAGCTTGATGACACGCCTGCGGAAGCATTCAGTCATAGCTGACAGGTTGCTGAAAGGGATGTAGACAAAGTTGCCGCTCTGATCAAAGCCGCCTTCTAAGAAGAGTCCATGGAAGTGGGAATTCCACCGTAAAAATTCACCAAACGACTGAAAGCTGAGCACTGAAGCGGATTCTACGCGAGTTTTTGCCGCTTCGTTCAAATATTCCTGCACCATGTCGAAGATAAGTCTGCTTACTTCAGAGAAAAGTTTTCTGTCATGCTTGAAGAAGACTCTCAGCATTTTGGGCAGGGTGAGGGTCACCAATCTGTGGGGAAGCCGGAGTAGAAGCTCATTCGCCATGTACTCAGCAAAGAGAAGGGTGCGTTTCTGTGAACAGGAAGGGCAGAGATGAAAGCCTTTACAACTGAAGGGACGAAAGAACTCTTCTTTGCATTCAGGATTTGTGCACTGTATGCGGGCGACACTACCCTGCGGGCATCTACGACCTTAGTGTAATCGCCACATGACATGAAGTTTTCGACTACTTCCGTTATCCGCTCCAGGCGGAAACGCCCGTATGTGGGAGCATACATTTCCTCATAGCTGTCGGCAAAGTCAGGGAAGTGTGCACGTCCCGGCTGTTGCCGAGATTGTCGCGGTGACGGCCAAATATCCAACACTCACTATACAAATTTTAAAGACGGCTCAACTATTCGACAGCATTAAATCCTGGCAAGATGTTGACCGGATCCTGCTCCACGGGCAGGGGCTGAGTCCTGGGACCTATAAGACCTACGCCAGCACGGTACGCCGGTTTTTCGAGTTTACAGATCAGCTCTCGCCCCTTCAGTGCACGGTAGGTCATATCGAGACTTTCTACGATGCAGGGAAAGCGGACGGTAAAGCTCAGAAGACAATCTATAACGAAGTGATGGCTTTGAAAAACTTCTTCGCCGGCTGTGAGCGGGTAGCGCCGGGGTTTATTTCTCCATTCCGGAACATGGATGATAAGCTGGTGAAGAAGTTGAAAAATCAGGGCCATGCTCATAAAAAACGTGCTTTGCAACAGGGCGAGTTTAAGAGCCTGCTTTCATGGCTGAAACAGGACGTATCCCTTGAGGGCCTTCATTTATATGCAATCGTAAACTTCTTGACGGCTACCGGCCTGCGGGCGGCCGAGGTCTCAGCTCTGCGCTGGAAGGATTTATACCTGGATGAAACCGCCGGGGCCTGGTATTGCTCCGGGATTGGGAAGGGACTCAAGCCGTTTGAACAGGAGATCGCAAGCGTGGAGGCGGTAGACGCCTGCTTGAGCTATTTCAAGAAAGCTTTCAAAAGAGATCCCCGGCCGGAGGACCCTCTTTTTCACGGCGATAAAAACGAGCCGATCAATCCTCATGGTCTATGGTACAGGTTAAAAAAACTGGGAGAGCGGGCGGTACGTGCGGGTGTCATTACACGGGAATTGCAATTCAGTCCTCACTTGCTGAGAAGAACTGCCGGGACCCTCCTGGATGCTGCGGGCATGAGTCCGGTCGGCATTCAAAACTTTCTACGCCATGAGAGCCTGGAAACTACAGCAAATCACTACATTGACAATAGGCAGAAGGCCAGTCCGTTTTTAAAGGAAGTTTTCGCCGGGGGTTGAGAATTGGTATACTCGGCCAAATACAACCTAGATATTTCTTTGGCGAGAAAGTATTTTAATGATAGATTGAACAGAAGATAATACAGAAGATAGTCAGGTATTTAGAAGGTAATAATCAGGGGAAGCCTGAAAAAAATTACTAGGAGGATAAGATGAAAAATTACATTTTAGCGATTTTTATAGCTTCGCTTTTAGGATGTGCTTCAGTAATACCAAATATTGAACCAGTAACCGGGGAAGTAGCCTCCTTGATTGTTGAAAGAGAAGATGAAAGCAAGGACAATCTATATATCAAAGCCAATTCTTGGGCTGTTGATACTTTTGTTTCTGCTGAATCTGTAATAGAATTCCAGGATAAAGAGGCTGGGGTTATCAAGGGCAAATATCTTATTGAGATTGTGAATGGCATTTATTATCTCGACATCAAAACGACAATTACTATTCAAGCAAAAGATAACAGGTGCAGAATATTATTAACCGACCCCCTAATGCGCTTTACGGGAGATGTTTTAAACGGTACTTACCGATATTCTAAGCCTTATAATCCTATAAATACACAAGCTGTTTTAGATCAATCTAAATCTCACTGGGATAAACTGATAATATCTTTCAAGCAGGCGATGGAAAAAGAAATACCAAGCTGGTAAAGGAGGGAACGATAATGACTCAATGCAGTATTTGCGGTAGTGATCTTGTATCGTACTATGATCAGAACAACTCGAAAACTGTCAGCATTTCAGGAAAAGAACACACGGTTTGTCCGTCGTGTTCCACAAAGTTGGATAGTCTCGAGAAAATAGAAGAGGCGCTGTCCCGCAAGGTCGCTAAAGAAGAAACTGAGAAAATAGAGCAAGATCGCTACCAACACATGGTGCTAACAACTACATCTGCAATAGACGGCAAGGTTATCACAGAGTACAAAGGTATTGTCGGATCCCAGGTGGTTGCAGGTATAAATGTTTTCAAAGACATTTTTGCCGGGATGCGAAATATCGTGGGAGGGAGGTCCAAACAGCTTCAGGAAAGCATGCGCAAAATGAGATCACAGGCGCTACTTGAGTTGAAAGAGGAGGCCTTTTCACTGAATGCAAACGCGGTTGTCGGGATTCGGATGGACTTTGACGAATATGCCGAGCACATGCTTATGCTGACCGCCAGCGGCACGGCTGTCAAAGTACAATAGGGAACTATTTCGTAAGGAAATGCGTAAGCAGAGTTCACACGCAGGACTATCTACTGTCAGAACCGTCAATCTCCCGTACACATCTAACCATGGAGGGCGAGACGCTGAGGAATAAGCCGACTAGACAAAGGAATCAGACAGAAAGCCCCGTAGAACATGGCGCGGATCGGGGGTCTTTGAGGGCGAGAAAATTATTTGCCGAAATGTTCCCTGGTTATGATTTTGAAAAAGACAGTGGGATTATTTCAACATAGGATAGGAGGAGGAGATCATGAATAGAAATCCATCAGATCGTTGTGTCAATTGCGGAGGTTATGCCGATCCGGAAACAGTCTTCGGTGTAGAGCCGGTAGAAGCATAAAGAAACGACGGGTCGTGTGTGCCCCTGGGTCAAAGCCCTGGGGCTTTTTTTATCCCCTTAATCAAATTGCAAGAAAAGTAACAAACAAAGCCCCTGAGAGACCGGGGGCTTTGTTATTTCAGACCTTCTGGTATTTACCCAGAAGGTCTTATTGGGCCATCGGTCATACATACTAGTCTATTTAATGAGCCGCATGGTCATTACCAGACGCTTTTTACCGAATTAGTGTGAGCAATTTTGTGAGCAGAAAGGATTCAATATATAGGAAACTATATAAGAAAATACGAATAGACAGTTGACTTATTTTCTTGCTGTCATATAAAATACGAATAGTAAAGAAAATAAAGGAATATGCTGGAAAACGAGGCCATATCATTTACACCCAGAAGGTCGTCAGTTCAATCCTGGCGCCGCCCATATAACTTGATATAATGCAAATAATTAAAAGCCACCCTTTAAAAAGGTGGCTTTTTTTATTGAATAGTGTAGACTAATTGTAGACAATAAGAATTGGAGGTATTTGATATGCGCCATGCTAAACCATATTCGCTTTGGAAAAGAGGAAATTATTACTATTATCGACTTGCTAAAGATTATAATTGGAAGTCTACCGGCAGAACAACCGAAGTAGAAGCTCATCGCTTTATTATCGAGGAAGTGCTAAACAAACCCAAAGAAGAATCAAAACCGGATATAACTTTCCGGCAATATGCAGAACCATTTTTCAAATGGGATACCTGTCCTCAAGTCCGCCGACTACTGGATAAAGGAGAAAATATCACCCGCCGGCACGTGCGGAATCAGCTCAGTTGGTTTGAAAAATACGTAAAGCGCTATAGCATTATCCCATTTCACAATCACTGCGCGTGTCTCGTAGATATATCCTGCCTCTTTAGAGTCCAATAGCTCAATCTTACAGTCAATAAGGGTTGCAGCTCCATACTTGTATCTCGTCTTTCTGTTTTTGTGTTTGAACTTTCTTTCCTTCACCTGATTATT
>VRUG01000015.1 GCA_019456255.1 Planctomycetota bacterium | reverse complement strand
GTCTTTACAGTATTCGGAGTTTGGTTGGGGTAGGTAGGCTGGTGGCCCCCTATCCCCATTCAGTAGCTCTACCCCTGTAAAGTAGTTCCTCAAGGCTAGCCCTAAAGCTATTTCGGAGAGAACGAGATATCTCCAGGTTTGATTAGACTTTTACTCCTCCCCACAGGTCATCACCTAACTTTTCAACGTTAGTGTGTTCGGTCCTCCAGGGACTTTTACATCCCCTTCAACCTGCCCATGGGTAGATCACCTGGTTTCGCGTCTACCACCTGCGACTGATTCGCCCTATTAAGACTCGCTTTCGCTACGGCTACGCATCTTAAATGCTTAACCTTGCCACAAACGGTAACTCGCCGGCTCATTATGCGAAAGGCACGCGGTCACCCGTTACCTGTCCGAAGACAGATCATAGGGCTCCCACAGCTTGTAGGTGTATGGTTTCAGGTACTTTTAACTCCCCTAATAGGGGTACTTTTCATCTTTTGCTCACGCTACTATACGCTATCGGTCGTCGAGTAGTACTTAGCCTTGGAGGGTGGACCCCCCAGCTTCACACAGAGTTCCACGAGCTCCGTGCTACTCTGGTACGTCAACGCAGATCTCAAGTTTTCGCATACAGGACTTTCACCTTCTATGGTCGGACTTTCCAGACCGTTTTGCTAACTATCCTTCTGTTTATGTCGACGCCCGCAACCCCGAGAAGCAAGCTTCTCGGTTTGGGCTATTCCGCTTTCGCTCGCCGCTACTTACGGAGTCTCGGTTGATTTCTTTTCCTACAGGTAATTAGATGTTTCAGTTCCCTGCGTTCGCTTCACATGGCCTATACATTCAGCCATGGATAATAAGATCTGGTTGCCCAGTCTTATTGGGTTACCCCATTCGGAGATCCCGGGATTAACGGTTGCTAGACACCTGCCCCGGGCTTATCGCAGCCAGCCACGTCCTTCATCGCCTCTCGACGCCAAGACATCCCCCATACACCCTTAGTAACTTGACCATATCAATCAAAGATTGATTAGTTAGTAAGGAAATACATAATGTATCCTAAATTTACGCTTCGTTTGTGTTAACGTATTTAAACGTTACCCACGCATTGCTATTCAATTTTCAAAGAACTTACAAACAATGGAGACGATGGGGCTCGAACCCACAACCTCCGGCTTGCAAAGCCGGCGCTCTCCCAGTTGAGCTACGTCCCCGAACCCAAAGCAACTGATTATTGATAAACGATTATCGATTATTTACAAAAAAACAGTTATTCCAGATTCGGGTATCTTTTCTTGTTCTTGTCTACCCAAACCAATAGTCAATCATCAATTAAAGTGGGCCCGGGAAGACTTGAACTTCCGACCTCACGCTTATCAGGCGTGCGCTCTAGCCAGCTGAGCTACGAGCCCAATCTTCTGCGTTAATCTACGCCTCAAGGCTGTAGCCTTTTTATGGCTATCGCAGTCGGTAATATCTATCAAGTTTAAAAAGAGCAAATAAAAAAAACCGCTAACTAAACTGTCAGCGGTCTATAAAGACACAGTTAAACAGTTTATGTCAACATATTCGGATTAGTAAAATTTTCGTCAAAACCTGAATTTCACCCTTTCCGGCGGCAGTATAAAGATACGCTCACCGCCATCATTTGTCAGTTTATTACGATATCAACATAGCGTCAAGCCTTTTTTTCGGTATTTTTTCAAAAAATGTTTAATTTTTTTCCAACACGCCTATTAATTGCTCTCACTTTACCCAAATTGTTCACCAAAAGCGTCAAAAATAAGTTGTTTTGCATTTTCTATAGGTCCCGGTAGATGTGCGCCAGAGGCCTTTACGTGGCCTCCACCGCCAAATTTCTGTGCGATTATCCTGACATCGATACCGCTTGAACTTCTAAGCGAACATTTTATCTGCCCGTCGGCTAATTCGACAAATAAAGCCGCAGCTTGCACCGAGCCTATCTTGCGGCATTGGTCGATCAGGTTTTCAGTATCACTATATTCGGCGCCGGTTTCTTTGAAGTCCTGCTGGGTTAATTGCTGTGCTGCGTATCTGCCATCGAAGTGCAGTTCAAGTGTGTTTAACATAGCGGTCATAAGTTTAAATCTTTGTGGTGAGAAATTCTGGTATATGTCATGATGGATTTGTGTAGTATTGATGCCGAAATCGACGAGCTCGCCAGTGGTTCTCAAAACTCTGCTGTCGGTGTTGTCGAACTGGAACCAGCCTGTATCGGTAGTGATAGCGACGAAGAGGGCCTGGGCAATTTCTTTTGTTATGTGCCAACCCGCGAATTGCAAAAAGTCGAATACGATCAAACCCGCAGCTGCTGCTGAAGAGTCAACTAATTCAACACTGCCGAGATTGTCAGTTGTGACATGATGGTCGATTACGAGAACAGGTTTGTCATTTTGTTTTAGATATTCTGATATCTCTGAAAGCTGATTATTGCTGTTGGTGTCAACTATAATTATCAAGTCAGGGTCGATAAGTTTACCTTGCTGTAATTGTTCTACGGAAATATCTTCACCAAGCACCGCCGCCTTTTCAGTAAACAGGAACTCATACCATTGCGGGACAGGCGAGAGCATCAAGTGCTTAACGTTTTTTCCAAGAGTGGTAAGCGTATCAGCTAACGCGACCATAGAGCCGCAGGCGTCACCATCGGGGCGTGTGTGCGTGGTAATTAAAACATTGCTGGATTTATTTACCAGTTCAATCGCTTTTTGAAAATCATTACTGTCAATCATATAAGTTCCCGTTATTAGTTTATTATTGATAAGATATTTTTTGCTGTTTCGCAGTCGTTTGCGATTTGGTCGGCAAGTTCTTTTTCACTTTTGAACTTATGCTGCGAGCGTATGTGCTGGACAAAGTCCATAGCCATCCATTTGTCCGCTAAATCCTGTTTGATATTTTTGTCGAGCAGATGTGCCTCAATAAGCAGCGGATGGTCGGGCCCGTAGGTTCGAGCCTGGCCAATACTGAAAACCGCAGGGACTCGCTTATTGGCCTTTCGTACTTTTTCAAAGCTGTCTTCGACTTCAACGAATCCTGCGTAGACACCTTCTGCGGGTATGATTTGTGTTGGCTTGGCCATATTAAGTGTTGGATAGCCAAGTTCTTTTCCTATGCCTCGCCCGGAGATGATTTTTTCGACAAGGCGATAAGTTCTTCCCAGTGCAGCAGCGGCATCGGTGACATGTCCGCTCTCAAGCATATAGCGAATCATAGTACTCGAAACTTTTACGGTCTGGCCCGTATTTAGTTTGACCTCTTGCGGTTCGATGACCGTGACATCAAAGCCTTTTTCTTCGCCCAGTTGTTTGAGCGTGTCGATATTGCCGCTTCTATTTGCTCCGAAGTTAAAGTCATTACCTTCAACAACTACAGACGGGCTGATATTTTTCATGAGAAATTCATCGACGAAATCTTTTGGCGACAAGTTAAGCATCTTGGCACCATCTCGAAGCACGACAAGATAGTCGACGCCGCAATTGGCTAACAAATCTTGTTTCAGTTCCAGGGTGGTTAATACTCCAGGCGCCTTTTCGGGATGCAGGATAGCGACGGGATGGGGCTCAAAGGTCATAGCGACAAGGGATGTTTGTTTTTCGTTGGCGATAATTCCAGCTTTTGCCAGAATCAGCTGATGCCCCTTGTGGACGCCGTCGAAGTTGCCGATAGTTAGAACGCAGCCGCTTTTTATCTTTTCAAAGTCCGAAGCTGTCTCGATAATTTCCATTACTTTCCTTTTATTCACAGGGATATTTCAAATGCCATTGTGCCCTGATTTTATCCATAGTTTTCATTATTGAGAGTGTTTCGTCAAGGGGCATTATGTCACTTTCTGTTTTTCCTGCCCTCAAGCAGTCCATAACATCGGCTGCCTGATAGTTATAGCCGTTACCCTCCAAGGGGATTTCGAGTACCTGCGGCTCTTTCCCGTCGATAGAGATATTCGCAGCGGTAGCTTTCCAGAAAGGCCTATGGATTTTAATCTCACCTTTTGTGCCTCGTATAAGAGCTTGCCAAGGGGTATCTTTATTAATGGCGCATTCCAGTTCAGCGATTTGCCCGTCGTTGTAGCTTAAAGTCATCGATGACTGCTCATCGACACCTGTTTTGCCTATATGCGCGGTTGATTTAATTGATGTCGGCTCAGATTTAAAAATCATTGACGCAAACGAGATGCAGTACACACCGACATCGAGAAGTGCGCCGCCCCCTAACTCAGGATTTAGTATGCGATGTTCGGGATTCCGTTTACAACTATAGCCGAAATCTGCCTGCACATATTCGGGCTGACCGATAATTCCCTCGTCCAGCAATTGCCTGACTTTTGTTATTACCGGCAGGAAACGCGTCCACATCGCCTCCATCAAAAACAGTTTCTTCTCCCGTGCCAAGTCGACCATTTTCATTGCCTGGTCGGTGTTTATCGCAAACGGTTTTTCGCATAGTACCGCCCTGCCTGCATTGAGAGCTAACATCGTATTTTCCATATGAAGTGTGTGCGGGGTCGATATGTATATGACATCAATATCCTTATCGTTTACAAGCTGTTCATAGCTTGGGTAAGCGCGTGGAATCTTGAATTTCTTAGCGAATTTTTTAGCGGTTTTTTCAGCACGTGAACCGACAGCGAGAAGCTCAGCATCGCCCAGTACCGTCAAGCTTTGCGCGAACTGCTCTGCGATATTGCCTGTACCTAATATGCCCCATCGGATTTTAGTGTTCATATTCCCTTTTCCTCGAATTGCTGGACAAACGATTGTAATTGCAAAAGCTCGATATGACAAGAAATTATAATTATCCTGACGCCCTGAATATATTTGCAACTAACCTTCCTTTGCCATATAATTTTAAACGTGTTTTGGCTGTTAGATTTTTGCACGATAAGCTCACGTATCATGAGGGAGTTTAATGTGAAAGAAAGAGTAAGACATATTGTGGTCGAGCTTAAGGGGCACGCACCTTTTACAATCTTCGGAGCCTTGATGGGCGTGATTTTTATGCTCATATTCCGTAACTTAAGCAGTTTTCACGCGAGCACATTATTTAGTTTTTTTCATCCCGGTCATGTTATTTTAAGCGCGATGGTGACTGCGTCTCTTTTTTCGCTACACAGGAAGAAGAAAAACTTCATTCTTATTCTTTTGGTTGGTTATTTTGGTTCGATTGGAATAGCAACTCTAAGTGATTCGGTGATACCTCATTTTGGTAGTAAAATATTGGGGCTGAATGTTCCGACAGAATCACAATTGCATCAATTAGAACATGGATTCGGCGAAAAAGAACCTACAGTCCATAGGGACTCCCTGGGAGACGAACATGCACGTAAGATTTATCTTGGATTTATAGAACAGTGGTATATTGTCAATCCAGCTGCGTTGCTTGGAATTTTGATAGCCTATTTGATACCTCGAACGAAGTTCCCTCATGCGGGCCATGTCCTTATGAGTACCTGGGCATCATCGTCTTATATACTGATGAATTTACAAGAACAGATGACAATTGCTGTTGCAGGTGCGATTTTTGTGGTACTCTTTATTGCCGTCTGGGTGCCATGCTGTATAAGCGACATTGTTTTTCCGCTGTTATTTGTAAAATCCGATGTCCAACTGGCCCAGGTATGCGAAGTTCACCAATTGCATAGCCATTCACACATACACAAACATTCAGAAAAATGCCCCAACGGAAAAGATGAAACATAATTTCAACCAAATGCGAACCACAGATTAACGCAGATTTTCTACGAACAACGAACTAATCTATCCACTGATTTTCACAGATTAAAAAGTTGTTGATGAGTTGCCGGTTTTGGGGTATTGTATTGGCTGGTAGTTTGGGAGCTAAAAATGTACCGGACACCTTTAATTTTCCTGCGTAATACTATAGGTTTCTCATCCCGGCCTCCGGCAGCAACCGCGGACGGAAAAACCCGCCGTGTCCCGCACCAAAAAAATTTTGGTGCGTGGGTAAAAATCCCCTAAACAATATAAAATTGACAATAATCAATCGCGACCTCCGTAGTGCTACCAAAGTATTGGAGTAATTTTTGTGATTACTTTTTCTATCAAATTAATTGCCATTTCCTTGCGGTCTGTATTTAAAGTAAAATTTTCAGGCAAAGCACAATCTTTATCCCAATTCATAATATGCCAAGTTTCTTCAGATTTTTGCTGAATTTCATAGCCACCTATTTTTAATGTTTCCATTTATTCTCCTATTCAACATTTTTAAAATTGATTAATATCTTTAAAATATTCTTGAGATTAATTTCATAAATCTTTCATACTATCGTTAAACCCAATAATAAAATTTTCCATATATCCATTAAATCTCATAATGAGCATTAATTTTTTAGATTCGTCACAAGGAGTATCGGTTAAAAATTCATAAAAAGTAGCAGCTAGCACAGAAATGCTTTTTTCATAATCGTCTGAATCTTCAAAATTTGTAAAGAGCTTTTCCCACACATTTAACCTTTTCTGATAATCCGAATAATTACGATTTGGAATCAGATGAAGTAATTTATCTACATATAACTTTGAAATTTTATTAATTATATCAATATGAATTTCAGGAAAAGCTTCGGAACATTTTTTTAATGTTAATGTTCCTAAAAAAGCATATAAAAAACCTAGTTCAGACCTTAATTTAATCGTTTTAAAAGGACTAAAAAAACTAAGATGATATTGAATTGTTTGCGCTAATGACTTAAGTTCTTTATTACTCAAAGCATATGCATAAATATAATCAGCGTGTTTATGAGCGAATTGCTTAGGTGCAACCTTACATCTACTTTTATTATCCCCAGCCATAACTTTGCTCTCAGTCCATATCAAAACTTTTAACTAATCATAACTATTTTACTAAACTTGTCAAACCAAATCTATTTCTAAAATTTCTCTGATCTTACCAACCCTTATGATTTTACCGCCCTAAAGGGCACGCGATTACTGCCTGCGGCTCGAAACTTATTTATCTCTATACTCCGAAACTTAGTTTCTGCGTAATACTGTAGGTTTCTCATCGCGACCTCCGGGATAATTAAAGAGGGCTAAATAGGGGACGTTTACCTACTTATTTTTTCTTTTGTTTTTTATCTTTCTTTTTCTTTAAAAAAATCCGCGAAATCTGCGTCAAATTCTCTTTTAGGTTTTCATCATTCATCATTTGTCATTGATTCCTCATTCGGGCTTCTATTAAGGGTTTGTCATTCCTGACTTGATCAGGAATCAATTCATGTTTCATCTTCATTTTGACTTCATTTTTTGCCATAAAATCTTCTCCAGACAAACGTTTTTATCTTAACCCTAAAAGGCATTATTGACAATAATTTTCACAAAATGTCGTTGACTTTCAGCTATAACGTGGATACGCTGGAACTGGTGAACGAATAGCCTTGTCGGGCTTGGAATAAGGTTGATTGAACGGTGTTTTTTTATTGCGCCAGAAATTATTAATAATTTTTTTTGAGGAGAATATGAGTGGTTGTAATTAAAATCGTCTGGATAATTGCCAACACAATCGCCGCCGCACATTTTAGCTCTACGTTCTTAGTTAACTCTATTTACCCAGCAAATTACAAATGGGTGCGTTTTGTTGACATTATGATATCGCCTGTTGTTCTTTTCTTTTTCCATGGGGTCATAGCCGTCGCAATGTGTTTATTCGCCTCTATTGCTACTGCTGTCATAATCACATCCTTTGTGGGCTACGGATGGGCGTTAATAGCTTATTTTCTCTTTCAGAGATTCGCCGATTCCCTTGAACGGCCTGGATTGGCTTTGGAACACCCCATGTTTCAGCCATTAGGAGCATTTGGTGGTTTTCTTTCAAGCACTTTTGCGATTTCCTTTTTTGCTGGCTGGTGGTTGATGTTCCTTCCATTTGTTCTGTGGCTACTGCTAGGGTTCCTATGTGCGGAAGTGGCCATTCGCCGGCTCATGCGAGGGGATGACGGGTATGACCGTAGGTTAGCCATCTTCGCGTTAAATATGATACAAGGTCGTCTGTCGGGTCTTAATTATTGGTTTGGTAAGATAGACCGTTATCCGTTCCCATAGTCTATACTACAGCCGTAAGATAAAGAAAATCCTATGAAATGTCCCAGAACCGGCAACGCTTTAACTCTTTGGCTTAGGTGCGGTAATGATGGTAATGAAACTTTTTAAGTAAACTTTTTTATTGGAGGCAATATGAACCCGGAAATTGCTAAGATTTGGAACGATAGCCTCGTCAGACTAAAAAAAGCAGAGGAATATCTTACAGCAGGAGAAAGTGAACTCGCAAAAACGAAAGCTCAACATGCTGTGATTACGGGAACTTTTGCAATAACATTTCTTCTGCGTGAAGACGATATAAAAACGTGCTTAATAGCTCTTGACGATTTCTTTGAGTGGGAAAAGGACTGTTCTCGGCCGGAAGACTACATTGCAAAAGCCCGAAAATTGTTAGGAAACTATTCCAATTTGTCGCCACCTGAAAACAAGTTGCCGTTTGAATAATCCTTGAGAAAAACTTTCAGTGCTGAAAGACTAATACTTTTATTGCTCGGCCTCGCCTTCGTCTTTTTACCCCAAAGACACTAATATTTTAAACTAAAAAAACAATGTTAATCCGTGGTTAAACTTAATAAACTCTGTGTTCTCTGTGGCTACAGTTCTTTACTTCGTGCTCTTCTTATCTTCGTGGTGAACAAAATTTATGCCTTAGGTACCGGCCCTGTTGGGGCAAAAAAAACGCTTTCTTCTTGAAAAAAGCTGAAAATCTGGTATAATGACCACCGAAATACACCAAAACGGGGGTTTCAAATTTGAATAAATCAAACCAAATAGTAAATTATAATTCCCTTGCGCAGCAAGGCTCCATATCGATTAGCCCTGCCATCCTGCATGGCGGGGTTTCACGAAGACGGATCAATCAAAATAAACAAAATATGCAAAACGAACCCATTTTAAGAGACGCCAAAATAATCCTAAACTTATATCCAATAAAGGATTACAACAATTTACACCATATGCACAAAAAAAAACGAAGCCATTTGAGAAAACAAACCCAATTTAAGAAATGCTAATATGAGCCTAACCCCCTACCAAACAACCAATTACAACAATTTACACCCTTTTGGGAAAGTGAAAAACAAACCCATTTCAAAGCCATTATCTGGACATATTTGTTCAGGCAAGATAATATGAGGACTATGAAACTATACCCGTTAAAATTTAAACCTATTTATAAGCATCGCATATGGGGCGGCCGGAAACTTGCCGAGGTTTTTGGTAAGGACCTGCCGGAAGACAATATCGGTGAAAGCTGGGAGCTGGCAGACCTGCCCGAAGATAAGAGCGAAATTGTAAATGGTGAATTAGCCGGACAAACACTTGAAACAGTTATTAAGCAATACCCGAAAGAGATTACCGGCGATGAAAATTTCAAACTGCCCTTCCCTCTTTTGATTAAGCTGTTAGATGCTCAGGATGTTTTGAGTGTGCAGGTACATCCTGACCCTGAAACCTGTAAGCGGACAGGTAAAGGCGATCCAAAAACCGAATGCTGGTACATCATATCAGCCGAGCCCGGAGCGGTGATTTACAAAGGACTAAAAGAGGGAGTAACAAAAAGTAAGTTTGCCGAAGCAATAGAAGACGGCAGCGTCGCTGAGCTTTTGGAAAAGATAGAAGTCAAACCGGGACAATGTCACTTCCTGCCGGCAGGAACCGCACATGCCATAGGAGCCGGATTGCTGATAGCTGAAATTCAGATGCCGTCCGACACTACGTATCGAGTATTTGATTGGAACAGACTCGACGCCAGCGGTAAAGGCAGGCAGCTGCATATTGATGAAGCTATGGAGAGTATTCATTTTGACCCGTCAGGCGATAACCTGTCAGTGGCAACAATGGGCAGGCTTGTAGACAGCGAATATTTCAAGATTGATAAGGGCCATCAGGCTAAAGGTTGCGAAACCCTTTTATCACCGGGGCAGATAAAGGTGCTGATAATTTTAACCGGTTCAGGGAAAATCACAGGTGCCGACGAAATTGCTGCAGATTTTAGCCCGGGAGATTGCCTGCTTGTTCCAGCTCTCTACGAAGGAGCGATGCAATTTGCCGACGATAGTGAATATTTAGTGGTTAGGCTATAGGACTGATTGGTCAACTCTGTTTTTGTTTTTCTTTCGGAACCACCCCATGCAGTCCTTCCATTTTCAAATAGCCTCCTCTCCAGACAATCAGGGCAGAGACAACAAAAACAAGAACATAGACAACGGCGGCATAACGTGTTCTTATTTGGCTCATTACCACGCCTACTAAGGCATAAAGGCCTGCGAGAACATAACAGATTTTTACAGTTTTTTTCAAAGGTATACCTCTGTCAATCATCTGGTCATATATATGTCCGCGATCAGAAACAAACAAAGGCCTGTGATTTATTAACCTTCTAAGCAATGCAACAGCGGTATCTAAGATTGGTAACCCAAAGACAATAATTGACGCCATCCACCATCTGGGCGTTTTTTCTGCGAATAAGATCATCAGTGCTGCTATCATGAACCCTAAAAGCATACTGCCTGCATCGCCCATAAATATTTTAGCTGGGTGACGGTTGAACGGCAAAAAGCCGCAGACACCTCCTACAAGGCCAAGGCAAATTATAATCCTCACAGGGTCACCGATGTCACTAAATCCCCAGGTTGCCAGATGTATTGACAGTAATAACATTGCTACTGTAATAATTGCAGTTACTCCGCCGCACAAACCATCAAGTCCATCAAGAAGATTTAATGAGTTTGTTGCGCCTAAGACAAAGACAATTACGACAAAGATTTCAGCCAACAGTTCAAATTTAGGCAGAAAGGATATATTTAATGATTCGCAAATTATGGTTAGGTTTGGCGTGATTCCAACTAATATCAGCATGGTAGCGGCAAGGATTTGACCAAGGATTTTTTGACTTGGTTTAATGTCAAATATATCATCCGTCAATCCAATAAGACATGCAATAGAGCCGCCGGCAAGAATTCCAAGCAGCCATTTTAATATTGTGGAAAAAGATTCATGGTTTCTCAGGCATGCTATGCCAGTTAAGACCCCCACAGTCAGGCCGATTAATATTCCGATTCCGCCAAGATATGCGATGGGTTCTTTGTGCGTTTTGACGAGGTTGTCAGGTTTGTCCACAATGTTGAATTTAATAGCTATCTTTTTGCAGAATAAAGTTGCAATAAATGAAGCGGCAAAGGATGACGCTAATATAGGCCAGAAATTTAATACCCATGTTATTGGTCTGCTTGGCCCGATTACTTCTTCAAATATCATTTGCTTGTTCCCTCAACAGCTAATTGTCACTATAACCACACTTCGGCGTCGTATCGGAGCATGATTAGGTTGTCTTTAAAGCAACCCTGGCGAATATTTGGTTTTTCCCCGCTTACTTCCTGTAAGATCCACTTTGGGAATTCGGCTCCGGCTTTAATTGAAAGCGGTACTCCTCCGCCGAATCGTGGATTTATCTCGATAAACTTTATGTGTCTTCCTTTTGTTAAGAACAACTGTATTGTTACGACTCCCGGGCCCGCACCAAGAGTTTTAACTAATTTTGCAACTTCGGTCATAATATGAGTGTTTTTTACTATTTGCCCTTTACTTACTTCGCCAGTTCTTACTTCAATTCGTTTTCTCGGGACAACACATCGCACTTTCATACTAAAGTCAACATAAACGTCACATGTATATTCAATGCCATCCACAAAATCCTGGCAGATAACATTTGGTATTTTTTTGGAGTAGAACAAAAGTTCCTTTCTGGATTTTATTTTGGCGGTTCCTCTTCCGGCATATCCATCCCATGGTTTTAGAAAACAAGGCCAGTTCAAACTCTTTTTTGAAAGAGCTGTTTTAACTGTCATAGTGACAGGAGTTTCAAATCCATTCTTAGTCAGAAATTTATAAGTATTCCTTTTATCCTGACAGATATCGATAACAGCAGGGGCAGAGACAAGTACATGGCAGCCTAAAGATTCAAATTTCTGTTTGTTTTTAGCTAATTTCTTCAGGTCCAGATCAACGGTTGGAACAAGTAATTTTACTTTGTGTTTTTTTACAATGGCCAGTAATTCCCTGATATAGCCGGGATGTGTCGTGCGTTTTACCAAAAAACTCCTATCGCATAATTGTAATGCTGGAGACAGTTCGGTAGTGTCGGTTCCAAAGAAATTGGCTTTTAATTTTAGTTGTTTAGCGGCATCTGCGAAGCTATTAAGTAATGACACTCTTCTGCCAATGCATGTGAACATAATCGTAATATTTTTAGGATGTTGTGTTTTTTTTCCTGGCATTTTTTCTACACAATAAAATAGTAAATGGTTTTATTTTACATAGCCCAATGATTTCAGTTTGTCCATGGTTTCCTTGTCCCAAATAGCCTGCTTATTTTCGGCCCTATAATGTGCTCGCAAGGTTTGAGCGGCATTATTGTATTGCTGCAATAGATTTCGACCCTTTTGCAGTGCAACTTTATCTGATGTTCCCATAGACATTTCTTAACACTTTTATTTTATAGATATCATGCGGTTGTGTCAAATCTTTAAAACCCGTCTCGATAGTCCAATATATAGTTGCGTATTGTCAGTCTTAGCGGCAGGTGATGAGCAGGTACTAATTATTTTGACTTTTTAGCACCATTAGTCTAATATTCATAAAGTAGATTTGAGGTTGGTGTTAAATAGAAAAAGAGAGCGATATTTTAATGGTGTGAACGATGACGGAATGGGAAAGAAAAATCAAAGATAAGAAGGTCGTGGTAGGTATCCTTGGGCTCGGATATGTCGGACTTCCTCTGGTGCGTGAATTTGCCTCGGCAGGTCTTAGGGTCGTTGGTTTTGATATTGATGAGAAAAAAGTTCGGACCTTAAATTCTGGTCGAAGTATTATCAAGCATGTGCCTCATTCGCAAGTTAAACAAATGGTCAATAAAGGTTTGTTTAAAGCTACGACCAATATGGCTAAATTGAAAACTGTTGATGCAGTATTGGTTTGCGTGCCTACTCCGCTAACTAAAAAACGCGAGCCCGACATGCGGTTTATCATAAGCAGCAGTAAGACAATTTCCAAATATCTGCAACGTGGCCAGTTAATTGTCTTTGAAAGTACAACTTATCCCGGTACGACTCGTGAGTTAGTTCTTCCAATACTTGAAAAGAGCGGCTTGAAAGCGGGAAAGGATTTTCATTTAGCGTATTCACCTGAACGTGAGGATCCGGGCAATAAAAACTTCTCAACAAAAACGATACCGAAAGTGGTTGGTGGACTTACTAAAAAGTGTTGTAAGATAGCATGTAAGTTATACAACACCGCTATCGTTGAGACTGTCCCATTATCAAGTCTTGAAACAGCAGAAGCAACGAAGATTCTTGAAAATGTTTATCGCTGTATAAATATCGCTATGGTTAATGAGCTTAAGGTTGTTTTTGATAAAATGGGCATCGATATATGGGAGGTTATCAACGCAGCAAGCACCAAGCCTTTTGGCTATAGTGCATTTTATCCAGGTCCGGGTCTTGGGGGCCATTGCATACCGATTGACCCGTTTTATCTTACCTGGAAGGCCAAACAATATGGTATGGAGACGAGATTTATCGAACTGGCGGGCGAGATCAATACCAATATGCCAAACTATGTTATCACCAAAACCAGGGAGGCTTTGAAGAAACAAAAGAAAAAACTGAAAGGCTCAAAGATTCTTGTACTTGGTTTGGCATACAAAAAAGATATTGACGATTTGCGTGAGTCTCCATCCATTGAGTTAATAGAATTGTTTCGCAAAAAAGGTGCTAAGGTTGATTACAATGACCCGTATATAGCTAAAACATATAAACAGCGAGAGCATGACCTGAAAATGGTAAGTAAAAAGCTGTCTAAGAAAATGCTGGGAAGCTATGATGCCGTTTTGATTTCGACTGACCACAGTGATTATGATTATAACTGGATAGTTCAAAACTCTAAATTAGTTATTGATACCCGTAACGCGACAGCTTCAGTCAAAAAAGATCGTGAGAAAATTGTTAAAGCATAAATGTCTGTGTGACAAAAAGGGGAATCAAGTTGCTCAAAGCAGAAGAAAACCCACCGATTTTTTGGCCTGAAACAGATTCGATTTGTGATTGTGTGGGTTTGTGGTGGGTAGCACACACAAAAAGCAGGAATGAAAAAGCACTTGCCCATGACCTGATTAACAGGGAGATTTCTTACTTTTTGCCAATGACGTGGAATGTCCGCCGTCATAGAGGCAGAAAAATCAAGTCCCTTTTGCCGTTGTTTACGGGTTATGTGTTCTTTTGCGGAGATGAGAAACAGAGGCTTGAAGTTTTACGTACTCATCGTGTGGCGAATTTAATTGAAGTTAGTGACCAGGATAGATTAGTTAAGGAGTTGGCTCAGATTAATCAGGCCCTTAGTGCAGGAGCAGACTTAGCACCACATAACTATATGGCAAAAGGTCAGCGATGCCGTGTAATTACCGGGCCTTTAGAGGATTTAGAGGGAATTGTAGTGACAACAAAAGGAACAATGCGTTTGATTTTGCAAATAGACATGCTGGGACAGGCTGCAAGCGTAGAAGTAGATACCAATATGGTTGAAGCCGTTGATTTTCCGTAAGATTTTTAAATAACTTCTCTACGTTGCAAGATAAGGGAGAATAAAATGCTTTTAGCTGTCAATATCATAGGAATTGTATTGGTTCTGATAGCGATTGGATATTTTTTAAAGCCCGATGGTTTCAACCAGCTAATAGAATTCTACAAAAAAGGCGAACGGATATATTTGGCTGCATTGGTGAGGTTTGCGTTAGGCGTTGTTTTTCTACTTGCAGCGCGTGAATGTGGCAAGCCGGTTGTAATATCTGTTCTTGGAATAGCTTTTTTGATAGGAGGGATGATGATTATTATTGTCGGGCCTGAAAAAGTTAATAAAATTATCGGCTGGTACCAAAATCGGTCGAAAATATTTTCCCGTTTCATGGCTTTACTTTTATTTGCATTTGGGATTCTTATCGTTTATTCAGCGTAAATGGGTAATTGGCTTAGCAGTTTTTGACACCATCGTCACCGCTGTCGCAATTAGTTGTTTTGCATTTGTTCCCGCAGCATCCGCTATTTTTACCAGACAGCGTTTTATACATCCGTCTTATAACCAGTGCCGTTACTACAGCGACTATGACAATAACAATAATTGTCTCGATCATTTTACTCCCCTGTTAAACTGACATAAGCAGGCCTATCCGATAGGCAAAAAAGGTGACTACATATGCCAGTGTCGTAAGGCCTAAAAGTTGAAATATCGCCCACCCCCATGAGCCTGTTTCACGTTTTGTCATTGCTATCGTTGCCATGCATGGCGCACTGATTAGGCAAAACAGCATGATACAGAATCCCTGTAGAGGCGAATAGTCGGCTTTGAGTTTTTTGCGAAGGGCCTTAGACGTTCCCTCGGATTCACCAAGTGAATACACGATTCCCAGTTGTGCAACGAAAACTTCTTTGGCTGCCAGTGCTCCAATAAGCGCTGTTCCAATTTTATAATCAAAACCAATTGGTTTAATGATGGGCTCTATGGCATGACCGATGCCGCCAATGATTGAGTTTCGCAGCTTTTCTGTTTGAATCTGCGATTCAGAGAGTCCTTCGAGATTTTTAGGGTCAACTTTTGGATAACTTGCGGCGGCCCAGAGAATGATTGATATGGCTAAAATTATCGTTCCTGCTTTTTTAAGGTACATCCATCCCCTGTCCCACATATGAATGACGACGCCTTTAAGAGTGGGCATCCGGTATGGAGGCAGTTCCATGACAAATGGTGTTGTCTCACCCTGAAAGACAGTGCTCCGCAGAATGCGTGCACAAATAATGGCAAGTAGAATTCCTATCATGTAAATAATCCATAACATGAAAGCGTGCATTGTGATTTTTAAAAACCCAAATTTTAAGAGAACGGTATTTGCGAAAAATGCCGGAATGATGAGCATATAAATCGGCAGTCTTGCTCCGCAACTGACCAACGGGATTATCATTATAGTAGTTAATCTGTTCCTTCTGTTTTCCAGAATGCGTGTTGCCATAATCGCAGGGACCGAGCAACCTAAACCTATTAACATGGGCATAAAGCTTTTTCCATGGAGACCTATTTTGTGCATAATGCGGTCCATTATAAAAGCTGCCCGTGCCATATAACCGGAATCTTCCAGAAATGCGATAGCCAGAAAAAGCAAAAGTATATTCGGTAAAAATACAATAACCCCCCCTACTCCGCCTATGATGCCGTCGACTATTAGTGACTTTAAAGCGCTTTCGGAACCAGCCGGCCACAATGCTGCTACATTGACGCTTAGCCATCCGAAAAAGCGTTCCATCCATTCCATAGGCCATTGGCCAAGAAAAAATGTCAGCTGAAACAACAGGTACATCAAAATCACAAAAATCGGTATTCCTAAAACACGGTTTATCATCACCGTGTCTATTTTGTCACTCCAATCGTGTCTTGTTTCAACAGTATGCTTAACAGATTCCTGACAAGCACCTGAAATAAAGCCGTATCGCCTGTCTGCAATCATGATTTGCGGGTCATCATCGAAGACTATTTTAAGATGTTCGGTACTGTTTTTTACGGCATGCAGAACCTCTTTGTTATGCCCCTTCTCCCATATCTCCTTGTCATGTTCGAGCAGTTTCAAAGCCAGCCATCTCGAGCCGTACTTTGTTACTAAATCATGTTCACTGTCGAGGGTGTTTTGTATTTTCTCAAGCTCTTCCTCGATTTCTTTGCCATATTGTATTGTATGTGTGCGTTGTTTTTTTGGTGCTTCAGCTGTTTTTACAACAGCCTGGAGTAATTCGTTAATACCTTCCTTTTTATTAGCGGTCATTGGGACAATTGCCGCTTCGAGCAGCTGCGATAATTGCTCAATATCAAATGACATGCCCTTGGATTTTGCAAGGTCACTCATGTTAAACGCTAATACGAGAGGTACATTCATTTCCATTAGCTGTACCGCCAGATACAGATTTCGCTCAAGATTGGATGAGTCAACAATGTCGACCACAACATCCGGATGCTCATCAACAATAAAGTTTCTGGCAACAATTTCTTCGATAGAATATGCGGTCAAACTATAGGTGCCAGGCAGGTCGACAAAGGTTATTTCGTAATCTTCGTGCTTACAGGCCCCTTCCTTTTTTTCAACGGTTACTCCAGGGTAATTTCCGACATGGTGACGCATGCCGGTAAGTGCATTAAAAACAGTTGTCTTTCCGCTATTAGGATTGCCGGCTATAGCTACAGTTATTTTTTTCATGTTTTATTTTACATCCAGTTCTACAATAATGTTTGCTGCTTCTTTTTTTCGCAATGAGAGATGATAGCCCCTGATTATTATCTCGATTGGGTCACCAAGTGGTGCGACTCTATTTACTTTTATAGCAGTACCTGGTATGACTCCCATATCCGCAATTCGTTTGTTGATACTGCTTCTGCCTTTAATGGAAACTACAGTCGCAGTTTGTCCCGGTTTTACCTTGTTAAGTCCGATTAAGTCAGCCACTTGTTATTTCCCTTCTTTTTTTTGACAAAAATCCTCAAATTCTGCATTAACGTCATAACCATTTTTATTATGGTATGTCACGAACTCAATGAAATATAAAAGTTTTTTTATGACTTCAGGCCCTAAAGTGTGCTCAGCTTTGCATGCTGCCCGTTGGGCAATATTGGCCTCAACGCCTAAGATATTGATGAAAAAGGACTTAATGATGTTGTGTTTCTTAATAATTTCTTTCGCAGCAGCCTGTCCTTCATCAGTTAAAGTGATTAGGCCATAGGGTTTGTAATTGGCGAGCCCCCTGTCTTTTAAAGTCCTCAACGCTCCCGTAACCGATGCGCGGGACACATCAAGCATTTGAGCTATGTCCTTGCTGCGAGCGACTTTAGATTCGCTTGTAAGGTTGGAAATGGCCTCAAGATAGTCTTCCAGAGAGGCACTTAAATTGCTGTTTTTTAGCATGTTAAAGCGGATACCTTATTGTTTTTATTAAGTTTACCACGCCTAATATAGTTAGCTCCCCCTAACTTTGCAAGTAAAATCATGTAAAAAAAGCGAAAAAATTTGCTGTTTTTGGGGTATTTTGGTAAGTTTGTGGGGATTTTTATAATATTCGGGGCGTGGCGCAGTTTGGCTAGCGCGCGTGACTGGGGGTCACGAGGTCGCAGGTTCGAGTCCTGTCGCCCCGATTTTTTCAAATTAAGCTTTTTCCTTGGGGTTATGAGGGTATTCATTATTTCGGAGAAAACTTAGTTTTGTCATTTATAGCTCCACATTCATAACTTAGGTGAATGTCTGTAGTTATGTTTGCCAAGTTGCCGCATTGACCGATAATACCCCCCCTTTCACTTAAGACCCTCCCTGATGTCACTGTATCGCCCCTTAATACTAAGGTTCTAAAGTAGGCCTACGCTATCGACGAAGCAGTCAAAGCCGAGGAATGTAGGCAATGAATGGGCAAAAGGTACTGTTCTGTTATTTAATTGGGGGTGACGATCATGAAAAACTAAGAGAGAAAGAATATGGATGCGAGAGAAAATGAATTAAATGGCGGTGGAGTGTACAGGAAATGGGCAGTTTTGTTGATAATCATGGTTTTGCTAACATTTGTAACCGACGGGCTTGGGGCCGATGATGTAGGCCTGGTCAAAAATGAACAAAGGCTTGATGATGTATCCTCAAAACTCGATGCATTAGATAATGAGAGAGCAAGGCTGCTTGAAGAGAAAGAGAACCTACAGATTCTGTTATGGGGTGAAACAGAAGGAGAAGATGACGACGACGAATTCTTCGACATGTCGATTGTAGACCTGATGCAAGTGGAGATAGCACCGGTTGGTACGCTGACTAGAACTGCCGGTCCTCGTTATGTTCCTTCTGCGGTAACAAAAATCACCCAGGAACAGATATCTATGTCAGGTGCTCACAGTCTTAATGAACTGCTTGAAATATACGTACCCAATTTACAGTTTGCCAGACAGCACTGGGAAGGATCTCACCTCGGTATGCGAGGTATCATTAATGACCGTGATGACAAGTATCTTATGCTTGTCAATGGCAAGGTTATGAATGAGCGGACTCACTTTGGCGCACTTAGTGAGCGTGACCTGGTGACACTTGGAGATATTCATCATATCGATGTCATTCGTGGTCCTGGTTCTGCGATTTACGGCCCAGGTGCTGTGGCAATGGTGATTAATATTGTTACGGATAGTGGACTGACATTCCAGGGAACTGAAATTACTACGAAAATAGGTGTAATTGAAGAATTTGCTTCAATGGAAGTTAAGCACGGTCTTGCAATAAGCAAAGACAGCGGCTTGCTGATTTACTTTGGTGTCGACAAATACGTTGGTTCTGATTCGAAATGGTCCCCATGGGTATTCGGCAACTCGTTTACCTCAAAGGGAGGGGTCTGGAATGGTGATTGGTGGGATACTGGCGCAGAAGTGCCTGGTAATTATTATGTTCAAAGCGGTAGCCCTGTTCAGTTTAGTATAAATGATGATGGTGAGGCATTTCGAAGGCAACCGCGTGTCAAATTACATGCTCAATATAATAAAGGCAATTTTGAAACATGGGTTCGCTGGACAAAGGGCGGACAGAATTTTACTAATCCATCAGGTGTTGTAAAAAGTACCGCAGATGGCGGCTGGGCAAACTGGTGGGGTGGCTGGGCCGTTAACTGGCAACCTGCGGCAGAGGATCTTGTCGCATCAGGAGTTGGTTATAGTCAGCTGACTGGATACGCAGGTTATAAACAGGAACTTAGTGAGACCCTTACTATTGATTATGCAGCAAGCTATGATTCGTTCAGTTATACTCGACAAGACTGGGCAAGAAATATTAATGATGATACTGAAGATGAGTATTATGCCAAGATTTTGGCAAGATGGACCCCTAATGAGGCGCACTCTTTAGCATTTGGTGGTGAAACGTCTTATGAGAACTGGGGTAGTATGGGACGTCCTCAGTTTAATGTGCCTATTAATAATACTCACTGGTCAACCTTGACATATTCAGGTATGGGAGAATGGCAGTGGAATATCAGTGACCATTTGACATCATTTGTTGGTGGTCGTGTAGATAGAAATACATATACACATAACTTGTATTCACCTCGTGCCGCATTTGTCTGGACGCCAAATGAAAGAGATACTTATAAATTTATGGCTACAAAGTCTGTACGTATGAATAATGCAGAAGAAATGCGTAATAAGCATGTGACCGAGGGCAAACACAGCAGGCCCGAGGAACTTGAGAACATCGAATTTAGGTATGAAAGCCAATGCAGCGAACATCTTTGGTTTGCTATGAGTGCTTATCGAAGTAAACTTGATGTTATCTCATGGGACTCGGCAGCGACGCTGACTCAAAATGTAGGTGTCCAAAAGCACTGGGGCCTTGAAGGTGAGATTACTTATAAGAAAGACAAGGTTCAGGTGATAGCATCACATGGTTATACCAAGCTGGTAGATTTTAAGTTAAATCCTGGTGCGAGTACTTTCCTTACAGCTCATCCGTTTGGTTACGGCAAGGATTTAGCTAACTGGAGTAACCATATAACCAAGCTCTATACTCAGTATGATGCTGACGCGAAGTTGAGTTTCAATGCATCAGCCAGAATCTACTGGGGTACTCCTGGAGGTGCTGACTATGCAAACTATCTGGGACTCAAGGAGCCAGGATTTAATGAAGCATTTAAGATGAGTGCTTTTGTCAACCTTGGTGTGCAATACAAATGCAGCGATGATATGACACTTCGTTTAGACGGTACGAATTTACTTGGTTTCATTGACTATGAGTATAACAGCCGTATGTATTCGCAGGACCAGTTTGATAACTACCGTAGTACCGCCCCATCGTTTATATTTTCGCTGATATATAAATTTAAATAATCAGGTAACAGAACGTTGTTAATTGCTTTAGGCTGTTCGGTGTTTAGTTAGTTAATTTAACTAAACTTACCTGAAAAGAAGCAGCCTGAAGCTTAAAGATAGAAAGCTATCAGTTGTTAGAGCTGTTGAATGAATAAAGAAGAAAACGAAAATTTGAATAATACGAAGCTCCGATGGGTTGAGCCTAAGAAAGAAAGGTTCATCTCCATAACAGGGCTGGTACTGATTCTTGTGTGGATTTGCGGCATAATGATGTATGCCAGTTATGCAAAATCGCAATCACAATCCAGCAGGTCACATCAGATTTTCAAGCTCAAAGGCGCCTTTTTGTATAACTTTATCAGGTTCGTCGAATGGCCAGAAGATAAGATGGGTGACCAGAGCAAGCCGGTAATTATTGGGGTTATTGGCAAAGATGCCTTTGAAAATGCTCTGGAACCGATTAAAGACAAAAAGGTTAAAGGCAGAGAAGTTGTTTTAAAGCGGTTCAAGAGCTTTTCTCAGATTAAACAATTAGATAAAGCTGCACAGGAAAAAGAGATTAAAGCAATTGGTGAAAGTCATCTGTTATTTGTCTGCAATTCAGAAAAAGCTCATGTTACTGAACTTGTGAAGTTGATTCGAAAATACAATGTCTTAACTGTTGGTGACATGGAAGACTTCCTTAATCAAGGAGGAATAATCAATTTCACAATGGTACAGAATAAAATCCGGTTTAATATCAATATGACTGCTGCTCAAGACTCAGGCCTTAAGATAAGGTCTCAGCTATTGAGGTTAGCCAAGACCGTGATAAAGAAGAAAATTGCCGCTGCTGACGCAGGAGGAAGTTAATCATATGTATCTTCTAAGAAACCTTAAAATAAGAGGTAAGCTGATACTAATCACCATGGTGACATGTGTCATGGTACTGCTTCTTTCGGGCGGCACATTGATTGTTTGGCAATGGTCCAATCTTCGTCAGACAATGGTAAGAAACCTCTCTATTCAGGCAGCTATGATAGCAGATAACTGTAAAGCCGCCCTGGCCTTTGAGGATGTCGAGGATGCCGAGACAATTCTAAAGGCATTTAAAGTAGAATCTTCAGTTGTATTCGGATGTATCTATAATAACGAAGGTGAATTGTTTGCCACTTATTATCGCGGCGACTCCGACAGCATGACGAATCTTTCAAAGTTTCAGGAGAAGGGATATGGCTTTGAGGAGGGGTTCTTGACAGTTTTTGAGCCTATTGAACTCGATGGGGAAACGATTGGAATTGTTTGCATTCGCTCTGACCTTGAACCTATGCGAGTAATTCTTAGACGCAATACCCAAATTATAATTGCTGTATTATTATTTGCCTCAGTAGTGGCATACTTTGTGTCATCGAGACTACAGAAAATTATTTCCAGACCTATACTTGGTCTTGCCAAAGTTGCGAAAGCTGTTTCGGAAAAGAAAGATTATTCCACACGTGCCATTAAGCAAAGTAACGATGAAGTCGGGTTGCTTATTGATTCATTCAACAGCATGTTGGAACAGATACAGCATCGCGACCTTGAATTAGTTGAAATAAATGAAAAACTGGAAATGCGAGTCAGTGAACGTACAGCAGAATTAACCGTCGCAAATGAGCAGTTAAGCCGCGATGTTGCCGAGCGTAAACGTGCAGCCGAAGCGTTGAGGCAATCGGAAGTCAAATTCAAAACAATCTTCGAAAACGCCAGCGGTGCCATATTTATATTCGAAAAGGATACCGGCAAAATAATAGACTGCAACTCTCAGGCCGAGGATATATTAGGGTGTGTAAGGTCAGAGATAATTGGTGTTAATAAATCGGAAATCTTCCACGGAGATATTTTAGGAGGGGATAAGAGTGCATCAATCCAGGAAAATAGCGAAGGATTTGAGGGAAGGTTAATACACAAAGATAGCCATGAAATCCCAGCCTGGATACTGTTTAGAAAGATTGAGCTGAGCGGTAAAGATTTGATGGTCGGACTGTTCATAGATATTACTGAACGCAAAAAATCCGAAGAGGAACTGGCTGAAACACATAGAAAACTCGTTGAAGCGTCGCATAAAGCTGGTATGGCAGAAGTCGCTACCGACGTCTTGCATAATGTTGGAAATGTTCTAAACAGTATAAATGTTTCAGCAACTCTAATAACTGAAAAGGTCACCGGTTCTAAATTGTCGAACCTTAAAAAAGTAGCAGATATGATTAAAGAACACAGCGATGACCTTGGGGAATTTCTTACCAGTAACGAACAGGGAAAACATATACCAGCTTATTTGACAAAAGTGACCAAGCTTTTGACGGACGAGCAGGAAGATATTCTTGAAAAATTGCAATCTTTGGCAGGTAATGTTGGGCATATAAAAGAAATTGTAAAGATGCAGCAGTCTTACTCAAAGGTATCGGGGGTTGAAATGGCTGCGTCACTGGCTGAAGTTGTTGAAAACGCGATCCAGATTAATTCTTCTGGTCTGGAACGGCATAAGATCAGTCTGGTGCGTGATTTCGAAGAACTTGCAGTAGTGAACATCGATAAGCAAAGAGTACTGCAGATTCTTGTTAATTTAATAGGCAATGCAAAATATGCACTGACTAACAGCGAAAAAGATGAAAAGATAATGACAATCAGACTCTGTAAGAGCCATGATGATACATTTAGATTTGAGGTGGAAGACAACGGAGTCGGCATTGCTCAGGAGAATCTGACCAAGATATTCAGGCATGGCTTCACTACGAAAAAACATGGTCATGGTTTTGGTTTGCACAGTGGCGCACTCGCCGCCAAAGAGATGGGTGGCTCTTTAGCGGCAGAGAGTAATGGCATTGGGCTCGGTGCGAAATTTGTATTGGAATTACCATTCAAGGAGGCGGGGGTGGATATATGTCAAACGTAGAGACTATAAAGAAGAACAGAAGAATTCTCGTTATTGATGATAATGAGGATATTCACAAAGATTTCAAAGCTGTTCTGACAGCGGATGCTGCCGAAGTAGATGCCGTTAGCGTCAGTAAAGAGGAAGAGGCAATTTTTGGTTCTGATTCTTCGGGCTCAACAGCGGGACAGCTTAACTTTAGTATAGATTCTGCTTTTCAGGGACAGGAGGGATTGGAGAAGGTTAGAAAGGCTTTGGAGGAGGGTGATCCTTATGCAATGGCTTTTGTAGATGTACGGATGCCTCCGGGGTGGGACGGCGTAGAAACAATATATAAGATATGGCAGGAATACCCAGACCTTCAGGTTGTTCTTTGCACGGCTTATTCAGATTATTCATGGCATGATATGATAAATAAGCTTGGGCAGACAGACCGTCTGTTAATTTTGAAAAAACCATTCGATAATGTTGAAGTTCGTCAGATGGCATGCTCACTCACTGAGAAATGGGATATTTTATATAATCTTGACCAGCTGGTGCAACAGAGAACCGAACAAATCGCTGAAACAAGAGATGTCACGGTATTCGCACTGGCGAAACTGGCAGAATCGCGCGACCCTGAAACTGGTACACATCTTGAGCACATCAGGTCGTATTCGCAGATTCTTGGTGAACAGCTTGCCAAAGATAAAGCATTTACTGATGAGGTAGATGAGCAGTTCTTGCAAAACCTATGGCGATCAAGTCCGCTCCATGACATTGGAAAGGTGGGAATACCAGACACGATACTCTTGAAACCGGGCAGATTGAGTAACAGCGAATTTGAATTGATGAAACAGCATACCATTATTGGTGCAGAAGCCCTTGAAAAAACTACCGGGTACAGTAGAGCTGGTGGTTTTCTGACTATGGCATCGGTTATCGCAAAAAGTCACCATGAAAGATTTGACGGCAGCGGATACCCTGAAGGACTGAAGGAACGTGCCCCCCCCCTGGTAGCAAGAATCGTAGCTTTGGTGGATGTATATGATGCACTAACATCTGTTCGAGTTTACAAATCTGCATTAGAGCCGGAAGTTGCAAGAAGTATGATCATAAATGAGTCGGGAAAACATTTTGACCCAATCATAGTCGAAGCATTTTGTAATTGTTGGGATGAATTCCTTAAAGTGTGTGATTTGAAAGAAACAACTGATAAAGAACTGGTCGTAGCAGAATCTTCAAATGATGTTCGACGCTAAGTTTATTAATTAAAGGTGATATTTAGATGGCACTTGTGACGGAAAAAACTGAAACAACAAAAGCAGAAGAGACTAACAAGGCCGATAGTTCAAAGGCAGAAAAAAACAGGCGCATCCTGGTGATAGATGATAATGAAGTGATTCATGATGACTTCAAAGCTATTCTTGGATGCGAAGAAGAGGGCTTAGTTGATGTTGAAGAAGAAGAGGAGGCTATTTTTGGTACTCCTTCAGACTCATTAGAGAAAGAAGTTTATGAGATAGATTCAGCTTTTCAGGGGCAGGAAGGCTTAGAGAAGGTTCGTCAGGCTTTAAAGGATGGTCATCCTTATGCTATGGCATTTGTAGATGTACGTATGCCTCCGGGGTGGGACGGCATCGAGACAATTAAACATATATGGGAAGAATATCCTGCCCTGCAGGTGGTTATTTGTACTGCGTATTCGGATTATTCATGGCATGATATGCTCAGCCAATTGGGAACCACTGATAAGCTCTTAATTTTGAAAAAACCATTCGACAACATGGAAGTTCGCCAGATTACCTGTTCTTTGACGGAAAAGTGGGAACTCGTAAACAGCCTTGAAAGGAGAGTCGCACTGAGAACAGAAGAGTTGCAGGAGGTCGTAAATAAACTTGATGAGGCAAATAGTGACCTCAAAGATTTTGTTTATATAGCATCGCATGACCTTCGTGAGCCTTTGCGAAAAATATCATCTTTTGGTGAACTTTTAGAAGAGTCACTAAAAGGAAAACTTAGTGATGACGAGCTCGAAAATCTTCGCTTTATGACTGATGGTGCAAATAGAATGACTAAGATGATAGAAGCTTTGTTGATTTACGCTAAGGTCAGCAAAAACAAGCCTGTCTTCGAAATTGTTGATTTGAATGAAACAGTGAAGAAGGTAGAGCAATTAGAAGTGGCAACGCTATTGGAAGATACTGGCGGCAGCATTGGAGTCTCCAAGGCCATGCCTAAGGTATGGACCGACCCTGTGCAGTTGAGTCAGCTTTTACAGAATATGATTGCCAACGGTATTAAATATCAGGACAAAAAAAACAAACCTCGTATTGTGATAACAGCTGATAAAATTGACAACGACAAGGTCAAAATATCTGTCAAGGATAACGGCATAGGTATTAAAAAAGAATATTACGGGGACGTATTCAAGATGTTTAGAAGGCTGCATTCCTGCTCGGAATACGAGGGAACAGGGATTGGTCTGGCAGTTTGCAAGAAAATAGTTGACAGGCTCAATGGCGAAATTGGTGTTGATTCAAAAGTTGGCCAAGGCTCAACTTTCTGGGTGACACTTGAAGCAGCAAGAGAAGAATAAATTTGTACTGCTAAATAGCAGCTTAAAATAGGATTTCGGACACAAACCGAAGGAGAAGGAATGGATTATTTGAAATCAGTGGTAATTCTATTGGTAGAAGACGACCCGGGAGACCAGAAACTTACCAAAAAATCGCTCTTAGAAGCGAAGATTGTTGATAATGTCGTCATAGCTGAAAATGGAGAGCATGCTCTTGAATATTTAGAACGTAGTAAAAACGGCGATAGAAACTGCCCTACTCCTAACTTGATTTTGCTTGATTTAAATATGCCGGGTATGGGTGGAAAAGAATTCTTGAAGCGCGTCAAAGCTGATGAAAATTTTAGCATGATTCCTGTTGTTGTCCTGACGACATCGGATTTGGAGAATGATATCCGCGAAAGTTATAAACTTCACGCTTCAGGATATATAAAAAAGCCGGTAACTATGGACGGCTTTCAGGAAATGATGCGGAATCTTCAGGAATATTGGTTCGGTGTATGCAAAAGTGTATAGGTGACTAATAAAATATGAGTGCCAGGAAAATAAACATATTACTTGTAGATGACGACCCGGGCGACTGTCGACTTACTAAGCTGGCGCTGGAAAATTCCTCGCAGGAAATGGAATTTATTGTCGAGACAGCGGCGATGCTCAAGGAATGTCTGGAATATGTAAAAACAAAAAAGTGTGATCTTGTGCTTCTCGACCTTGGCCTGCCTGATAGTCACGGTGTTGCCAATGTGGAAAAGGTCCACGAGGCCAATCCTGAGGTACCTATTATTGTTCTTACAGGCCTGGATGATGAAGAAATCGGAGTTAAAGCCATTAAAAAAGGTGCTATCGATTATATCATAAAGCCTTTTAATCAAAGTGTACTTAGAACACGTATCAGTATCGCGATAAAACTTCTTGAACTGCAGGAACAACTTCAATTGCGTGCGAATACCGATGAATTAACAGGTCTTGCCAACAGAAGACATTTCTTTGAGATTTTAGAGAGGGAGATTCTTCGCACAAAGATGAAGGGAACCCCCCTGGCGGTGTTTATGCTGGACCTTGACCATTTCAAGAATATTAATGATACATATGGCCACCTGGGTGGCGATACGGTGTTAAAGCAAATGGGGAAAATTCTTGTTGAGAATATATATCCGCTTGATATAGCAGGCAGGTATGGAGGAGATGAATTTATTATTCTCATGCCTGGAGTGACATTTGATGAGGCAACTCGGGCAGCCCAGAGATTGCAAAAAGTAGTTAGTAAATACCAGTGGAAAATTTTTGATAAAAAAATATCAAATACAATCAGCGTTGGCCTGGTCAGTGTTGACTCAAGCGACCTGCCTGATTCGAACGAGATTGTTGACCGGGCAGATAAGGCTCTTTATGCTGCAAAGCAAAACGGGAGAAATTGCGTGGTCAGATGGGACCAGATTGACCCGGATAAAGGCGTTGAAAAGCCAGAAGATGAGGGAGTGGACTACAGCGAATTGCAAAATAAATTATCTTCTGTGGTTGGTAAATTACATTCCCAGATCGTCGGAATCGTGACGGCTTTTACAAAGGTGATGGCAATTAAGGACCCGTATATATCGAATCACACGAGGCATGTACAGATTTATGCCGCTGCGATAGCTGAAGAATTGGGACTCTCTGAGGAACTAAAGGAAAGGCTTAATACCGCTTCGGTGCTGCACGACCTTGGAAAAATTGGCATTCCAGATAGAATCCTGACCAAAACCGAATCGCTTACAAAAGAAGAATTGAAAATTGTAAGAAACTATCCTCTCGTCAGCGTTCAGATTTTAGAACCTATTGGGATTTTCAGTCATGAGTTGGATATAATCCGCCAGCATCACGAAAAATTCGATGGTACAGGCTATCCGGAAAGATTGAAGGGCAAAGAAATATCGATTGGCGGCAGGGTCCTGGCGATAGCAAATTTTTATGATTCAATTACTTCTGACCGTTGTTACCGCCCCGCACTTTCGACCGAAAAGGCTTTAGGTGAAATCATCAAAGAATCGCAGATAAGATTTGACTCCGATGTAGTCGAAGCATTTGAAAAAGCTTATGATAAAAATAAAGAGCAGTGGCCTTTATCAGCAAAAAGCTGTTTGGTCGAAACTGTATAGGCTATAGATAAACCTTCCCCCAAGTCAATTTCCACCATTAATAATTACGCTGATTTTATATACACATCCATGCTCGAAAAAGGTACAATTGATTATATGATGGCAAACAATTCTAAAAACGTGGAAACAATTATTGATGTCAATACAGGTGAAGTGAAATATGGCAAAGCAGGAATAATGCTGAGGTCAGTAGCAATTGGTTCGTGCATTGTTATTGCGGCATATGACGCTGAGAAAAAAATAGGTGCAATGGCACACATTATGCTGCCTGGAAATGCACCTAAAAGCACAGTAGAAAAAACCAAGTATGCTGTGAATGCTGTAGATGAATTAATCGCCCTGATTATACGGGCAGGGACTGAAAAAAAGGATATTGAAATCTGTCTGATTGGCGGGGGAAATGTTCTAAAAAAGAAAGATGATACCATTTGCAAAGAAAATATCGAATCGGTAACTAAGGTTCTTGCGGAAAAACAAATCCCAATACGGGCATCGGTTCTTGGGGGAGTAAAAAGAAAAGGTGTCTTTTTGGATATCCAGACAGGCAGGGTAAACATTACTGAGGGTGATGGCAAAGAAGAACTTTTATGGCAGTATAAACAAAAAATAGTTTAAAGGCTCTAAGCGTGGCCGGCTTATCTTTTGGAAATGTGTTTTTCTATCGTCTTTATGAGAGTTTCATCATCTATAGGTTTTGAAACATGGTCCGTAAAACCGTGAGCTAACATTTCATCGCGGTCGGTGACCATTGCTCTGGCGGTAAGTGCAATGATGGGAATCATAGGCTTGGCAGCTTTTTTAGATATTGCATCAAAAGCCTGGATTCCATCCATCTTCGGCATCATAATGTCCATCAAAACTATATCAGGTAAAGTGGAAAAATATTTTTCGACTACTTCTTTTCCGTCATGTGCAAATATCAACTCGTATTTTTCATCAAGCATCATCCCAAGGGCAGCTCTGCCGAACTTGTCATCTTCTGCAACCAGTATTTTTGCAAGCGGCTTCGAATTGGCAGACTTTTTATCAGCAGATGCTGAATATTGTTCTTCCTGCCTCGATTCATTGTAATCGTTACTGACAGCTTTAGCTTTACCTTTTTTAAATGGAATATGGAAAGTAATTGTTGTTCCTTTGCCGATTTTGCCTTTGGCTTCTATTTCGCCGCCAAGCAGTTCAGTCAGCTTTTTGCAGATGGCCAGACCAAGCCCTGAACCTTGATACTTGCGAGTAGTTGAACTGTCTGCTTGTGTAAACTGTTCAAAGATATACTTTACGTCCTTTTCCTTTATTCCGATACCTGTGTCCGAAACTCCAAAATACAGCTGGTTTTGTTTAAGCGATATCTTAAGAACTATTTTACCTTTCTCCGTGAACTTAACAGCGTTACCTATAATGTTTGTTAAAATCTCATGGAGTTTCTGAATATCAGAAATAATATAGTCAGGAACCGCAGGGTCCTTCTCAACAATAAAATCTATCGCCTTATCCCCAATAAGGCTTGTAGCCATACTTCGTATCGTTGCGACAAACACATCAAGTGCAAATGATTTTTTCTTAATCTCCATTTTACCAGCTTCTATTTTGGACAAGTCGAGGATTTCATTTATTAGCAACAACATTCTTTGCGCACTTTGGTATATCACATCCAGGCCTTCACGCTGTTTTTTTGTTAAGTTGTCATTGTTATATTTACTGAGGATTTTTGAAATGCTGACTATGGCATTCATTGGTGTTCGGATTTCGTGACTCATATTTGCAAGAAACTGGCTCTTGGCATTATTGGCAGTTTCGGCGGCTTCCTTGGCTTGCTCTAATTGCTTCTCGTGACTCACCAACTGCTGGTTGGCCGCTCGTAATTGCTGCTCACCGGCAAGAAGTTTTTGATTAGCGGTTTCAAGCTGTTGTTCATGGGCACGAAGTTGCTGATTGCCTGCGTCAAGTTGCTGATTTGCAGCTCGTAATTGTTGATTTGCACTTTCCAACTGCTGCTCATGTGCCCCAAGCTGTTGATTGGCGGCATCAAGCTGCTGATTTGCGGCTCGTAATTGTTGGTTTGCACTTTTCAACTGTTGCTCATGCGCCCCAAGCTGTTGATTGGCAGCATCAAGCTGCTGGTTGGTAGCCCGTAACTGCTGATTTGTACTTTCCAATTGTTGCTCATGTGCCCCAAGTTTTTGATTAGCGGTTTCAAGCTGCTGTTCATGCGCACGCAGTTGCTGATTCGCCGCATCAAGCTGTTGATTAGCTGCCCGTAACTGCTGATTCGCACTTTCCAATTGCTGCTCATGCGCTCGGAGTTGTTGTTCGCGGGCTTTTAGTTGTTTGTTGGCCGCTTCAAGCTGCTGCTCGTGCGCTCGCAGCTTTTGGACCGTTCCATCCAATTGCAGTTCACAGGCTTGTAAAAGCTGCGCCTTCTTTGAGCGTAGTTCTTCTATGTTGTTTTTCTTGCTCTTTTGTTTTTTTTCCTGTGCGTTCTTCATGATGTCCCACTGCAATGGATAAGACCCACATTCCGGCAATCGGTGCAAACAGCAAGGATATGTCACTCCTCCATGATTATATTCTTGTTGGGCTTTGTTTGTCAATAATTAAATGCCTAAAAACGGGCAAAGCCCCCCCCAAGAGGCTCCCGATAGGCCATTAACCGCTTATAATTAGATTTTTTGGTAGCTATGAGAGCATCCCCTGGCAAATTGCAGCCTGGAAGACCCCAAAAAAGCCTGCGTATCTGTGAATTGTGTCCCTTTTGCCCACAAGTGATGCAGGATGGTTTCGGCGATTTTTGGGTCATATGCTCCTATAGCGTCAACTATTATGGTGATTTTTTTCTGCCTTGCTAAAAGTCCAAGAGCTGTTGCCTTCACAGCACCTTCTGTTGCAGCTCCGATTAGAATGAATTCATCGGTATCTAATTCGGTGAGTATTCTGTCTATGCGAGGCTCCTCAAATGGGTCAAAACAACGCTTAGAAAATATTAGCTGGTCATATTTTGAAAATAATTTTAAGGGCAAATCAGTACTGTCACAGGCATCAAACTTCGTGTATCTGTTTCGAAGTGTATAGTGGACTTTTTCTTGTCCTGTAGGGTCAAATTTGCAGGAAACACAAAATGGTGTATTCATGCCGCAAATCTGAACCGTGGAAATCATACGAATTTTTTGCAGGCGTGCCCAGGCCATTGTTCTGCGAATGTTAGAGAGAATACGTCGATGGTTCGAAACACAGACAACTCCGGTGTCCATGAAAAAATGCCTTTGAGTGTCTATGTCGATAATGACACGTCTAAACCTCCGTGTTGATGTTGGCATAATCATTTTTCTATCCTTTCAAATGAAGACAGCAATAACCGATATCGTCGCAAAGAGCTTTCATCTGGCTCCAGATTTTCTTGTCAGTAATCATCCCAAGAGCTATGGGATAAAGCAGAATGTCCTCCTGTGAGATATGCTCTAAAACTATTGACGAAAGATGCTCCGTAATTGTTGCCAGACCAAGCTTGAATTCCTTAAAGCTAATCTGATTGAATGACAGTATCAGCCTCGTAAGGTCGTCTACGACAGTATTTACAACTACATGGTCGCCCTGGGCAACCTGGCAGAGACTGATCTTGCCGAACTTTTTTAAATACGGAAAAATTACGTCATCCTCACGCAAAATATGCTCTTTTATGATATTGAGGTGTTCAGTGACATGAGCAAGTTTACGAAATTCACAATTAACGTCAGTCAATTCCTCCATCTGCTGAATTGCCTCAGTCGCATCATTTAAATCCGCTACGAAACAGCGAATCAAATCGTGTTCAACCAACACCGTTCGTAAGATGTGGTTTGCAGGCAGCGATGCACGAGGGTCCTTACGCTTGTCTTCAATAATTCCCATGAGCATAAATGTTGCCGAAAGCAACTGGACTATCTGAATTGAGTAGCCGTCGTCAATCAGATTGCGTTCGGCAATTACGATGTCTTTAGGACCTATGTTTGTTAAAAGCTTGTTGGCTTCCCTGCGAAGGAGCATGGGGTCTTCACCCTTATTGATGCGTTTCAAAAATCGTGTCAATGTGCGGGCCTGGTTGTTTTCATATTTATTTACCATCTTTTTGCCTTCCTTACCTGTCCAAGGTTGAAGAACCCAGTTTCTATCACCCTCCTCCTTATCATCACTCCATTGCCAAAGCCGTACTGCTAATCCGTCCAGGTTGGTCCGTCTACGATGTTTCAGTGTACATGTTATGCTCCTTCATAAACTTTATAAGCTCTGCGACAGGTATCCTTCTGCCTTTGGTGCTCGGGACGCGATAGCCTCTTAACAATCCTTTGTCAAACCATCTGCATACCGTCCGGGGAGCTACGTTACAAATTCTTGATACCTGTCCAGTAGTCAATGCTTCCTGCTGCTTCATTTGTTCTTTGTGAGAGCTCATATCCGACTTTCTTCAGCATTATTAACTTTCTATTACTCTCATGGTCTCGCCATGCCATTTTTTGCTGGGTTTGCTTTAAACGCGCCAAACCCAGCAGGAAAGAGGAGAAAAAGCTTTTTTTTCTATTATCTTTTCTCATAAGTACTATAAGCAAAACTTGTGCCAACCCAAAAACACACTTATCAGTATCATTTTGGCCATTTACAATTATCGATTCTCATTTTGATTTCGCAAAATGAGAAAAAAGCAGCATTTTGATTGTACAATCGCCGATTCTTTCCTATTTTAACACCATAAACCTCACTATTTTGCGTATATTAGCTATATTGACATACCGGAATTCACAAAAAGCGAAAAGTGTGGAAAATCTTGACAATTTCTCTTTTATACGATAAGATAATGACGGCTTTTTTGTGGTAATTAGGGTATCGAGAGATTGAAAAATAAGTTCTTTCTTTAGGATTGAGGGAGAATGAAAGACAAACAAGACAATCAGAATCAAAATGAGAATCGACAGCCGAACTCTAAAGACAGCAGTAAAGAAAAATGGTCCATGCTTAAACAGAAATATCTGCGCGACCTGCCCGACCAGCTTAACGGTATCAAATCTACTCTTGAAGCAGATGATTACAGCAAGATAAAGAAGCAGGCACACCGTATCAAGGGCACATCGGGGACGTATAAACTTAAAAATATTTCCAAAGGTGTCGCGCAACTTGAAGGCCACGCAGACGATCGCAATCGTGAAGCTATCGTAAATATCATACACAAAGTTATGCAGCTTGTAGAAGCCGAAACTGATAAGTTGGAAACGCACTCGCTATCAGCCGCTCTTAACTCCGAGGGGGGTATCAATGATTGATTCTGTCCCGCTTATCCTGACCGTAGACGATGACCCGCATTTGCTGGATATTATCGAGCACCATGTATCAGAGTGGGGATATAAACACTGCGGGGTGGAAAATCCATCACAAATGTGGGAGGAACTTGAAAAAACAATCCCCGGTGCTATTTTACTTGATATTGCTCTTGGTGAAGAGGATGGCACAGCTATTCTTTGTCAGTTGAAAGAGCGTTTCCCGGCAGTGCCTGTACTTATGATTACCGCTAATGCTTCCATAGAGGCTGCGGTCAATAGTCTAAAGAGTGGTGCGTATGATTTTATCTGTAAGCCGTTGGATTTTAAGCGGCTTCACATTGAGATTGACAAGGCTATTAAACATAATCAGCTGTCACTTCAGGTGAAGGCTTTTCAAAGTGCGTCGCGTCGAAACGATTTTCACGGCATGATAGGCCGCAGTGAACCGATGAAAAGGGTTTATAGACTTATCGAAGCGGTTGCTTCGACCGATGCCTCGGTATTGCTTCTTGGTGAAACAGGTACGGGAAAAGAACTTACTGCCCGGGCAATTCATGAATGTAGTAAGCGCAACGAAGGGCCATTTATAGCCGTCAACGCGCCAGCTATTCCTCATGAACTAATTGAAAGTGCTTTATTTGGTCACGAAAAAGGCTCTTTTACAGGAGCACATCAAAGGCATATCGGCTATTGTGAGCAGGCTAACGGAGGAACTCTATTTCTGGATGAAATCTGCGAGATGAACTACAACGTACAGGCAAAGCTCTTGCGTTTTCTCCAGGACCATGAAGTTCAGAGGGTGGGCGCAAAATCCTCTAAGTCCGTTGATGTTCGCGTAATAGCTGCTACCAACCGCAACCCTAATAAACAAATAGAAAATAGTAAACTTCGTGAGGATTTCTTCTATCGCCTTAGCGTGGTAAGTATAAGCCTTGCTTCGCTGAAAGAACGTGACGGTGACATTGGACTTTTGACTCGTTATTTTCTTGATTTGGCAACTGCGAAATACGGCAGAGGCATGACAAGTATTTCACAAGAGGCGATGAGGCATCTCGAAACTTATGATTGGCCTGGAAATATCCGTCAGCTTGAGCATATCATCGACCAGGTTGTAATCACAAATAACAGTAATGAACTTACGGTGCAAATGCTTCCGGATGAAATATTAAAAGGCAGATATCAAGCAGCCAGCCCCCCTATTGGTGTCCAGGAAGTTGGTAAGGCTAAAAAATCAGCGCTTTCTGTACAAAAGATGGAGTCTAACTTAATTAAGCAGGCACTTGAGTTAACCGCGGGCTCTATTGCGGATGCGGCGGAACAGCTTGGTTTCAGCGAAGCAACTTTGTATCGAAAAATAAAAAAATACGGCATCGTGCGTAAATACGTATAATCCTGAATTCTGGTTTTCAATTTTACGGAATAATCTCTACCATCCAGTTGTTTGCCATGACAGCAAAGTCACTGAATTGTACCACACCGTCGCCGCTCACAGGATAAATATCAGCCCTCAAGATTCCGGTTTCAAGCCATTGTTCCATCATTATCTGAAGGTCGGCTCCATTAACTTTATTGTCAATATTCAAGTCGCCCGGAATATGAATCGGCGGATAAGAGTATCTAAGCATGCCTGTATTCGGCGCCAAATCCCTCTCGGTATAATTGGTCGCAGTGGCTTTAAACGCAAAACTCCCCGTTAATGTCTGCCCGGGAATTAGCAGTTCGATGTCTAAGTCCATTTGTACACCGATTGGGACAGGTGCAAGGGTAGAATCAGAATGAGCATAAGTAAGTTCGTGAGTTATTGCTTCTGGAGGCAGAGTCGAGGGCATCCAGCTACAGTCAGGATTGTATTGCATAAAAATGATCTGTCCTGAATGTGGCTGGAAAGCAAGATAATAGTCCAGGCCCTCCGGCGGCTGACCGGTCGTTTCATCATTATCCGATTCGATATAGAAGCCAATTTCAGACGGATAAACAAAAGAAGGCACATCAACCTGTGCCGTCATGTGAAAGATATAACGTCCCCCAATCCACTCTATCCACAGTTGAGCCCAGTGCAGGTCAATATAATTATTACTAACGTCACGAGCGTCATCATATACTTCTCCTCCTCGGCCATTATCCATAGCATCATGTGCAAAAGGCACAGCGCCGAGGCGCATTTTATTTCGCTGATCGGCGGTCAATTGCGTATCTTTTCGATTGCCTGACTTAAGTACTCCGTTTGCATCGTAGTGATTATCAGGATACATCTTATTATTAGGGTCCGTAATTGGGTTACCATTCGCATCATTGTGGCTGAGCCCTACAAGATGATTCAGTTCGTGTGGAAGGGTGGTATCCGTATGTAGACATCGTTACCATCGCCTGGAACCAGCATGATTACACGGCCCCATTGTGCCGACACATTCGGGTCCACAAGATTCGGATGACTCACAGCCCATGGATTTCTGTGTACTCCCCAGATATTTATCCTGCAGAGGTCGTTTTTATTTACGTCATAAGGCGAATTAGGAACATAGACGTGGTTGCTGTCCACTATGAATTTTACTTGAGGTTTGTCAATCTCGTTGGTTTTATCAATCCAATCGTTTACATCGGCTTCTGTAATGCCCGCCCCTTTTACTGTATGTATCTGGACTTTAATCTTCTTAGGGACACCCTTGGCGGTATAAATACCAGCAGTTAGCAATATACAAAGGGCTAATGGTACTATTGAGATGAGTTTATGCTTTTTCATCTTTTCCCTCTCCTTAAAAACAGACGCTTCCCATTGACACTGTTTAAAAACAAACCTTTCTCCATATAAAAGCAGAATAATCTTACCAAATTCACCTTGAATTGTCAAGAGAAATCTTTTCAGAGGCAGTTTTACTAAAAATATGCATGAAAACATGTTTATTTATGCCCCAGTCAAAAAAAGTTTTTCAAAAAAGCGGAAAAAGTCCTTGACAAATAGGAGCTACTCCTATATCGTAGTAGTTATGGATAAGGTGATTAGTTATTAGTGCTATAAACCTTGGATGTTTCTTGTAGGTGAAATCATATATTGAATGATTGAGGCCGCATTCTTTAAAAACATAAATGGAAAGTGGAGAAATTGGGGCCTGGTCGTGCAATGGAATGTAGCAGATGTTGCAAAATAGGCAATATCAGGAGCGATTCCGGCAATGGAGTTGTCTGGAGGAGGTAGCTCCATTTCTTTATACGGTATTTTCTCAGGCGAGAATTTGCTACACAAAACCAGACTCAGTAACTATAATCATCATGTTGATAGCCAGTATTGAGAAAGTGACGATATAAAGAGGTAATCATACCATCCAATGTTGAATGACAGCGAGAAATTAAAAATAAAAATAGATGACTTCAAGGCAAAGTGCCGAGAGAAAGGGCTGAAGATAACACCTCAGCGATTGGCGGTTTACCAAACCCTCCTTAAATCAAAAATGCATCCCTCAGCGGAAATGCTTTTTAGAGAAGTCAGAAAAGAAGTTCCCAATATATCGCTTGATACAGTTAACAGAACTCTTTTGACACTTGCTGATATTGGTGACGCTTTCATTCTTGAAGGGTCGGGAGATGTCAAAAGATTCGACGCTGATTTGAAAAACCATCAGCATTTTAAATGTGTAAAATGCAAAAAGATCATTGATTTTCATCATAAGCCTTTCGATAATATCAAGGTGCCTGAAAGTATTAGTTCAAAGTATATAGTGCTTAGAAAGACAGTGTACCTTGAGGGGATTTGTGATATCTGTCGAAAAAAGAAATAAGTTATTTTCACATTAATTTTAATTTGAATATTTATGGAGGTTTGTAATGGATCTTAAGGGCAGTCAAACAGAAAAGAATTTGCTCGCGGCATTTGCAGGTGAATCTCAGGCAAGAAACCGATATACGTATTTTGCGAGCAAGGCAAAAGAAGAAGGTTACATGCAGATAGCGGCTATTTTTGAGGAAACTGCAAACCAGGAAAAAGAACATGCAAAGCGCGAATTCAAGTTCCTTGAAGGTGGTGCAGTCGAGATTACAGCGGCATTTCCTGCCGGCGTTATCGGAAGTACCATTGAAAATTTAAAGGCAGCAGCTGCTGGCGAGCATTACGAAACCACAGAAATGTATCCTGGGTTCGCAGATGTAGCGGAAAAAGAAGGTTTTGCTGAAATCGCTAAAGCTTTTAGAAGTATCGCAGTCGCGGAAAAACGCCATGAAGACAGATACGTCGCTTTGGCAAAAAACATATCTGACGGAGCAGTTTTCAAACGTGAAAAGGCTGTAAGATGGGTCTGCAGAAACTGCGGCTATGTCCATGAAGGTACGGAAGCGCCGCCACTTTGCCCGGCATGTGTACATCCGCAAACATATTACGAACTCGAAGCGACTAACTATTAATTAAAGTTAGCGATGACAATCGCAGATAATGGTAAATGAAAGCTTTTACTAAGCTTAAAAGGCTATTAGGGTTGGCTGCATTTCAAGCTGGGGTTGTTAAGGAGAGAAATATGTTAGAGACAAAAAAACAAGTCACAATGAAAGGAAGTCCGCTGGCGTTACAGGGCGACGATGTAGAGGTCGGCCAAGCTGCACCGGATTTCGAAGTTATTGCTAATGACCTCTCGGGAGTCAAATTGTCATCGTTTAAGGGCAAGGTCTGTATAATTTCCTCGGTGCCCTCTTTAGATACCTCGGTATGCGATACGATGACGCGTCGATTCAATGAAGAAGCTGACCGTTTAGGCGACGATGTCATTGTTTTGACAATCAGTATGGACCTGCCGTTTGCTCAAAAGCGATGGTGCGGTGCAGCAGGGATCGAGAATATCCAGACACTCTCGGACCACCGTGACATGGCTTTCGGAAAAGCGTACGGACTTGTGATAAAGGATCTGAGATTGTTGGCGCGGGCCGTATTTGTAGTGGATAAAGAAGGCATAATCAGGTATAAGCAGATAGTTGAAGAGTTAACGGATGAGCCTGATTATGACGCCGCGCTGCAGGCGGCAAAAAATTTGTTGTAATTTTATCGCAACAAATTGTCACGGTGTTCGTAGGATTTAAAAAGCAATTTTTATCGTGCGTCAATTGAATTGAAAGGATGACAGATTGAAACAACTAAAACCGGATGTATTAGCTGTGGGGGCAATGGATTTCGACAGAAGACTATTTGATGAACTTATCCCTTTACCGGATGGAACGACTTACAATGCGTATCTGATAAAAGGCAGTGACAAGACCGCCCTGCTCGATACCGTTGACCCTGCAAAAGTTGAAGTCCTCATCGACAATCTTGTGAAGGCTGGCGTCGATAAGATTGATTATATTGTCGCTCATCATGGTGAGCAGGACCATTCAGGTAGTATTGCCGACATCCTCGTGCTTTATCCAGGCGCAATGGTCGTGACAAACCCGAAATGCAAATCAACGCTTATGGATTTGTTATGCATACCAGAGGACAAATTCATCACCGTTGATGACGGCGAAACGCTTTCGCTCGGTGACAAAACGTTGCAGTTTCTCTATGTCCCATGGGTGCACTGGCCTGAAACCCTCGCTACATATTTACAGGAAGACAAAATATTGTTCCCATGCGACTTTTTTGGTTCACATCTTGCGGCGTCGAACCTGTTCGTTGACGATGAACCAAAAGTTTACGAGGCCGCTAAAAGATACTATGCCGAAATAATGATGCCTTTTAGGAATCCGATAAAGAATAATCTCAAAAAAATAGACGCTCTTGATATCGAGATGATTGCTCCGAGTCACGGGCCTGTGCATAATAGACCGGATTTCATCATAAACGCGTATAAGGACTGGACGAGTGACAATGTTAAAAATGAGGTCGTACTGCCCTACGTTTCGATGCATGGCAGCACTAAAAAGATGGTTGAATATCTTATTGATGCGTTGATTGAAAGGGGCATTACTGTTAAGCCCTTTAACCTGATAGAAACCGATATCGGCCAGTTGGCGATATCTCTGGTTGACGCTGCTACCATTATAATAGGCTCACCGACAGTTCTAACTGGGCCTCATCCCGTTGTCGCTTATGCAGCTATTCTGGCAAATGCCCTTAGGCCAAAAGCAAAGTTCGCCGGTATAATAGGCTCGTTCGGATGGGCAAGTAAAATGGTTGAGCAGCTTGCAGGCATGCTTGGAAACCTTAAAGTCGAATTGTTCGACCCTATCGTTGTCAAAGGGTATCCAAAGAACGAGGATTTTCTGGCTTTGGACAAACTCGCAGATGATATCCTTGCCAAACATAAGTCAATAAATATTGTTGATTAAAAAATATTAGCGGAATTTAAAAGTTGAAGTGAGACAACATATATTGTAAAGGAGAAAGCAAATGGCAAATAAACTCGAAGTTTATAAATGTTCATTGTGCGGCAATATCGTAGAAGTTCTCCATGGAGCTGGTGGTGCCTTGGTTTGTTGTGGGCAGCCTATGGAAAAGCTTGTCGAAAAAACAGCCGATGAAGGCAAGGAAAAACATGTCCCCGTAATCGAGGAGATAGACGGCGGCATTAAAGTAAAGGTCGGCTCGGTCGCGCACCCAATGGAAGAGGACCATTATATTGAATGGATTGAAGTTGTAGCTGATGGTAAAACTTGTAGCCAATTCCTGAGCCCGGGGCAGCCGCCAGAAGCGACCTTTAATATTGATGCCGAGCAAGTGACAGCAAGGGAACATTGCACCAAGCATGGATTATGGAAAGGATAAAAATGAGTATCACATTTAACGCAGATGAAATATTTGAGATTGCAGAAGACATGGAGCGAAATGGCGCAAAATTCTATCGCGAGGCTGCGGAAAATGCTTCTGAAGAGGAAACAAAACAAATGCTGCTTGATATGGCTGCTATGGAAGATGGCCATCTCAAAACTTTTCAGGAGATGAGAAAGCAGCTAACCAACAAGGAAAGGCAGCAGTCTACTTTTGACCCCGATAATGAAGCAGGGATGTATCTTCAGGCAATGGCAGATGCCCATGGCTCGGAGGGAAAAGTCACCCCCTCTCAAAAGCTGACCGGCAACGAGTCAATCGTGGAGGTTATCGAGATTGCTCTTAACGCTGAAAAAGAATCCGTTGTTTATTATTTCGGCTTGAAAAGTATGGTTCCTACCAAGGCCGGACAGGATAAGGTCGAAGCAGTTATCCTTGAAGAGTTGAACCATATTACAACACTGCTCAATTATCTAAAAAAATACGAATAATTCTGCTTGTGCAGATGGGTGAAAATTCAAATAGCTAAAAGGAGTCGGAGAACATGAAATATAAATGTGAAATATGCAGCTATATCTATGACCCGCAAGTTGGCGACCCTGATAATGGAATCGAGGCAGGCACTTCTTTTGATGATTTGCCCGATGACTGGGTCTGTCCGGAATGCGGCGCAGGCAAAGATGAATTTTCGGCAGTTGAAGAATAAGTCCCGATAGATTCTAAACTAAATTGTGCCCCTTTAAGAAAAAGGTATTAGCTGGCAATGAAAGAAATTAAGCCTTCAGTATCTGTTCAGGATGTTATTTGTGCCGAGATAACAGCACCTCCGACAGCTATGGTGGTCTTCGGAGCATCAGGCGACCTCACACGCCGTAAATTACTCGCCAGCATTTTCAAATTATACACAAATGATTTGATTGATGACAAGTTCTACCTTTTAGGTTGTGGCCGAAAAAAAATATCCGACCAGCAGTTTCGTGATATTGCCAAACAGGCATTAAAGGAAAAAAATGCCGAAGTCCCTGCCGAAAAACTGAAGGCTTTTACTGATAAGCTCCATTACGCATCAGGCGATTATACCGACCCGCAATTTTACGCCAATCTCAAAGACAAAATCGCTGAATTGAATAAAAGTCATGGTATTGACGGTAATATTCTTTTCTATCTGGCTGTCCCGCCCTTCCTGTACCCGGTAATAGTTCAACAGCTTGGCGATTCAGGGCTTTCATGTCTCGATGAATCCCAGGACCAAAGCAAAATCAGGCTCGTCATTGAAAAGCCCTTCGGTAGGGATTCAAAGAGTGCTGCCGAGCTAAACAAAATAGTACATAAGTGTTTTGATGAATCGCAGGTTTATCGAATAGACCATTATCTCGGTAAAGAAACCGTGCAGAATATCTTGATGTTTCGCTTCGCTAATGCGATTTTCGAGCCGATTTGGAAACGCGATTACATCGACCATGTGCAGATTACAATAGCTGAATCATTGGGTATCGGACATCGTAGCGGCTATTATGACAAATCGGGCGCACTTCGTGACATGTTTCAAAACCATATGCTCAGTATGCTTTCGCTGGTAGCGATGGAGCCGCCGACATCGTTTAATGCCGACCACATAAGAGATGAAAAGGTAAAGGTGCTGCGGTCGATACGAAAGTTTAACCTTGAACCGTGGTCGGAAAGCATTGTGCGAGGCCAATACATAGAAGGCCATATCGACGGCGAGAAAGTACAGGGGTATCATAGCGAAGAAGGCGTAGACACGGACTCGACAACCGAGACATATGTCGCTGCCAAATTGTTTATCGATAACTGGCGATGGAAGGATGTGCCTTTTTATCTGCGTACAGGCAAGAGGCTTTCGCATAAGGACACTGAAATAGCTATTACGTTTAAGAAAGTTCCGCATTCGATGTTTCTTTCAGCAGACCTCGAAGAAATGCCCCCTAATATTCTCGTACTACAGATTCAGCCCGATGAGGGCATTACGCTAAGCTTTCAGGCAAAAAGGCCCGGCTCGAAAATATGTATGAGTACGCTTAGAATGAACTTTAACTATAGTGACATATTTGGAACCGAGACGCCCGAAGCTTATCAAAGGCTGCTTTTGGATTGTATGGTTGGGGATCAGACCCTTTTTACAAGGCAGGACGATGTCGAAATATCATGGAAACTTTTGACGCCGATACTCCAGGCATGGGAAAAGGACAAAACGATGCCTTTTGAATATCGGGCCGGTGCCGAGAGTTTCTCTGCTGCTGACAACCTGATTGAAGCTGACGGACGGACATGGCGAAAACTCGCAACCGATTAACCCTGTAAGATGAAAAACTTAAAGTTAAAATAACCCGTGGAAACACAAACCATCCATATTAAAAAAATATTAGAAAAACTTTACGGCAAGTACAACCGTCGTGAACTTATCGAGCCCGACCCCCTGCAGTTCATATACCGTTATTCAAAACCTGCCGATATGGAAATTGTGGGATTTCTGGCAGCGGCACTTGCATACGGAAGAGTTCAGCAGATTGAAAAAGATGTAACTAAACTTTTAAACTGCATGGGCAAGAGTCCGTACGATTTTGTAACTAACTTCCAAAAAACTGACCGAAAAAAATTAAGCAATTTTAAACATCGTTTCACTACCGGTGAAAATATTTGCGATTTGCTTGAATTACTGCGTGGCATCTTAAAAGAAAACAGCAGTATAGAAAAATATTTCCTGCTTGGCTATGACCCGCAGGATGAAAATATCATCCCGGCACTTTCAAAATTTTGTGAATCCCTGCTTGAACGTTATAGCCAGCTGCATGGCGGCCAAGCTACTAAGGGGTTAAAATATCTGCTGGTAAGCCCTGCCGCAGGTAGTGCCTGCAAAAGATTGAACCTGTTCTTGAGATGGATGGTGCGCGACGACGATGTAGATACCGGGCTTTGGAAATCCATCGATAAGAGCAAACTAATCGTCCCAATCGACGTACATATGGGGAGATTATGCAGGATTTTAGGCTTTTATGACCGAAAAACGGTGTCTTTGTCGGTTGCTGTCGAAATTACAAAAAGTTTTAGTGGAATTGTACCCGATGACCCGGTCAAATATGATTTTGCATTGTCGAGGGTAGGTATCGTTGAAAACTGCACCGGCAAAATCGGAGATAAGTGCCAATTGTGTGAACTGCTGGAGTTTTGCCTAAAGCAAAAGGACAATAACTAAATGAACGCCAAAGAACTTGAAAAATACACCTCCGCTATAACACTTTCAGATATGGAGGTGTTCGTTTTCCCTGAGTTGATGTACAGCCTTGTCATGGCCAACATCATGAGCCCCATCATTTGGAAGTGGCGCGACGTAGACTGCTTTAAAAAACTGGAGGGAAAAACCAGCTATAAAAAACTAATGCGACTTAAACAATTTATCATGGACGAGTTCGAATTCAATCTTGACCTTGAGACATGGGGACTTACCGATAAGGACAAAGAACTTAAGCGGTTCGAACCTTTTATTTCACCCGATGACATTGCCGCCAGTAACGCACTGTTTGGTTATCACGGCGACCAGTATTATTTTGACGTTGATATCCGAAGGCATTTCGGTCTGGACAAATATGATGATAACTTAATACCATATTGGAAAACTGAAACCGTCGAAGCAATGGATGCCTTTCGACACAGAAAAGGTTACGAAAAGGCGGCGGGTGAGTGTGTGTCATTGTCGGCTTTATATGCAGCAGCTGCTTTTGTCGTCTGCCGGATTCCTCTTGAAGACATCTTTATGATTCTAACCCCCCTGCATTCGCAAAACTATCTTGATATAAATAACGGCGTGCTGACTAACAACAGAAGACTGGTCACAAAAACAATGTGGTTTAACGGGACAGCTATCTCAATCAAGGCTCAAAGAGCTATTCGCAACGAACAAGTGACTATAATCACTCATAATACCGGTTTCGTGCATTGTTTCTATAATGATGCGACAATGGACACAGAGGCCTATAATCGCTTCACCCAGAAACTTGGCGGCTATCTTTCAACTGACATTACAACATTGACATTAGCAAACTTTTTGCGTAGCCATCCGAAATATCAAAAGTATTTCCAGTTCTGCTGTGAACAATGCCGAGGCGGACAAAAATTCGCAAAAGCTGAAGTACTCTTTCATTATGAGCATGACAGTAATTTTAGAATCGCCGATGACACCTTTGAAAGATTACTTGACGAGGTTTCAAATGAAGATATTCTTCCGTACAAACTCGTCGACCGGATATGTGTCCGTCAATTGTGCAGCTTTGTAGATTATGAAGGCATCAACATAAAACAAACCGATGATAAAAAGGCGTTTAAAAAATATCTGGCACCTTTTATTCCCAACGTCGATGATTTTATGAACGACCTGCTGAATTTTATGTACATCACCCCAAAGCTGCCGGGTTCAGATAAGAATTTTATTAAAACCGAGCCTATAAAAATTTCTACAGAACAAACCCGAGAGCAGGTCATTGATTACCTCCAAACGATCCGCAGGCAAAACATTACTGCCGACCTTGCCTTTTATGCTTTCAGGGACATGGAAACCTGCGACTGGCAGCCTTTTGTCAAAGCGGCAATTCAGAGAAATCCCGTTTCTCTCGAAATGGCGAACACCGCTTCTGTTCAGGACGCATATCAGCGGCTAAATACAATGGCAGAAAATTCGATTTATGACGGCAGTAGACTGGCCCAGCCGGATGAAGTTGTTAATTTTGAGACCGGCGATGGATTGGAAAAAGCTTTCGTATTAGCTAACATAATTCTCACAAAAGAACCGAATCAGGAGGTTATAATAAAGGTTGATAATGAAAAGGTGGAACTGGACGCCGGAAAAAAATATTATTTTTCATCGAAAAAAGGGTTCAAAAAACAGATACAAATAGCCGGAGCTGAAGCTGTCTGCATAGTCCAATAATATAACTCCTTTAAGTATAAGAGGTTAAAATAGTAAAAATTTTCCAAAAAAAATTATTTTAGGTATTGACAAAATGCCGAAGTGGGACTATATTGGTATTATATAGAAAAAGCGGAAATTTAGGGATTAATATGATGGATATGTTAAGACGAAATACCGATTATGCACTGCGTGCGATGCTGAACCTTACCAGGCATTGGCAACACGATACGGTTTCAACCAGAAATATATCTAATGAGGAAGATATTTCGTATCAGCTGGCATGCAAACTGATGCAAACGCTGCGTAATGCTGATCTGGTTGTAAGTTCTATGGGGCCAAAGGGCGGATTTAGTTTGAGTCGTGAGCCTTCTGAAATAACTATAAGGCAGATTATCGAAGCGATTCAGGGAGCAATATACTTGAATAAATGCATGTCAGATGACTATGATTGCCAGCGGCAAAGTGCCTGCGTTATTCGACGAAGCCTTATCGGATTGCAGGATTATGTTGATGATTATTTTTCAAGGACATCACTTGCAGATTTGCTAAAGGCATGGAAAGGCAATTATCCAAATTAAAGGAATATAGCATGAGCGATGAAGACAAAAAAACCAGCTTACTCGATACTGTTGTCAGTAACAGCCAGACAGTAAATGAACTTATCGAATATGCGGATGACTCGGTAGTGAGCAAAACAATATTGGATAAAAAATCTGGCACAATTACACTTTTTGCGTTTGACAAGGGGCAGAAATTGAGTGAACATCAATCACCTTATGATGCGGTTGTACAGGTAATTGACGGTTCAGCAAAATTGACTATCGGTGGTGAGGAAAAAACCGCCTGTGCCGGACAGATTATTATTATGCCCGGTAACATACCGCATGCGGTTGACGCGCAGGAGAGATTTAAAATGCTTCTCACAATGATTCGGTCATAAAAAAGCTTAAGGATAAAGTTATGTTTAGATGTCCTGGACAGGACCAGAGATTTTGGAAGCCGGACGATATTTTTGAAGTGGAATGTCCCGACTGCGGCAAGACTATTGAGTTTTTCAAGGACGAGCCGAAGTTGAAATGCCGCAAGTGCGGTGCGATGGTCATTAATCCTAAAATTGATTTGGGTTGTGCCGAGTGGTGCCAATACGCCGAACAATGCCTTGGGGTCACATTTGGCGCTGATGCAAGTGTATTGCGCGACAAGTTAATAGCAGAGATGAAAAAGGTTTTTGGCCGTGACACGAAAAGGATCGACCACGCCTTGTCAGTCCTGAATTACGCAGAGCAGATTCAACAAGCCGAGGGTGGTGACCCGCTGATAGTGAAAGCTGCAGCTATCTTACATGATATAGGAATCTTAGAAGCAGAAAAAAAACACGGCTCAGCCGCTGGAAAGTTCCAGGAAATCGAGGGCCCTGCAATCGCTGAGGGAATCTTAAAAAGGCATAATGTCGCTGATGATGCAATCGAACATATATGCAAAATCATAGCGAATCATCACAGCGCAAAGGATATCAATACAAAAGAATTTCAAATTATATGGGATGCTGACTGGTTGGTTAACCTACCAGAAGAATACCACGATAAAAGTGACGAGGATATTAATGGGGCTATTGACAAAAACTTCAAAACAAATAAAGGTCGTCAATTAGCAAAAGAATTATTTATCAAAAGTTAACAGTTTTAATATTTGAAAGGACAGAATATGTTTTGTTATCAATGTGAACAGACAGCGGGTGGAACCGGATGTACAAAAATAGGTGTTTGCGGTAAAGACGAGGATATTCAGAGCCTGCAGGACATCCTGATATTCGGCTTAAAAGGTATAGCTGCTTATGCCTATCATGCCGGTCAATTGGGAGTAAAAGACGATCAGGTCGACGCCTTTATGCATGAGGCGATGTTTGCCACTTTAACCAATGTCGATTTCGACCTTAACCGCCATCTTGAGTTGGTGCTAAAAGCTGGCGAAATGAATCTTCGGGCGATGGAGATGCTAAACAATGCAAATACCGAGAAATTCGGCAACCCGACGCCCGCATCAGTTACCCGCGGCACCAAGGCAGGGCCAGGTATCGTAATAACGGGACATGACCTACTCGACCTGCATGAACTCTTGAAGCAGACCGAAGGTAAGGGCATTAATATCTACACTCACGGCGAGATGCTGCCGGCTCACGGATATCCGGAACTGAGAAAATTCAAGCATCTGGTCGGAAATTACGGAACCGCATGGCAAAGTCAGAAGAAAGAGTTTGACGATTTCAGCGGTGCGATTCTCGTAACTACCAATTGCATTATGATTCCAAAGGATTCCTACAAGGACCGCATCTTTACTTGTGGTATAGCAGGCGCATCCGGTGTAACGCACATTGAAGGCAGAGACTTTAGTCAGGTCATTGAAAAAGCTCTCTCATCGCCGCCGCTCGAAGACAATCAAGTAGGAACATTGAGTACTGGTTTCCATTATACCGCTGTCCTCGGTATGGCCGACAAAATTGTCGAAGCAGTAAAAGCCGGAAAAATTAAGCACTTCTTCTTTATCGGTGGCTGTGACGGAGCAAAACCGGGACGAAATTACTTTACCGAACTTGCCGAAAAAGTACCCGATGATTGCGTGATTCTTACCGCCGCATGCGGGAAATACCGCATTAATGCCCGTGATTATGGTGATATCGATGGCATCCCGCGTTTAATTGATGTCGGACAATGCAACGATTGCTACTCAGTGGTAAAAATTGTACTGGCATTAGCAGAAGCATTCGATTGTGGAGTGAACGATTTGCCCCTTTCCCTCGTAGTATCATGGTACGAGCAAAAAGCTGTCGCGATTTTGCTGACTCTGTTGCATTTGGGAATAAAGAACATTAAACTGGGACCATCACTGCCCGCCTTTATCAGCCCAAATGTACTGAACATGCTCGTGGAAAAGTTTAGTATTAGCCCAACCGGTGACGTTGATGAGGATTTAGCTGAGATGCTTAAATAAAATTTGTAAACTCGAATTGCAACTCAGCTGATATTTGACAATTATGAAAAATAAAAGAATTATAGCCAAAGTTGTGGAACCAGGAGATTGCAAATATTATCTGAAAGGAAATAAGGTTATTCTAAGCGACCCGAAGCCTGACGATGTCTGCGAAAGCGGTTATGAAGAACTCATGCGTCAGGCTCAGGCTTTTATTGACGATGAAAACATTCTGAAGGTTGGAAGCGGAAAGATCGTGACACGATGTCCGCATTACAATGGCGATGTCTGGGAACTTAGCCTTGAAGATATATAATTAACGTTTAATTTTAGGAAGATGTATTATGGCACTACGCAGTATTATCAAGATTGACGATGAAAAATGTAACGGGTGCGGCGATTGTATTAATGCCTGTGCCGAGGGGGCAATAGAGATCATCGACGGCAAGGCAAAACTTGTTAGTGAGATTTACTGTGACGGTCTGGGCGCGTGTCTGGGGACATGCCCGCAGGATGCCATAACCATCGAAAAACGTCAGGCAGATGAATTCGATGAAGAGGCCACAAAACAACATCTCGCCCAACAAAAAGCCCCTCAGACCTCAGATTCGCAGGTCTGTCCAGGCCTGAAAAGTGCGGTACTCCGGGAAAAAGGCGTAAATGCGGATTCTTCCGAGCCTAACGTCCCATCTCAACTAAGTCACTGGCCTGTCCAGCTAAAACTGGTCTCGCCAAAGGCGCCATACTTTGAAAATGCTGATTTGCTCCTCGTAGCTGACTGCGTACCCTTCACTATGGGCGACTTTCATAATAGGCTTCTAAAGCAGCACAGTATTGTCATCGGATGCCCAAAACTCGATGACGTTGATTTTTATATCGATAAATTTGCCGAAATCCTTAAGGCCAATGACCTTAAAAGCCTAACCGTCGTACATATGGAAGTGCCCTGCTGCCTTGGGCTGATCTATATTACACAAAAGGCAATGGAAAAAAGTGGGAAAAATATCTCATATAAGGATGTTACTGTCAGTTTAAAAGGAAATATTGCTAAAACGGAGTTGATAGAAAATTAAGGGTTGTTTATACTTACTCAAATGATTGATATATTTTTATCTATTTTAGTTAGTTTTTGGGAAACCTTTGCCGAGATGTCACCGTACCTTTTGTTCGGCTTCTTCGTCGCTGGCACCCTTTCTATACTTATCAATCAGCAGTTTGTCGAAAGACATCTTGGCGGCAAAGGAATATGGCCTTTGGTAAAAGCCTCAATCTTCGGCGTGCCGCTGCCATTATGTTCCTGCGGGGTCATCCCTGTAGCTATGTCACTCCATAAACACGGAGCGAGTAAAGGCTCGACCGTATCGTTCCTGCTCTCAACTCCGCAGACAGGAATGGACAGTATCTTTGTAACACTGAGCCTTTTAGGACCAATCTTTGCTGTCTTTAGACCGCTGGCAGCTTTTATAACAGGTGTAGTCGGTGGTTCGCTTGTCAATATTGTTACGCATTCAAAAGAACACCTGCCGCAGGAAAAATGTGAAGACGAGTGCTGCAGTACAGAAGAAAAGAAAAATAAAATTATGGTAGGCTTAAAATACGGTTTTGTCACCCTGCCGCGTGACATCGGAAAGGCGATGTTCATTGGCATTGCTGTTGCAGCTGTCATTGCTGCTTTGGTACCTGATGATTTTCTTGTCGAGAAACTTGGAAAAGGTATCCTGCCCATGCTTATCATGATGGTCCTGGGAATACCGGTATACGTTTGTGCGACAGCTTCGGTGCCTCTGGCAGCGGTACTAATAATGAAAGGACTCTCGCCAGGTGCTGCTTTGGTATTTCTTATGACCGGACCCGCTACAAACGCAGCTTCTTTTGTCGTTATCCTAAAGAGCCTCGGCGCTAAAACCGCAATCACATATATTTTAGCTGTCGCAGGCTGCGCACTTGCCGCAGGAATCACTCTCGATTTTGTCGCGGTTAGTTTGGATTTCTCCGTAGTCCCGGAGTCACATTGGATGCTTCCACCCATCGTGAAATACATCTCTGCGATTGTCCTTTTGGCAGTGCTTGGTTTTGCAATCTTCGGAAAAAAGAAAAAAGCCGATTAATCCCAGTTGCTTCCTAATACAGGTCTTTTGCACCGGTCCAAACCGCCTAATATTTTGAAAGTTTGTTCTTGACGAGTCCATTGAAATACGTTTTATTTATATCAGTGCCTGAAAAATATTTATGCGGATATTTCGCAAAGCCTTATATACAAGGAATTTAGGCACTTTGTCGTAGATTAAACGGAAATTAATCTCCCTGGTCTTTCTTGGAAAGGATGGAACAATGCAAACCGTCAAACTTTCAACATTTATCGTTCTTCTCGGTATTTCTCTCGTATTGGCAACAGGCTGTACCCCCGAAGCTGAACTAAGGGTCCAAAATGCTACACAAAGAAAGAGGATACAAGAGCTGGAAAGCCAGTACCAAACCGACAGGCTTAACATCGACCAACTAAAGAGAAAGCTTGAGGCAGCCGACGGCATGGCTAACATTGAGACAGATGCTTTAAACCAACAAGTCGCTGCTCTTGAAGAGGACCTTGAAAAGAAAAAGAAACTCGTCAACTTAATGAAACAGCAGCTGCTTTCTGGTGGCGGCGCTTTGCCGGTCGAGCTTAGTACAATGTTGGAAGACTTCGCGGGCGCTGAGAAAATGGTCACATTCGATTCGAGTCGAGGCGTTGTTAAATTTAAAAGTGATTTGCTTTTTCAAACAGGAAGCGATAAAGTAACACCGGTAGCTGGCACGTCAATTCAAGCGCTTTGCAAAATACTTAACAGCGACCAGGGAAAAAAGTTTGACATAATTATTGCGGGACATACCGACGATATGAGAATCGCTAAACAGGCAACTCGCGCCAAGCATCCGACTAACTGGCACCTCTCGGCTCATCGCGCAATCGCGGTGCTTAATGTAATGGGGAAAAATAACGTTGCCTCCAGCCGCTTGAGCATAAGAGGCTTTGGCGAATTTAGACCTGTTGCAAAAAACAAACCGAGTAAAAAAGGTAATTCTAAAAACAGACGGGTCGAAATTTATATCGTCGCTAAGGGAATGTAAATTTTGAACTTGCGTTTTTGTTTTTGGGACCAACATATGGTTTAGGAGCATTACCCAGATATGGCAGCGAAAGAGCGTACATTAATAATTATAAAACCTGACGGAATTCAGCGGCACCTGGCAGGTGAAATTATTAGCCGTTTTGAAAAAAAAGGTCTAAAACTTGCAGCTGCTAAGTTTATGAAAATCCCGGAAGAACTTGCAAGAAAGCATTACGCTGTCCACGAGGGAAAACCTTTCTTTGAAGGAGTTGTAAAATACCTCGCTTCCTCGCCGGTACTTGTAACGGTATGGCAGGGAGATGGTGTTATTGATATCACACGTAAAATGATGGGAGCGACTTTCGGCTTTGACGCTGAACCTGGTACTATCAGGGGCGACTTTAGCGCCTCAAGGGGATACAACCTTATACACGGCTCAGACAGCCCCGAATCTGCCGATACCGAAATTAAGCTCTACTTCAAACCAGACGAGATTGTAGATTACGAATTTACCGACGAAAAATGGCTTTACGGTAAAAATGACTAATTCATAGCCTTCTCCAACGTCAATTCTGCTATATTTTGCTTGAAGACCTCGGAAATTTTGCTAAAATGCCTCTTTTCCGGCGGCGTGGCCAAGTGGACTAAGGCGACGGTTTGCAAAACCGTTATTCATGGGTTCGAATCCCATCGCCGCCTGTTTTGTTATTTAACTCATTTATTCTAACTGGAGTTAAATTTATGCGAAGACGCGATTTTATAAAACAAGCTGGTTTTACCGCAGGAGCACTGGCATTTACGCCCTTGGCCAAATGTGTGCAAAGTCCCTCTAAATCTTTCGATAATAACAGTGAAAGACCCAACATCATTTTCATCATGGCCGACGACCATGCCAGCCACGCATTGAGCTGTTACGGCAGTAAAATTAATAAGACCCCGAATCTCGACAGGCTTGCAAATGAGGGAATGAGATTTGATAACTGTTTTTGCACTAATGGCATCTGCGCACCGAGTAGAGCTGTCATCCTGACCGGCAAGTACAGCCATATCAACGGCCACGTCAATAATGTCACGACCTTCGACGGCAGCCAGCAGACGTTCCCGAAACTTATGCAAAAAGGTGGGTACCAAACCGCCATGATTGGAAAGTGGCATCTAAAAAGTACACCAACAGGATTCGATTATTACAGCGTGCTTCCGGGACAAGGCGAATATTACAATCCTGACTTCATAGAGATGGGAGAAAAGAAAAAACACAAGGGCTATGTCACTGACATTGTCACGGACAAATGTATGGACTGGATCAAGAATCGTGACCGCTCCAAACCCTTCTGTCTTATGTACCAGCACAAAGCGCCACATGCCAACTGGAAGCCCGGCCCTGACCATCTAAATATGTACGACGATGTTGAAATACCTGAGCCGCCGACTTTCAATGACGATTACGCCTCACGCTCTGATGCCGCCCGGCAATGCGATATGACAATTGAGCATTGCATGGATTATCAGTATCCGCCCGATGACAAGCGTATGACCCCGCCTAAAGGTCTGACCGGTCAGGCACTGAAAAAATGGAAATACCAAAGATATATCAAAGATTATCTTAGATGTATAGCTTCGATAGATGATAACACCGGCAGATTCCTCGATTTTCTCGATGAGCAGGGACTAAGTGACAATACCATAGTTATTTATACATCTGACCAGGGTTTTTTTCTTGGCGACCACGGCTGGTATGATAAGCGATTTATGTATGAGCATTCACTGCGGATGCCGCTGCTTGTCAGATATCCAAAACTTATCAAGCCCGGTTCAGTTGCCGATGCCATGGTTTTGAATCTGGATTTTGCTTCGACTTTTCTTGATATGGCCGGCATAGAGATACCTGACGACATACAGGGTGACTCTCTAAGGCCGATACTTGAGGGACGCAAACCGGTTGACTGGAGAAAATCAATTTACTACCACTTCTACGAATATCCCGGATGGCACATGGTCAAGAGACATTATGGCGTGCGAACCCAGCGATATAAGTTGATGCATTTTTATCATGATATCGATGCATGGGAACTTTATGACCTTAAAAAGGACCCAGATGAATTAAGAAATGTTTATGATGACCCGTCTTATGCAAAAATTGTATTGGATTTGAAAGCCGAACTAAAAAAGCTCCAGCACCAGTACGGCGACTCGGAGGAATTAGCAAAAGAATTTATAGCCAAGTACAAAGGCTTTATCCCGCCATACCGTGAAAAGAATAAATAAATTTTAGCAGGCAATGACAGAGAAGGGGACAAGGCTTAACTTGAGAATTTTTGTTTTAACTGCGATAACGCTCTTAATTGCGTTAAGTTCCTGCAAGCCGGTTGATAACGCTCCCAAGCTGAAAAAATCAAGCACCGCCTCTGTAAACACCAGAATCCCCGTTATACTTGATACCGATATAGGCGATGACATTGACGACACCGCGGCATTGATTCTTCTCCTTAATTCACCCGAGTTCGATATAAAATTGATTACTACTTCGGTCGGTAACACTAAGGAAAGAACAAAGATCGTAGCAAAGATACTCGATGTCGCAAACAGAACCGATATACCTATTGGAACAGGCCCGGCAACAAAGACAGCAACCCTCGCTCAAAGCGCATGGGTAGAAGATTACGATTTGTCTTCGTATCCCGGTAAGATTTATGACGATGGCGTCAAAGCTATTGTCGATACGATAATGAATTCTCCGGAGCCTGTAAAACTGATTGCAATTGGACCATTACCTAATATCAGCGCAGCATTGGAACGGGAACCTCGAATAACCGACAACGCGGAATTCATTGGGATGCAGGGCAGTATTCGGATCGGTTATATAGCTAAGTCTAAACCGGCTGCTGAATGGAACGTATATTGTTTCCCAAAAGCTGCACAAAAAGTTTTCGCCGCCGACTGGGACGTAACGATTACACCGCTGGACACTTGCGGCCTGATTTATTTTGAAGGTGACAGATATAAGAAAATATATAACAGCAATTCACCTCTGGCAAAAGCATTTATAGATAACTATCGCCTTTGGATGGAATTTCCATGGGACCCGCCCATCACGACATGGTCCACACGAATCAAAGATTTCAATGTAGAAACGAAAAGCACAACCCTTTTCGACCTGACTGCTGTTTACCTTGCTATTTCAACCGATTTCCTTAAAATTGAAGAGCTTGGGATTCGCGTCACCGATGATGGACGTACCGTAATCGATGACAATGCTAAGAAGATAAAGTGTGCGACCTATTGGCAGGATATGGGAGCATACAAGGACTTTGTAGTGGAAAGATTTATTAAATAAATAGAGGCGAAAATAGTGGCGGGCAAACATATCGTTGTTGTTGGAAGCTCGAACATGGACCTGGTCGCGAAGGCACCGAGGATTCCGGTTATCGGCGAAACTCTAACAGGCACAGATTTTTTTATGGTACCCGGCGGCAAAGGTGCTAACCAGGCAGTAGCCGCTGCAAAACTTGGAGCCGATGTCATCTTAGTTGCCAAACTCGGCAACGACCTATTTGCATCTAAGTCACTCGAAAACTTTAAAAGCGTAAACATTAATACCACCCACATCGAACAGCTTGACGGCGTACCATCGGGGATAGCTATCATCGCAATAGATGACAACGGCCAGAACAGCATCATCGTTGTTCCCGGCGCCAACGGCAAACTCACCCCGGCAGATATCGACAAGGCCCAATCCGATATTAAAAGCGCTGCCGTCGTCATTGCTCAGCTTGAAATACCAATCGAAACCGTTGAGCGCGCAGCTAAAATCGCTAATGAAAATAACGTACCATTCATTCTCGACCCCGCACCGGCAAAGCCTTTAAGTGATAAACTCCTGAGCATGGTAGACATAATAAAACCAAACGAAACAGAGGCGAAGATTCTAACCGACATCGAGGTAATCGACCAGCCCTCTGCCGAAAAAGCAGCTAATGCCCTGCTTGCTAAAGGTGTAAAAACTGTAATAATCACTCTGGGAGAAAAAGGGCTTTTACTGGCAACAAAAGATGGTGCTAAATTTATAGAGGCTATTGCTGTCCAAGCCGTTGACAGTACCGCCGCTGGCGACGCTTTCACTGGTGCCCTGGCAACAGCAATAGCACAAGGCAAAACAATAACTGACGCCGTCGAATTAGCCAAAGCTGTCGCCGCCTTTTCAGTTACAAAAACCGGAGCGCAAACTTCAATGCCCACATTAAAAGAACTAAATGAATTTCTCGAAAAGTAACAAGGAGATTAAAATGAACAAAAAAATAACAGCAATCATATTAGCTTTGTGCCTGTCAGCTTGTGCGACAGGTTTGATTGGATGCAAGCGGGTTGTCGATTCGGGCAAACCGCGGGTAGCACTGGTGATGAAGTCACTGGCAAACGAGTTCTTCAAGACAATGGAAGATGGAGCCAAGGGACATCATAAAGCCAATAGCGCCGAATACGAACTGGTGACAGTTGGAATCAGGGACGAATTGGATGTCGCCCAGCAGATAAAGTTAGTCGAGTCGATGATTGCCCAGCAGGTAAACGCGATAGTGATAGCGCCTGCTGATTCGATAGCACTGATACCGGTTTGCAAAAAGGCCATCCAGGCAGGGATTACCGTTGTCAATATCGATAACAAGTTCGATGACGAGATACTCGCCAGTAGAGATGTCAAGATACCATTCGTCGGGCCTGATAATCGCAAAGGAGCAACTTTGGCAGGTGATTACTTAGCGAAGAAACTCACTAAAGGCGATAAGGTGGCAATCATAGAGGGCGCGCCAAACGCCTTCAACGCAATACAGAGAAAGTTGGGATTCGAGGACGCTATGAAACGAGCGGGAATGAATATCGTCAGCAGCCAAACCGCATACTGGGAAACGGACAGAGCAAACAAAGTTGCTTCGGCGATGATAGTCGCCGAGCCTCAACTAAAAGCGATACTCTGCGCAAATGACAGCATGGTAATCGGGGCACTGGCAGCGGTCAAGGCCGCCGGCAAGACAGGTGACATATTAACCGTGGGATTCGACAATATTGCAGCGGTGCAAAGAGCGCTAAAAGAGGGCAGGATTCTATGCACAGTGGACCAGCACGCAGACAAACTGGCAGTCTTCGGGATAGAGTATGCTCTGGAGATGCTAAGCAAAGGCGGAACCCCCAAGGACAGAGAGACGGCTGTTGACCTCATCACTGCCGAAAAACTTAAATGACAGACTCACCGGATAACATAGCCTTTACTGCACGCGCCATCTGCAAATCATTTCCAGGCGTAAAGGCATTATCAGATATAAACCTCGACCTGAAAGTCGGCGAGGTTCATGCCCTCGTCGGTGAAAACGGTGCAGGAAAAAGCACACTGGCAAAGATTATAGCTGGTTTGCACCAACTCGATTCCGGACAAATGCTCATCGGACAGGCAAGCTACAAGCCTTTAGGACGAAAAAACGCCGAGCGAAACGGTGTCCGGATAGTAATGCAGGAATTGAACCTTGTCAGCAATTTGAGCGTCGCGGAAAATATTTTTATCGAAAAACTCCCCTCAAGGTTAGGCTTCATCGATTACAAAAAGCTAAACGCCGATGCCGGTGACATAACAAAAAACGTGGGACTGGCTGAGATGGATGTCACTGCACAGGTAAGCCGGTTAGGCATCGGCCAACAGCAAATGGTCGAGATAGCCGCGGGCCTATCACAGAAGTGCGACATCTTAATACTTGATGAACCGACCGCATCACTCACCGACACCGAGACCGAACTGCTCTTCGCACAGATACAGAAACTAAAGAACGAACAAGTCAGTATCATATACATATCGCATCATATAGACGAGATAATGCGAATCACCGACAGTGTCACCATATTGCGTGACGGAAAGGTGGTTTCGACGAATCCAACTTCCGAGTTGACCGCCGAAAAGATTGTCAACAAAATGGTCGGACGTGAGCTTGAACATAACAAACTGCGGCACAACGCAAAGCTTGGCGAGGTCGTCCTGCGGGTAGAAAAATTAACCAGAGGCAAAAAGGTTCGCAATGTTAGTTTTGAGCTTCGCCGCGGTGAGATATTAGGCCTCGCCGGACTGATTGGCTCTGGTCGGACAGAAACTATGAGGCTCATATTCGGCGCCGACAAAGCCGATACCGGGGATATATACCTGTATGGCTCAAAGGTTCCTGCTAAGATTAACAATCCGCGACAAGCTGTGAAAAACCGAATCGCCCTGGTAACCGAGGACAGAAAAGAGCAGGGACTGCTGCTGCCGCTATCAGTAACCAAAAACATTTCGATTACGAACTTGCCGCGGTTGTCCAGATTCGGATGGATCAACCAATCAAAGGAGAAGGCAATAACAGCCGACTATGTCGAAAAGCTATCGGTGCGAATCGCTTCACCACATCAGCCGGTAGAAAATTTGAGCGGAGGAAATCAGCAAAAAGTTGTTATAGCAAAATGGCTTTACAGAGATTGCGAAATAATTATTTTCGATGAGCCTACAAGAGGAATAGATGTCGGTGCAAAGTTCGAGATATACCAGATGCTCGACGAATTAGCGAACCAGGGTAAGGCGATAATCGTTGTTAGTTCCGACTTGAAAGAGCTCATGGCAATAAGCGACCGCATAGCGGTGATGAGCGATGGAAAAATCGCCGCCGAATTTTCAAGCGATAACTTCAGCGAAGAGAAAATCACCGCCGCCGCATTCAGTGAGTACGTAAACCAAAAGAAAGAGAGACCATGATAATGAAAAAAGGTGTGTCTTTACCAAGATGGGTGACGGATTATTTAGGGATGGCCATAGTGCTGGCAATCCTGCTGGCGATATTCGGATATTCAGCGAGAAACTTTTTTTCTCTACCAACATTCAAGATGATCGCCAGCCAGGTCCCAGACATAACAATATTAGCCGTGGGAATGACGCTGGTTTTGATAATCGGCGGCATAGACCTCTCCGTCGGTTCGGTGATGGCGCTGTGCGGAGCAATGTTGGGCAAGTCTCTCATAACATGGGGCGTGCCTTTGCCATTAGCTATTGGCATTTGCATGCTCACCGGTTTGCTTTGCGGAGCGGTGAACGGATTGGTCACTATCACATGGAAGCTCCCGGCCTTCATCGTGACATTAGGAATGCTCGAAATAGCCAGAGGTGCGACCTTTTTCGTGACCGGATACAGAACCGTCGATACAGCTACCTCCCTTGACTTTATAACAGAGACCACCATCGCAGGAGTGCCTATGCCTTTTGTCATCGCGATATTGATAGTCGCTCTGGGCCAACTCGTATTATCGCGAAGTGTTTTCGGTCGCTACATGGTCGCGATAGGAACCAATGAAGAAGCCGTCAGGCTATCCGGGATAGACATGAGGCCCATAAAAGTCACTGTTTTTGCACTTTGCGGTTTCTTAGCAGGCGTAGCAGCCGTCATACAGACCGCCAGAATCAGTTCCGCAAATCCAAACGTCGGTGTCGGCTGGGAACTACAAGCCATCGCCGCCGTAGTCATAGGCGGAACTTCCCTTATGGGCGGAAGAGGTTCAGTCATCGGTTCTTTTTTCGGCGTACTCATCATCGCGGTACTAAGCACCGGACTTGACCAGATAGGAGCCGAAGAATACATCAAACGAATTATCACAGGAGCCGCCATTGTAGCAGCAGTAATACTCGATTACTATCGAAACAGATTAAGTGCCGCCAAGTGACAAACTTACCGGCAGCGGACTAACTGATTCATATCGATATTCAAAGGCTTGATGTTGCTCTTGATATCCTTAATAAAACGAGAACCGTCTTTCCAATAGCCAGCGGTTGGTTTTAACTCACTATGAAGATTGATGAAATAGCGGTTTATATTATGCACTAACAGCTCGCGTAGGTATTTACTTACCATCGACGCAAGTGCCGCAGGAAGAAAACGCCCGTCAGCTTTGACAACAAAATGAATGCGCATTTTGCGTTTACCCGATTTCAACTCATAGCTGCTATTGGCCGGAGTTTCCTTTAGGATTGTCAACTCCATCTCAGGGAACATCCGAAGAAGATTTCTGCCATAATGCACCCTGCCGCCCTGCCGGTCCACAATTATCTGAACTTCATCATCGCCATATTTCTTGTAGGCCTGCTGAATAAGTGCCGATGTCGTACTGAAAAGAACCGTGGCCTTGTTCTTAACACTGCCAACCATCTTGTTGTAATGCTCCACATCCAGACAACAACTTTCAAGCCCGACTAATCGCATATTCTTCGATGCCATATCATCGGCAAAAACCGATGCAGCTATTTCAACATCGGTCAGGTCACTACTAATACGATGCTCTTCAATTTTCTGATACCAAGGATAACCGTTCAATCGCTTATGACAATTCGGACAAAGCGTTTGTAATAGCTCATCTAACGTCCCGGGATTTTGACCAAGATAATGCAGAGACGCCAAAACGGTTCGCTCCAGATGTTTGATACCTAAAGATTTGCTGTAGGCCTTTTTACTGTCGCAAATTAGTAACCGCCCCGCCAGATGTTTGCGCTTGTTTGCGACACTCTTGCCAAGCACATGCCACAAATCCGAATCCAGCAGCTCATGGTCAAGCGAAAACACAGCCGAAGATACTGTCAAAGGCCCAAGGATTGGACCAAAACCAGCCTCATCAATTCCAACTAAAATTGCCATCCCTGCATTTCCTCCTGCTGTCCATACCTGCATTAGATTTTGTAACGAAACAAGCATATAAAATATCACCCCGAATTTCAACCAAAATGTGATATTAGAGCACTTTAATATTTTCTGTTCGCATTTAGGCCGCCATGAGGACGAGGTTGGCAAAGAAGATTGCACAGCAATATTGAAATATTGCGAGTAAATCTGATGCCGCCAGCCGAAGCCGCAATAGACATAAAGCGAACACGAAAAATTAAATTGCTATAGATAAGGATATAAAGATAGAGGGCCGATATGGCTGTCGGCCCCCCCATACCAGCATCACCGAGGATGAAACAGAGAGCGGCGGAACCTCGTGAAAGAACCGTCTCTGCCGAATGATACTGGATTTCAAGCTTCAATTTTAAGGTAGATACGCCCTGCTACGCCTTGTATTAAGAATCACGACTTTGATTAGCTTTTGCTAACCCCCAATAGTTCACTCTTCACAGTTATTATCGACATCATAAAATTAAAACTTTAAAAAGTTCTGAAAAAAAACATGATTTTTTGCATTATATATCAGTTCAATCCAACCCAACACACCCTTGACAATAATACACATTAATCATATAACTTTATTAGATTTTGCGGGCGTAATTCAGTGGTAGAATGTCAGCTTCCCAAGCTGAATGTCGTGGGTTCGAATCCCATCGCCCGCTTTTAGCGATGCGATGAGAACACATAGCAATGTGAAGCTTTTCGCCCGCTTTTAGTTACGCGCTCGTAGCTCAGTAGGATAGAGCGCCGGTTTCCTAAACCGGAGGTCGCAGGTTCGAATCCTGCCGGGCGTAGTTTGCAATTGGAAAATGAATGAAAGTAATTCTTTGTTTTGGTAAGCATGGTAGACGCAAATAAATTCATTTTAGAACTAGAAAAATTCCCCTTAGCCTATACATGTCTAAAAAATTACGTCGAATGGCTTTGCAAACAAGCGACCGCTAACTTAGAAGAAAATGATCTTATATTTTTCCTCCAGAAGCAAAACAGTAACAACCTCCAGCAACTTGAGAAGTGTCTCCTGAAGTCTCAACAACTTCTGGGGGTAAGTAAACAACAGTTTTGCAGTATCTTTGGTTTTGAAAATGACTTGAAGACAATCGATCCTGAAAAAATACATGACATTTTGGCCGAACCTTTATTGGTTGTAGATTTAGACAAATTTGGATTTACTCAAATTGAAAAACTACCTCGATTTATTAAACACAATAATCATCGCTTACCAAATGCAGATTTTTTAGCTCAGCATAAAGGTTTTAAATTTGCCATAGAAATAAAAACAATTCGCACAGAAAACAAACCAAAGCCTGAGATTGGTAAGTTGACCGGCAATTCGATGATATCATCTTGGTGGTGTACAATGTTTCAAAACAATATCGCAACAAAAATAGAGGACAAAAATCAGAGAGTACTGAGTCAATTAACAAACGCCCTCAAAAATTATGACTGTAATTATACTATGCTGGTACTATACAATCGTAGGCTTGGTTCATCTGGATTGATGAGTTATGAGAGGTATAGAGAGATAATTTCACACATTCATTGCAAATACAAGGAGAGTATTGACTTTTATATGGTGAAAAACTATTTCGGAGAAATTGTTTTATTATACCCTGAATTACCTGATATCGTAAATCAATAGTAGCAGCCCCCCCCTCACCAGCCAAATTCTACAAATCTTTCACTATTTTTCACTTTAGCCCAACTATTTATTTGACGATATAAGTAGAACTACGTACAATGCGAATCTCTGTATATCGCTATACATTACTAACCTGTGTGTATGGTGCTACCCTAACTTTAGTATTAATAAGATGTTAGAAAGAAATCCCATGAAACATTGTAATTTGTTGATAATCACGCTATTACTGGTCTTTGCCGGTTTTTGTAATGCTGATAATGCTGCCAATCTTGCCGAGGAAAATGCAAAACTGAAAAAAAGGGTGGATAATTTGGAAAAAGAGCTTGCTGACCTAAAAAAAATCGTCTACCGCCAAGCCGACATCGCCCAAAAACAGCCACAATCCCAACCTGAGCCAAAACCCCAAACAAAACCTGAGTCGCAATTATCAGATATGCCGCAACTTAGCAATTCTGACCTCCAAAAGATTTACGAGATGATTGAAAAAAAGACCGACAAGAAGAAACCCGTCTGGTCAAATCTCGATATACAGATTTACGGCTATATAAAAGCCGATGCCTCATATGATACATCGCGAACCAACTCCGGCAACTATGTCATCTGGGTAGACAGGGAAAATGTCAGAACAAATGATAGTGAATTCAATATCACTGCTAATGAAACCAGACTCGGTATGAAAATCACAGGACCAAAGGAAAACCGAGTCAAAACAGGCGGACGCATAGAAATAGATTTTTATGGCGGAGGTGCTGAAAATAAAGCAAAACTGCAATTGCGGCATGCATATCTAAAACTTGATTGGCCCGAGGAACGTTTCAGCATCATTGCCGGACAAACCTCCGATGTAATATCACCGCTTAATCCATACACTCTCAACTACACGGTTTTGTGGGATGTCGGTAATATCGGCTACCGAAGACCGCAGTTAAGACTGACAAAAAGCTTTACCTGCAAAAATAATCTCGATGTCAAACTCGATGCCGCTCTTACCAGAACAATAGGAGATGATGAACTTAGCAGCGTAGCTGGGCAAAAATCCGGCGAAGACTCAGGCTTCCCAACCTTCCAGGGACGCGTAGGCTTTACTTTCCCAGCTTTAGGATATAAACCCACTACTGTTGGCTTCTCTGGACATTGGGGCAAGGAAGAATACGATGCTGTTTCAGGCACTACCGCGAAAAGCGAAGAATTTGAAACGTGGTCATTCAATGTCGACCTTACTCAGCCGGTCAATAAATACCTCACTGTTAAAGGTGAATTTTTTACCGGTGCCAACCTCGATACTTTCTTCGGCGGGATAGGACAGGGAGTAAGGTCCACTACTGCCGCAGGCGTTACAACATATCTCGAAGAAATTGACAGTAAAGGAGGATGGATCGCCGTAAGCCTCGGACCATGGGACAAATGGCGATTTAACGTCGGTGCAGGAACCGACCAGGTCGATAACAGCGATGTCAATGCAGGAGGCAGAACACTTAACCAGGCGGTATTTGGAAATGTGATCTATTCTGTTAACAAAAACACCGAGATCGGCTTTGAAATATCGCAATGGCGTACCGAATACAAAGGTACTGGAGATGCCTCGAATACCAGGGCGCAAACCTCCTTTATTTATAAATTTTAACTTGGAAATTAGCAGTTGACAATTACGGAATACTCGTTTAATTTTTGCTTCTAAAGATGGTCGCAATAAATTAGATATAGCAATTTTACCTAATACACAAAAGGAGAGCATTATGGCAGATGAAGTGAAAAAAAGCATGCAGTCTCTTATGACTGAAAACAGGACTTTCCCGCCCTCAGCGGAAATGCAAAAAAATGCCCATATTTCAAGCGATGAGCAATATCAGAAAATGTGGGAGCAATCCATAAAGGACCCGGACACCTTCTGGCTTGAACAGGCAAAATCGCTTTCATGGTTCAAGGAACCTACAAAATCTCTCGAATACAACTGGGACACGAAGGCAAAAAAAATCGAGCATACATGGTTTGCTGATGGCGAATTGAACGTCTCATACAACTGTCTCGATAGACACCTCGGAACTCCAACTGCAAAAAAAACCGCTATCCTCTGGCAGGGTGAAGCCGAAGACGATGTCAAAAAATTCACCTATGAAGAACTGCACAAGGAAGTTTGCAAATTCGCAAACGTTCTAAAATCAAAAGGAATTAAAAAAGGTGACCGCGTAGCGATTTACATGCCGATGGTCCCTGAACTTGCTATTGTCATGCTCTCATGTACACGAATTGGCGCAATTCATTCGATTATTTTCGGCGGGTTCAGTTCTGATGCCATTCAAGGCAGAGTTGTCGATTCCGATTGCAAAATGCTTATTACTTCTAATGTTTCAATCCGTGCCGGAAAACACATCAGACTAAAAGACATTGCCGACGCAGCACTCGAAAACACCCCGACGATTGAAAGTGTCATCGTTGTAAAAGTAAACAGTGAACCATGCGATATGAAAGACGGCAGAGATTTTTGGTATCACGATGTTATGGCTGATGCGAGCGACCAATGCGAACCGGAACACATGAACGCAGAGGACATCCTCTTTATCCTCTACACCTCAGGCTCGACTGGCAAGCCCAAAGGCGTTGTGCATACCACAGGCGGATACCTCATGCATACCACGCTTACCCACAAACTTATCTTTAATATTCATGATGACGATGTTTACTGGTGCACAGCTGACATCGGTTGGGTCACAGGACACAGCTATATCGTCTACGGCCCGCTGGCAAATGGCGCAACCTCTCTTATGTTTGAAGGCGTCCCCACATATCCCGATGCAGGCCGTTTCTGGCAAATCTGCGACAAGTTCGGCGTCACCGTCTTCTATACCGCACCTACAGCAATTAGAGCTTTGATGCGTCACGGCGACGAATGGCCTGCAAAGTATAAACTCGATACCATGAGAATACTCGGCTCTGTCGGTGAACCTATTAATCCCGAAGCATGGATGTGGTATTACGAAAAAATCGGAAGAAACAAGTGCCCGATTGTCGATACATGGTGGCAGACAGAAACAGGAGGCTTCATGATTACTCCGATGCCCGGCGCCCATACTCTAAAACCAGGCAGCGCTTCCAAACCTTTCTTTGGCGTTGACACTGTCATTCTTCGTGATGACGGCTCAGAATGCGACGTTAATGAAGGCGGAAAACTCTGCATCAGAAAACCTTGGCCCGGAATGATGAGAACTATGTGGGGCGACCACGACAGATTCGTCGAAACATATTTCACTATGTACGATGACATTTACTTCGCAGGTGATGGCTGTAGAATCGACAATGACGGCGATTATTGGCTAATGGGTAGAATTGATGATGTCGTTAACGTCTCTGGACATCGAATCGGAACCGCCGAAGTCGAAAGCGCGCTGGTTAGTCACGACAAAGTTGCAGAAGCCGCTGTCACTCCGGTACCGCACGAAATTAAGGGACAGGGACTATATGCCTTTGTCACTCTCGTAAATGGTATCGAAGAATCTGACGAACTAAAGAAGGAACTTATTGGGCACGTTAGAAAAGAGATAGGACCTATCGCGACACCCGAAGCGATTCAGTTTGCCCCAGCCCTGCCGAAAACAAGGTCAGGAAAGATCATGAGGCGAATACTTCGCAAAATCGCTGAGAAAAATACCGACAACCTCGGTGACATCTCAACACTCGCTGACCCAAGCGTTGTCGAAAGTTTAATTAAAAACCGAGGCTAATAATTTGAATTAAAATTTACAAGCGGGCGTGTAGAAACTCTATACGTCCGCATTTTTTAACAATTTCTAAACAAGGATTATTTTATGAACCAGGTTACCGCCGATTCGGGCGAACTAATTAAAAATCATGGCTGGAGAGTCGCGTTTTCAGGAATGGGTATCAACCTTGCACTGGGCATCCTTTACACTTGGAGCGTTATAAGTAAAGGCATCCCCGCCGATTGGGGTTGGAGCGAAAGTGACAAATCACTACCGTACGCCGTTGCATGTTTGGTATTTGCCCTTGTCATGGTTCCCGCTGGCAGAATGCAGGACAAAATAGGCCCGCGAATCGTCGCCACTATAGGCGGTATCTTAGTCGGTATAGGATTCCTCGTGGCAAGCACCACCACTACACCATTTATCTACATGATTGGTTTCGGCGTCTTAGCCGGTGCCGGCATCGGATTTGGATATGCCTCTGCCACACCTCCCGCCGTAAAATGGTTCCCTCCTGAAAAAACAGGCCTTATAGCTGGAATCGTTGTTTCAGGGTTCGGACTGGCCTCTGTATATGCCGCGCCATTGGCTAAGTGGCTAACCGTCACCTATGGCCTGCAGATAATGATGAAAGTTCTCGGAATCGGCTTCCTAATCGTCGTCGTAACTCTGGCGCAATTCTTAAAAGCTCCGCATAAGGTCCTCCAGTGGATAAAAGAATATGGTGACATCGGCCGAATAAAAAGAGAAGCCATGCAAAAAGAAAAAGCTCTCGCCGAAGGAAAAGAAGTAATACTTGAGAAAAAAGAAAATTACACACCGGGCGAAATGCTGAAAACCGTTCAATTTTATATGCTCTGGTTTATGTATGCCTGCGGCGCAGGTGCAGGACTCATGATAATCTCAAAACTTGCCGCTATCGCCTCAATTCAAGCCGGTATCAAACTCGGCTTCATACTTGTTGCGGTTCTAGCTGTTGGCAATGGAGGCGGAAGAATCTTAGCAGGTATGCTTAGTGACAAAATTGGACGAAAACCCACCATGTTCATTTGCTTCGTACTTCAAGCCGTTTTGATCATCTTGATTTCACAGGCAAAAGCGGTTGAAACCGCGACAGGAGAATTACAGTATAATATTCTGGCCAACATGGTGGTATTAGCTATCATCTCTGCCCTGATAGGGGCCAACTATGGTGCAAACCTGGCACTTTTCCCGTCAATCACAAAGGACTATTATGGCCTGAAAAACTTCGGCACCAATTATGGCCTCGTATTTACTTCCTGGGGAGTCGGCGGGTTTATGCTCGCAAAATTAGCAGGGGATATGTACGACAAATATCAGACTTTCAACATTGCATATTTCAGCGCTTCGGCGCTGCTGATTTTAGCGGCTTTGATGTCGTTATTTATTAAACCCCCACACCACCATATTGAAGTGTCCGAAGATTGATTCACCCGCCGTTATAAACCGTGGTAATGAAAAATATTCTTCTTAACTGAATCAATCACCACCTCTATTGCAGGCTCTACCATCTCACTATGCTGTTCGCCTATTGCTGGGTCCTTATCTCGCCACTCATCCTGACAAGTATCAATTTCTAAGTTGTCCTCAACCGCTGAGCACAAAACATTCCACCCAAGAGCCCATGCACGAACCGTATTTTCGATATTATATCCCCCGCCGCCCGTCATCAGTATAGGCTTATCAAAGGTCAGCAAAAGTTTGATGATGTCTGCGTATGTGTTATTTGTTAATCGCAAATGAGCAAGCGGGTCACCCGCAAGTGCATCTGCGCCAAAATCAAATACGAACACATCAGGGTTATAAACCTTTATCAAAGGCAAAACTATCTCAGCAAATACATTCATATACGTCTGGTCATAAGTGCCCACCGCCAGCGGAACATTGACGCAGTAACCTTTACCTTCGCCCGTGCCGATATCTTTAGCAAAGCCGGTCCCCGGAAACAACGTCCTGCCGCTTTCGTGAAGTGATATAGTCATCACATCTTTCCTGTCATAAAACGCGTTGGCGACACCGTCACCATGATGAACATCGACATCGAGATACAAAACTTTTTTGCCCGCCTCTGCCAAAAGCGTACAGCCTATAGCAACGTCATTCATATAACAAAATCCGCTCGCAAGTTCAGGCCCGCAATGATGAAGCCCGCCCGATGGATTAAATACATAATCCGCTTCACCTGAAAGTATCATCTCTGCACCTGCTATCGTTGCTCCGCATGCCAAAACACTGTAAGCATACATGTCCCTAAATGCTGGACAATCAGGCGTCCCGATTCCCATGTGATATGCATCAGGGTTAAATCTGCCTGCCGATGATTCCCGTAAAACTTTTAAATACTTAGCTGAATGAAACTTCTTAAGCGTAACACGCTCTGCCGCCTCTGCCGAAACCTCAATGATATTCTTACCAACAAGAAGGCCCTTAGATTCGACAAGCTCTCGCACTTTCCCCGCCCTGCTCACATTAAACGGACAGTCTGCCGGATACTGTAATTTATCAAATGCCGGTGAATATATAAACGCTGCTTTACCCATGCCAAATCCTTGTAACTACAAAACTTTAAACAGTTGAATACTTTCTTTACTATTGTATAATTTGAAATGAGCCTAATGTCAACAATGCGAAAGGATGTTTTATGAAAAATGTTATTTTCTCTATGGTCTTTGCCCTTATAATGACAATTTCCCTGACCTCATGTACTGCTAACCTCGAACAAAAAGGGCAAATATCATGCACCGGAGGTACTGCCACTAACAGAAACGATAAAATTGAAAAAGTCAAAAACGCAATGCTTGCGATGCAAAGATATTCATGGGAACAGGGTGTCGCCGCACAAGCCCTGCTCGAAATGGGAGAAACAGACCTCGTAATTCAAATGGCAAAAGAAGCTGTCCTAAGACAGGCCTCAGGCGGTAGGTTAGCAGTGATTGGGTACAATGATGGTGTCACCGACCCAGCTGCCAGCGGCGAAGCTCTCCTATATGCCGCAAAAGTTACTGCCGACGCGAACCTAAAAAAAGCTGCCGACAAAATGCTCGATTATCTTTTGCATAAGGCCCCAAAAACAAAAGACGGCACCTTACATCACATGACAAGCAAACAGCAGGTCTGGATTGACTCAATGTATATGGCCCCGCCTTTTTTAGCGGTTGCTGGTCATCCTAAAGAAGCTGTAAAACAAATCGAAGGCTTTAGGAAACTTCTTTGGGACCCGCAAAAAAAACTCTACTCACACATCTGGGACGTCACTAAAAATAAATTCCAGCGCAAGGATTTCTGGGGTGTTGGAAATGGTTGGACCGCCGCCGGAATAACACGCGTAATAAAAGCGTTGCCCGATGATATGACCGAGGAGAAAAAACGACTTATCCAATATTTAAAAGAAGGCATTGACGGCTGCCTTGCCCATCAGCGAGACGATGGCCTTTTCCACAATGTCATCGATAAACCAGACACCTTTGTCGAAACTAACCTCGCACAGATGCTTGCTTATTCGATATACAGCTCCGTTCAGGCCGGCTGGCTCGACAAAAAATATATCAAATACGCCCAGAAAATGAGAAAAGCCGCAAATAAAAAGGTCGACAAATTCGGACTCGTCCGCGACGTTTGCGGTGCACCCAACTTCAACGCACCGGGAGTTGCAACCGAGGGACAGGCGTTCTTTCTTTTAATGGAAGCTGCTGCAAAAAATGCCGGATATTAAAAAATTTGTAATACAAAAACACTTTTCCACCGACCATACGCATTGGGACCTCATGCTCCATGTCGAAAATGCCCTCCAAACATTTCGTCTCGAACTGCCGCCAGAAAAAATTGCGGACCAATTATCCTTAGCTGAAAAAATTTCCGACCACCCCCTTAAATTCCTGACATATCAGGGAACAGTAAACCAGGGCACAGGAACTGTCGAAATAGCTGACAAAGGTACATACCAGACATTAACTAAAACCAAAAATAGATGGCAGATTTTATTCGATGGGCAAATCCTAAAAGGTGAATTCACCTTGACACTTACTGAAGGTGACAACTGGCAGCTTTCACTTTCTTAACTCAGGAAGGTTAGGCTCAATGTGAACCGTGATATTTACCGGACGCGTTATATGTTCGTGCATTGTATTTTCCAGACTTTCAGCTATCTCGTGTGCCGCTGTTATTGTTAACTCAGGGTTCACAAGAATATGCAAATCCAGAAAAACTTCTCTACCAACCGTACGGGTTCGAAGTTTATGCCATTGTTCTATTGAAGGGTTCGACTTGATAATATTTTTAATCTCATCGATCGTCTCAGAATCTACCGCGCTTTCAGTAAGCTCACGCAAACACTCCCGCATCACCCTGATACCAACCATGACAATCATTAACCCTACCGCTACTGCGGCGATTTGGTCACCGTAACCAAAACCTAATCTTTGCGATGTAAAACCCACCAGCACAACTATCGAACTCAACGAGTCACTGCGATGGTGCCACGCATTGGCATAAAGTGCCGAACTGTGTGACTCTATCGCGACTTTTTTTGTTATCTTGTAAAGCATCTCCTTTATAATCACAGATGCTATCGCCACTATCAAAATTGTTATATGAGGCTCCATTATTTTACTTCTGGATATGTCAAATGCAGCGTAGTAAATCATGCCAGCCCCGCCAAACACAAGCACAAGGGCAATAAATCCTGCTGAGAAAGTTTCGATTCGGCCATGACCGTATGGGTGCTTCTTGTCAGGCTGCTTAGAACCATAATGAACACCCAGAAGAACCGCTACGTCCGTCGCCATATCTGACAGCGAATGGATACCGTCAGCAATTAAAGCAATAGAACCGGTCAAAAAACCAACCCCCACCTTGACTATCGCAAGAATGACATTCCCCACAATGCCAAGATTCGTGACATACCTTATTTGCTTATTCGAATCTTCGATTTTATGATTCTGCATTTTCCTACCCGACTATTTCCTGGCGGATACCTGCGACCGCATCCAAATATTTCTGAGCAATACCCGCATCTTTTGCTTCAACAATTATTCTCATTATAGGCTCGGTATTACTCGTTCTCAAATGAAGCCAACCGCCCTCGAAATCAAACCGGCAACCATCCGTCGTATCAACCTTCGCATCTGAAAATATTTTCTTCGCCTCACCTATTATTTGCTCTGCCATAGCTTTGTCAGCAGTAAATTTATCTTTTCTCATATAATAGCTGCCGATTTCCCCGACTAATTCACTTATGCTTTTGCCAGTTTCGGCCATCAATTGTAGCACAAGAACAATACTTAAAAGACTATCACGAATCGGACCAATACGCAAATCAATCACACCGCCGTTACCCTCACCGCCAATAACGCAATTATGCTCGATCATTGCACCGGCAACATTCGCCTCGCCGACCGCCGTGCGATAAACACGACCACCCGCCTTTGCAGCTATATCATCTATCATTCGCGATGTCGAAAGATTCACCGCCGCACTTCCGCTTTGTTTGCTAAATATATATTTCGCCGCCAAAGCCAAGGTATACTCTTCGCCTATGAACACCCCCGCCTCATCGACAATCGCCAACCTGTCAGCATCAGGGTCCTGAGCAAAACCAACATGGGCACGCTCTTTCTTCACAACTTCACATAACCCAGTCAAATTTTCCGCAATTGGTTCAGGCGTATGCGCAAAGTCACCCGTCGGCTCATCATTTATCGCAACTACTTTGCAACTAAGTTCGGCTAAAAGCTTTTTACCAATCACACCACCGGCACCATTGACACTATCCAAAACTACATGGAAACTTTTTTGACGAATCAGGTCCTTGTCAATAATCGCCAGCACTTTGGAAATGTGAAAATCATTAGTCTCCCCATTAACTGTTGACCGACCGCAATTCGCCTCATCAACAAGAGAAAAATCCTTGGCAAAGTAACAGCTTTTAATTTTTTCTGCCTCCGCTGCCTGCGGAGCAATACCGTTATCGAGTAACAACTTTATACCATTGTACTGACTCGGATTGTGAGACGCCGTAATAACTATCCCGCCCTCGCATTTCAACTCTCGAAGCATAATACCAACGCCGGGCGTTGTCACTATCCCCAAATCTATTACATCAATACCGACAGAGCACAAACCCGATGTAACCGCTTCTCTGAGCATTTCACCACTCGGACGAGAATCCCTCCCAATACAAACGGACAATTCTTTTTCACCCCCGCCGTATTTATCCTTTAGAAATGTACCAAACCCGCAGCCATATTCAGTAGCAATCTCAGCCGTAAGGTTCTCGCCGATGATTCCACGCATGCCGCTGATACTGATTATCAATTCCTCAGACATCAACTACCTCATACCTTCCTTGTCTTTTCCAGAATCTTTTCAAGCTTGACCAGCACCGTATCGACCTGCTTCTTCTTAAGCGACAAAATCTCCTGCAACGCCTCACCAATATAAGGCAGATAAGTCTGGATATATTTCCGCTTGCCCATCTCCTGCTGAATGCGCTTCTTCTTGCGAAGATAAATACCGAGCTTCCTGCCGCACTCCTGCACCGCTAACTGTATCTCCTTGATTATCTCCGGATAATGAGCGATAGCTTCCTTACTTTCAGATGTAAACGGAACCCACACCGACGCAAAATGTATCATCAATGTCACCGGCCCTGTCGGCAAAGCGCCCCTGCTCTGACTCAACGCATAGTTTCGCCAGTTAATATCAAGCGCCGACTTATATATCGCACACGCCGACTGCTGATACAGCAACGGAACACGATTCGCAATTCGTATCACACGCATTGCAGGCTCTTTATCCGGGGCAGCGGCGCCCTTTGAACCATACGCCAATGCCGCTTCGACAAGAAAAGGATTGCCCCGATAAACTGACGGATTTCGCGAGCACGCAGCGTAAAAATCCGCATCAACTACATTTCTCAACCCGGATTCAAGCTGCTTGGTGCCTATCGGACCAATACAATCCGTCGATGGTGCCATTATCTTCGTTTCATTAATCGCATCGTGAAGTTTTTCCGCATCCTTAAGTACCATACGCGTCGGACGCATCGTGCTTCGAAGCTTCGCCGTCTCACATATCTGCTGAGCAACACGGGGACTAACACGCGAAAATTCGTTTTTCAAAAAAGCTGACAACTGCTTAAACGAACTGTCCTGCGCCATCTTAAACAGCAAACCCAACTCAACACCGTAAGGATGAGGCTTTATCTCTTTAGGCATAAAAGGCAACTGCTTGCTTTGACGCTTATATTCATACCGGTTGCCGTCAGGTGCTTCATAAATAATCGAAGCATGTGGATTCGCCATCGCTGTTTGAGATATATATTCATCAACGCTCTGTCGCCCCCGCAAATATTTCCCCTTAAGCGTTATCGTAACACGCGTGCCGGTACGCAAATCAAAATCACACTCTTCATCTAATATAATTTCAGGCTTATTCTTCGATGTGTCAATCTGAACATGATAATGCAATGCCTTCTTCTTCGCACTTATCCTCGATATTATCTGTACGGGCTCACCAGTTGTTAGCAAACCATACATACCCGCCGCCGATATCCCGATCCCCTGTTGCCCGCGGCTCATCTTCAAACGGTGAAACTTACTGCCATATAGCAACCGCGCGAAAATATTCGGAATCTGTTCCCTGACAATTCCAGGCCCGTTGTCCTGAACCGTTAGAAAAAATTTAGTACTGGATTTTTCAACCGGTTTTATCGAAACCAAAAGGTCAGGCAGTATATGTGCTTCCTCGCACGCATCAAGCGAGTTGTCAACCGCCTCCTTAACCGCCGTTAGAAGTGCCTTACGAGGATTGTCAAAGCCAAGCAAATGCCTGTTCTTAGCAAAAAATTCACTAATACTTATCACACGCTGCTGGGCAGCCATCGATTCTGCCGTAGCCGCAACAGCACCTTTACGCTTGACCGTTCTTTTAACCTTGGGTTTTTTAGCCGAGACCTGAACCTTAACCTTGGACTTTTTCTTCTTCGACACCTTAGCCTTGCTCTTTGTTACTTTAGCTTTTTTGCTTTTTACTTTTTTGGCCTTACTCTTCTTTGACTTCTTTTTCGCCGAAGAGTTATCAAATCCAAAACTTAATTGCTTAGTCGAACGAGATTTTTTAACTGCCATAAAAAACTCCGAATCCCTTGTATATCCCTGCGTCCATTGCCCGGGCCGTCACAAAAATCAGTCCAGCTTACAAACATATATCTCATTTACAAAATCTAATTTGCCAAGCTCTTCTATCCCTTTCGAATCAGGCTCTTTATCAAGGCTGATAGCAAGAATTGCTTTGCACTCATCTAACTTCTGGCCAACGCCCATCGTGCAGATATTAATATCATGTTTGCCGCAAACCGTGCCGACTGAACCAATCACACCGGGTTTATCATCATTAAAAATAACCAAAACTGCGCCCTGCGGTGTTATCTCAACATTAAATCCGTCAATTTCTATAATACGAAGAAGTGTCTCACCAAAAACCGTCCCTGTTATCGTCCGCGTCACTTTGTCGGTCACAACCTTGACGCTGAAACTCGCCGCCACATCTTTGACCGCCGGATTCTTCGTCTCATCTATACTTATGCCCCGCTCTTTCGCCAAAACTGAAACATTCACCATGTTCAGCGGCATCTCAAAATGCCTCTGCAAAAGACCTATCGCAAATCCAAGAGTCACCGGGGCAATCTCCTGCTCAGCTATCGTCCCGCGATACTGAACCTCAACATCCTTGATATGTCCCGGTGCTATCGTACTTACAAGCGTCCCGATTCGCCTGGCCAACTCTGCATAGCGGCTCACACTAATCGGCATCGCCCCTATCGTAGATGGTGCATTAAGAGCATTTTGTATCGCTCCGCCCCTGATTGCGTCGACAAGAATTTGGGCCGCCTCCACCGCGACTTCTATTTGTGCCTCCTCTGTGCTGGCACCTAAGTGAGGCGTGACAAGACAATTATCCGATTCGGAAAATCGCTTATTCTCCGGAGGTTCCTGATTGAACACATCTAACGCCGCACCAGCTATACGTTTTTTACTCAAGGCATCATACAATGCATCTTCATTAATGATTCCGCCGCGAGCACAGTTCACAAGGCGAACCGATTCTTTCATCATCTCGATTTCTTCTGCGCCAATCATATTTTCAGTCTGCTCATTTTTGGGCACATGAATGGTAATATAATCCGACTCCTTGAAAATAACATCAAGCTCCTCAACCACCTCAATACCAAACTTCTCCGCCTCTGCCGGCGCTGCTATCGGGTCGTAACCAACAACTTTCATATTAAACCCTCTCGCCATCTTCGCCACCGCCATACCAATCCTGCCAAGACCGATCACACCGAGAACCTTACCGTTAAGCTGACTACCCGTATATTTCTTCCTGTCCCACGCGCCAGCTTTTAAACTGTTGCACGCTGGAACTATGTTTCGGCTCATTGAAAGCATTAACGCTATCGTGTGCTCTGCCGTACTTAACGTATTGCCGCCCGGAGTATTCATCACATAAATACCCTTGCGAGTCGCCTCAGGGATATCGATATTGTCAACACCAACACCGGCACGTGCGATTGCTTTAAGCTTACCCGACTTACTCAATACCTTAGCTGTCACTTTCGTAGCACTGCGAACAATCAATCCGTCATACTTGCCGATAACCTCAGTAAGTTCGTCTTCCTTCATTCCAGTCTTAACGATAGCCTTAACACCATCAATCGAATTGATCAGATCAATCCCCTCCTGTGCAAGCTTGTCGGCGATAAGAACTTTATACATTACACTTCTCCAAAAAAAATACTCCTTCTACCATTTCTCCCAGTCAACTTCACTTCTGTCTCCTGCGATTTTAAACCTGTCCTTGGGACAATTATAAAGATAACGCACAATGCAATGAGATGATGCCTTAACAAGACGGCCGTTGACAACCTCACTGCCTCGGCTTTCAGCATCTAAACCAACCTTGACAACCTTACTCTTACCTTCGCTGGGCCAAAGCTTCTTCGCACTTGCAACATCATATAAAACTGCTCGCAAATCCAGCAAACCATTATAGTACTTACTATCAGCAAGCTTGGTTACTTCATAACGACCGAGCATTACATGCAGCACAATATCAGCATTTAATGCCTCACCTATCTCAACCGGAGATAGAAGCGAAAAATTCACTTTCCTCTGTCGATAATTCAACAACTCATCATAACTCACAAATTGTTCCTGCCTAAACCTTATGTCACTCATAAAATTAGCGATTACAGCATTGGTAATCTGATAACGCAAATTCACTTCAGCACCAAGCCATGTAGGCTGCTCTACAAGAACCAACACCTTCTTATCTTTTGCTCCCGACAAATCATATTCCGCCGGAATCCTCTGCTCATGACGAGTCGGAATACCCAATACCCCGATGATTCTACAGCCGCTGCAAAAAAGTATTACCAATAACGTCAAAAATAGTTTTAATTTCCGCATCTTAAAGACATCTTCCTTGATTTTAGCCTCTCGTTGCCAACTCACGAACCAAAGTTACCGCCCAACCGACAACGACCACCGCTGCTCCCGCTATAAGTACATATTTGAGCCTAAGCCTGGCCATCCAAGCCTGGAGAACCCTGAAGTTTACCCCAAAAACAAACACAAATAAAGCCAAAAATGCCGAAATTGAACCGATTACATACAATACCCCGCCTGCTGGCTGAATATAAAAGCAGCCCAATATATCACCGCTGGCAAACGCTATCGCAGATGTCGTCATTCCGCACGTAGGACACGTAATTCCGTAACTCTCTTTCATCACACAAGGGGCAAAATAAAGCCCAAAATCAAACCTCCCCCTCCCTGCAAGCCATAAAAACCACCATATCCCCACCACCACCGCAAAAATCAGACCCGCAACCAGACGCTGATTGACCGTCACCTTATAAAAAATCCCGGACTTATTAAATTCTTGGCTTGATTGCATAACTCCTTTAAAATAAAATAACTTACAGTTAATGTCAAGATAGTTATGCGAGGCAAAATATGACCCTGGAACAAAAAGATTTATCAAAAATCCTTGAAACCGCCATCGTTGCTGCAAGACTGGCCGGACAAAAAGCATTAGAGGACATCAACTTTGTAAAATTCAGCATAAAAAATGATTCCGAACTCGTAACACCTACAGACAGCGCATGCCAGCAGATTATCATCGACAAAGTCAAAGAAACATTCCCCGACCACGGCTTTATCGCTGAAGAAGGTGACCAGGGAAAAATATTTAAACAAACCCCAAGAGGCTCACAACAAATTTGGTGGGTCATTGACCCGATAGATGGCACTAATAATTTCGTCAAAAAAATCCCCATATTCGCCGTAAGTATCGCCGCGGTGTACCAGGGCGAGCCAATCGTCGGGGTGATTTTCGACCCGAGTACCGATTCAATATTCACCGCTGTCAAAGACAACGATGCGCAGATTAACTCAAGAAGAATCAATGCAAGTGACGGCAATATGGACAAGTATTCAAGCGTCGGACTCGATACCCACCTCGGTGAAAAAGTGCCGCAGTGGGCTTTGGAAATTATGACACGAACCAGATTCCGAACCTTAGGCTCTGCCGCATTGCAAATTGCATACGTCGCTAAAGGAGCTCTTATAGCTACCGTCCTTACACGCCCTAAATTATGGGATATCGCCGCAGGTGCTCTAATCGCTCAATCTGCCGGCGCTAAAGTCACCAACTGGGAGGGAAAAGATATCTTTCCTATGGATTTGGATAATTACAATGGACAGGAACTAAAAACGCTAACCGCAAATAAAAAAGTACATGCCGAAATTCTCGAACTCTTAAAAAACACCTCTTAGACCAATTGGATTTATCGAAGGAGCGCAGGGTGTTTATCTTTTTTGGGTTAGCCCTGCCGCTCGTGGCAGGGGGTTTTGTCTGCCCTGCGTAGCTCTTCGTCCTCCATAGCCTTGGCGACGGAGGATTACGCGAAGCAGGGTCACCCCCGCGAAAGATTCCCATCCCCATCAGAGCCCTAAGCGACAATTCGTCGTTAATTGCCCGGTCGTTTCGGACAGCGCAGGGTGTTTATCTTTTTTGGGTTACCCCTGCCGCTCGCAGCAGGGGGTATTCCTTATCGTTTAGCCCTGCACTCAACGTAGTGCAGGGAAAACTAACAATTAAAAACTACCTTGCGTCTGGCACCGAATGAAACACGCGAATTATTACATCACCGATTGCACCACCAGAACCATCTGGATACACATCGCTTCTGTCAAGGATAGCTATCACCCTTTTTTGTCCCCCATCTGTGCCCACGCGCACCAGAATATAAGCCGTAAACACGTCACTGCGAACCGTTACCAGATTACTGATACGCGAAAATATCAAATCACGCTCCTCAAAATCATCCGCCGCTCCGTCACCTCCTGTCAAGTCGGGAAACTCTGCTTCATCTCCACCTGCTTGTCCGCCTGCTCGCGCATAGTAATCCATACTACTGTTTGGCTCAGCGGTGACAATATCATTAAGCTGCCCGATATTTCTGTAACCCCCCAACGTATCATCACGGTACTTAACTATTTCCTCGGCAAGACTACTGTCACTAAATCCCCTTTTTTCTGACACCCATGGCAGCTGAGCCAAAACATACCACGGGGCCGTATTGATATTTATCCGCCCCGGAACCTTCCACTCGGCACTGTTAGGATCTCTTTTATTTTCATCAATTAAACCATCTCCGTCATTATCTATCCCGTCGTCAGCAGGGTCAAACACCGTTAGATAATTAAACAGCTTCTGATAAACAGGCTCAGTTACATCCATACGCACATCTTCCTCTGTACCTGCCAACTCAAGCTGCTTGCCTATCATTCCGTTTGCATCCGTGGTAGGACCAATTCTCAATACCTTCAAAATGTCACCAACCGTAACAAACCTGCTGTTTGCTAATCCAAGATTATAATTTTCCCCGCCCAATGTTACTTCGTTCTTAGCACCTAAACTATGGGGCTTTTCTGTATAAATCATCGTTGTTTGATAAACAACGTTCCAGTTGGTAGTCTCACGCTGGAAACTTTTACCTGACCCCGACGGCGCGAACCAGACTTTTTCTGTGCCCTGATAATCTATTAGATTCGGGCCGTTAGCGTCACTTATCAAAGTAATATTATAATTGTCCCACGTGTCAGGTATACCATCTAGTGGCAATGATGTATCTACATAATTGCCGGAAAGTTTCAATGAAGCATCTGTTTGGGTCGTTGCACCAGCATCAATAGTAAAACCGCTGAAATCATTAGCTATTACATGATACCCATACTTTTCAATTGTACCGCTTAAGGGAATCCTTGTCTTGGCAACATCACTTAATAAAAGCTCAAAACCAGTCAGATCAATATCAAGATTAAACGGATTATGTAATTCAACCGCATAATAGTTGTTACTGGGGTCAAATGGAATATTAGAATCAATGATTGCAGCCATTTCACTTATGAATGGCTGACTCTCAAAACCATAATACATGTTCCCATCAGCAAAAAACATAGTTACATTGGGATCATTATCCCTGTAATCAACCAGATTCACCGCTATCTGCGCCGACGTTGCGCTTGCATATGAAAAACCTGGATCATTAACATCATTAGGCTCATAAATATCAAATCCGAATGCTTTTACAATTGCGACATATAAAGAACAAGGATCCGCCGTATTAACATTCACCAACCGCTCGCCATCAGGAGAAAGTATACGGTCCATATTATATGTCGTCGCAATATGACGGTAGTCATAGTCGCAAGGGTCAGATGAACTGTTATTGGCATACCAGAACCAATTGTTAGGATCACTAACCGATTCGCGGGGAACATAAGGTTTTCCATCAAATACCCTACTCCATAATTTATCGACTCTTGTGACAATCGAGTTGTAATTTATTATATATCTGTTGCGAAGCTTTAACTCATCACCAACATCAAAAGGTGTATAATTACCATCGGGAATTTCATATCTCCAGACAACATCTCTGATATAATTATCCAAATCCCACAACTCTGTGCCGCGTCGTGCATCATCAAGCTGGTTGATAGTATTTCCTGTTCCCCGCTCAGACAAACTAAATAAGTCTATCTGGGTTTGGCTTGACCCATCAATTCTATCTGGACTGCTGTCATCTGGGTCAAACTTATAACCAGTATTAACGTTCAGCATACCACCGTTATCAATAACACGGATTGCCGCGTAAATAGGCTCGCCCTTAGTTGTCATAATACCTTCAAGCTCAATCCATTTTGAATCAGCTATACCGTCACCATCTGCATCTGCTGACACCCCATCAGTAGCCGGCATCCCGCTTGGTTTTAAAAATGCACCTGCTGAATTTACTCTTAGTTCCGGGTATTCTCGCACATATACCGATGTTGCAAGCCCAACTGATTTGACATCAACATCTTCTGTCCTAAAAAGATTGCTTCCCAAATATCCAGTGACATCGCTTATGTGCCCCCAGTAATAATCAGGAAATGTCCCATAAGGCTCTAAACTCGCAAGCCATGCGTCGCTGTCAGTAGCGGGATAATCATAATATTCCTGACCGGCCACTCCAGGCACATCCAAAACAAGCTCCTCCGACAACTTTGCGATTATCGTCCGCGCCGCTGAATCCAACGCCTTATTTTCTGATATACCTGACGTAGCGATACGGTCAACCCGTGTTATCATCATGAACGTCACTCCGACAACAGCAAGCAAACTCGTCAGAACTACCGACAATATAAAGGCCGAACCGCACTGAAATCCTTTTCTTCTTCTCATGTATCGCGCTTCCATCTTCATTTTCTGTTTAATCACCAAGATATACAATATGTGTAAAACGCTTGCCCTTTTCGATTATCCCCTTCGAATCGTAAAGAGTAAAACTAAACTTAATCGCCCGCGGAATACCCTCATAGGTGCCTGTGCCAGCCGTAGACCACCAATCCCAAATACCATCCATGCCAATACCGGTTTCAATCTCTATACTAAAATCATCGACGCCCTTGGCCATATACATCACAAGATCATTAGCATCGCTCACATCCAGCGCTGGACGCACTATCCAATCATTGGGGTCAGTTAAACTAAACGGAGGAGCCGCCACCCATTCCGAAAGTGAGTACAAATAATACTCACCTCGCGGGTCAGAATCATCTACTAAGTCACCACTATCATCGGACGTCAAAATTGTCTGCCTACGTGTCAATATCTTCTTTCTCCGTATTTCAAGGTCGTTGCGTGGGTCGCCGGGGTCAGTTGCATGAGGGTCTGGAGTAGACGACTGACCATAAAAAATACTCGCTACATTACCCAGAATTGTTTTTGGGCCGCTGCCGTATTGACCTGTACTTTGAAAATCACCCGTTGCGACAAACGTCATACTATCTGTCCGCACTTCCCCTGAAACATCAAATCCAACAACTATGCCAGCCTCCCTGCGAAGACCAGCAAAGTCACTGTTAAGCTGGTCCGTTATCGCGCGAAGCTTTTGCATGATCTCTGTATCGGCCAGCGCAACACGCTGAGCTTCGATACTTACACGAAAAATCACTGTCGAAAAAAGAATGATCATCGCCAATAGACCTATAGAAACCGCTAACTCCATTAACGTAAAACCTTTTTTCATTTCACCTTTTTTCATCGCTCTAACTCATCCACCTTAAAACTTGATTATACGCTGATAAACTGCGATGCACGGGTACCGCCCCCCCCCTTTAGGAGGCGGTATCACCCATACATCTCCTCCGCCTGACCAATCCCGGTCAAGCAGAATAATATCATCATCTTCTACATATCGTTCACCAACACGGTAAATAGCTCCCGTGTCATCATCTACTATCCTGCTGCCATCATTGATATACGTCTTCTCTTTTTCGTCAAGACCCGTTGTTTTTATTCTCAGCTCATTATTGCCCATTCCGCTCGTTAAAACTTCCATCTTGTAAGGCGATGGATAACTAAGAGTTGCACCTGAACTGCCATTGGGGTCGGGATACTTTGAACCGCCCCCGCCCTTTCGGCTTATAAATACCGTTACCTGAACCAGGTCAGGGCTCCCTGAATCTACCTGGCGGCATATCGCCGACCACCGATACCGCTTATTACCGGATATGCTCGTAGACGGATACCAAAATTCACTTGAATGTACCGCTTTTAAACTTACATCATTAAAATCTTTACAGTCATCAGCGCTCAACATTGACGAATCAACCCCGTAAAGCTGAATCTTCGCAAACGCCTCGTCAGATATTATCGCAGCAATCGTACGCTCTCGCGAAATCGTCGCAAAGTGGATACCTACAGGAAATACACCGGCAACAAAAAGCATTCCAACAGTCAAGACTGCTAGCGACATCAATACTTCTATCACCGAAAAACCCGTATTCTTAATTTTCTCTCTCATTTCAATCTCATTCCGTCGATATTATTCGCCCCGTATAAGGATTAATATTTATCAGTTTAAGCTTCCACAAATAATCCTCCCAGCGGCTATCGGGATCAATCTTGTCAAACGCGACTTTATCATAGAACACAAAGCTTCTCCTGCTCGACTCTTTATCGTCATCCTGATAAAACATCGCGTCAACATTATTATCAGCTGTATTAAAAATATCATCAGTGCTGGTCTCGTCAGTTTCACCATCTCTGTTTCTGATCCAAACATCATGAATAACCATCTTACCCGACGGCGAAAATATTATCGAAAATGTCGTCGCATCGGAAAGCTTATATGGCGCATCAATATCATCGTTTGAGTTGATAGCGTTAATATCCATAATTCCAATAGTATCCGGCAATTTAATCGGCTTAACGTTAGCTACCGCGCGAAAACCGTTTTCTAACTTAGTTTTGTCGTAATCATAAATTATAAAAATTGCGTACTGATGACCGTTCTTGTCCTCCTGAAAGCGAACTCCGGCATACCGACGCTCCTTAGCAGATATCGCGCGTGCCGATGACAATGCAGCACTTACCATCGACCGGACGCCGCCCTCTGTTGCCATCGAATTGAAAAGCGTACGTATCGATGGTATCGCAAGAGTCGTCAATAACACCACTATTGCAATGACAATCATCATCTCCATCAATGTTATACCGGATTGTCTCTCTTTAGATTTCATCTTTACCTGTTTGAAATATCATCTCTCGTACCAAACTTACCGTCAGGCCCCGCCGATGTCACCACCGGAAACGTCCTCGCCTCATCGGGCTTAGGGTCATCCTCATCATAATAATCGTAATGCAATGCCTTGCCCCACGGGTCCATTATCCTATACAATGGATACGTCCTGTCACCGCTCCCGCGGGTGATTGTAATTTCCAGACCTCCACTGCTTATTAACGAACTGTCGATCTTACTCAATGTCTTACGGCTTGCAGGTACGCTGTTAAGAAAAAAGTACAGTATCTCACTGCCGGAGTACTCCGGCGAATGATCGGCACCATCAATCGTCACAACGTTATCGCTCAAAGCATCCTTCAATGTAAGTCCAATGTCGCCTGCGGAAAAATCATTGCAGTCAAGTGGGAATTTGAATTGAGAATAATCTTCAGCACCGTCGGTATAGTGATAACCGTAATCTGCAAACTCCCCCAATGCTGCTGTAACAATCGAAAGTGTACCCTTTGTCAGTTCAATTTCGCTTCTACTGCTGACATGACGAGTTACTGTAACAACCATCGTCATAAGAACCGCTAGCACTGCGATGACTATCAGCATCTCTATAAGTGTTACACCGGTTTTGTACTGTCGCTTGTTCATTGTACAGGCCTGCTCGTTTCTCTCTGTTTCTGCGATATACATCCATGCCTAACACAAAAAAATTAGTCCCCAAAATTCGTTATATCATCTGCCGTGCCGTATTCACCATCAGCACCTGCCGATATCAATATGTAGGTATCTGGATTGTGAGACCGCCATATGCTGCCACCCATACCCAAAGTGGTACTCGCTTCTGTCGCCACCCGGTCAGCTATGTAATAATAAAATGATGTTATTTCACCAACAGCAGGAGCATCAGGATTAGCTGTATAATTCGGGTGGTCATCGGCCGGGGTGCCGTCATTGACTCCATCCGATGTCACTTTACCTAATCTGACGATATCATAATTGTCCCGGTAATCATATGTACCACTATCTGAAGCAAAAAGATCTGTATAATCTACCGCTTTTTGTGATGGGTCTGCCTTGTAATAAAGTATCGGCGAGCCTGCGCGGACTGCCTTTCCCCCTATCAGCAAATTCCTTCTACCAAAAGAATCGCATATTACAAATCTATCTGACAAAGGACCAGTGACTTTAAACAATCCAGGCCTGCCGCTGTCTCCGATATCATCTCCAAGCCAGTGCGCACCGGCCTTGTCACGGTCAATATAGAAGCCCATGCGCGCATCTAAATTGCAAGGGTCATCTGCATCATAAGCGCCACCACCAGAATCCCATGTCGAATCAGGATGAAACCCCATCAGGTCCCACCCTACAATAGCCTCGGCGAGTTTTTGTGCTCCTCCATAATCTCCTGCAGACTGCTCTGAATCCGGATAATCCCCATCGTCACCCTTAAAAGCCGTAAGAGCTATCGATATCGCGGCAAACTGGGCCTTTTGCTTGGCATTTTTAGCCGCCTTACGAATCGTATTCATCGACGGTATCAATATACCTAACAGCAGCGATATTATCACCAACACCGTCAGAAGCTCCATCATCGTAAAACCAGTTTGTCTCTCTTTCAAAACTAACATCTTTCTCACTCCTTTAGCACCACCTTCTATTAATAGTTGCTCTTAAGCAAATCTCTGTTACTAATCAGTATTAAGAATGTCATCATCCGTACCGTATTCACCATCGGCACCTGCTGACCACAGAATATATGAATCTGAACGCAAAGGCTTACCAAGTAAGAAATTAATATTGTAATTCTTAGTCTTTACATAGAATATTTTCGGGTCACCTCCATGTGTCGTACTCATAGCATGAGCTGCATCAGCGACTGATGAATCACCTATCCACGGACGACCAAGCTGCACAAGGTCATCGTTATCTTCATAATTATAAATATTTTCAGCATTGCCTTCCTCGGTAATGTCATGGAGCGTCTTGCCTGTATCAGCCTTATAATAAAGAACCGGCATACCAAGTTTACGCGCTCCACCAGTAGAACGGTTGCGAACACGCTTATAAACATCGCCTAAAACAAAATCGCACGGGTCAAAATTATTTAACTCCGTCGATACCGTATCACCGTAGATATCACCTAATTCCTCGGCATTGGCATTTTCTGTCGGCAAATATTTACGCCTGCCGCTAAGGTCTATCGGAGGGGTGGTAATATCATACGACCCCGTTGGGTCAAAACCTAACAGGTCCTCACCTATCAACGCGTCACAAAGACGAGTTGCGCCGCAAATATCAAAACCGTCTACAGTATCCACATCGGAATCCGGATAGTGGTCCCATTCAGCATTGTATGTATCAAGAGCAACCTCGATACTATGAAACTGGTTACGCTGCTTTAAGTCCTTCGCATAACGACGAACCTGATTTAGACCAGGCACCAACAAACTCAATAGAACTATAATGATACTCATCACCGTCAATAGCTCAACTATTGTAAAACCTGAACCTACTTTACTCTTTCTAAATAACATCGTTTCCGTGCCTCCTTTAATTAATCTTGTTTTCAATAACATTTTCTGTTGTCCTCCCTTCAAAAAATTATTATTCCATTTTAATCCCAACTATTAGCCGCCGCTCAAACCGGAGATAACCTGAATCATCGGCAAAAATACCGCCAATACGATTACCATCACAACCACGCCTAATACTATTATCATTATTGGCTCAAGCAGCGACATTAATGACGCTACCAAAACATCGACCTGTTCATCATAATTCTCTGCTACCTTAAGCAGCATCTTGTCCAGGTCCCCGGTCTCCTCACCAACTGCCACCATATTAGAAACTATCAGATCCACCGTCTTAGACTGCTTCAGCGGACTTGCAAATGTATCACCTTGTCGGATTGAATTATGTACCTTACCAAGCATCTTAGAATAAACTGCGTTACCTGCTGTTTCGCCTGATGTGTGAATTGCATCAAGGATTGGAACACCGGCACCAATTAAGGTCCCTAACGTTCGCGTCCAGCGAGTAACAGAAATTTTTCCGCTAAGACTGCCTATAATTGGAAGCTTAAGTTTGATAGTATCGAGAACATAACGGCCGGTCTTAAACTGACGTATCAGCCTCATCAAAATGATAAACGCAAAAGGAGTGCCAAGAAGAATCGCCCAACCGTAATCATAGGCTATCCAGTTACTTGCACCGAGAACACCCATAGTTATAGGGTGAAGCTCGCCCTCGACCATATCTTCAAGAACCGTTTTAAATTGTGGAATAACAAACTGCATCAAAAGAAGCAATATGATAAAAGCCGCGCCTAAAACCACTATCGGATAAACCATCGCACTTTTGACCCGGCTTTTAAGTTTCTGAGCCTTTTCCATAAAGTCCGCTATACGAGACAATATCAAGTCAAGAACACCACCCGTTTCACCAGCAGCTACCATGTTCACAAACAGAGTATCAAAGGCACCAGGAGACTTCGCCATAGCTTCTGACAACGTCGAACCACCTTCAATATCATCTGCCACATAACCGATAACCTTTTTGAAAACACCCGCTTTTTGCTGTTCTTCCAATATTCTAAGGGAACGCAATATCGGCAAACCGGCATCCTGCAACGTCGATAACTGACGCGCAAACTGCGTTACATGCTTGATCTTAACTTTGCCGCTTGCACCACGGCGACGTTTTGGTTTCGCAGCAACTGTAGCTGCTTGCTTTTTACCACCGCCGGCAGCAGAGCGGATCTTAGTCGGAAAATAACCCATGTTGCGGATCTTACTGACCGCCTCTTCCTGACTCAGAGCCTCTATCTCGTCTTTGATAGCGACCCCCTGAGAGTCCATTGCTTCATATTTAAAAACTGCCATTTTTGGTACCTCCCCTGTTAGCTTTCAGCTATGGTTTCTTTTACTACTTCATCTATCGTGGTAACACCATCATAGATTGCAGCCAAACCATTTTCACGAAGAAGACGCATGCCTGCCTTCTGCGCCGCCGTACGCAATACATTAGTTGATGTATTGCTCATTATAAGGTCACGGATCTCATCATTGAAAACCATTATTTCATAAAGACCTATTCGACCCCGATAACCTGTCTTATTACATTTGCCGCAACCGCGACCGTAATAGAACTTCTTGCCGCGTATATCCTCTTCGTTCAACGAGAGGCTTTTCAACTGCTGTTCGTTAGGCTCAAAAGCCGTCCGGCAGTCCGAACATATCGTACGAACCAAACGCTGAGCGATTATACCTTCAAGAGTTGCTGTCACCAAAAATGGCTCTACCCCCAAATCCAATAGTCGCGCTATCGAACTCGGTGCGTCATTCGTATGAAGAGTCGTAAAGACAAGATGGCCCGTCAAGGACGCCTGAGCAGCTATCTCGGCTGTCTCAAGGTCACGAACTTCACCAACCATCACAATATCAGGGTCCTGACGCAAGATAGAACGCAAACATTTACCGAACGTCAAACCAATGTCAGGCCTGATCTGAACCTGAACTATACCGTCGATATCATATTCTACAGGGTCCTCGGTTGTGATTATTTTGGTTGTGATATCGTTAAGTTCAGATAATGCCGAATACAAGGTTGTCGTTTTACCGCTGCCCGTCGGCCCGGTTACAATCACAATACCATTAGGCTTCTTGATTAGCTGATGAACCATCGAAAGGTCATGCTGACGAAGACCTAACTTCTCAAGGTCCAAATTCAACTGACTTCTATCAAGAACACGAAGAACAACACTCTCGCCAAACATCGTCGGCAAGATACTTACACGTAAGTCAATCGGATTACCCTGAACCGTCAGAGAGATTCGGCCATCTTGAGGCAAACGACGTTCCGCTATGTCGAGATTCGCCATAACTTTTATTCGAGAACTCAGTGCTGCCGCTATGTGCTTCGGAGGAGGAACCATCTCATACAAAATACCGTCTATACGATAACGCATCTTGTATTCGTGTTCAAAAGGCTCAAAGTGTATATCTGACGCCTTGTCACGAATCGCCTGCATCAATACCAGGTTCAATAATTTCTTGACAGGATTCGATTCCGAAAGTTCCTTCAATTCATCAAGGTCGATACTCTGATTTCTACCTGCAAAATCTGCAAGAAATCCATCGTCCTGAATCTCACTTATTAATTCATTGATACCCTCATGTTCTTCCTGGCCCTCATAATATTTACTCAACGCGCTTTCCAACGCCTCAGAATCTGTGATCTTCGCCGTCACCTTAAACCCCATCAAGGTACTCAAGTCGTCGGTCGCGCGGAAATTGTCCGGATTGTCAAGAACTACTACCAACTCGTTAGCATCTTTCTTGTATTGAATTGGAACTATGCGATAAGTCTTGGCCATCTGAGATGGCACCTTATCTATTATTTCTGGAAGAATATCATCGTCACCAAGCTCAAAATATTCCATACCACGCTGGGCAGCCAACGCTATATTAAGCTCGTGCTCATCAACTAAACCTAATTCTAAGAATATCTGACCTATCTGAATCGTGCCATGACGCTGCTTCTGGATCTTGAGACATTCATGAACCTTCTCACGGGTCAAAACACCTATCTTTATCAGGACCCTGCCGAGTGTTCGGCTTCGTAATTGCTCTATCGGGGGTAGCTTCTTTTTCTTGCCCATTTTGAACCACCTACTTTAAATCTTCCATTCATTTTTTATTATACCGCAATAACACCCTTTTTACAAACAAATTACGAAAAGGACACTTGGTTATTGAGACTGACATCGCAATCGAAAAATATATGCTTAATTCTGGTTAAACCCCCATTTTGATAAAAATAATGAAAATCACTTAGCTATCTTAACATGCTTTTTTTTAGGAAAATAAAAAAAATAAAACACAATCTCACAAAAAGATATCTTCTGCTACAACCAAATTTTCTCTTAATACAGGCAAACTACGTGCGTAATATCGGGCCCATATCATCGATCTCTTTGGCAGCTCTCTTTTTGGCGCCCTTACCTTTGATACCCTTGACTTTGGCAAGTATCTTATCATGTATCGTACCAGGGTTACGGGCCTTATCCATCAATTCCTCCTGGGTAATCGTACCTGCATCATACAATTTCCACAAATGCTCATCAAGCAACTGCATTCCAAGATTTTTCCCCGTTTGAATACTTGAGTCAATTCGATATGCCTTATTCTCACGAATAAGATTCGATATCGCAGGCGTAACAACCATAAATTCAAAGGCCGCAACCCTACCCTTTTTCTTCGCCAAGGGACAAAGTGCCTGAGCAAGAACCGCTATTAAATTTGTGCTCAACTGCGTACGAATTTGCTCCTGCTGGTTAGGAGGAAACACATCAATAATTCTGGTTATTGTACCAGAGGCACTGGTCGTATGGAGCGTACTAAAAACTAAATGGCCAGTCTCCGCTGCTCGTATCGCTGACTCAATAGTCTCTAAGTCACGAAGCTCACCAACAAGAATTACATCAGGGTCCTGACGCAATACACGCCGCAAGGCTTCAGAAAAACTCGGCACATCAATACCAACTTCACGCTGATTAATTATACTCTTTTTATGGTTATGATAATATTCGATAGGCTCTTCAATCGTTACTATGTGACGGTCGAGATTTTCATTGATATAGTTTACCATCGCTGCCAATGTCGTCGTTTTACCACTACCTGTCGGGCCTGTCACTAAGAACATACCGCGAGGACGACGGCAAAGTGCTGCACAAATCTTCGGCAAACCTATCTCATCAAGACCCATTATATTCGTCGGTATCAAACGCAAAACTAACGTTACATTAGATTTCTGTTTGAAAACCGCAACACGAAAGCGGGCAGCATCGCCGAACGCAAAACCAAAGTCTGTACCGCCCTCTTCCTGAAGTTCCTGCTGGTTACGCTCGGGAGTTATACTTTTCATCAACGCTACTGTATCTTCAGGTCCAAGAACCTTGGTGTCTAAGGACCTTAGCCCCCCATGTATTCTAAACACCGGCGGTCGCCCAACTGTCAAATGGATATCAGACGCTCCTTGCGTCACACATGCCTGCAACAAACGGTCCATATTTACTGTTGCCATAGCTAAATCCTTATTAAATTAATAACTTACTCTTCCACAAGGCCTTCTATCTGAGATATCTTAGCAATTTCCTCTGGGGTTGTTACGCCGCGGTAAATCTTAATTTTACCATCGTCCATAAGTGTTTTCATCCCGCCTGCAATTGCCACCTTTCTTATCTCATTGGTGGGAGCCTTGACAAATGCCATCTCACGGATTTCACTCGTCATTTCTACCATCTCAAAAACTGCTTGACGACCCTTAAATCCTGTACCCTGACAATTTGTGCAGCCCGCACCCTTGTAGAGTGTATGAGTCTTAAGGTCATCTTCGGTAATACCCAGTATTTTTAAATAGTAAGGGTCAGGGTCATTATCGACCTCTTTGCATTTATCGCAGATTACACGCACAAGCCTCTGAGCCATTATAGCCTGAATTGAACTGGCAACAAGGAAAGGCTTTACATTCATATCAATAAGACGAGTTATAGCACTAATCGCGTCATTCGTATGCAAAGTACTGAACACCAGATGACCCGTAAGGGCTGCCTGAATCGCGATATCGGCTACCTCGCCATCTCGAATCTCACCAATCAATATGATATTAGGAGCCTGACGAAGCATAGCACGGAGAATAATGTCGAATGTCAAATTGATTTCTTCACGAATCTGGCACTGATTCATACCAGCAAAGTTATACTCAACAGGGTCCTCTGCCGTTATTATTTTTTTATCTGGATTATTAAGCTCCTGCAACGCCGCGTAAAGAGTTGTTGTCTTACCGCTACCAGTCGGGCCCGTTACAAGAAAAATACCGTTAGGTCGGCTGATTATGCTTAGAAAACGCTCATAGTCATCCTGCTCAAAACCCAACGATTGAATTCCAATATTAACCGCGTCGGGACGAAGGATACGCAATACCACGCTTTCACCATGGTAACCGGGCAACGCTGATACTCGAAAATCTATATCCTGACCGCCAATATTACGCTTAATTCTACCGTCCTGAGGCAACCGACGTTCCGCAATATCCATACCTGCTAAAATCTTTAAACGAGCCAACATAGAGGCCTGCATGTTCTTAGGAATATTATCTTTCTCAAGACAAACACCGTCAACACGATACCTTATCCGAACACGGTCACCCATCGGTTCAATATGAATGTCACTTGCACGCATGTAATAGGCGTTATCAATAATAAGATTTACCAAACGAACGATAGGGCCGTCATCATCAACGTCTGCCGCTTGAGCCTCAAGAGCCGCCGCCTGCAACTCGTGACCGGCTTCGGCCAACTCCGCTGCGGTTGCGTCGATACTATGTTTCAGTTCGTCATCATCTTCTGCTACTGCCGTCTCAAATGAATCCTCGATCTTACTCTTTATTTGCTCTGTACGAGCCAGATAACAATCCAAATCTACATTCAACCGAAAACGAAGTGTGTCCATCATCTCAAGGTCCATCGGATCGCTTATCGCAAGTTTCAACGTTGAGTTACTCATACCAAGAGGATAAATTACATGCTTGCGCATTAAATCTTCGGGGATCAGTTTTCGCGAATCTTCCGGTATCTTAACTTTATCTAAGTTTACATATTTCAAACCGAATTGCTTGGCTATCACTTTCGTAAGCGTCTTCTCATCTATCAGCTTCCGCTCGATCAGAACCTCACCTGTACGTTTATTCTTGGCCTTGGATTCCTTGATAGCACTAAGGATATCCTCTTTCTTAACCAACTTGGCCTTGTACAGGATCTCACCTAAATGTTTGCGATTCTTTGCCATATTCAACTAAAACACCTTAATTTTGGTAATTCACGTAAACTGCATTATAGCATTATCGAAAATAATAGTCAATCAGGCAAAAAAACGTTATCTCGACAACGCTAACCGCACCATATTGAGCGAGGTCTGAGCCGTCAAATAACGAATGAAATTTCTATCATGACTGAATGTAAAGCAACTGCTCTCAATGTTATTATCGGCAGCCACACTAATATGCACCAATCCAACTGGTTTTTCTTTGCCCCCGCCGCCAGGACCTGCTATTCCGGTTATACCAATGGCATAGTCTGCACCGCTTATTTTTTTTGCCCCCAGCGCCATCGATTTCGACACTTCTTCGCTAACTGCACCCTCTTTCTCTATCAATTCCGCGCTGACATCAAGTTCTTTTGTTTTTGCTTCGTTGCTGTATGTCACCCACCCATACCTGAAATATTCACTCGAACCGCTCACATCCGTTAACAACTTCGCAACCAATCCACCCGTGCATGACTCTGCTAATGCTATTGTTTTTCCGCGCGCTGCTAATTGCTTACCTACTACCTCTGCCAAACTCTGCTCACCACTCCCGTATATCAACTCACCCAATCTTCCCCTAAGTTCCGTTTCAACTTCAGCGCCTATTCGCTCAGCTTCAACTTTATCACTTGCTGTTGATATTATGTGCAGCGTAATCACACCTTTATTAACCGTACAATTTACTAACGGGTTCCGCCCACGCTCCATCAAATCGCCGAGCATCTCTGCTATTTTTGATTCACCCGTGCCAAAGCATTTCAGCTTCTTAACAACTACCGCCTGACCCGATGTCAATGCTTCCAGTACGCCTAACACCGAGTCCTCGAACATTGCTTTCATCTCTGATGGAACTCCCGGCATAGCATAAATGCTTTTACCACCTGCCTTTACCGCTATCCCAGGTGCCGTTCCGAGCTCATTCGACAATGCATCCGTTCCCGCTGGCAAATACGCCTGAACCTTATTCGTCTCAGACATCTCCCGGTTACGGCCAGAAAAATAACTCGCTATCTTCTCAAGCAAATCCTCACGCAACTCAAGCTCAACTCCAAGATATTGCGCCAAACCACCTCGCGTCACATCATCATCCGTAGGCCCCAGGCCGCCAGTTACCAAAATAATATCCGCGTCCTCGCTACTCTGATGCAGCGAACGTGAAATTGAATCAACATTGTCACTCACCGTATAACCGCTCACAACCAGCACCCCGATACCAAGCAGTTTCTTACTTAAATACGCACGATTACTATCGAGGGTTTGGCCACTGAGAAGTTCATTGCCGATGCTGATAATACTTGCTTTTATCATATTTTGAAATTCTATTAATGCTGCTTACTAAACATTGAACCTGTAATTGATAATGTCCCCATCCCTGACCACATATTCCTTACCCTCAAGCCGAATCTTACCCGCCGCCTTGATTGCCTTTTCATCCCCCAACTCCTTCAAATCCTCATAAGCAAACGTCTCAGCCCGAATAAAACCCCTCTGTATATCAGAATGAACCTTGCCCGCTGCCTCATGAGCGATTGTCCCCTGCTTTATAGGCCACGCTCGAACCTCATCCGACCCCACCGTCAAAAAACTTATCAAACCAAGCGACGAATAACAACTATTCACAAACTTACTCACCGCCAATTCGGTAATACCCAAATCTGCCATAAACTCGTCCCGGCTGTCGGCTTCAAGCTGAGACAACTCCTGTTCGAGTTTCGCGCACATCGTTATCACTTCCGAATTACCCGCTGTAGCAAACTCAAACTTCTTATCCAAATCGTCCTCGCCAACATTCACTGCGATTACCATCGGCTTCATGGTCAAAAACCCAAGACTCTTTATCAACTCAAGCTCAGCGTCCGTCTCGATAGCAGATCGTATTGGCTTCTCAGACTCTATCGCCTCCTGCAATTTTTGCTGCAATGCCAACTCCGCCTTATCCTGAGATTGAGTCTTCGTTGGTTTTTTCATCTGCTTTTCCAATCTCTCGATGCGAGTTGTCACAAGCTCCAGATCAGAAAGAAGCAATTCCGTTTGCAGCTCAGCCAAATCCCTCGCCGCGTCAACACTGTTACGATAAGCAGGTACCGATGAATCCTCAAAACCACGCACCACCAATACAAGCAAATCAACTGTGCGTATCTTATTTATCAATCGCCTCGCCGCCGCCCGTGTATGCTCATCAGCAAAATTAAAACCCGGCAAGTCCAGGCTATCAATCGTCGCATGAACCGTCTTTTTAGGCTTGTAATATTCTGTCAGCCATTCAATCCGCTCATCCGGAACACTAACCATCGCCTCTTCAATTGCTGTCGAACCAATCGTCCCGACACCCTTACCACTGATCGCCGAAAATATCGTACTCTTACCTGACTGTAGCAGACCTAATAATGCAACTTTCAATCTTATTTCTCCCCATAAATGCTCCCGCCGTGAGAATCGTATGCCACCACCGCGGGAAAATCAACAAACTCAAGTTTTCTTATCGCTTCGGTACCTAAATCCTCATATGCAATTACCTCAGCTGACACAATATGCTTACTAAGCAACGCACCTGCCCCGCCAATTGTAGACAGATGCACCGCTCCGAATTTTTTTAATGCCTCTCGAACCTCATCGCCGCGATACCCCTTACCTATCATCGCACGCAGACCGCACGCCACTAACTTCGGACTAAAAGCATCCATCCGAGATGATGTCGTCGGGCCCGCCGCTCCAATCACTTTCCCGGGCCTCGCAGGACTCGGACCAACAAAATATATCACTGCCCCCTCAAGCTCAAATGGCAAAGCCTCTTTCCCATCTATCGCCGCGCAAAGCCGCTTATGAGCCATATCACGCCCAGTATACACCACCCCGCTAACAGCGACCACATCGCCAACCTTAAGCGACCGAACCTCCGACTCCGACAACACAGATTTTAATTGCTTTACCTTACTCATACTTTATACCACACCCGTAAAACCGACAGTTTACTACAAATCAACCCCTTTTGCGAATCTAAAAGATTCAAATTTACCCACCAATTCACTAATTATTACTGGTGTCATTATCGCCCATCTGTATAATTATCTCTATGGCTAAATACCCAATATTTCTTGAACTCGAGGGCGCCCGCGTCGTCGTCATAGGCGCCGGAAAAGTCGCTACGCGAAAAGTGCAGGTCCTCCATGATGCAAAAGCACGAGTCGTTGTCGTCGCTGACGTAATAAGCAACGAGATGACAGCTTACTGCAAAGGCACCGACATCGAATTGATTGAAGCGAAATATGCAAAAAGCTATCTCCCCGGTGCAAGACTCGTTATAGCTTCGACCTCTGACATCGAAACAAATGCTCAAATTTATAAGGACTGTCAGGAGTTGCAAATTTTGTGCAACGTCGTCGACGACCCGCCCCATTGCGATTTCTTCGTGCCCGCCGTCATCAAGCACGGCGACCTCCAAATCGCTATCGGCACAGATGGCAAGTGCCCGGCCTACTCAGGATATCTTAGAAAAAAACTGGAACAGCAATTCACAAAAGAACATGGGCTATTTCTAATTGAACTAAATGACATGAGAATGCAAATTATCGAAAAATTTCCCGACCCCGCTGATAGAAAAGCTATACTCGAAAAATTAGTAGACGATAACTCCTTCGAGTACTTCGTGAAAAATGGCGACGACGCGTGGAGAGACTACGCTCAAAAAATCACTGAGCAATTCCAAACCAAATCCTGAATTTATGCCTCGATCTTATCAATCGTAATTTGAATATATTTTTGACGATGACCGATTCTCTTTTGGCTGTCTTTACGTCTGCGGAAATGCATCGGATAAAGCTTTTTGCCTTTAACGACCGCGTCTTCTGCCGTCGTCTTAAAAGAAGCTATAACCTTGGCACCATCCAGATAAGGCGTACCCATCTGAACCTTCGTACCGTCACTGACAAACAGAACCTTATCAAGCTCGATGCTTGTCGCGTCAGCTGCTACCTCGGTCAACTCAATATTTAAACTATCGCCCTGGGCGACCTTATATTGCTTACCACCTTGTTCTATCACTGCATACATCTCAAAACTCCTATTGCTAACTGTTCCAATTCAAGTGAATCAAGGATTTTACATATAATTTTTCCCCTTGTAAAGCAAAATATCTGATATTTTTCTATTCCCGGAGCCCATATAACGCTAAAATTACCCCTGAATCGCTTTTGGAGACCGCGTTAAGATGCAATTAGCCATGATAAATGACAAAATCGTCCCGCTCGATGAGCTTGACGGCGTCTATAATGACCGCGCGATGTACTTCGGCGACGGCGTTTATGAGGTCATTAGAAGCTATAACGGCAAAATCTTCGCGATTGATGAACATCTAAGCCGATTCGCTGAGAGCCTCGAAAAAATCGAAATAACCTCTGTCAATATTGAGCAGATAAAAAGCCGAATCGTAAAAGCCTTCAAAACCGCTGATATTGCAAATGCCAAGATTTATTTCCATATAACAAGAGGCCAGGCCCCAAGAAATCATGCCAGCCCTGCCGATCTGGAACCTGCTTTTTTTCTCACCATTGATGAGTTGGGCGATGATTCAGCTGTAAAGCAAAACGGTATCGCGGTTTCAACTCACGCGGACCTGCGATGGAAACGATGCGATATCAAATCGCTGAATCTTCTTCCCAATGTTCTTGCCCGCCTCGATGCCACAAGAAAAGGCTGTGACGAAGCAATACTCGTTGATGAAAATGAGCTTATTACCGAAGGTGCGGGTTCGGCGTTTTTTGCTATCTTAGGCGGCAAAATCCAAACCGCCCCGCTAACCGCGAATATTCTGCCTTCTATAACGAGGAAATATACTTTGTTAGCGGCGAAAAATATTGGGCTCGAAGTTGTTGAAAAATCTTTTACGCCGCAACAAGCTGCCGGTGCGGATGAACTTTTTACCGCTGTTACTACGAAAGATATTATTGGGGTCGTTAAATTTGATGGTGAAACCATTGGCGATGGTAAGCCGGGCAAGTATACTAAGTTGTTGATAGAGCAGTTCCGCGACTTCGTCGGGAAGCGAATTTAGAATTAAGAAGCCCGAATGAGGAATCAATGACCTTTCGACCGCGCTCAGGGCAGGCGAAGGATGAATTAAGAAGTTGCCTAAGTTAGCACAGATTTGGGTAAAACGTCGGGTAAAATGGGTTTGTTCCCCCATAGATTCATAAATGAATCTGGATATGGGGACAAGTTGGGTTCGTTTTGCATTTCGCCGAAAAGGTATTTTTGTTCGTAATCCTTTATTGAATATAAGTTTAAGTTCATTTTTTCATTTCTTAAATTGGGTTCGTTTAGTATTTTTAGTATATATTGATTGATATTCCTTTTAAAACAACAACCCCGCCCAGACAACATTTTGCGCCACGGCATATAAATACTTGCGCTATAAAGAGTTAGCTCCCATAATACTCCTAAGTGAAT
>VRUG01000114.1 GCA_019456255.1 Planctomycetota bacterium | reverse complement strand
ATTATAACTATGTTTTTCGGGCTGTTAAGTTCGCTAATAGCCGTAAGTTACTACAATATAAGGAATTAAGTTATTCTGCAAGACATAGTTATAATTATTGCGGGATTTTAGGATCCAATGGAACATAGTCATGGCAGTCACTATGCTTTCTATATATACCGTTATTCTTCATTTTTATTTTTTTACAGCGCCACCTGATTCAAGGAATAATGGGTGGTGTAGGCAAGTAAGCATGCTTTGCTGAGGTTCAAAAAAATGAACAGGCTTTTTCAATTCAGGAAAAAACAATAGAACCAGAAAGGAGACTATAATGAAAAGAATAGCAGTCGGTGCGTTTGTTTATGAATCCAATTCTTTTACACCTTTAAAAGCATCCGAAGGTAACTTCAGGGTAGTTCGAGGAGAACAGATATATCATCATCTCGATATTTTTAAATCTACAAAGGGAATAATATTCAAACTTACTGAATATATTTATGAAATCATGCCGACGGTATTCGCCGTTGCTTTACCTTTTGGTGAGGTTGAAAAAGAGTTTTATCAAAAAATCAGAAATGAGCTCTTGGATCGAATAGCAAGTTTAGGAGACCTCGATGCCATCGCACTGGCCTTACACGGTTCTATGGCTGTAGAGGATATCGGCGATGGGGAAGGTGACCTGCTGTCCCATATACGATCCAGATTCCCAAAAACTCTAATAGTAAGCGCTTTGGATCTTCATGCCATCGTTACAGACAAGATGGTTGAAAATGCCAACGCCTTTGTAGGATACAAGACCGCACCCCATGTAGATCGGGAGGAAACCGGAGAGAGGGCTGCGCAGCTGATAAGATTCTCTTTAGAGAATAACAAAGATCTGACGATGGGATATCAAAGGATACCTATGATGATCTTTGGTGAATTAGCCGTAACAGATGTCGAGCCCATGAAAACGATGATAAAACATTTGAATCAAGCCGAGTCTTCCGATGATGTCCTATCGGCATCTTTTTTTACTGGTTTTCCTCCGGTGGATATTCCCGAAAACTGCGCATCATCGGTAGTAATTACAGCGGGAGATATAGAGAAAGCTTTAGAGATGTCTAAATCACTGGCGAGTAAGTTCTGGGAAAGGAGAGATGAGTTTACCTTTAATACGGAAGCTTATCCTGTAGTTGAAGCCATCACAAGAGCGATTCAGGGTAAAGATTTTCCCACGTTTGTATCTGATATGGGTGATAACCCTACTGCCGGGACGCCTGAGGACAACACGAATATCATTCAAGCGCTCATTGAGCATGACCAAGTTACGAAACTAGAACACAAACCCCTTGTTGCCGTTATTGCCGATCCAATAGCATGTGAAAAATGCAGAGGGAAGCAGGGTAAAGATATTTTGCTTACATTGGGAGGAAAAATAGACTCGATATATTCTAAACCCATAGAATTGAACTGCCGGATCAAAAAGATAATACATAATTATACTGAGAAAGAACTGGGCATCGAGGGGCTAGACCTGGTTTTAGTTTCTACGAGGAGTATCGATATTATCATCACTTCCAAAAGAGTCGGCGTAACAGATCCTAAACTCTTAAAAGATATAGATGATGAGTTCAACCAAAGAGAGCTTATTGTTGTCAAAAGCGGTTATCTTTTTGATGCTTTCAAGGAAGTTGCTGCTCGTTCTATAATAGCTCTTACCACGGGTTGTGCCGATCCGGTATTGTCAAGACTGCCGTATAAAAATGTTCGAAGACCCGTATTCCCGCTTGACCGAGACTTCCAGTATCGATCTTAAAGGGCGGCCACGGAATACCGGAAAATTAAGCACTTGACTGGGAAGGATAAAGGGTAATAATGATCGTTGATAACCACGCTCATGTTTTTCCGTATCTCGGGGGTAAATCGGAGTACAGTTCTGAAGAGATACAGTTGATGTATGCCCAAAAGATGATAAGTAGTCACTTTGAGCATACTCGCCGGCTGGAAGATTACAGTATCGTAGATAACGCGGAACCTATCTGGGATCTAAAAAGACCGGGTCCTGAGGGGAAGCGCGATGTCAATTTTCGAGTTGGCCAGTTCGGGAGATATGAGTGGACATTCGAGGGCATCGACTACTTCAAGCAGTATATGCCGGTAACCTTACAAGATATGACAGCCTCTCCCGAGTACCTCATTGCTCAGATGAACTATGCCGGCGTTAAGAAAGCAATTTTACAACGGGGACATATATATGGGAAACTCGAACAGTATTACCATAGAGCCATTAGTAGGTTTCCTGATAGATTTATCGGTTTAGCCCAGATCGATGAGTCGATGGCTTTTACGGATGAGCAAATATCCGAGATGCATCGTTCAGTTCATGAGTTGGGTCTCAGTGGGCTTTATTTTGAACCTGGTGCTCTTTTTGTAAGCGATTTTAAATACGATTTCGACGATGAAATATTTGAATCCTTTTGGAAGGAAGTCGATTCCCTGGCTATTCCTCTCTATGTACAAACCGATAGAAGCGAGTTTCTGGATCAAATGGAAAGGTGGAGAAATATACTTGAAAAGCATCCTAGTATAATTGTCGTTGTAGCTCTGGGTCTGCCTGAGCAATTAGCATTGAAAGATGGCCAGGTCCACATTCCTGGCGTCGTACGCCAATTAGTAAAAGAATATATGGTGTTCTTAGAAGTAGGATATCCCATTTCAATGGGCAAAGATAAGGATTATCCCTATCCAGAAGCGCAGGAGTTACTTAAACATCTATTCGATGAGTTCGGACCAGACAAACTTATTTGGGGAAGCGATATACCGAATGTTCAACGCTATTGTACCTATATCCAATCACTCAACTACATTCGAAACTACTGTGATTTTCTCACAGATTCTGATAAAGAAATGATTCTAGGAAATAATGTAGCGAATCTTTTTAAGATAGATATTTAGTATCTGATTATTAATCACTTTCAACCTGTCTATTTATACAACTACGAAGATAGGAGGAGAAAAAAGATGGATAATTCGATGATTGGCTCATCGGTGCTTGATATCGATACGCCGGCATTGTTAATAGATTTAGAGAAGCTGGAATACAATCTTAAAAAAATGGCCGATTTCTTCAAAGAAAAAGACAGTGACTTAAGACCCCATATTAAGACGCATAAAACACCTGTTCTGGCTCACAAACAAATAAAGGCCGGAGCGATAGGAATAGCCTGTCAAAAACTTGCAGAGGCGGAAACTATGGCCAAAGCCGGTCTAGATGATATTCTGATCACGAATGAAGTAGTTGGCGATCAGAAGATCAGAAGGTTAGTAAACCTGGCTAAAACCACCGATGTTAAAACAGTTGTGGATAACAAAGAAAATGTGATCAGTATTTCAGCCGCTGCCCAGGAAAGAGGAGTCGAAGTAGGGATTTTAGTCGAGGTAAATACCGGGATGAATCGATGCGGAGTTCTTCCGGGTACTCCTGTATTAGAACTTGCTCAAGAAATTGATAAACAAAAAGGAACAAAGTTTTTAGGTCTTATGGGATATGAGGGTCATACGGTATTCATCGAAACATATGAGAGGCGAAAACGTGAGGCTCAAAAAGCATTGAAGCTGTTGATAGATACTAAAGAGTTGTTGGAGAGAAATGGCTATGAATGCAAGATAGTCAACGCCGGGGGAACAGGAACATATGATATTTCAGGTACTTACCCCGGCGTTACTGAAGTAACAGCTGGAAGTTACCTAACTATGGATGTGAAATACAGCGGCATAGAGGGGGTTGAATTTGAGCAGGCTTTAAGTCTGCTAACCACGGTAATAAGTAGGCCCACTCACGATAGAGCTATACTCGATGCCGGTATGAAGGCGATTACTATTGAGTTTGGTATGCCACTGATCAAATCAGCAAAAGGCGGAGCGAAACTGTACAAGCTTGCAGAGGAACATGGTTATGTTGAATTAGAAGCCCCAGACACAAAGTTGGATGTCGGTGAAAAGATCGAGCTTGTTCCCAGTCATGGGTGTACAACAATTAACTTGCATGATCGCTTTTATGCAATAAGGGACAATCAAGTTGAATCGGTCTGGCCTATTGAAGCGCGTGGGAAACAAAGGTCGATTCGTGACGATAATCGTCCAACACCAGAATAGGGTAGTCTGGAGGAGCAGGATAGCAGCGAGTATGATTGTCTGCTAGCCATACTTTCCTAGCGTGAGTTTATTATAAAACTAATGATAAATTCTGGCTATGGGCTCTAAGTCATTGTGATACAATGACTTAGAGCCTTTTTCATTTATAATTATTGTATACACTGATTAATTTAATAAAAATATTAATTTAATGCTTGACAATATAATGAATTATATGTATAATTAATAATGTCAAATATAAATGTATACACTGATTATTAATGTAAGGAGTATCCGATGGCCTCTATTCAACCAAAAACTTCAAGAGGACACAAATACTGGTACATAGTCGAATCAAGAAGGGTTAATGGCAAACCAAGACCTATCGTACTTGCCTATCTGGGAAAACC
>VRUG01000113.1 GCA_019456255.1 Planctomycetota bacterium | reverse complement strand
TGCTTTCCTTCGGCGAAACGAAGAAGAGGTATGAAGTGCTAGGGTATTGAAATAACATATAGGAAAAAACGAAATGAAATATTAGTATTTTCAGCAGTCTTAACATTGATACGATCTTGCTTAGAGAACTTCGCTACATTCAATTATATATATTAGAGGAACCTGGTTAAAATGGTTGCGGTTCTAAAGGCGATCAATACCAAGCCGTTGACATACTCGCATGACGAGAAGTTCAAGCGGCTTGAGAGAAGGGTTTGGGAAATTAAGATAGGGCAAATCCGATTGGCATGTGTATGGGATCCGAAGCCCATCAATCTAGTTGCTATCTACGGCTTCAATAAAAAAACGGACAGGTGGCCAAAGCAGCACCTTGAGAACATGAGACAACAAAGAGATTTGTATTTCAGAGTTAGAAAGCAGATTATAAAAGGAGACTATTATGGCAGGACTGGCAGAATTGCGAGAGAGGATCAAGATCCGAGCTGATTCGCTTAAGGTCGCGAAGGCGACTCTTAGAAACGTTGTTACTGGTCAGATCTATAGCTTGATGGATAAGGAGGGAACCACGAAGTCCAAACTCGCCAGGAAAATGAAGATATCCAAGGCTGCGGTATCCAAGCTTCTTAGTGGCGACCGCAACTTCACTATCGACACACTTGCTCATATCTCTTTCGTACTCGGGTTTCATCCCGAATTCCGGTTTCGCCATGCTACCACGGCTGCAACCTGGACAATACACTTAATCTACGAGAGACTCCTGGAGATGGAAAGCGTTGAGATTCGAAGGAAACAGTCTGACATTTCGGAGATCCGCACAAAGTCGCGCTACTACAAAAGGTTCGTAGCGAGAGTGCAGTCGGAGAGCTATACATGAAATCTGAATCCCGGATTGAGCTCAGAAAAATCTTCATTACGGACATCAATCTGGAAGTACATACTCCGTATACGCCTGAGGAGGACAATACCTTTACAATCGAGCTCGAAAGTACATGGTCATTATCCGATAATAAGAAGACGTACATCTCATTTCCAATGTATACGTTCGAGGCTACAAGCAAGAAGACGGATGAAAAGTGTCTTACGGCTAGCATCATGTATTTCTGCGTAGTCGATAGGAGTGGTGAGACACTCGCTGAGATCAACGACGCGGTTATCGCCGAATTGCGTCAATCCTCTGAAACGATAGTGTTGCATCACTTTGTTAAGGATCTGAATGATCTGCTGGCACGGGCCGGCTATCCACTAATTCATTTTTCGAGCCTCTCGGCGGCTCTTGAGGGATCCATCTAACAACCTTCCCGTCTTCTCCCAGTTGGAAAGTTCCAGGACGTGGATCTATTGCAGAAGGGTTTTTCATTATCCACGCCTGCAAGGTTGATAATCTAATAGTTAGAGAACTAATATAATGAGATGGATAAGACACAAAAAGATTTTGGCAAAAGTAGAATCCATAAGGGCGATGACAATGGAAGGCCGGTAAATCCCAGGCCTCAAGTTCGTCGGGTGGAATCGCGCCGCCCCGCACCCGCAGCAGGTCAAGGCCTCCGGCAGCCGTCTGTCCTCAGCTCGAGGCATGCAGTCCCTCTTCTTCGGCTCGGTCCCGACCCGATGTCCGCTTAGTGACTTCTTCCGCACTTCTTAAGCTAATTGATGCTGGTAATTCACTATTCGTACGATTCAGGCTCATCCCCCTACTCGGAGCAGTCCATGGTCAATACCGGCTTCTCCACAAAGCTGTCCAGCGGAAAGAAGGGCAGGATTGCCTCGAGCAGGGTACAAATATCCAGCCCGTCCGCGCGGATCAGCCGCTTAGAGTATGTTGCAGCCGGAAAATCTGCATCGACCAGCACGATTTCATCGCCGTGACCCATGCCCTCAGGGCGTGCAGCAGGGAGTGGACAATCACCGCCGTAGGCAGTACTGACGAATCAGTGCTTTGGGGGGTGTCAATCGGAGGGGTTGGAGAGTCGCGGGATGGGATTGGGCTATCGGGTGGCGCTGGATCCAGAAGACGGTGGGCCTCAGCGAGATCAGCAGAGCGGAAAAAGTGGGTTCCGCCGCCGGCAGGGCGCACCGACCCCGCAAGAGTACTTTTTCTCAAATTTGACTGAAAGGTTATTATACGAAGCGGAGCTGGAATGGCCGGCGAAGACGCCTCTGCACCTCCGGGCCCTCCAGCCATTCTTCGCTCCACAGCATTTTACTTATCAGTTTTTGCGTCCCATCGATGGCAATAGGGTAGCAAACTTCAAGAACACAAGGTGATCTGCATCAGATGTAGGTCACCGATTAGTGCGTATTCCCCGTGCAGGTGGGGAGTATCTGTTCAATGTTTCGTTGACGTATTCCTGTCCCCCATCTGCCTTCCCGGCTATTAAATCAAAGAATCCCCCAAAACATCCATATATGCCGCTCGTGGAGGGCCTACAGGCGACTTTCTAAGGAGAAGTGGTACTTGGTGGTACCTCCTGGATAATAGTAAAGTGCGTTCAAGAAGGTGTATGAAAAAGTATATACTTTTCTATGGAGGTTCAATGCCTCGGATTTTATCGTATATGCACCAGCGGGTATTTCAAGTATATTAATGGCGTCACTCTTCAGGAGGACGCCATGGATCAATTTATACAACAACACGAAAAAAAAGTCATCGGTGTTTTGAATGGTTTTGACAGACTCGTTTTATGCGGGAGTTTGCGTATGCTCTCCTTTACTGCCGGTATGATGGAATTCTTAAGCGTAATGAGGGTACTTCTAAAGGATTTTGGTGAGTATGTAGAAAAGACAACGATGCGGTTGAAAGAGGCTTCATACGAGGCAGCAAAGCGCCTTGATCGTCCGATTATCTATCTACCATCAAGCAATACGCGAAAAGAGAAGCTTGCACGCAAGACAATGCAAACTGACGGCATCAAAAAAGGGCTGATTTGTATTCTAACCTGTGTGGAACCATGTATAAGCTACAAGGTTGAACCGAATCCAAAGCTCAAGAAACTGGTGCTGTCGCCTGGAGAGAGATGATGTCTTCACATTTACCACTACTGGATTGATCCTCTGTTTGGCTTCATGAGTGCCCGTATTCAAACGTGGTTTCCTTTTCCCATCCATGTATGGTTGAATGGTCGTGAATTCCTGGCACGGCAGATGGATCGTCCGAGTGTGAAATACGAGCGATGCGAAAATTGTTTTACACGGCTTAGCGATACAGAGAAAGCGCAAAAACTGATGGAAGTAATCTTCGCGTAGAGACAACTATTAATGATCAGCGTTTTTTTTACCTGAAGTGTAATAATCTTTTAGCGTATGCTGCGATATGGCACTGAAATTCGTTATCGTCTGACTGATATCCTTGCCGGCCATTGGGATGAGTTTTTCACCCGATACCGATACTGGATTCGCACGGCGGTAATCGAAACCGTTCGTAAAATCTTGGCCGGCCGAATCCCTATTCTCGGGTGTCATGTTTACATTTGTCCGCAATGCATAGACACACGCCTCGTACCTCACTCTTGTAAGTGCCGCTTTTGTCCAACCTGTGGGAATTGGATGTGGGCATTCAAAACAACCCAGACGGTATTGTTAACGATAAGTCGTCGAACCAAAGAAACGGTGAAGAGAATACTGGGAGAGGATTTCACGGGATGGTTGATGAGTGATGGGTACCAAGCATATCGATATTATCTGAAACGATTACGCTGTTGGGCGCATCTTGAACGGAAAGCAGAAGGGATTAGAGAAAGTTTGAACAAGAAGGCCCAGGAGTTTGGGAAGGTAGTTTTGAAGGTGCTGAAGGCACTGATAGAAGCGGTATATCGAGCGCGTGCAGGACCGCTAGAAGACCTTAGAGTGAAACATGGAGATCTTCTGGAAGAACTGCGTTTGGCTTGTGAGCAGTACAAGGACTTTGCAAAACAGAAGCTTGGGAAGATATACGAGAAGACACAAGCGTTGGCCAGAGAGTTTCTGAACGACTGGGAAGCGATATTCCGTGTACTGGAACATCCTGAGCTACCGCTCACAAACAATGAGGCTGAGCGGATACTCCGTCACTGGATGATTCTTCGCAGACTATGCTATGGGACCAGGACAAAGCAAGGCAGTCGCACGATAGGCTTGTTAGCCAGTGTTATCGAAACATGTCGTTTGCGGAATGTACTTCCATGGAACTACCTGGCAGAAGTAATCGCAGAACGAAGAAAGGGATTTGATCCTCCACCTATTCCAGAGTTTTCCACAAGTCCAATTTTAAATATATAGGGGTCTGAACGGTTACACTACGATATGGTGCCGATCGGACGTCAAAAAGGATACACCGAGGAGACCCTCCGGGTTTCTCTCGAAGAGTGCGCGTTCTTCCTCGTGGATGTGTATGGTACGGGCTACTCGGCAGGCGATCAAAGCCAGTTTGGAGCGATTCTGAGGCGTACGCACGGGCTGACGGACGCAGAGCGCTGGCGAACCGAAAGTCCCGAGGAGTTCGAATACAGCTCGTGCGTTTCGCCCCCAACC
>VRUG01000112.1 GCA_019456255.1 Planctomycetota bacterium | reverse complement strand
CCCGGTTGATGGCCAGGGCCTTTTCATAGTACCCGATGGCCTTCTGGTATTCCCCCAGGGCATTCCAGGCCCCGCCCAGGTTGTTGTAGTTGCGGGCAGTATTGGGATGCTTTTCTCCCAACGCTTCCCGGTTGATGGCCAGGGCCTGTTCATAGTACCCGATGGCCTTCTGATATTGCCCCAAGGATCGCCAGGCCACGCCCAGGTTGTTGTAGATGGTGGCAGTTTGTGGGTGCTTTTCCCCCAGCACTTCCCGGTTGATGGCCAGGGCTTTTTCATAGTACCCGATGGCCTTCTGATATTCCCCCAGGGCTTTCCAGGCCACGCCCAGGTTGTTGTAGCGGATTGCGACAGACGGATGCTTTTCCCCCAGCGCTTCCCGGGTGATGACCAGAGCCTTTTCATAGTACCCGATGGCCTTCTGGTATTGCCCCAGCGAATCCCAGGCCAGGCCCAGGTTGTTGTAGCGGATTGCGACAGACGGATGCCTTTCCCCCAGCACTTCCCGGTCGATGGCCAGGGCTTTTTCATAGTACCCGATGGCCTTCTGGTATTGCCCCAGGGAGCGCCAGGCTTCGCCCAGGTTGTTGTAGTTGGTGGCAGTTTGCGGGTGCTTTTCTCCCAGCGCTTCCCGGTTGATGACCAGAGCCTTTTCATAGTACCCGATGGCCTTCTGGTATTGCCCCAGCGAATCCCAGGCAGCGCCCAGGTTGTTGTAGTTGGTGGCAGTTTGCGGGTGCTTTTCTCCCAGCACTTCCCGGTTGATGGCCAACGCTTTTTCATAGTACCCGATGGCTTCCTGGTATTGTCCTTTGGCATACGATTTCACGCCCAATCTGTTATAGCGGGATGCGGCATCCGCCCGTTCTTCAGTTAGGCTTGAATTTGCTGAAACACAGGAAAACAACAGAACCACAATGACGGCATTGATTAACAGTCGCCAAGATTGTCGGGTGTGGATGGGGCCGTGGTCGTCACCCGGTAGGTGGGCGTACCCAACCGAATCGGTTACAAAGAATGCCCCCAGCTTCTGTTTGGATTCTGGTGATGCCATGGCGATTTCCCCAAGTGCGCAGACCCCCCCCCGCTAGTTCACTGACTTCGGCATGTCGGTTCTCTAGCGACAACCAGGTTGGTTCATCATCGCTGCTGCTTTTTCGCCGCCGCCAAATTTGCTTCTACCAGGCGAATATGGGGATGGCCCTTGGGCAATGTCCCGCTGAAAATGGCCAGGGCCTTTTCAAAATTCACAATTGCCTTCTGGTAATCCCCTAGTGAATTCCAGGCTTCACCCAGATTGTTGTAGTCGGTGGCTGTGCCGGGATGCTTTTCCCCCAACATTTCCCGGTCGATGGCCAGCGCCTTTTCATAGTACCCGATGGCCTTCCAGTATTCCCCAAGGGAATCCCAGGCCCCCCCCAGGTTGTTGTAGCCGATCGCGATAGACGGATGCATCTCCCCCAACGCTTCCCTGAATATGTCCAGGGCTTTGTCATAGTATCCGATGGCCTTCTGGTACTGCCCCAAGTTGTTCCAGGCCAATCCCAGATTGTTGTAGGTGGTGGCGGTGCTTGGATGCTTTTCCCCTAACGCCTTCCGGTCGATGGCCAGCGCCTTTTCATAGTACCCGATGGCCTTCCGGTATTTCCCCAGGGAATCCCAGGCCCCGCCCAGGTTGTTGTATCCGATGGCGGTGTGTGGATGCTTTTCCCCCAGCGCTCTCCGGTAGATGGCCAAGGCCTTTTCATAGTACCCGATGGCCTTCCGGTATTTCCCCAGGGAATCCCAGGCCAGGCCCATTTGGTTGTAGGTGGTAGCGACATTCGGGTGCAGTTCCCCCAACGCTTCCCGGAAGATAGGCAGGGCCTTTTCATAGTACCCGATGGCTTTCCGGTAGTTTCCCATGGAATCCCAGGCTTGCCCCAGGTTGTTGTAACGGATTGCCACTTTTGGATGCTTTTCCCCCAATGCTTCCAGGTCGATGGCCAGGGCCTTTTCAATGTACCCGATGGCCTTCCGGTAGTTACCCAGGGATCGCCAGGCCACGCCCAGGTTGTTGTAGCCGGTGGCGACATTTGGATGCTTTTCCCCGAACGCTTCCAGGTTGATGGCCAGTGCTTTTTCAAAGTATCCGATGGCCTTCCTGTATTGGCCCAAGTTGGCCCAGGCCCCGCCCAGGTTGTTGTAGGTGGTGGCGGTGCTGGGATGCTTTTCCCCCAGCACTTCCCGTTTGATGGCCAGGGCCTTTTCAATGTACCCGATGGCCTTCCGGTATTGACCCAATGAAATCCAGGCCAAGCCAAGGTTGTTGTAGTTGCTGGCCGTATTGGGATGCTTTTCCCCCAACGCATCCCTGTTGATGGCCAGGGCCTTTTCATAGTACCCGATGGCTTTTTCGTATTTCCCTTGGGTATAAGATTTCTTGCCCAGTCTGAAATAGCGGTAAGCGGCATCCTCATTGTCCTTGACCAAACTCGAATTCGCGGGGGCACAGGAAAGCAACAGAACCACAATGGCGGCGTTGATTAGCAGCCGCCACGGACGCCGGGAGTGGACGGGGCTGTGGCCGTCACCCAGTAGATGGGCGTACCAGACGACTGCCTTCAGGTTTTTGTTGGCTTCAGTTGATCCCCTGGCGATCTTCCCCAAGTGCGCATGCCCCCCCGCTGGTTCACTGACTTCGGTTTGTCGGTTCCCAAAGAGCAACCAGATCGGTTCATCTTCGCTGCTGCTTTTTCGCCGCCGCTAAATTTGCTTCTGCCAGGCGAATGGTGGGATGGCCCTTGGGCAATGTCCCGCTGAAAATGGCCAGGGCTTTGTCATAGTATCCGATGGCCTTCTGGTACTGCCCCAAGTTGTTCCAGGCCAATCCCAGATTGTTGTAGTTGGTCGCTACATTCGGGTGCTTTTCCCCCAACGCTTCCCTGAATATGTCCAGGGCTTTGTCATAGTATCCGATGGCCTTCTGGTATTGCCCCAAGTTGTTCCAGGCCAATCCCAGATTGTTGTAGTCGCGGGCGGTATTGGGATGCTTTTCCCCCAGTGCTTGCCGGTTGATGGCCAGGGCCTTTTCAAAGTAGCCAATAGCGTTCTGGTACTGGCCCAAGGCGTACCAGACCCCGCCCAGATTGTTGTAGTCGATGGAGGTATTCGGATGGTTTTCTCCTAACGATTCCCGGTTGATGGCCAGGGCCTTTTCAAAGTACCCGATCGCCTTTTGATACTGTCCTAATTCGTTCCAGACCGCACCCAGGTTGTTGTAGTCGATGGCGGTGCTGGGATGCTTTTTGCCTAGTACTTCTTGGTCGATCGCCAGGGCCATATCATAGAACCCAATGGCCTTGCGGTATTGGCCCAAGGCGTACCAGACCGCACCCAGGTTGTTGTAGTCGATGGCGGTGCTGGGATGCTTTTTGCCTAGCACTTCTTGGTCGATCGCCAGGGCCTTTTCTAAGTACTCAATAGCGTTCTGGTACTGGCCCAGGGAACGCCAAGCATCGCCCAGGTTGTTGTAGAGGGCCGCGATATTCTGATGCTTTTCGCCCAGCACATTCCGTTCGATGGCCAGGGCTTTTTCATAGAACCCGATGGCCTTTTGGTATTGCCCCTTGGCATAGGATTCCTGGCCCAGTTTATTATAGCGGTCAGCGGCATCTGCCCGTTCTTCAGCCAGGCTTGAATTTGCAAAGGCAGAGGAAAGCAACAGAACCACGACGGCGGCGTTGAATAGCAGTCGCCAAGAACGTCGGTTATAGACGGGGCCTTGATCGACACCCAGTAGGTGGGTGGCCCCAACGAATGTCGGCAGAATTTGATTGGCTTCAGTTGATCCCATGGCGGCCTTCTCAAAGTGAGCACGCCCCCCACCGCTAGTTCACTGACTTCGGTATTTCGGTTTCCAAGCGGCAACCAGATCGGTTCATCTTCATTGCTGGCTTTTCGCCGCCGCCAAATTTTCTTCTGCCTGGCGAATGGAGGGGTGGCCTTTGGGCAATGCCCCGCGAAGGATGGCCAGGGCCTTTTCAAAGTATCCGATGGCCTTCCGGTATTGCCCCAGGGAAACCCAAGCCGCGCCCAGGTTGTTGTACCTGATGGCAACTTTCGGATGCTTTTCCCCCAACGCTTCCCGGTCGATGGCCAGGGCATTTTCATAGTACCCGATGGCTTTCTGGTATTGCCCCAAGGATCGCCAGGCTTCGCCCAGGTTGTTGTAGCTGATCGCGGTGTGGGGATGCTTTTCGCCCGACGCTTTCCGGCTGACGGCAAGGGACTTTTCAAAATACCAGATGGCTTTCTGGTATTGGCCCAGGGCAAGCCAAGCCGTGCCCAGGTTGTTGTAGTTGGAAGCTACATTCGGGTGCATTTCCCCCACCGCTTCCCGGACGATGGCGAGGGACTTTTCAAAGTACCCGATGGCCTTCTGGTACTGTCCTTTGGCGTAGGATTCCTGGCCCAACCGGTCATAGCGGTAAGCGTCTTCTTCTTCTTCACAACCTGAAAACGCGAAGACACAGACAAGCAAGAGAGCCACGACGGCGGCGTTGATTAGCAGTCGCCAAGAACGTCGGTTGAGGACGGGGCCTTGATCGACACCCGGTCGGGACAAATACCCCACGACTGCCCCCAGATTTTAGTTGGTTTCAGATGATCCCATGACGACCTTCCCCAAGTGCGCCATGAATTGGTGTGTGGATTTCTTCGTTATTTTTTACGTGAAATGACCTAAAGCAGCAAGTGGGGGCGGACGGGAAACGGTTATCACCAAAGCATCCAGCGGGGGCGTTTTCGGCTAGGAACGCATCTTGGAATTCATC
>VRUG01000111.1 GCA_019456255.1 Planctomycetota bacterium | reverse complement strand
ATAATCACTCTGGCTCCTTATTTCCTCAGCGCCCATCAGTATTTTTGAATATTGCTTTTCAAAAATTCCATTTGCAACATAGTGCTGATTAAAATATGAGATAATTCCAGAATGTTTTCTTGAGTCAAATCCTGTTAATGCCAATAGTGCTCGAGTACAGTGAAATATGGCATAATAAGAACGGTTTAACGACTGTGTATGGAATCCCTCTTTAAGCAGCACCTTTGAGGATTCCAGGTCCGAATATGCTTTCTCCAACCTATAATGACAGAGAACGATTCTTTCAGGCTGCATAAATATGTTTTCCTTCAAGGTTTATGTTTTTGAAAAATGGCTTCCAATCTTTCTCCTCTTCAAATTTTTTCACACCTTCAATGAAAATCGTAATCACTATGCCGTATTTTATAGACAGATCAACGGCAATATTTAGAACCTCTTCGTCATATTCCTTTAAAAAGTAATCATCAATAAGCACAAGAATATCTATATCCGATTCATCGTCGAAATCTTCCCGGGCATAGGAGCCAAAGAGTATAATTCTTTTTAACTTATCTTTAAGAAGTTCTTTAAGCTCAACTTGCAAGTCAAGCAGTATTCCTTTTTCCAATTCCACTAATTACTTTCCTTTTATTCTATAAATTGATGATGCATGCAAATTATAGCATATCCTTTATGTTTCTGCGGCAATTTATTTTCCTGAAAAATTTGACGGCCCGGTAATTGTCCACTACCATATCTTTTCACCGGAGTAGGGAGGAAATGGTACTAAACCGGCATTCAGTAGTTTCTCCTCCGTTGGGGCAGGTAATGAAATGATGTGAAACCGGTAAGCAGCCAAACTTCCTCCCCGGGTTTCAAAATCCCTGAGTGCTGCCTTTAAGCCGCGCTCGCTGTAGTGAGTTGAAGCGATAGGAGCCCTTGTATGAAAGATCGGCTTTTTGACCTAAAATCCCGCACTTTTATAACTATGTTGCAGGAAGGCCAATATCAAAATGTTTAAATAACCCTCTCTGTTTTTTTGATATTTCCGTGATAATGGTCCTTTTGTTATCCAGCTGTATCCATTTTATTTTCTTCAATTCATAGATTATCTCTTGTGTTGTATAATCTTTGAAAAGATTTTGTTCTCTCATCTTTCTACTAAGCCATGAATGCAGTATAAGTGAAATAAAACATAGAAATAGTCGCCCTTCCATGGCCTCTTTTGTATGAACTCTAAGCCTTTTTACATCTAAATCATTTTTCATTTTATCAAAGTATTTTTCTATTGCATCCTTTTTTCTGTAAAGTACTATCACATCCTCCTTGGCAATTCTATAATTGCTTAGAAGAATAAACTTGCCCATCCTTTCTAATGCTTTGTTGATTTCATTTGCTCTCCTGCCAATTATAAACTGTTCGGCCTTTTTACTAATTCTTATATAATTCCGCCAACCTTTCAGATTATCATTGAGGTAGCTCTCTATATCCTCTTTAGTTTCATAATCGAACTCTCTTAGCTTCTCTTCTATATCAATAAGTCTTTTAAAAAAGCGGTCACTTTCGTCAAGTTTCTTTTTCTCATCCAAATATATAAACGCATTATAAGTAGCTCCTCCTATGCCCACCTTGTCCTTAGTGCCGAATAGAATATCTTTATTTAACCGAAATGTGTTTAGCGGAGAAGATATGTCATCACTGTGTTTCCGTATCAACTCTAATGAAGCCTTATTACTTTCAGGATAAGGAATTATAAAGCGCATCTTGGCTTTTTTTATCTCATTCAGATTATGTTTGCTGTAGAATCCTTTGTCCATGATGAAGGTAACACCCTTCAATCCCATGTGAACAGTAAGCTTTAGCGTATTCCTTAATGTTGAAACATCCGGTATGCTTCCAGGATAAATGCTGTAGAACAAGGGAAGCGAAAGGGGTTCCCCATAAATAACTCCCAGATTAATTTGTGGTAGCTTCTCTTTGTCTCTGTTGTATCCCCATTCCATCAAATCTATTGTTTTTGAATAAGAGGACAGCGAGGTGATATCATAGAAAATACAGTTGGTCTCTCTTTGCATATTCACCCATAATCTAAAGAAATCAATTCTATCTCGGGACGCCTCGCCTATGTCCCTCAACAACTCACTAATCCTTTGTGAAGTCAAGTTGCTACACAATTGTTCATTGTAGGTTAGTTCCAACCAGGGATTACAGAGATAAAGAGGCTTAGCTTCCGAAATCTCAAAAAAGGCACATGTGATTATTTCTTGCCACAAATCTGGATAGGTTTCCTTTAAACACTCCTTCAATCCAACTTGTTCGGACAGTTTATCAAGAAAATATACATTTCCGTAATCTTTAACGCTTCGAACTATCTTGGTTTTTTGAGTAGGAACTATTTCTCCGGTTTTCGGGTCTCTTTTGCCGAGATACGCTCTTCTTTGACGAGGCTGTTTTTTCTCTTTGTCCCAATAGCTTTCTGCCTCGTACACATAAGTGTACTTACCGATTTTCTGTTCTGATGTAAATGACATAGCGATAATTATAACTACATTTTAATAAAAGTCAAGAGTCAAATGACAAATAATTCATTATTTTACAGTGAGTTGCAGCATTTTATTCAGGCATAGTTATAAACAAGCGGGATTTTAGGTTTTGAAGCGTTGAAAAAGAACACCGCAGACTACGCGGAAATCCGCTTTGAGATTGAGGATTCTACCTATCTGGGCTATCGCGGGAAAGAATTCGATTCGGTTCACACGGGCAGGTTTTCCGGCGGTAATGTGCGTGCCTGCAAAAAAGGTGGATGGGGAATGGCCGGCTGCGCTGGACCGTGATTTTCGGGGAATGGCCCTTGATGAGAAGATCAAGCTCATCGAAAAATACAACGATATTGTGATGAAGGCAAACCGGGCGATCGAAACTTCCCATGTCTTTTATCAGGAAATCTTTCGCACCGTTTATTTTGCCTCCTCCCAGGGAGCCTACTTCATGGAGGAACGGCCGCGAATCAACCTTAGCGTGAACGCAACAGCCCGAAAAGGGCCCCTCGTACAGAGTGGTTTTAACGGCATATCCTCTGCGGTTAGCTATGAATGTGGTGCTTGGATTTGAAGAAAAGGCGGAAGAGGCGGCCAGACGGGCTGTTTCACTGCTTGAGGCTCCGCCCTGCGACGGAGGGACCTACACCGTTGTTCTCGACCAGACGCTGGGCGGCGTTTTTGCCAACGAAGCCTTCGGCCACTTGAGCGAAGCTGATTTTCTCTACGAAAACCCCAAAGTGAAGGAACTCATGTATATCGGCCGCAAGATGGGCGTTAAGGAGTTGAACATCATCGATGATGGCGCCTTCGACCGACTTTTGGGAAGCCAGGCTTATGATGATGAGGGCACACCGACAAGAAAAACCTACCTGATCAAGGAGGGGGTGCTGGTCGGTCACCTCCATTCACGGGAGACGGCAGGCAAGATGGACGCCCGACCGACGGGCAACGCTCGGGCGATCAGGCAGGATGTGCCGCCGATTGTGCGCATGACAAATACCTATATCGCCGCGGGGAAGCAAGACTTCGATAGCCTCATCGCCGAGATCGATGACGGGATCTATGCCTGCGGCGTTTTTGGCGGTCAGACGGCGATGGAGATGTTCACTTTTTCCGCGCGATACGGTTTTAGAATCAAGAAGGGCAGGGTGGGAGAGATGCTCCGCGATATCGTGCTTACCGGGAATGTTTTTGAAACCCTCAATAACATGGACGGGTTTGGCAGCGATCTGAAGATGATTGAACGGCCGGGCGGATGCGGTAAGAAAGGTCAGGCCCCCCTGCCGGTAACCTTTGGCGCACCCCACCTGAGGATTCACAATGTGGTAATAAGCGGCAGGTAGTTTGTCTTATATTGGTCACAGACGCCTGAGCAGGAGGATTCCCAATGATTGATAGTCCGGCAAAGAAAGTTGTAGAGCGGCGGTAGATAGCGAGGGCATCTTTTGCGTCCACCGCCTCGGCTTCAGAGGAGGAATTATCGGGAGAAATCCATCTTTCACTCCAGCCGGCCCATCTTCTTTAATTCTGCGGCAACTTTCTCTCTGGGCAAGAGAGTTATTTTTCCGCTCCTTCTCTCCTTGAGCTCCACCTGTCCATTTTCTATATGTTTCGAAGAGACTACAACCCGGACCGGGATGCCTATCAAATCGGCATCCTTGAACTTTACCCCCGGGGACTCGTCCCGGTCATCGTAGAGTACTTCATCTCCCAATTCCGTATAAAGCTCTTCGCCCGGCCGCCGGTCTTTTCCATCTCCTCAGCAATAAGCGCCTGGAAATTCTTTATGACTCTCATCCCAAGCGGAAGAAAAGAGAAAAGACCCTGTCCCACCTGGCGGACAAAGCCTATCCGCTCCAGAAGAGAATAACTCTTCGAAAGAATTGCATGAAAATCCTCTTTGTGGGTTTTGCCCAGTACTTTAGAATATCTCATCCGCTCATTTATTCTAAAATGCTCCGGTTTGCGGGTCAAGGAGATTATTTTCCCGGAATCCCTTGACAGTCCCCGGATTTAATCACCATATTAAAAACAGGAGAAGCAGAATGAGTATCATTGAATATGTTGAAGCGAGGGAAATTCTCGATTCCAGGGGTAATCCGACAATTGAAGTGGAAGTCGAGCTTGAGGACGGAAGCCAGGGAAGAGCAGCGGTGCCTTCAGGCGCCTCCACGGGCGAACATGAAGCTATAGAGCTCCGCGACGGCGATAAGAAGAGGTACCTGGGCAAGGGTGTCTTGAAAGCGGTTGAAAATGTCAACAACATCATTGCCGCCGAAATAGTAGGCCTCGAGGCATTCAACCAGGTAGATGTCGACCGGACCATGATCGCCAAAGACGGCACGGAGAATAAGGGCGTCCTGGGAGCTAATGCGATCCTGGGCGTTTCCCTGG
>VRUG01000110.1 GCA_019456255.1 Planctomycetota bacterium | reverse complement strand
CCCGTTTCATTACCTAGCAACAGCTCCCCGGTCATCGAAATTCCCCTGGGTGGCTTCAAGGTATGAATGTGAATCATGCCCTTTTCCACAAACTCACCACCGTACATCTGAGGTGTACTCACAACTTCAACATAATCAATATTATCAAGGACAACCGGCATCATATTAATGTGGTTAAAATCCATGAATTGGAGATCCAGCTTATGGCCATCTAGAAATACAAGCCAGGACTGGTCCTGAAGGGATGACAGACCATTGGCGCTAACCTGCCAGGAGTAGCCATCGATGGAGCTGACACTCCAATCGGGCAAGAGCAGGAACAGATCCCCAATCCGCGTGACCCCTGCTTGCCTGATCATTTCCGCCGTCAGAATAGAAGAGACTGGATAAGCCGGCTTCTTCGCGTCAGCTATCGCAAATCCCAGGCTTTGGAATAAAAGTAGTGTGAGAAGCCAGGTCCTCACTTTAAAAATTCCTTGAACCAGGAAGGTGTGGTGATGGTATATCCGAGTCCGGCAGAGAATTGAAGCAGGTGGATACGCTTATAGGTAAATGTGGTTTCATGACCGGCCGATACCATGAGTGTCCATCCCCCAAATGAAGGTAGACTAAGAGTGGCATTCAAAGTCGCTGCTACTTCACTCTCGCTGTGCCCGTAGCCTTCAATCTCACCGAAGAGCATCTGATTGATGCCGATTCGCAGGCCAAGATAGCATCTCGTTTTGTAGGGGAGGCTTAGTTGATGCCCCCAACCTAAAAAGGGATAGATACTTATAAAATCGGGATACTGGTCGTCTCTGCCTGAAAAGGACTTAAGTTGGACCCCGACCTGCATCTCACCAAAATAAAAGGGCGTGGCGATCAGTCCTTCCAGACCTTTTTCAGGTTTCCAATAGCTGCGGAATACTTCACGATTAGCGTTCTCGACGATTTTAAGGGCAAACTGAAGAGAATTAAACGCCAGCGTATCCTGAGCATGAAGAGTATTCCAGGTTAACAGGAGGGCCATGAGGAAGGTCAAAGATCGAGGCAGTGATGGACAGAATACTATCTTCATTATTTAAGGGTAAAGTAGGGGCACGGCACGCGGTGCCCCTACACATCAACGTTTTGGTAAAATGGTTTCGGATTCGTTGCCAAGTGGACTGCACCTTTCAAGCTGGACAGATTTCCTGCTAAATTAATACATGCTCTTGATGCATACCATGTCTAGGTTTATTTATTTTTACCCAAATCAGATTCTATTTGGTATATTCGCCGCATACAATGGAGTTTAAATGCCTGAATGGATAGTACCGCCCGAGAAGTATCTATCGCCGGGAGACATTTCCAAGCTCCTAGAAACATGCCAGAAGGCTACAGATAATGCAAAACTAAAGGGAATTCAAGGCCCTTTTCGAGATAATTTGATTATTAGGCTTGCTTTGGGCACTGGGCTTAGAGTATATGAAATTGCCAATCTCAAGGTTGATGACCTCTACCTGGAGAATGGGGAAAACGTCTTAATCGTGGAAGATAAGGAAGGGAACTGGAAACGCGTAGTTCAATTCAGTTCGAGATTGGGTGCGATGATTCTTGAATATTTGAAATTTCGAGAAAAGGATAGCACGTATCTATTTCCCTCTCAGCACAGAGATAGATTTTCTATATTAGGCATTCAACAATTAGTGAATAAATGGATAACAAGATCTGGCATTAGCTCTCACCACAGCATCATGAGCTTGCGACATACTCATGCAATCCGTCTATACAAGGCCAGTGGGCATAATATCGAGCTTGTTCAAAAGCAACTCGGTCATAGAATTGTTCTCCAATCTAAAATAAATATTTCAACTGTAGATTTAGAGCTGTCTGCTGCATTAGAAAAGATGGGATTGTAAAGTATAGATCATGTTCACAAGATGTGGGATCCCTATAGTCGTTTTCTAGTTCACAGTTCAATAAGATTCAAGAATTCCGCAGACGCATATTTTCTTGTTGTCTAAGTGCATCGGTTCCCGCCTTTATTTCTTCCAGCTTTTGAAGGACGGACTCTTCGATTCCATAATACCGGCTTGCTGGAGTTAAATCGTCTATTCCTTTGTGCGGACGTTGGTTATTATAATAAACAACAAACTCAATAAGAAATTCCTCGACGTCAGCCAAACCTCTCAACTCAATTGATCTCATGGCAGTTTTCAATATATTGAAAATACTTTCGATCTTCGCCCGAGTTGCGGGCAAATAGCGAATCGAATGTTTCTTCTTAATATTTCTGTCTTTACAAAATTCGGCAAGCAATTCGGTATGATAGCATTTCGCGTTATCTACTAGCAGCGTGATCTTGTCCCTTTTAGGCAAGTATTCTCTTTGATACACCAAGGTACTATCAAGAAGCTTTATGACATCCTCTGATTTTTGTGTTTGGCTCAACCGCCAGGACAATATATATCGGGAATAGTCATCCATAATGGGTGACATATAGTATTTATTTTCACCATATGTATATATTTGTGTAAAATCAGATAACCAAAGATCATTAGCATACTTGCCATGGTAGATCACGTTGGCTATTGGGCTGGGCTTTTGATTTATTAATTCTTTCCTTATCGCTGCTTTTTTAGTATGTTTCGCACACTATCACCTGCGATAAATTGACCATGCTTTTCCAATATGATAGCTGCTATATGAGTTGCAGAGAGATATGGACACTGCTTTTTGTATTCTATCACTGTTTTCCGAATCGTGTCTGGAATTCGGTTGATTTGAGAGCCTCTTGACTGTTGTATTCTCAACGCACCCGCACCATCTTTTCGGTATCGATAAATCCAACCGAGATAAGTACTATAATTAGTCCCGAGGCAGGAGATGATATATTTATTTTGGAGTGACGATGAATCAACTAGATTTATTATTGCCAACCTTTCCTCAAGTGAATAGAATTTTGACTTTCTAAAATCAACTGATGAGTTAATAATATTAGAAATTAAACTTTTGGTTTGGAGCCTTTCTTGCTCCATCATACCACGCAAGTGATCCCGGCTTGCCCTAGCTTGCTTTAAGTGCATTATTAGTTTATTGTTTTCGGTCTTAACCTCATGATTCTTGGTACGCAATTTTAGTAACGTAGCCTTAAGATCTATCGGGAATTTATGCTGTGAAAGATTTATCTCTCCAACTTCCCTAAGTTTACGTTTCCAGCGTAGCCAAACTGATCTTGTCTAATTATGCTGGCGTAAATATGCTGCGATAGAAATAGAATGGGCCAAGGCCTGGAATACATGCTCCACCCTCTCTTCAGCGGAAATATTATGACTTCTTTTCATTTTCAATCCAACCTTACTAATAATTGATAAAGCACGAAAAACAGTATACAATTTTGCACAATATTCTGCATCAGATCAATGTCGCCCACTAGTGTGCTTTATCTATAATAGACACACTTGCTAATCTGAACGCTCAGTCATGGAATTGATGTAATGGCAGTAAAGATAGGGAGAAGGTTTGCGATATCAGCATTTATACCTTGGTCATCTGTAGCCTCCACAGGTCAAATACTTGCCCCGTTTTCCTACCTCATTTTGTATTTCACGACGGAAGGTACATGAACTGAAAATAAAATTGCACTCTCATTGCATTGTTGCCCAAATCCTCCTCGTGACGCTGTGTACTGTCAAGCCGGAGGTCGCCGGTTCGAGTCCGGTCGGTCCCGCTTAAGCCCCAGCATGCTGGGGCTTTTAACATCGTCATTTGCTAGAGTGCCAAAACAGGGCGACGCGGCGGGGGAACGTCGAGATTAAGACGCTATTTGAGGGAGAATCACCTCTTCCCCATCCCCGAACCCACCATATTACCGACGATTTCCGGCTGAAACTCACCAGATTTCGTGTCTTTTCTAGGGCGTGTTAACACTATCTGAGTGCCTCGACGATGAGCGCGAAGTGGATGAAGGCGATGAACATTACGTCGAGTTTATCGAAGCGGGAGAAAATCCGTCGAAATCCCTTGAGGCGACGGAACAATCGCTTGATTTCATTACGTCGGCGGTACATGGCTTGATCATATTCCCACGGCGAAATGCGATTCTGTTTGGGCGGCACCACAGGCGTGAAGCCAAGTTCCAAGGCCAATTGTCGTGTTTCTTTCCCTTCGTAAGCGCGATCCATGATCAGATAAACCTGTGAAGTAGGCGGCACCATCGTGTGGAGAAGACGACGCCCTTCCGGGTCATCATGGGCGTGGCCGGGTGACAGGCGAAAGGTTATGGCCGTCCGAGCATCCGCGGCAACCATATGAATCTTGGTGGTCCATCCACCCCGGGATTTGCCGATGGCCTGGGGGCCGTTTTTTTTAACGCACCGGTCCCGTCAGGATGCACCTTGACCGTGGTGCTGTCCAGGGAAACCGCTTCGATCTTGATGCGGACGATTTGTTCTTCCTGCAATTTCGCGAAAAGTCGATCCAGCACGCCGGCTTTGGACCAGCGATTCATGCGGGTATAGATGGTGTGCCAATTCCCAAACCGTTTCGGCAGACCTCGCCACTTGCAGCCATGCTCGGCGACGAACAGGATCGCGTTGAGGACTTGTAAATTGGAGAGACTTACATTGCCCCGTTGCCGGGGAAGGCAAGCCTCTATACGGCGATATTGTGCTTCGGTAATTTCCATGCATGAATTTACATCCATACAACAAAAATATCAATTAGTGTTAACACGCCCTAGTAAGTTTCGCCCTATTTCAGCAGCACGGTCTTGATGCTGCGGGTGTACCCCGGCGTAAGCCCCCGACCCAAAGCGTCGGGGACAAGCATCCGGATAATATAGATGCCGGATGAAACCTCCCGTCCATACCTATTTCTTCCATCCCAGACGACCTGTTGGTATCCTGGCTCCAGGTAGCTATCCACCAGCCGCACTACCTCCTGGCCCAGCAG
>VRUG01000109.1 GCA_019456255.1 Planctomycetota bacterium | reverse complement strand
CTAATCATACACCAGTTTCCTTCAACATTCCCTTCGTCTACGCCGCCCATCAATCCAGGTCGGACGGGATCGTTCCGAAAGGGGGGCAAACCACGATTAGACCGCAGCCAATCCCCCATCCACGGGAATAACGGTTCCGTTGAGGTAGGCCCCGGCGCGGGAGGCCAGGAAGATCGCGATCCCGGCCATGTCCTCCGGCTGCCCGATTCGGCCCAGGGGGCAGGCCTGCTCGATACGGTCCTGGAAATTGTCGAGCATCCATTCCGTCATCTTGCTCTCGAACGGCCCCGGGGCCACCGCGTTGACGGTGATGTTGCGGCCTCCCAACCGTACCGCCAGCACGCGGGTCATCTGGTGTACCGCAGCCTTGCTGGCCGAGTAGGAGAAATTGGTCACCATCGGCACCTTGATCCCGTCAATGGAGCCGATGTTGATCACACGCGCCGGATCGCCTGTGGAGGCTGAAGCTTCCAATTGAGGCAGCAAGGTTTGGGTAAGCATGAAGATGGCCTTCACGTTCAGGTCGAATATCTTGTCGAATCCGCTGGCTGGAAACTCGCCCAACTCGGCGCCCCAGGTGGCCCCGGCGTTGTTGACCAGGATGTGCAGCGCGGATTCCCGGGCCTTGATCTCATTGGCCAAGGTGTTCAATCCATCCTCATTGGAAATGTCCGCTGGAATCGAGATGCATTCTCCGTAATGCGAGAGCGCCTCGGCAACCTCGTCGCAGACAGCCTGCTTCCGCGAGGAGATGTAGACCTTGACCCCGGCCTCGACGAAACCGCGGGCGATCATCAGCCCGATGCCCCGGGACCCGCCCGTGATCAAGGCGGTCTTGCCCCGCAGGGAAAACAGGCTTTCCACGCCCAGCGGTCCGGTGGCGCTTTTCTTGTCATTCATCCGATTGCTCCAAATTGTTCTCCCGGGGCGAAGTTGAGGAAAAGCAGCAACGCCGCCGTGTTCAGGGCGGAAGCGGCAATTATTTTTAGACGTTCCATGTGCGGGCGGGGCCTTTCCGGGTTTTCGATAATGGATGGCGGCAAAGAGTCGGGTGGGTATTCTACCTTATGCAATTCATCCTACAATCCCTTGATATCAAACTTCTCTAATCTTTCAATTATATCTTTTTTTGACTTATCTTTGTTTAGCCTAATTTCTTCTTCAATTTCTTTCTTCTCTCTCTCAAAGATTTTCATAAGCGCAATATCTGTATACGATAGTTTTAGCAAATGACCGATTACAAATGAAAATTCATCAAATAATGGTTTATATGTTAGTTCAATATCACCATTATGTCGTTTCCATATAGAAGATACTTTTAACTCTGTTTCGAATAAAGTGTATTTTCCATAAAGAATACCAAGCATTTCTTCTAACTCTTTATATTTACCATACATCACTGATTTTTTTATCTTATATACAATAGGACCATCTTCGTCATTTTCGTCTTCGTCTCTATGTGGTGCATAATATAAATTATAATCAATATGTTTTTTGTATCTGTAGGCAAATATTTCATATATGTAATTAGTAATAGGAGTAGTTGACACATAAAATTGTGTAAAATGAGGAGATTTTTCTTTTGGATTTACTAGATGGTGAAATTGAAATGGTTTTGTAAAAAAGGTTTTTACTCCTACTTCTGCTAATTCTACTACCCCCACATAATTAAATTCTTTATCTGCTTGGATAAATAACTCAACATTTTTTCCATTTTTCCTTTTAATTGAATTACCCCCTGGAATAAAACTTTTTATATCGCTTGCTTTTAATAGAGACAATCTCATATCAAAATCATCACCAAGGGAGAAACCAAAAGCATTTTTTATATCTGCTGAATAATTATCCCCAGATATAGATTTTACTTCTTCTTTCTTTTTACTAGTTGAGTCTAGATATTCATTCTCTAACTTTTTAGATTTTATTATAGGAACAAAACTAAAGAGTGAAGTTATACCCACCGATATAATAAGATACAAATAACTTAATAATTCATTTTTAGAAACATCAAATCCTAATAATCCAAAAATCATACTCATGAGAAGTAGCACGCTTATAAAATAAACAAATTGATGGAAGTAATTGATTTGAAAACGAGCAAATTTCCCGCATTTTTTGCAATAGTGAAATTGGTGCCCTATATTTATCTCAAGCCGTTGACTGCATCGCTCGCAGTTTATTTGGATAATTTTACCCATAGGAGAATAATCGTAATTTTAATTTAATCTCTTTGGGTCGAATTAACCGCCGCTTGCGGCGTGAAAGAAACAGGAAATTCGATAACCGATACCCCGCCTCTTGCGACCTGGTCATTTATTGGCAATATTGTGAATAATCATCTTTATAACTATATCTAAAAGCTGCCTTCACTACGACTAGAACTTTGTCTCTTTTAATAAAATATACATTTGCTTTTCTTCCTACATATCCCCCAAAGCTATTTTTAGCATTATACTTTACACACCCTACAAATAATTTAATTATTTTTCCATCTTTTGGAGGTCGTTCAAAAATAAAAAATTCACCTACACTTGGCGGTTTAATACTAAAATCCTTCATGCTATCTGGGTCTTTCAATCGGTTCAAAATATATTCCTTAACAAGTTGTTCATATTCTTCAGGATACGGCCCCGGTAATTTATCTTCTTCATTATAATATTTGAAAGTTGGTGTGCAAGAAATTAATATCAATGATAATATGAAAATAAATATTACATAAAATATTTTCATCATTTTTTCCCTAAAAATATTTTCTAGTTTTTCTAACCAAGAAGAGGATGAAGTCCTGGTATGGTGAAGGTACAGGTGTCCCCATCGTAGCAAGAATGAAAAATGACATTCTTATAGTTGCCGTAGGACTTCGACAGTCCTGGAGTCACCCAGAACCGAATGAAAATTGAAAATAGGACAGGAACTCTCATTTATTTAATTATTATCAAAACTTCTGTTTTACTGACAAAGGATTACATCTTCCAGTAAATTGGCTATCAATCCTTTCTATTTTACCATTTATTTTGTTGTGAAAATCACCAAATTTTAAATAATAAAATGTGCCAAATATTCTATCGAATCCTATTTGTATATTCCAATCGTCATATCCATCTTTAACCACTTTTTTAATTTTTATCAATTCGTAAGAATAGGAAACTACCTTTGCACCAAAATCTTTCCCATTGCCATTTAACACCATCTTGTTTTTATCATCTATATAAAACTTGAAAAAACCTCCTACATCATCCTTGCTATTTGTTTGCGATATAATACAAAGAATAGGAGATTTAGCATAAACAATATATGGATTTATGAAATATAGTATGAAAAAACAAACAACATAATATTTCAAATTCATATCAACTCCTATGTGCAGAATTAAATCTCGAAATTTCCCCCGGAAATATATGATAAATTAATGCCAAGAATCCTATTTTGATCCCCTTTTTCAATATTTCCATATCACATCTTGGAAATTTAGGAAAACAGCACCAGAATTGATCCTCGTTGTCCGAGTCGTGGGCCCTGAATGGAATTTTACCCATTCAATCGGTATGGTATAAACAATATCGAAGCGGGTGTGGCGGAACTGGCAGACGCGCAGGATTTAGGTTCCTGTGCCGCAAGGCGTGGAGGTTCGAGTCCTCTCACCCGCATCGAAAAAGGGCGCCGCATCCCGGGAGGCGCGCCCGAGCGCTCTGCTGCCGGGAATCATTGCGGGAAATCCCCACCCGATGGGCGCGCGGGATCATTCGGGAATTGAAATCCTCCGCGATTGACGGCAGGATAGAAAGATAGGCTTTCCACGGGAGGAAATCCCGCGGGAAGCGGAAAATGCAGCCAGGTTTTTTTTAACAAGCATTGCCATCAAGCGGTAATTCAGTCGTTAATTCAGTCGAGAAAATAAGGTGGCAGCCTTTCCCCACCCATGAGCGAGGATGCGGCGCTCAAGCGAGGAGCCCAGGGAAGAACGATGAACGTCACGGTAGATGAGCAGGACAAGCTGAAGCGCAAGATCACCATCGAAGTCCCCTCCAGCGATGTGCAGGCAGCCTACGAGGAGGTGTATGCCCAGATCAACTCCAATCTCCGCATCAATGGGTTCCGCCCGGGGAAGTTTCCCAAGCACTTGGCGGAAAAGCGTTTCCTGTCCCTGATGTCCGGAGAGGCCATGCAGAATCTGGTGCCCAAGTATTTCCAGCAGGCCCTGAGCGAGTTGGATGTGCGCCCCGCCACGGAGCCCAAGTTCGACAACCTGGAAATCGAGAAGAAGAAGCCCTTCAAGTTTCAGGTGGAATTCGAGATCGTCCCCACTGTCAAGTTGCTGGCTCCCAGCGCCTTCAAGCTGACGGAGAAAATAATCAAGGTCGCTCCCAAGGATGTGGAGGAGCGCATCGAAGAGCTGCGAAAGACGCGGGGCGCATTCGAGGACAAGGGCGATCAGCCGGCCCAAAAAGATGACTGGGTAACCTTCGACTTCCAGGGCACCCGGGACGGAGAACCCTTCGAGGGAGGATCGGGGGAAAACCAGCGCATCGAGGTGGGCAGCTCCCAGTTTCTGCCGGACTTCGATAAGCATTTCACCGGCATCAAGGCCGGAGAAAGCAAGACCTTCGACCTGACGTTCCCGGAGGATTACGGCGAGGCCTCCCTGGCGGGGCAGCCGGTGCAGTTTCACATCACGGCCAACAAGGTGGAAAAGAAAGTGCCGGCCACCCTGGACAAGGAATTCTTCTCCCAATTCGGCGCCTTCGAGGAATTGGACCCCTTCAGGGAGCACCTGCAGTCCCAGTTGATTGCGGAGCAGGAGCGGGCGGCCATGCAGGAGAACCAGACCGCTCTCACCGATCAGATTCGGGTCAAGTACGATTTCGACGTGCCGGAATCCCTGGTCGAACAGTCCCTGGCCAACTTCGAGCACCAGCTTTCGCACG
>VRUG01000014.1 GCA_019456255.1 Planctomycetota bacterium | reverse complement strand
TGTATACTTGTTTCCAGAGTTGGGCTTCCATAATTATCTCCTTATTTTAAGTTGAAATTCACTTAGGAGTATTATGGAGGCTAACTCTTTATAGCGCAAGTATTTATATGCCGTGGCGCAAAATGTTGAGAGGCCAGGGCGGCATCCTGGACGGTCCGTCGGCATATTTCTGCAAACATCCACCGTGCCAGTATACCGATGACCAGGCCTACAAGCTGGTTGAGCAGTTTATAGCTGATGGAAAAGAGATTGCAGCTAATGAAAAACCTGAACGTACCCTCAAAGAAATAGAGCAGATTACAAAATAGGCAGACCAGCCGGAAAAAACAGAAATCGAATATCGGGTTATTGCATTAAATAAAGCAGGCGAAGGTCAGCCGAGTAATACAGTGATGGTAGTATTATAAAAAATTAAAAATCGAAGAGGATAAAGATGGCTAAGAAAGCGATTTTTGTGATGTTGTTGATATGGACGACTCAATTATGTGCCGAAGGAGCATCGCAGACGGAACCTAACACATCTAAACCTACACACAACTTACAAGAAAATTTAGGAAGCAAAGTAAAAGATAAGCCAATAGATAAAGGCTCCGACGAACCCGAAAAAGGTACAGGTGGCATTTTAAAAAATGACACAGAAGACACTTCTGTGATAAAAACACTGAGATTGCAATATACGCAGTTATTGGAAATACACAGAAGTTATTTTACAATCTTCCTACGAGTGTTATCGACTTATCTTGCCATTATGGGTGCATGTATTACAATTGTACATGAGAGTATAAGGAAAATGAAAAAAAATGAAAAAGATGGTTCAAAAACAGTTTTAATGACTTTAACAGTTTTTGCATTCGTTACATCAATACTTTTCCTTATTGGTCTTGTATTGGGACAAGTAGATGCCGGTGTAAGGAATAAACAAATTATTAATGTGACAAATCAGTTGGGCATCGATTTAATTAACGTTCAACTGCTGGGATGGCTATTCATTACGATGATTTGTGGAACGGTAGCAATTATAGGAGTTTGGATTGCTATGTTTATACGAGGCATTATGCTATGTCGAAAAACATAGATAAAGGATTTGATCCTGAGATGGTTGGTTGGTATCATCGAGAGATGTTTCGTCTACACGATTTAAAGAAATGGGACAAGCTGAAACAGAATGCTTGTGAAATGATGACAGCTCTTGGCTATGAACCGGAGAATACTGAAAAAGCAGCAAGGTTTGTTTTGGAAGCCTATCGAAATGCTGATTTTGCAGCAGAAGCACAGAAGTCGGGAAACCGTGATGAGGAAAACGCCTATTATGATAGTACCCTGAACAATTTTCTACAGGCAAGTAAATCGTTAAACTCGAATACAGCAGGGATTGAATATAAAATCGGCTGGTATAAATTTGAACGACATAATAAGCCTTTTCTTGTAGCCTATTATTTGTTTCAAGAGCATCTAAAGAGATTTGGCATTTTGCATCTTGATGTTGTTGTCTATACTACATGGATTGCTTTTTGGGGTGGTTATTTTGCCCACAAAAAACACAATTGGAAGAAACTTGAAAATGTTATGATTAAATACTGGAGGTGCATCCATAAAGTGTGTCCAATACGGCCTCCGCTCCAAATCTGAAAAAGAAATATAACTTTTTAATGAAAGGAATGAAAAATGGCACAATTTCCAAAAGCAGAAGCAGAAGTTTCAGCACTCGCCCAGAACATGATCGCAGGCTATACCGCACACGCGGTCGATTTTCCCAGCGCAGATGCCATCGGGCTTACCGCTGCACAAACCGCATACATAACCGCAAAGACCTCCCAGACCGATGCTGTGGCCGCCGCGCAGGTAGCTACCGAGGCAAAGGAAACGCAACTGGCAGCACTCGAAGAGTTTATGCGGACCGAATTGAAGAAGTCCGAACTGGACGTCGAATCCGACCCGGAAAAGCTCGGATACATTGGCTGGGGCCCCAAGGCAGCGCCCGGCCCAAGCACACCGCCCGGCCAGCCCCGCGGACTCGAAGCGGTCTCTCAGGGAACTGACAGCGTATTTCTCGACTGGAAAGGCCCTGCACGCGGCACAGGTGGTGCGGTTCGCACTTATATCATCGAGCGTCGCGAGCAGCCCGCAGGTGGCGGCGAGTTCGGCGACTGGACCCAGATAGCCATCGCGATAGACAGCGAATCAGACCTGATGAACCAGCCGAGAGGCCAGCAACTGGAATACCGAGTCAAAGCCGTCAATGTAGGCGGCGAAAGTATCCCATCCAACACCGTTGCTGTGGTGCTGTAAAAACCCGGATATTCGGTTAGACCCGGAAAACTCAAGAAACAGGCAGATTTTGCTTGTTTTAATGGTTTTCATCTGTTATTATTGGACGAAAGATGAAGTGATTGAGCATTTGACAATTAAATACAGAATAGTACTGAATTTTTAGCGTTTTCTCTCAAACCACCAGTTTGAAAATCCAGAGACGCGTAAAAGTTGGTGCTCCTGGCAACAGGGGCATCGCTTGCGTGTTCTGGATAGGCTCTGGTGGGCCTGAGAGAAGCATGATGTAGCGGTGCCCTTTTTCATTGCGCCGCTATCGGAAAGGTGGTGATAAAAATGCAATGAAAAGAAGCGGATTAAACGAATACAGGAGTGGTGAAAAGAACTTTCTGGTTTCCTACCCAATTTTCCCCACTACAAAACATTTCTTGAAAAAGAACAACAATTTATAAGGAGAAGTCTGATGAGTTTTAAGTTTGGAAAAAGTATTCTTGGCGCAACAACTATTTTACTATTAATTTCGTGTAATGTTTATGCTACTCTAACAGATGGTCTTGCTGCTCATTACAAATTTAATGGTGATGCGAGCGACTCAAGCGGTAATGGAAACAATGGTGTAGTATACGGTGCACAACTTACTGAAGACCGCTTCGGTGTAGCCAATCATGCCTATCTATTTGATGGACAGGATGACTATATTGAAGCAGCACATTCTTCCAGTCTCGATCTTACAGGCCCAATTACACTGAGTGCATGGATTAAGAGCGATGGAACTTATTGGCAGAGTGAAATAATATCAAAAATGCCCAGCTATTCTCCTGCAATAGGGTATCAGCTGTACACACAAGATGATGAAGCAAGAGTATCCTTAACTTATGCTATTGGGAATTCACATGCTGGCGGCGGAGTGGCATCAAACACACTTGTAGTCGATGGGCAGTGGCATCTCTTGACTTCGACTTACGATGGTTCCGAAATTCGTATGTATGTTGATGGAGAGTTGGAAACATGGATTGCATATTCAGATGGATATGAATCAAACACTGAGCCCCTGAAAATTGGTCATTACTATTACCCGTATAATGATGGTCGTGGAGGAAGCCATAATTGGGCTCTCAACGGTGCGATAGATGATGTCCGTATTTATAACCGTGCTCTTTCTCCTGAGGAGGTAGCCCAGCTTGTTCCCGAGCCAGCAACGCTTTTACTGTTTGGTTTGGGTGGTTTGGCTTTACGAAGGAAACACAGGGCAAAATAGCTTTGAGTGTTGAGTGAAAAAAGAGATTGCTGCTTTGGCAGTAATAGCAACGCATGTATGAGCGTAAGTCCCGATGTATCGGGATTTGCGCTCTTTTTTTATGCTCTTTCCCCGTTGAATCGGTTCGTAAACTTTCCTTAACCAATTAGAGCTTTACATCCGGCAATTGCCGGTTAAAATCAGTAATTATGTTTTGCTTTCGGTGGCTGAGTTGTAATTTTGGGATATTACAAAATGAGTGTTAAGATTATGAAATGCCTTATACTTGCCGCAGGCAAAGGAAGCAGATTGGCAGCAAGGGGTGATTCAAAGCCCCTTGTTTCGTTTCTGGGGCTTACTCTTATTGAGCGGGCAATTCTGGCTGCACAAAGTTGCGGTCTTACGGAGTTTTATGTTGTTACCGGCTGCAACGGCGAAAAGGTAAGGGTGTTCTTAGATAAATTCAGCCGGGAGAAAAATCTTAATATTACCCATGTCATAAATGAAGATTGGGAAAAGGAAAACGGCCTATCTGTTCTTAAGGCGAAGGAATTATTGGATGAAAAATTCATTCTAATGATGGTTGATCACCTTTTTGACAGGGATATTCTGGTCCAGCTGACACAACAGCAGATACAGGATGGTGAGGTGATATTAGCTGTTGATTCAAACGTGAATTCAAACAGCCTGGTTGATATTGACGATGTCACAAAAGTACATATCGAAGACGGCAAAATCCTTGACATCGGCAAGGACGTTTCTGAGTATAATGCATTTGATACGGGTTTTTTCCTTTGCAGCCCTTCGATTTTTGCAGCCATTGAGACAAGCATTGACCGTAATAACGATAGTACGCTTTCGGGCGGAATAAGGATACTGGCCGACACTGGTGCCGCCCGGGCACTCGATGTATCCGGCAACTTCTGGATGGATTTAGACGATGACAATGCCTTTCGTAAAGCCCAAAAGAGTATTTTAGGAAAGTTAACGAAGTTCTCCGATGGTCCTGTTTCACGGTATCTCAATAGACCTATATCCACAAGAATCACACGTTTTCTTGTCAAAACCAAGGTTACACCAAATCAGATATCTTTTTTTTCATTCTTACTTTGTGTGATATCATCAGTTTTGTTTTTGAAAGGTGGTTACGCCACCCTGTTAGCCGGTGCGGTTCTTGCTCAAATAGCATCTATTATTGATGGCTGTGACGGTGAAATAGCGAGGCTGAAATACCAATCTACGGCTTTCGGAGGATGGTTTGATGCCGTTCTGGATCGTTATGCGGACGCTTTTCTTCTGTTCGGGTTGATTTGTCATATTTATTTTTTAAACGACAACTTCCTGTATATCATCGTCGGTTTCTTGGCGCTTACAGGCACATTTATGAACAGTTACACTGCCGACAAATATGACACTTTAATGAAAAAAAGACTCGGCCCTGAAGATGATTATTTCAGAATCGGTCGTGATGTCAGAATAGCGATTATATTTCTCGGAGCCTTAATAAATCAAATATTCCTGATCCTTCTTATAATCGGGATAGTGACAAATGTGGAAAATGTCAGGAGAGTATTGATTCTGGGTAAAGATGAAAAAAAACGAATGTGTAAAAAAGAAGATTGAAAAGATTATCAAAAACTCCCTGGTTACTGAAGACCCGATACACTCAAAAAACACCCTGGAGTGGCTGCTTAAATTAAAGCCTGATGCGGATGAAGCCTTACAGATCGCCGCTTTAGCTCATGATATAGAAAGAGCTATTGAGAAACGTAAAGTTAAGCGGAAAGATTATAAAAATTACGATGAGTTCAAGAATGCTCATGCCTTAAATAGCGCTAATATCTCGGTAGAAATAATGAAAGAGTGTAACGTAAGTACAGAATTGACTGATGATGTCTTTGGCCTGATACGCCTTCATGAAACGGGAGGTTCCATGCGTGTAAACATATTAAGGGGTGCCGATGGCATCTCGTTTTTCCATGTCAATCTCCCTGAATACTTCAGCCGGAATGGTAAAAAAGAAACAGAAAAAAGGTGGTTTTGGGGTTACAGGAGATTATCAGAGAAAGAAAGAAAAATAATTGTCAAATTCAATTATCAGGATGAAGAACTTAACGCTCTCGTAACGACTTGGCTGAAAAAATCTCAACTTTGTTTATAATCGCATCACTGGATATCAATGGAATAATAAAAACAAAAAAAATATAAGTTGCTTCTCTATCGTTGATGACATATAGCAGAAGAATTTTTTGAAAGCGGTTTGGAATAAGATGGTGGATACTAATTGGTTGCAGTTATGGATTAAATGCTGTAGATTGTGCCTGTGTTCAAAATTCAAAGATAAAAAGGATGTGAAAAATGGCTGAAAAGACAAACAATCTGGATTTAGATGGTCTGCGTGAGGAGATTCGTGATCGCGTAAAGATTTTTTCTGAGAAGGTCATATCCGCTTTTGGAGACAATCTTCAGAATATTACCATTGTCGGAAGCAGCTTGACTGAAGATTTCAGGCCAGGCCAAAGTGACATTAACACAGTTCTTGTCTTGGGCAGGCAAAGTCTTGATTCACTTAATACGCTGGCACGCATGGCACGGTCAATGAACAAAAAAAGAGTCGCGGTTCCCCTTTTGATGACATCTGATTACATTGAGCGCAGCCGGGATGTGTTCGGCATCGAGTTCCTGGATTTTCAGTTGACTCATAAGACGATTTACGGAGACGATCCTTTTGCATCACTGACGATTGCCAAGGCTGATGTTCGGCTTCAATGTGAGCGGGAGTTGAAGGCGACACTTATCAGGTTGCGACAGGGTTATATCGCAGCGGCGGCTAATAAGCGGCTTGTCCGTGACATTCTTGCCTCTGCTGTTGGCGGATTAGTGCCGTTATTGCGTGCGATGTTCTGGCTAAAGGATATCGATAGAGGCATGCTTGTTGAGCAGGTATTCACAAAGGCCGCCTCTGAATTCTCAATTAAGGTCGATTCTTTGATAGATGCCAAAAAATGGCGACATAAAAAAGCCTTCTTTCAGATAGGTTTTCAGATAAGTAAATGTACAACCGTTTTTGGGTCAATGAGAGATATCAAAAAATGGCGACATAAAAAAGCTTCTCCGCAACAAAGTGACGTTGCGAGTGTTTTCGAGTCAATTTACACAAACGTTGAGCAATTAGCTTTCATCGTTGATAAACTTGAGGTTTAAAATTTATGCGACGACAGGTTTTAAATTTAGTAGCAGTGATACTGATAATCTCGGCTGGAGCAGCGGCCTGCTATGGCAAAGCTGATTTACCAATGCCCCGCCATTATGTCGAAGATTATGCCAACGTGATAAATGACTCAGATGAGCGTTCGCTAAATGGGATACTGCAGGAATTAGAGCAAAAGACAGGTGCTCAATACATCATCCTGACAGTAAAAACAACCGAAGGTGTCCCCATCCAGCAGTTTTCTATTGAGTTGACGGACAAGTGGAAGCTTGGCCAGAAAGGTAAGGATAACGGGATGCTGTTCGTCCTTGCCGCCGCCGACAGAAAATACTGGTTCAATACCGGTTACGGACTGGAGGGTTTTATAACAGACCAGTACTGTGGCCAAGTTGGTAGAGAGGTGTTGGTGCCGTACCTTAAAAAAGGGGATTACGGCAAGGGGATATATCAAGCCAATTTGCAAATAGTCCAAAGAATAGCTAAGCAGTCCGGTGTGGTCTTAACCGGTATGCCCAAGCTTAAATCTGTTCCGGGCGGGCTGAGAAGAAGGGGATTGCCATGCGGCGCCTTGCCGATTTTGCTTTTAATGTTCCTGCTGTTTAGCGGCCGCGGCCGTGGAATGGGAATGTTGTTTTTTTTACCACTTATGTTAGGCGGTGTCGGCGGTTATGGCAGGAGCGGCTCGTATGGCGGAGGCAGCTTTGGCGGTGGGTTCGGTGGGTTCGGCGGTGGTATGGGCGGCGGATTCGGTGGAGGTGGAGCCGGGGGGAGTTGGTAGATACCGCATCGTCGCCGTAAATAAAGCCGGCGAAGGTCAGCCGAGTAATACGGTGATGGTGGTTTTGTAAGTGAAAGGAGCACAGCAAAATTGCAAGAGCTTTCCGACAATCCAAGCTGGTTGCTTAGAAAAGTGGTTCAAGCCTTCTATAAAGATCGCTACAAAACGGCCAAATGGCTTGTGTATATTGAAAATCTTCGAAATCCAAATGACTACTTTACTCTCTGCTGGTATGCGAATACTCTATACTTCTCAGGATCGCATAATGACCACAAGGCTGCTTCCCTTTACATGCGTGCAATCGAAATAAATTCATCCCACCCACTTGCCCACGTTGGTCTTGGTAGAATCCACTATACGAATGCATTACGGATAATAAGTGAATATAAAATGTTTCCAGGCGGTTCAGATATAATGTTTGCCGATGAGTTATCCTCTACAGACGATAGAGATAAAACTTGCATTCGCGTCAAGGGTTTTGCCGACTATGAATGTGGCAATAGAGAAATAGCAATTGAAGAATTAAAGCACGCTGCAGATTTGGTAAATGATGCTGATGAAAAGGTGGAACTGCTATTTATGGCTGCGGAATTGCTTGCTGAAATGAATAACAAAACTGGAATAATAGCATTCAGGAAAATCTTGGATATTGACCTTAACTACAACCCAGCCCACTTTCACCTCGCAGGTTGTTATGCTGCTACCGGCCAACATAAACTTGCACTACAAGAATATGAATTCATAAAAGATAACGCACCGGAGATTGCCACAGATTTGGCGACACTCTTGGCGAATTATAATGTTGACGTTCCATGAAATTCAACGATGTCGAATTTGTAGCCGCCGTTGTTGTATGGCTAATTGCTATTGCCATTGCCTTTTATTCATGGCGCTTATATCGCAAAGAACTACTAAGCTGAATTAAAATTATGCCTGAAGGCAACGAGTAATACGGTGATGGTGGTTTTGTAAATGATTACTGATTATTGATTATTGTTTAGTTAGTGAGGAATATATTCGTGCAACAGGACGATTTCATTAGAGATGAACTTACGAAAAGCATTAGTTATGCGTGGGATAACACCAGAGCCACATGGAGCCAACATGAACCAATAGTCCAGTTGTTGAGTAGCATAAACGACCTTTTTATGAAATATTTGAAAGTGTTTTCTAAGCTCTCCGAAGAGGCTACTATAGAGTCATCACCAGCAGCATTTCTTGCAAGTGCTTATGCATGCTATTTAGCTTCCATTCGCATATCTTCAAGTGGTCAAATTACCGCAGCATTTGTGATGTTTCGGGCCTGCATTGAAAACGCTTTATACGGATATTATATTGATAAACATCCTGAGTTAGGTGTTATTTGGGCCGAAAGGCATAAGAACAAAAAAGCTGAAAAACTAGTGAGGAAAAACTTCTACATTAGTGATATTTTCAAATCTCTTAAATCACAGGACCCCAAAGTTGGCCCAGGGATTGAGGATATGTATGATAAATCAATTGATTATGGAGCTCATCCCAACGTATATTCGATTGGTTTAAACTTGCTGGATACTGATGATGGGCAGAAAATCAATTTTGAGATATTTAACACCGATACTTGCATTTTAAAATATTGTCTCCTTGCCAATGCACGTTTTGGATTGGGATGCCTTTCAGTCTTCAGACTAATATATCCTGAAGAATTACAGAATCATGGCGTTCTTGAAGAATTGAAGAGTTTGATTGATAGATTAAATGAATTAAGTCCAAAAATGAAACGCAAGAAGTAGCTTTACATCGTGGTGTTGTGAGTTTACATCAAAGCATTGTAAGGTTACATCGTGGCATTGTAAGGTTACATTGAGCCATTGCAGATTTACATCGTCAGATTGCGGCTTTACATTGAGGCGTTGTGAGTTTACAATGTAGCTTTGTAAGGTTACATCAAGGCATTGCAGGCTTACATCGCAGTGTTGTAAGGTTACATTGAGGCGTTGTAAATGGGTTAAACGAGCCGTTAAGGCAGAAAAAAGTATATTGTTCACCACGAAGTACACGAAAAGAGATTTGGTTCTTTAACTTTAACTTCGTGAACTTCGCGTCCTTCGTGGTAAATTCGACATGAAAGGAACCATGTTATGTTTACTCGACAAAATTCCGGTAAAGTATGGGTTGTCCTGGTTATAATTCTTGCTGTTATACTGCTGGTCGGTATAGGGGCATTCAGATGGTACATCTCCGGCTATAACAGAGCAGTCGGTCTTGACGAAGGGGCCAAAACCGCATGGTCGAACGTGGACACTACTCTACAGCGTAGACTGGATTTAATACCTAATCTCATTGAGACTGTCAAAGGATACGCATCACATGAAAAAGAACTGTTCGAGAATCTCGCAAAGTCCCGCGAAAAATATTTCCAGGCAGGTAGCAGGGCAGGCAAAATCAAGGCATCAAATGAGCTAAGCGGATTTTTGTCACGACTACTGGTACTTCGGGAGGCATATCCTGATCTAAAGGCCAATCAAAATTTCCTTGCCCTCCAGGACCAGCTTGAAGGCACAGAGAACCGGATAGCAGTGGCACGAACCAGGTATAATGAATCTGCCAAACTGTTGAACTCCTATACGCGTGAATTCTTCGGGTCATTTTTCTGTGGGAAAGCGGGTGTAGAGAAAACGGAATATTTCGAAGCGTCCGAAAAGGCAAAAGCAGGAGTGCCAAAAGTGAAGTTTTGATTGTATTAGCCGAGACAACCATAATATGAAAAGAATTTGCCTGAATTGTAAATATTTTCGTTCGCAAGGTGAAATACGTTTTTTTGGTGTGTGTCAGTGCGATCCGGACTCAGCCTGGTATAAAGAGCGCATAAACGGCAAAGATGAACTTGGCAAAAGAATGGGGAGATATGACTCTTGTGATAAATTCAAGCCAAAGTAGAAAACCCGACAAGGGGGAGTTAACTACAAAAGAAATATGCCAGAACTAACCGCATCAAGGATTTACTATGCATCTTGTTAAAATAATTCCAATACTTGTAGTTAATTTTTCTGTCTTATCCATATCATTATACCGCTAACAGCAATAAGGATAGGCATGAACGTAAGGATAACGGCAATTATGCGTTTTTGTTTACTGGCCAAATCAAGCCGTTCGACTTTTATTTCTTTCCGGTTGAGGAACACCTTGTACTCCAGTTCAGACAACCAGTTAATAACATTAAGCCCCATTTCGGCGTTGCTGTAATGTTCAATATAGGCGTTGCTCAGAAAATCAGCATCAGTAAAAACTACTATGCGGGTATCAGAAGTGTCGTTAGCATCTTTAGGCTCCCAAATAGCATATGCGAAAGGAACTGGGCCCGGGTTGTCGAGGGCTTTGTCGAATTTCACATTTAATGTTCTGTCGGTTTCGCCCCAGCTGGTTTGTGCTGAGGATGTTAGTACTATAGGAACTGTTTTGATTGTATCTCGTCGATTTTCATAAGTTGAAATGGATCTTGGCCTGACATAAAAAGTGTAATCTAAACCTGCGGTGATGGCCTTGTGTGGTACATAATTACGCGTAGCGGGACATCCAACATCCGAGCCGGCATGACTTTTTAAATCGACTACAATATCGTCTGCTACCATTACCCCCCAATTATTAAGAATACTATTCAAGGATGGATTTTTATGCATTTCTTCTTCTGTTAAAGGTTTATCTGGAGTCGTAACAATAATATGTTCAATTAAGAACAATGCATCACCTCCTTTTTTCAAATATTCTTCTATAATCCCTTCCTCTTTTTCTGTTAGAGCATTATGAGGTCCCGGTATAATCAGAACATCACAATCTTCGGGGACTGCTCCTGTAACTCCAAGCATAATTTCCTTGCTGCTAATGCGATTCGATGATAACAATTTCACCAAATCGCTTAATCCCTTTTCTCCCTTATCAAAGATGCCGTATTCCTTGTGCCCCGTAAGGAAATATACATTGCGAGTTTCTCTGGTTACACGAACAATGGCATTGGTTAGTTGTTCCTCCGATAACGGTTTTTTCGTAAAATCAATATCTCTTCGTTCGCTGCCTGACTGGATAATAACTTTGTTTTCTTCGCTGTTTATGATATTGCCAAATTGGGAGGCACGGCCTATTTGAACGATAGGGTCGATGATTTCGGTTTTAATTCTACCTTTTGAAACTCTTTTGTATTCTTCGAAAATATCTTCCAGATATTTGGGTGGCAATCCAACAAAGAAGGCCGTCAACTGGACATCTTGCGTAAGCCCTTCAATATAATCTATTGTGCTTTCCGTTAAAGTATGCTGTCCGGTCTTAGTCAAATCCCATCTCAATTTACAAGTGTAGGCTAAGAAGTTTATTCCGATATAAAAGATTATCGAAAGGAAAATAACAAGTATGACAATACCATATTTTTTCCAATGTGATATTTTTGAAGATTTCGGAGCTATCCTCTTGATGTTTAGAAAGCAAAACAACAATAAGACCATACCCAATAAAGCAATTGACACAGCTAAGATGCTAAAATGCTGCTCGATATAAGAAATAGATAGGCCATACGCCAGACAAGCAGAGCCTGCGCCAAAGAAAACAGATGAAATTTTGCAATTCCTGCTTAACGCCATAATCGATTCTCAATACCAAATCTTGTTAAAATCAAACAGAAAATGATTCCACTTAAATAATAAACCACATCTGCAACGGTAATAAGGCCAACTGTAAAATTCCCTAAATGACTCCATGTGCCGGCGTATCGCACTACTGCCTCCATAGGGCCACTGAGAGAATTAGTAAAACTTATCGAGAAATATAATAAAAACAAAATTGCGTATGAACTTATCGCCGCGATAATTTGATTGCGTGTCCACGATGATGTCAATATGCCGATAGCGAGGAAAAAAGATCCTTCCAGCCAAATACCTAAAAAACCTGTTAGTATAGACATTCGGTCAGGTTGACCGAAATATTCAATAATAAAATAGTAGGTGACCGTCATGATTATTATTAATGTAAAGAATATCAAAGAGCCCAAATATTTACCTAAAACGATGGCGGTATTTGTTATTGGAGAAGTCATTAAGAATTCTATTGTTCCTGTCAGCTTCTCTTCAGAAAATATTTTCATAGTTAAAAGCGGAATAAGAAAAACAAACATAAACTCCATAACCTTAAAAACATCCCGCAAGGATGCTTCCCTGTTTTGATCGATAATCATGTAAAAGAAAACATTGAATACGGAAATCGTGAGGATCAGTACAATGTATGCAATAGGCGACTTGAAATAAGCCGTCAACTCCTTTTTGGCTATCGCAAAAACTTTATTCATTATTTTCCTCAGATGTTTCAGAATGTAATTTCACAAAAACCTCCTCAAGAGTTGATTCGGCGCATTGATCGTCACTATAATCTTTCAAGAGCATATCCAATGATTTATCAACAATAATTCGGCCCGATCTGATGATTAATACTCTGTGGGCGATTTGTTCAATTTCGGAAAGAATGTGCGTACTTAAAATGACGGTTCTTTCATACTCCAGATTTTTGATTAGTTTGCGTATCTGAAGATTCTGAATGGGGTCGAGTCCACTTGTTGGCTCGTCCAAAATAAGTAATTCCGGCTTATTAATTATGGCCTGTGCAATTCCTACACGCTGTTTATATCCTCTCGACAGAACTCCGATAATTTTATCCCTTACCTCGCCGATGTTGCATTCCTCTAAAACTTCATTAATACGGTTACGCCGCTCTCTGGCGGGCACATCTTTTATCTCCGCTGCGAATTTAAGGTAGTCGTTCACTGTCATATTTGAGTAAAGCGGTGGGGTCTCCGGCAAATATCCTATTTTTTTTCGGATAGCCAGGGAATTCTTTTCAACGTCGTCACCCCCTATTACAACCTTACCTGAACTGGCAGGTAAATACGAAGTCAGGATACGCATTAATGTTGTTTTTCCTGCACCATTCCGGCCTAAAAAACCGACGATTTCTCCTTTTTTAATTTCGAAAGAAACATCTTTTAAGGCCTGGAATCTGCCAAAATATTTTGTGACATTTTGGGCTAAAATCATAATTGTCTCTGATATATAAATTCAGGTTTTCATCCAAAAAACATTGGAAAAAACAAATAATAACCATACTCTGTTTCAGTTAAGCTCGATACGATCGCAATAATCCCTGGCATTTGTCAGGAGAACATTTATTTGGTATTTCATATTTGCGTTTTGGGGGTCCGTGATAGCAGCCTCAAAACGCTCAATTATGTCTCCCAGTTCAGCCAATAACGACTCATCGTCTTCTTCGTCCAGATCACGCTTATCAAGAGTCCCTTCAGTCTCTTGCAGATATTCTACAATTTCGTCAATTTCCGCTTAGTTCATGATTATTAAACTCTTTTTTCATTTGCTCAATTTTATCACGCAGTTCTTCTTCTTTAAAAGGGGTCATGATAAACGTTGCATTTCCCATACGCTTAACGGCAGAGCCCTGGGTTATCTCATATCGACTGATCACAAGTAATATCGGCACTGCTAAAGTCTCGGGAGAATTCCGAAGTTGCTCACATATCGCCAGCGTACTCTTTTCGCTCTTCTGGGCATATACGACAAACAATCCTGGCGTTACAGGCATGGAAGATACTGCTGTTTCCCCATCGTTCAAAGATTCAGCCACACACTGCCAATCGGAAAGGCACTGCTTAACATGATCAAACTCCTCTTCCGAGGCCCCGGCAACAATCACCATGGAACTATCTACCATAAATTCATCCCTTCACAGAGAATCACATAAGTCGCTGTGATTGTACAAAATTATCGTATCCACGCAAGAATTGGTTGGATAGAACAAAGGAAACGTCGAACAGTCTGAGCTTTGGGCCTATCTGTGATAAGTTAGTAAATATCCCGGCCAGATAGATATTTACGATCAGGCCCGATTGCATTACAATTGAAACCTGGTTTTAAAAAAAGACTGAAATAATCGAGTATGATGAACAAAAGGACATATGCGGACAATATTTCAACCAACCATCCATTTCATTACGCATCGAATACTACACGTCGATGACTCTCCCCACAGAATTGCCATGGGTGTCGCGCTTGGTTTGCTCGCAGCCTGGACACCTGCGATGGGCCTGCATATACTAATAGCACTTTCATTGACTTCTATGATAGGAGCAAACAAGTTTGTTGCCCTTACTTGCGTGTGGGTATCAAATGTTTTTACTGCCTTCTTCATATATTACCCCAACTACCTGGTCGGATGGTATCTTCTAAGCTATTTTCGTGGCGAGCAGGCACTTACACATGAAGAAGTTGTTGTATTGTTCAAGGACCTTTTCGCGTTCGACAGCATTATAACCTGCTTTTATCGGACTGATTTCTGGCAGGAGCTTTTGACTTTGCTAATGAGTATTGGGGCTGAGTTGTGGGTGGGAGGTCTTGTCATAGGGGGTGCTATTTCTATTACAGCTTATTTTGCTTTCTATCATCTCATCAAGTGGTATCGTAAAACTTATCCTCACAGGAGAATTGCCGGACATGGATAGAAAGTGAACTTTCTGGATTTTCTTTGGCTTACGTGGTAAACTCTTTAACAAAGAGTGATTTGCTTAGTATGATCTGGTCAGGTTTAAGAGTAAGAAAAAGATAGACCACAAGAAAGGATTAAAGATTTCGCCATGCCGTATAATATCCGCATTGTAAGCACATATCCACCACGAAGGTGTGGTATAGGCACGTTCTCGCGTGACCTGGCCAACGCCCTGGAACACTTTACCGGTGAAATCGGCCATATTAGAGTAGCGGTAATCGACAACAATAAAATGTCGTACCACATTCCTGTCGATCTCGTCATTGACCAGTACAATCCTGAATCCTGGCACAAAGCGACCGCTGATATAGCAGCCAGAGCACGTGAAAGTGCCAACCCAACTATCGTATTATTGCAACATGAATATGGACTTGACCCTGACAAGGATGGCAACGAGGCAAAAGGTGATAATTTCGTCACTATGGCAAAGACGTTCAGCCAACAAGGGCTTTTGACCATAGTCTATTTGCACACTCTTCTTGATAACCCTGATTCACATCAAAAAAGGACTCTGCAAAACCTGGCCGATTACAGCGACGGATTTATTGTTACAACAGAACAAGCGGTTGATATACTCGAATCGGATACATATAAAATCAACCGCTCAAAAGTAAAGCATATAGACCACGGAATTAGGATACTAACCCCCTCTCAATCTGATAGATTGACAATAAAAAAAGAATATGGCTTTGAAAACAGGATACTAATTTCAACTCTTGGGCTTCGCTCACCTGACAAAGGGATACAATACAGCATTGGAGCTTATGCCAGGTTTTTAAATGAATCGTGTACGAAGGACCAAAGAGAAAATATCGTTTATTTGATCGCAGGCCAGTGCCACCCGGAATTTGTTAAAGCAGATGATGGTAGATTCTATAGAGAATATCAAGCAACAATAGAACAATCTCTTAAAGACTTGGGGCTACGATGGTGTGAGATCAAAGAACTTGGCACTGGCGGTTTAAAGGATTATGATATTGTCTTTTACAACACTTTCTTAGATGAAGACACTCTCATGAAACTTTACAGTGCTACAAATATCATGGTACTGCCTTATCTCAATATGCGGCAAATATCAAGTGGAATATTGGCAGATACCCTTGGGGCGGGAAGAGTAGCAATAGCAACTAAATTCACATATGCATTTGAGCTGATCAGTCCTAAGATGCGAGGCAGGGAAGGTATTATTGTCGACAAACATGCCAGGGGGATTCTTGTCGATTCGGGCGAGCCTTCAATCGAACAAATAGCTCAGGGATTGGACTATCTTGTTTTCGATAGAGATGAACGCCTTAGAATGGAAAAACGAGCTCACGAAAGAGGTCATCGGATGCGATGGGACAATGTTGCTTGGGAGTTGTTGCAGCATATCGAATTCCTTCAATCCAAACGTCAGGAAGCACCCAGCAGAGGAATGCAATTGACCAGAAAAAAAGCGTCTATTTTCGCAGAAAGAAATACCAAATTGCTCACCAAGCGGCAGTCGTAATTCACAGGTTTTCTTGTATCGCTTGCTGTGCTTCCATTATTTTTACGATCTTGACAAATCGCTTGACCATTGTTATCGCAGGCTATGTACGGTTACGCCGTTTAATATTTGCTTCGTTCCAATCAAATAGGCACGGCACCGCCACTCTCTCTTGCCCCCTATGCTCCATATCATCGGCCAAAAAGGTTAGCGCATTTGCGATGAGAACAGGTACTCTTACTTTACGTACAGCATCATTATCTTTGGCTCGGCATTGCAAAACAGACCCTGCTATAGGTGAATTCTTAACCATTAATCCCTTCTGTTCTGCCACTTTAACCGCTCTAAGTTTTATAAAGTCATAAACATGATGTAGTTACTCATCCTCATGTACCCAAAAGCTATATAATGCGGTATCGCTAACGGAAAAAATTCAGACATTGAGGATTAACCCGTAGGGGTCCAAAAGTCAGACGAACTTTAAGTTATTGTAAAATAGAAGGTTCTGGAAAGCGGATTTTGCCAATTTCAGTCGACTTTTTGATTTGGTTAAGGCTAAAAAGGGTTAATCCAAGTCTAAAATTTGCAACACAATTTGCAACAGTTATGCTCGTTTGAGCTACGGTCGCGTTACTGTTGTGGTATTGTCATCATCATAAGTCATTTAATAACAATCATTAATCATTTATTGACAAACACTTACAAAACCCGTAGTCGGACTGTCGATCCGAAGGTTGAGGGTTCGAGTCCCTTCGCGTTTATTTTTAAAAATAATATCTTGACGAGTCTGATTATTTTATGTATAAACTATGTCGTAATTTAAGGAGACAAAATAGCATGGACTATGTATGGGTATACCAGATAATTCAATATTGCATACTGGCATTTTTTATTGGGTGCATTTCTGATTTTCGGAAAAAAGGCCCATCTGAGTTATTAGTAAATAAGCACCTTATTACTGTCATTAGATGTCTTTATTTTATTCCAATTATAATATATGCCAGCGTTATTTTACGAATGGAAACCTTTAAATTTCAGGACTTGTTTGCCTTGATTTTAACTTTTAATGGCACTTTTCTTGTCGCTAGGGCAAAATATGAACTAGCAGACCAACATCGTTGGCCTGGTTTTGGTTGCTCCACCGCTACCAAAATCAAAACCAATGGGATATATGCTTATCTCAGGCACCCAATGTATACAGGTATGTATATTTTTGCTATTGGAAGTTTGCTTACCATGCTTCTTCATGCCACATTCTCCTGTTCGTTTTATGTTTATCTCGTAACACTTTTTGTTGCCTTAGGATATTTAGTTTTCATTTCGAATAGAGAAACCAAATATTTGGCAAGCATAGCAACAAATATGGAATCGTATAGAACGCAGGTCCATTCATGTTTACCCCTGAAGATTTCCACCCTCCCCCGAGAATCTCTTGAATCAAGATATTCTAGCGTTCTATTTTTTTCTCATCTTGCTGGCATGATAGTTATCACAACTGGAGTTGTCATGTTGCAAGAGGCAGGTCTTACAAAATATCATCTAACAACCACTCTTATTATAGGTGTTCTTGGGCTATTGATTTCACTTTCATCTAATAAGAATATGTTGAAAGACCTTAATATTAATCGAGTACTCCTTCATTTTCGTGTGTCAATCTGGATCACATTCATTTTGGATTTGGGAACTATAGCATATCTTATTTATTTTTCAGGTGGAATTTCATCAAGCCCTTTTGGAAGCTATTTGATTTTAGTGCCAACTATTGGGCTGTTTTTGGGAATAGCTCCTGCTATCGTTTCTATGAATTATTTGTGTGCTGCAATTATTGCTGTAGTACTGGTAGTTTTGTATTCTGATGTAGAATTGGAGCATTCTGGCTATTATTTTCTTGCTGTGGGCATTACTTTTATAAGCGCAATGGGAGTTGCTCTTGTTGGTAACTTCATTCGTGCAAAGTGGTCTTTCCCAAAAGGAAAAGAAACTTAATGCCATATTAAAACTCGATTTGGTAATTTTATAATGATGACCACTTAACCCCTATCATCATCACTGAAAACATAGGCGGTTGTTCTCGGATGGCCTCAAAACTCATCCGAATGTAAACATATTGTAAAATAGAATTGAAAATGGATTAACCCAAGCCATCCGATTTGCAACAGAATGTGCAACAGCCCTGCACTTTTAGGCTACTGTCGCGTTACGGTCGTGTTACGGTTAGCATCATAAGTCATTTAATAACAATCATTAATCATTTATCGACAAACACTTACAAAACCCGTGTTCGGACTGTCGATCCGAAGGTTGAGGGTTCGAGTCCCTTCGGCCTCGTTATAAGCTCTTGTAGGTCAAACACTTACAAGAGCTTATTTACTAGGTAGTGACATCGAAATGCCAGTGCACCAAAGTGCACCAAAAAGAATGGGTCACTCACACTGTGCCCAGGAAATTATCATTAATTCTTATAACTCTTCAATAGATGCAAGTTCTTCCCATCGGCTGTAAGCATTTGCAAGCTCACTTTCTAACTCATCCAGATTAGTATTGGTCTCAGCGATTATTTCCCCATTCTGCTTATAAAATGCAGGCTCTGCCATTTTCTTATGTAAAGACGCAATCTGCTTTTCAAGTTTTTCTATAACGCATGGCAGCTTTTCAAGCTCCCGCTTTTGATTGTAAGTAAGTTTCACAGACTTTGGAGTTTTGAGCCTTGAGGGTTTTTTCTTTGCAGATTTTTCTTCCCTAACCTCCTCGACATCTTTTCGCTGAATAAGCCAATCATCATACCCGCCCGCAAATTCCTTTACTTGACCCTGTCCTTCCATGACAAAAGTGCTCGTTACAATGTTATTTAGGAACGCCCTGTCATGGCTTACCACCAACACAGTCCCTGGATATTCGATAAGCATTTCCTCTAACAATTCCAACGTTTCAATGTCGAGATCGTTTGTTGGTTCATCAAGCACAAGCACATTAGAAGGATGCGTAAACATCTTTGCTAACTGTAAACGGTTGCGTTCGCCACCAGAAAGATTAAACACCGGTGATTTTATTTTATCCGGCTCAAACATGAAATCCATAAGATAAGCTGTGACCTGTTTTTTCCTGCCGTTAATTGTAACCGTATCATATCCTTCACCAATATTCTCCATGAGACTCTTTTTAACATCCAGTTGCCCATGAAGCTGATCAAAATAAGCACATTGGACATTTGTGCCAAGCTTGCTCTTTCCGCTGGTCGCAGTAAGTTCTCCCAGCAACAGCTTCAGAAGCGTCGTTTTGCCTATACCATTAGGTCCAATGACACCTATCCTGTCACCCCTGAGAATAGTAGCATCAAAGTCACGAATGATCGGCTCCGACTCTTTATTGTCATATGCAAAACTGACCCCTTCAAACTTAGCCACAAGCTCGCCAGACCTCTCTGCCTTGTTGACCTCAATCCTCATCAGGCCATCAATATTACGCCTTTGACTGCGAATTTGTCTCATCTTTCCCAAAGCTTTGATGCGCCACTCATTGCGGGTTCGCCTGGCCTGTATACCTTTCCTTATCCAGCGTTCTTCCTCAGCAAGTTTTTTATCAAACTGTTTCTTGTGTTTCTGCTCTGCCGCAAAATTTTCTGCTTTTCTTTTTAGATAATCTTCATAGCTGCAGTCCCAGTTAAAAAGTCTGCCTCGATCTATTTCAATAATCCTCGTTGAAAGTTTTTTAAGAAATTTTCGATCATGCGTCACAAACAAAAGCGTTTTTCCACACCGCAATAAAAAATCCTCGATCCAGCGAATAGACTCAATATCAAGATGATTTGTAGGCTCATCCAGTATCAAAATATCCGGTTCAGCCGCCAACGCCCTCGCCAGCAATACCCTGCGTTTAAGCCCCGCCGACAGTTCACTGAACTCCGCCTCGGCATTAACAGAAACCTGTGATATGGCGGTTTCAACAACATTCATTTTTTTCCACGAATCTGATTTGTCCAGCTCATTGTGAAGACGAAGTAACCTGGCATTAGCTTCGTTATCTTGACCATCTGCATTTTCATGAGCAAGCCTATGATATTCAGCCAGCGATTCCCAGATTTTTCCCAGACCCTCCGCAACGACATCAAAAACTTTACCCTTAATATTTTGCGGAACAGACTGGTTCAGCATGCTGATGCGTAATTGAGGCTGACGTGTTATTTCACCGCCATCGACATCCAACTCGCCCCGTAAAAGTCTCAGAAACGTCGATTTACCGCTGCCATTTCTACCAAGCAGACAGACTCTCTCTGCAGGATTGATCTGAAAGTCAATACCTCTCAGCAGTAGCGGGCCACCAAAACTAAATTTTATATCTCGCATCGCAATAAGCGGCATAGATTACTCCAAAAAGCATTTGGGTATAATTAGATAGAGTACCAAACCACCAGTAGCTTTTGAACAAAAAAGAGATCACTTCCTAAATAAGAAGTGATATACGAAGCCTGATACATCATTAGACACAGCACATTATGGATCGATTGCATAATTGCCCAAGAAAATCACTTGGCTTTTTGAGGCCCAATGAAGTATTTTATAATGGAATAGGATTTGACTCAGTTGCACTTGGGAGTTATCTCGCCTATTGATACTACTACGCGATTAAAAAAGGAATGACCGTTTATGCCTCCAAAATTTATATTTGAAATGAGCGATGTTTGTAAAAGTTACGGAAACAAGGAAGTTCTTCGTGACATATCATTGTCATTCTTTTACGGTGCCAAGATCGGCGTGATCGGCGAAAACGGTTCCGGCAAAAGTACCTTGCTGAAAATAATGGCTGGCCTGGAAAAGGACTTTCAGGGTGACACGAAACTGGCACCTAAAATGAAGATACGATATGTTGCCCAGGAGCCACAGCTTGAAATGGATAGAACTGTCAGGGAGAATCTCCTTACTGCAATCAAGCCAACACTGGACATGGTTGACCGCTTCAATAAAATATCGGAAATGCTTAGCGAGCCTCTCTCCGACGACGAGATGAGCAAATTGCTGGAGGAGATGGGAACTCTTCAGGATAAAATCGATACTTGTGATGGCTGGGAAACAGACCGTTTTATAGATATCGTTTCCGATGCAATGGTTCTGCCTGATGATAATGCCCCGGTGAGCCAGCTTTCCGGTGGAGAACGAAGACGTGTGGCATTGTGTATGGCACTTCTGGAAAAACCTGATTTGCTATTGCTTGATGAACCTACCAATCATCTTGACGCAGAGACGGTACAATGGCTCGAATCCGCTTTACGAGAGTACCACGGCACTGTAATCATCGTAACGCATGACCGCTATTTCCTGGACAATATCACCAAATGGATACTCGAACTTGACAATTGCAGAGGCTTGCCGTTTGAGGGGAACTATTCTTCATGGCTCAAGCAGAAGGCAGAAATTTTACGCGTAACCGAGAAGAAAGAGAGCCAGCGGCAAAAGACCCTCGCCCGTGAGCTGAATTGGATAAACACAACAGCTAAGGCCCGCAACCAGAAGAACCAGGCACGCATCAACAACTATGAAAAACTGGCCAGCGAGTCGGTAAATAGCAAACGCGGTAACGTATTCATACAGATTCCTTCAGGTCAGCGTCTTGGCGAGAAAGTGCTTACTTTCAAAGATGTTTCCAAGGGTTTTGGTGATAATCTTTTGATTGATGGCTGTTCATTTGAATTACCTCCGAATGGAATCGTCGGTGTCATTGGGCCTAATGGTATTGGCAAGACGACACTTTTTAAGATGATAACAAATCAAGAGCAGCCGGATTCAGGTCGGGTCGAGATTGGACCCACAGTATCCATAGGATATGTTGACCAGCATCGTGACGCACTCGATGGCGACAAAACGATATTTGAGGATATATCAGGGGGCAAGGACATGATCAACATTGGCGGCAAAGAAACCTCTTCCCGAGCTTATATCGCAAAGTTTAATATCAAAGGCGCCCAGCAACAAAAAAAAGTCTCCGAGTGTTCCGGCGGCGAGAGGAACAGAATACATCTGGCAAAGATGTTAAGACGTGGCGGCAACCTTTTGCTTCTTGACGAACCGACTAACGACCTCGATGTGGATACCATGCGCGTCCTGGAGCAGGCGATAATAGATTTTCAGGGCTGTGCTATGGTGATCAGCCACGACCGGTTTTTTCTGGACCGTATATGTACTCACCTGTTGATATTCGAGGGGGACGGTAAGACGCAATGGTTTCAGGGCAACTTCGCAGCCTACGAAGAAAAGGTTCAGGCGGAAAACCCCGAGCGACTAGCGCACCGTCGTAGTAAATACAAACGGCTTAAAATGAGATGATGAAGAAATATTGAAAAGAAGTGAGGATATAATACAACATGGAAGAAAAGCATATACTCAAAATAGCGGGTGAATTGAATATAACCGCAACGCAGGTCGGGGCAGTTGCTCTGCTATTGGCTGAAAACGCCACCGTTCCATTTATTGCCAGGTATCGTAAAGAAGTGACAGGCAGTCTTGATGAGGTTGCGATAACCAATATTCGTGATAGGCTTGAACAGCTTGCTGAACTGGACAAAAGATGCGAGGCAATACTTGAGTCGCTTGAAAAACAGGGCAATCTCACCGCTGAGCTTAAAAGCAAAGTGATGGCAGCCGAGACGATGACTGTACTGGAGGATATTTACCTGCCCTTCAGGCCGAAAAGGCGAACACGGGCTACGATGGCAAAGGAAAAGGGGCTTGAGCCGTTGGCAAAAATGCTGCTGGAGCAGGGAAATATTGACGTGGTAAAAGAAGCGGGAAAATTCGTGAACGCCGACAAAAAGGTGGACTCCGTCGAAACCGCACTTGCCGGGGCACGTGACATAATCGCTGAGTGGGTAAGTGAAGACTCCCAGGCAAGAGCGAATATAAGATCGCTCTATCAGAAAAAAGGCCAATACACTTGTAAGGTGATACCGGGCAAGGAAGAAGAGGCTATAAAGTATAAGGACTACTACGACTGGGCTGAACTGGTCGCATCAGCTCCATCACACCGGGTGCTCGCGATGCGTCGAGGAGCAAAGGGGAAATTCCTGTTATTGCGGGTAACAGTAGATGAGGATCGGGCGATATCAATCCTTGATTCGCTGTTTGTCAAAAGTGAAAATGCCGTCGGCGAGCAGGTCAAGCTTGCGATTTCCGATAGCTATAAAAGACTGATAATGCTTTCAATGGAAACAGAGATTCGACTTGAGAGTAAAAAGAAAGCAGACGAAGAGGCTATAAAGGTCTTTGCGGAAAACATGAGACAACTGCTACTGGGCCCGCCGTTAGGTGAAAAAAGCATATTGGCTATCGACCCGGCTTTTCGGACTGGCTGCAAGGTAGTGTGTCTGGATAGACAGGGTAAGCTGCTGCACAATGATGTGATATTTCCACTTGGTTCCGAATCGACCACCAAACGTGAAGGCTCTAAGGTAATGGCCTGGTGCCGGGAGTACAATATCGAGGCGATTGCGATAGGCAACGGAACCGCCAGTAGAGAAACCGAGGCATTTGTGCGTGGGATTGGCCTGCCGAAAGAGATACACATCGTAATGGTAAATGAAAGTGGGGCAAGTGTTTACTCAGCTTCACAGGTTGCCAGAGAAGAATTTCCCGACTATGACATTACGGTCAGAGGAGCGGTATCAATAGGAAGACGACTAATGGATCCGCTAGCCGAACTTGTAAAGATCGACCCCAAATCCATTGGTGTTGGCCAGTATCAACACGATGTCGACCAGGCACTTCTCAAACGCAGTCTCGATGACACGGTCAGTAGTTGTGTAAACGCTGTCGGCGTTGAGGTTAATACGGCAAGTAAGCAGCTCTTAACCTATGTTTCCGGAGTAGGGCCTAAGTTGGCTGAAAGCATAGTCTTACACAGGAACGAAAACGGGCCATTCGCTTCCAGAGCGAATGTGAAGAAAGTTTCCGGGTTGGGCGCTAAGACATTTGAACAGTGCGCAGGTTTTCTCAGGATTCGCAATGCCAAAAACCAGCTTGATGCAAGTGCGGTACATCCCGAAAGCTATTCAATAGTAAAATCTATGGCTAAGGACTTGGATTGTTCGGTAGCAGATTTGATCAGTAATTCGGCGTTGCGTGAAAAGATAAAGCTGGAAAACTACGTTACCGATACGGTTGGTCTGCCAACGCTGATGGACATTAAAGCTGAGCTTAGCAAGCCTGGCCGAGACCCTCGAAAGCAGTTTGAGTTGTTCAGTTTCGCCGAAGGAATCAACGCGATCGGCGATTTGGAAGTTGGCATGGAATTGCCGGGAATTGTAACGAATATTACCGCGTTCGGTGCGTTCATCGATGTTGGTGTCCATCAGGATGGTCTTGTGCATATCAGCCAGCTTTCAGACCATTTTGTAAAAGACCCTACCGATGTTGTCAAAGTGCACCAGAAAGTTAAAGTTCGTGTGCTGGAGATAGACATCGCCAGGAAACGAATATCGATGAGCATGAAAAAAGAACACAAGCAGAACGAAAAACCAGCCCACAACGAAAAACATCAATCCACAAAACCGGACCAAAAACAAACAACCCCAGCCAACCCGGCAAAGCCGACAAAGAACAACAAGCCATTAGGTAATACGCTTGCCGAAAAACTAACTTTCGGCTCATAGCTTTGAGTTACATTGTTTTTGTAGTAAAAATCCATATTGCCATCGGATAGGGAGTCTGATTGTATAAATCCAAAACTACGGTAAAAATAAAGACTTACAATAGGCCGAATTAGTTACTTACACAGCAGTTTATAAAGAAAACAAGGAAAGTATATTAAAATATGAGGTAAATTGGATTAACCTAAGCTACATACTTGCAATAATATAAAAAGACGAAGCAGTATTTACTGCTTCGCCTTGAAAAATACTAAAAAACTATGGTATTACAAACTGTCACAATTCTCTATATTAGCGGATGCATTGTAAGGCAAGCTGCCGTCAACTACATTATCAACACATAAAATGTAAGATGGCTTCTTGGCTGAAACAGAAGTTGTTAATACCGCATTGCCGCTTGCATCAGTTGTTGCTGTTACCTGCTCGTTGAAACTTCCGCTAAATGTTCCAGTAACCTGCGCACCAGCAATTGTATTACCACAATCATCCTTTATAGTTACTGTTACCCTGCCATACTTTCTTCCGCCGCCTGCCGACTGAGTTGAGCTGACTATAGAATCAACGTGAACTTCAGCAGGGGTGCATGGAACAACTTCTCCTGATGAAGCAATGTACATATCATCAATATAAAGCGTATCCATATCAAGGTTAGCTCTTGTGCTGTCGGCATCAGTTACACGGATATAGACTGTTCCGCTGATATTAGATGGAAGAACATAGCTCTGCGGTGTATCATCATCAGATGTCTTGGTGACTATTAGCATATTATTGAAATTGACATTATCAGTTGAATAAGCAAATACGAAATTATCACCATCTACGCTTGCGGTACGATGAGCTTCAACGCTAAACGTAACACTTTGACCGCCTGTAACATTTATAGTCCATTTATGCTCTAGTGTGCTGTACCTTCTTGATGGCTTACCGCCAGATTGAACCTCAGTAATTGACTGATAAACCTGGTCGGAAGTTTGGGTATCTACGAAGCTGCCGCTAACGATACCTGACACAAATATGTCACTATTTGCGACATCGTAAATAGTTCCGCCTGTAGGAGTATCAGTTGTTGCAGACTCTGTAGTAGAGGCACCGCCCTGATTCTGATTAACACTCATATCGCGTGCTGTAACTGTGTAGCTGTAACTGGTAGCTGCTGTAAGGCCTGTATCATTATATACACTGCTTGCCTGCCAGCCGCTGTCATGTGCAGGGTCAGTCAAGTTGGCAAAGTAATATTCAACTCCGCTTGTATCGCTTGCTGTTGTAGCTGTCATTGATATCGAGGTTTCGCCTGTTGCATATGGCAGTACCGACCATGTCATCGGATTCGGTGTAGGAGCCGTAACATCAGGAGGTGTATCGGTTGTTGCATTCGCACCACTTGATGCGGCACCTGTATTGCCTAAGCTGTCACGCATCTGAACTGAGTAAGTATATTGCGTTGAAGCGTTGAGACCGCTATCAGTATAGCTGGTTGATGTCTGCCATGAACTGTTGGTTCCGCCCGGGTTACCGGAGGTCTCTGTAAAGCGATATTCTACCGGACCGCTTACATCTGAGCCTGTTGCTGCAACCATAGCTATCGAGGTTGTACCTGTTGCGTAAGGTGCTGTTGCAAACGATGCAGGGTTCGGTGTCGGCGGATCAGTATCTGGTACTGCATCGGTTGTTGCGTTTGCACCACTTGAAGCTGTACCTGTATTACCTAGGCTGTCACGCATCTGAACAGTGTAAGTGTACTGTGTTGAAGCGTTCAAGCCGCTATCGGTATAACTGGTCGATGTCTGCCATGGGCTATTGGTTCCGCCCGGATTACCAGAAGTTTCTGTAAAGCGGTATTCTACGGGACCGCTTACATCTGAACCTGTAGCTGCAATCATAGCGATCGAGGTTGTACCTGTTGCATAAGGTGCTGTCGCAAATGATGCAGGGTTCGGTGTCGGCGGATCAGTATCTGGTACTGTATCGGTTGTTGCATTCGCACCACTTGATGCGGCACCTGTATTACCTAAGCTGTCACGCATCTGAACTGTATATGTGTATTGCGTTGAAGCGTTGAGACCGCTATCGGTATAACTGGTCGATGTCTGCCATGAACTGTTGGTTCCGCCCGGGTTACCGGAGGTCTCTGTAAAGCGATATTCTACCGGACCGCTTACATCTGAGCCTGTTGCTGCAACCATAGCTATCGAGGTTGTACCTGTTGCGTAAGGTGCTGTTGCAAACGATGCAGGGTTCGGTGTCGGCGGATCAGTATCCGCTGGTGCATTGTAAACAAAATTGTAGTAATTAATATTATATTCATCGCCGCTGTTGGCATTGGCAAATCTCATTATCTGTGTACCTGCCGATAATGTGGCTGTCGCTGAAACCGTCGTCCAGTTCTGCCAACCACCAGTTGAAGGTACGCTGATGTTTCCTGTCTCGTCTGTTCCGTCAAATTCAAGATGGAAGTTTCCGCCGGTAGTGTTTGACGCAACTCGCACCTCTATCGTATATTCTCCAGCTGTGGCGACATTGACGGTATATTCGATCCATTCACTATTTGACATCCATCCGATGTTGTATCCGCCCTCTGAGCAATTTTCTATATCAACCGCTTCAAGCGGGCGATACTGTCCGCCATTGTTTCCACCGTCATTATCGTGATAAGCGACGCCTTCTCCGCCGGTGTCATAGTCTTCTGCTTCGATCTGTCCAGGTATAGCTTCCGGGCTGCCATTGTAAGGCTGCTGACCACTACAACCTGTTCCAACTGTAATACTAATAGTGTCTGAGTTTGCAAGCCCGGCATCGTCGATGGCCTTTGCCATTATCGTATAACAACCATCTGTCATTGAGTTCCAGGTCAAGCTATACGGCGACGTTGTATCTTCACCTAAATAATTAGAACCTTCATAAAACTCTACTGTCACGATTGAGCCATCGCTATCAGATGCCGTTGCGTCTATAACAATATTACCAGCTGGAGGATTAGACCCGTCAGATGGATTAGTTATCGAAACTGTTGGAGGAATAGAAGCATAACTTAAACCGTAGTCATATGCATATAATGGAGCATAAGGAAGGTCATCGACATTGATCGGAACCTGCCCAATATCTACTGGCCAGCTATGAGAAAGCTTGCCCACAAAATCAAAATCACCGAACAATACATCCGCTACACCATCACCTTCGGTACCGGGCAGCCACGCTGCGACAAAGGCATCCCAGCCGCCTAGATAACTGTTTACGATCATAGGTCGACCGGAAACCAATACTACAACTATAGGAACACTTGGGTCAATATTACTCAGACAGGTAGTATCAGTAGAGTCAAGAGCCAAAGTGCCGCTATAACCACTGCCTTCTGCGTAGGGTGTTTCACCTATCACTACGATAGCAACATCGTATCCAGCAGAGCCGGTGCCGTTTTCACTAAATGTCACTGACCCGCCGCCTGAAGATACTGCGTCTTGAATGCCTTCAAGAATTGTGGTACCGGTAGTAATATTACCGCTGCTACCCTGCCAGCTTATTGTCCAGCCGCCGCACTGATTACCAATATCATTTGCATTCTTACCTGCTACAAAAACATTACTGCCCTTGGAAATGGGCAGAGTACCATCGTTCTTTAGCATTACAAGAGATTTGCGTACAGCTTCCCGAGCAACCGCCCTATGTGCAGCGCTTCCCAATTCCCCGTTATTGACAAGAGTCCTGTCTGCGAGTGGAGTGTCGAATGCACCAGATCGGTCCTTGATTCGCAATATTCTCCTTACCGCGTCATCGATTCTTGTCATAGTAATATCACCGTTACCTACCGCGGTTTTGATTGCATTTATCCAGTTCTGCCAGTTATAAGGCTCCATGCCCATATCGATACCGGCATTAACCGCTAATACTACATCATCATAATAGGACGCTCCGGAAAGCTGACCGACAGCCTCCCAGTCAGAAATTAGAAACCCGTCAAAGCCAAACTCAGTTTTAAGAACATCGGTTAGCAGATATGTGTTCTCCGTCATTTTGACGCCGTTCCAACTGCTGAATGAGGGCATTATTGTTGCTACATTCTGATTGATCGCCTCAAGATACCCTTGCATATGGATATCTCGCAACGTAGCTTCGTCACAAATCGTATTACCCTGGTCAATACCGTTATTGGTACCACCATCACCTGCAAAGTGCTTCGCACATGCAACGACACTTTCACCATCCATCGTTATGCCTTGCAGGCCTTTCACAAAGCGAGCGGCAAGTAGCAGCTGCAAATTAGGATCTTCACCAAAGCCTTCATAGGTTCTTCCCCATCTTTCATCTCTTGGCACCATCACAGCAGGAGAGAATGTCCATTCTAATCCGGTCATGGCAACTTCCTTAGCAGTAATTCGCCCGATTTCTTCCATAAGGTCAGGGTCACGAGTAGCACCTAAACCAATATTATGGGGGAAAATCGTTGCACCGATTACATTGCTGTGGCCGTGAACCGCATCAACTCCATAGAGAATAGGAATACCCAATCGAGTATTCAGTGCTTCGTTTTGATAACTGTCATGCATATCCGCCCATCCGGTGGGGGTATTTGAAGCTGGATGAGAACCTCCGCCGCTTAAGATAGAACCTAAAAAATAGTTTCGAACATCAGCCGGCGTGGCACCGTTTCTTTCTGCCTGCGTCATCTGTCCGACCTTCTCATCAAGGGTCATACTGGAAATAATAGCCTCAATATCAATTCCTGGCGTATCCTGGTATACCCTAACCCAGTCAACCAGCATCTGCTGAGGCAAACTTGCTGTTATACAACCAGGATCTGTACATCCTGTATAGTTTCCACCTACAGCAACATTAATAATGAAATGAAAGTCCTGGTCAAAAGGTGCTGGATATGGCCCCCCTTCGCTCCACCAGTTTGTCTCTGTAAAATACAAAATCCCATCGACATACCATCGCATCTCGGTGGGTTCCCACTCGATTGCATAAGTATGAAAATCATCTGCAAAATTGATACCGCCAGGTGAATATGTGCCGCTTGAGTAAGTATTGTCAGGCCAGCCACCGCCAAAGTGAATAGCTCCGCCAACATAATCGGTCTGGTTAGATGACTCCATGATATCTATCTCACCGCTTGCAGCCCAACCGCCGTAAACTTCATCGGTGGGCATCATCCAGAATGCCGGCCACATACCGCCACCGGTAGGAAGTTTCATTCTTGCTTCCATACGACCATAAAGAAAATCCTGTTTGTACTTTGTACGCAACTTAGCAGAAGTAAATTCTTTGCCGTTTAACTGCTCTGCCTTTGCGACAATAACAAGATTGCCGTTTTGAACGTACGAGTTGCCAACAGTGTCAGTGTACCATTGCAGCTCGTTGTTTCCCCAGCCGCAGATACCTTCAGCACAGCCATCGCCAGTCTGGTACTCCCAGTTGTTTGCATTAATAGTAGCACCGTCAAACTCGTCGGACCATACAAGCTGGTACTGAGCGTAAGTAGGCGCTGTTAAAATAGACACTATAGTTAAAATAGACAAGACAAGAACAAATGAAATGAGATTCTTACGCATTTTTCACCACCCTTTCCCTTAAGTGTTTGTTAAATAAGTGGTTATTGTATCATTTCTAGTGCTCAATGTCAAGGTAAAAGCCTACGCGATTACCTGTAATTAGGCATAAATTGGGTTTTTTTTGGGGGTGTTTGGAAAGGTGTAAATTGTCACAACTCTTTATTGAATAGAAGTTTGGGTTCATTTTCGTTTCTCGCAGATTGGGTTCGTTTTCCCAAAAAGACGTCGGGGCTCTGCGTGTGAATAAAAAGGTGGTGGTGCGACGACAGGTGGGGCAAGTTGGATAAAATGGGCGGCTTCAGGGTGATGTCAGATGTTGTTCCGTACAACGTTTCATTCGGAGCCCGACATCGTTTCGGACACACATATCGAGGTGTTGCTATCTTTAGGTTACGATATGATGCCCCCGCTATTAAGCCCTGGAGATAAAATCTTCAGGGCGGTTTTTATGCTGTAATTTTCCTTTTAATCAGCTCAGTATTCAAGAAATAAATAAGCTTGGAAAATCCACAAATATATTTCAAAAAAATAGCAACTCTATCCGGACGAGCTAAGTATGGGTGTCAAGAATAAGACCCCGGGGGGTGTGGTTCACTTTTCTGGTAAGTTAGGAGTCCCACCTTTTTTGTTTTTTATGCCTTGATACTTATAACGCCAAGCTATCTACGCCGAAATTCTTTTTGTCACGCCGATGAGAAAAATTGAAATTGTAATAAATATCTTGTCCTTTACGATGAAATGTGATATATTAAAGATGTGATATTGTTAGATTGGATAAGAGAGGAAAAAGCAGCTTTGCGTTTCAGTGTGATTTCATAAAAAGTACAAGTACTGATTATTCGCTAAAGCTGCTTACTGATTTGGAGCCTATATATTATGGAGAATCCGCCAAAATTAAAAACATTCATGTCGCCGGTTTACCAGAGGTCAAAAGCAAAATTAATTGAATTTCCAAATTCAAAGCAGCAGTTATGCATGCTTGACGAGTTATTGGAAGGCGGCATTGCAATTCCTAAGGAAATTTTAAAAGGAATTGAAAGTAGAGAGGAAAATAAGCTTATCCCGGGCCTTTTAATGCTTTTGTCCGGTCCGCCCGGATCGGGTAAATCTACATTTAATCTTGAACTTTGCTGTCGGCTTGCCAGTGAATCAAACCTAGAACTTGGCAAAATAGCAGAGGATGGTATATCAAGTATGTATATATCATCTGAGTCACAAACCACTTTTCTTATCGAGCAGGCTGGGAACTTTGGATGGAACAAGAATAACAAAGATATTATAGTTCCATGGGGGAAGACATCAAGTTCTCCTGCGGTTCATATATATGGTCGTGAGCACTCCGAATTATCAGAAAAAAAAACACCTGAAGAATACTTCGAACTTATTCACGAAAGATGGAGCGAAAGATTCGGAAAAACGGGCAAGGCCTCAATAATTGTTTTCGATAGCCTGAATGTGTTGCCCAAACAGTGGCCGTATGATGAAGTGATGAAGGCTATTATAAAGTGTTGTTTACGCGGTCCATTATTTATGATTGCGACGGTCGATACAGATATCGGCCTTGAAGGTACACAGAAACCGACCGAATGGGATTATTATGCGGATTTAGTAATTGCATTAGGGTATGATATTGAGGAATCATATCTCGTTCGGAAAATGCAAATTGTAAAAGCACGCTATCAAGACCATGCTGATGGCGAACATAGACTGAAAATTAATAGCACACCATCAAAAGAAGAAACAGGTATAGAAGAAACACAACATCCAATGTCACCCTATATAAAAGAGGGTGGCATTTTCGTATTTCCTTCGATACACCGCCAATTATCTGTTGCTAGACGTAGAATAGAAGGTAATGATGAAAAAATACAGAAAGCTTCTAATAAATCTATTCCTATGCCGTTTGATGATCTCAATAAAATAGTTGACAATGAAGGTTTGCCGCGAGGTTATTGTACCGCGATTGTTGGCTCTCGAGGCGGGATGAAAAGTCACTTGGCATATTATACTTTACTTAAGTTTCTTGAGGATAACAAAAACGAAAGAGCCCTGATAATATCATTACGAGATACTGAACAGGCAGCTATAAATACCTTGGCACAGATACTTGCAAAACAAAAAGATGACAAGGGCGAAATTTTGGACTCCCAAATTAAAACTCTTGACGCCACAAAAAAGAAAATAAATAAATACATCCAAGAAGAACGTTTGGAAATTCTCTATTTTTGGCCCGGACTCATATCGCCTGGTGAATTTTTCCACCTTGTCAGGGTTGCTGTTAACCGAATACCAGAGGGACAAACTAAACCAATATCATTAGCAGTAATAACTTGTCTTGAACAGTTAAAGGACCGTTTCCCTCTCTGTGCTGAAGAAAAAATGTTTGTCTCAGGTCTGGTTACCATGCTCTATGCTGCCAAAACTACAAGTATTGTCGTTTCTGCGGGAGATGTTAGCGCTCCTCCGGAAAGAGGAGGTGTTCCAGCAGGTCTTTTGCAGTCTGCCGACTTGATATTGGAGTCCACTTTTCAAATACTTCCAAAAAAAGAGATATGGTCAAAAGATGTATGGCCTGTAAAAAAGAACAATCCTGATTTGGAGGTAAAACTTGGTGATGAAGATGGCAAAGAAGAACCTCATGTCATCTACCAGATAATAAGAGGACCAGGTGCAAGAGAGTGTCGCAAACGCGCTCTGTTTTACATGGGACGAAAAGGTGACCCAAACCAAGGTAGTGTATATGTTAGGCTTTTACCGGAGGATTTCCCCTATGGAAAAAAGATATAAAGCAAATAACCTACTACCCTAAAACCACATCAGTTAAAGCGAGAGTATGATTGACTTTTATTGTATGCTGTTTAGGTATCAGAAGAAAGATTTTACTTGGGTGAAAAATCATGTCTCCATCCGGATGGGGTAAGTATGGGTGTCAAGAATAAGACCCAGGGGGGTGTGGTTCACTTTTCTGGTAAGTTAGGAGTCCCACCTTTTTTGTTTCGATAAACTTTTTAATTGCTCCGAGCCAGTCAGCGTTCTATTTCTTTTCCATTGCTTTCACTAAAGACATGATGGTTTTTCTTATATGTTGTGGCAACTGTTGCCAATTAGCGGCAATGTGTGCCAGGTTTTCAGGCAGTTGTAAAGCATCGATATTCGGTTCGATATCAGCTGGTTTTTTATCTTTTTTGTAAGCTGGTTTGTAAGCACTGTTTTCGAGTTCGCGTAAGTCTTTGTTTTTATTGGCGTTACAACTTTCATGTTCCGGACTGTCGATCCGAAGGTTGAGGGTTCGAGTCCCTTCGAGTTGTTGACTTAGGGGTATTATACTGTTTGCTTAATGGTGGTTTTAAGTATATTGAAGAATTAAGTGAAGAGTAGAAAGTGACAGGTGGATTAAAGGTGCTGAGATAGTCAGTAGTCACTAAGGGAGAGAAGATAAGAATAGTTAAGAGTGAAATACTCTCATAACAACTGGACCAAAAACAGGGGCTGGATACTTTTTAAAATCCTCTTGAAATAAATTCATTAACAATTAGAATTATGTCATGAGAACAAGTCGTCGAAAATTCATAGGTAGTGCTTTAACCGGTGGGGTCGCTGCGGCATTGTTGGGCTCAAGCAATAGTTCACAAGCACCAGCAGCCGTTCCAGATTCCCTGCGACACGATTATGCCCGTCTCGATAAAATACTTTCTCAGCCTGTACTTAAAAAGGAGCTCTTTTCAAGCCCGGTAATCATTAAGAGCGTCGAATTGCTTCGCTATAAGGGCAGCTTTCTATGCAGGGTACGCTCAGCCGATGGCGCCGAAGGTATTTCGGTTGCTCATGGCGGCATCAATACTCTCTATCCGATTTTTCTACAGAACGTCAAACCCTTTTTTATTGGTAAAGATGCCCTCGATCTCGATCTGCTCCTTGAAAAGGTCTTCATATACAAGCTGAATTTCAGATTATCCGGCCTGGCACTCGGAATACCTCTGGCAACAATTGAGTTTGCGATTCTCGATATGCTAGGCCATATCGCCGGCAAATCCATCGGCCAATTGATAGGCGAAATACACAACCCGCGCGTCGCGGTATACCAGGCCACTGAATACCGTGAAAAACCAGTAGAAGAGTCAATGGAACTGATAAAAAGAGATGTCGCCGAGTACAATGCAAATGCTGTAAAGATAAAAGTTGGCGGCCTTATGTTTATGACCGAAGACATCAAAGCCGTCGCACCTAAGGGAAGGACCGAAAAGATAATTCCCCTTATCCGCGAAACATTTGGCGATAAAATGGCATTGTATGCAGATGCCAACGGCTTTTATTCTGTCGATGAGGCGATACGCGTTGGTAAGTTGTTGCAGGAGTACGATTATGGTTTCTTTGAAGAGCCTGTCATGTTCGATTGGTACGAAGAGACCAAGCAGGTCGCCGATGCACTGACAATGCCGGTTGCTGGCGGCGAACAGGAATACAGCCTGCACGGTTTTCGCTGGCTCATCGCAAATGACGGCCTGGAAATCGTTCAACCGGATAATTATTATTTTGGCGGAATGATACGTTCGATGAAAGTCGCACGTATGGCACACGCATTAGGCAAGACCTGTACGCCGCACATGTCATGGGGCGGACTCGGCTACCTTTATATGATTCATTTTATATCGGCACTTCCTAATGCATTCGCTCATCACGAATTCAAAGGTTTATACACGCATGTAAAATTTGAATGCAAAACTTCCCAGCTAAAAGTCGTCGATGGAAAGATAAAGGTACCCACAGGCCCGGGTTTAGGTGTGGAGATTGACCCTGATTTCATTAAAAAGCATGAGCCGGTAAAAGCATAGGTTATGGGTTTTTAGAAAGTTATTACATAAAGTTCGTATCCGACCATTAATACGCCTACGATAACTACATAGACAAAGTATAACCGAATCTTAGGATCTGCTAATTTCAGGCCTATCTTTGTCCCTATGAACGTACCGGTCAATCCTCCAGCCAGCAAGAAAGCAAGTAGTAAGAGATTAATATCCCCAGCTTCACTCTTTCTAATTACCGCTATAAGGGATGATATCCAAACCAAGAGCAGACTTGTTCCTATGGCTTTATTTGTTCGTTGGCCGACAAGATAAATAAGTGACGGAAGCAGCAGGACACCTCCACCTATCCCCATAAATCCTGTAAGCACACCAACAAAAAACCCCAGGAACAGAAGCATAACAATAGGTAAATGTTGCTGTTCAAGGGATGTAAAATCTAAATAAGGTGGAATCTTCAATCTTGCAAAAATACCAACTCGCTTATCCAGAACTCTTTGGCCGTTACGCAGGTAATCGAACGTCATGAAACCGGCGATCCATGTCAGCAGAAACAGGAACATGCACAATAGGTAATACGGAACTGCTTCCTGTTCTTTGCCGAAAATAATTAGTTTGGGGGCATATTTTAGCAATTCCAAAAAATGCGACCCTGTCAGTACACCTAAAATGCTGCCTATAGAAATTACAATAGCGAGTTTAACATCAACTGTATTACTGCCCCGACGCCTAAACATTCCGAAACTGCTGGTCGCAAGGATAGTCGCCAAGTCTGTTCCAACTGCCATAGGCCCGGGAATATTCAAAATTATCATCAAAGCAGGTGTCATCAAAAATCCACCGCCTACTCCAAAGACACCTGTGAGCATACCTACAACAAAACCGATTACTACCGAACCAATTGTAATATTTAAAGTAAATTCCATTTTTTGCTATATCTTATCTATCCTCACCAATAAAAGGGTATAGTGCAAGGGGCACCTGTCTTTCTTTTTTTCATCTACTTGAGACCATATGAAGCTGACACATGGTTTTTAAAACTATCAACCGCACAGCATGACACAAAGCTTGTCAGTCTATATTATACATTAAGATAACCTGAAAATAAATACTGCTCTGGGCATTATTTGAAATAATGTCATATCGAAAATCCTTATCAAATTCAGCTGAAGATGCTAAAGTTTAGCCTATCAGTCTTCTCCTGGCCTTCTCGTTTTAGGGAAACGCCGCAGTTTTCAATCCATTATTGCAAAATGTTGCAAATTCCTTATAATTACCGGCATGTGATTGAAAAGTTTGCCACAACTTCTAAAAAAAGGAGCCCGTCAATGAACAAGATATCGAAACTCTTAGCCTGCATTATTATTTTATCCTCCCTTATGCTATCCGGTTGTGCTTCTGTTACCAGAACAGAGACAAACGTAGATATTCTTCAGCAAAACCCCGACGCTCTAATGAACGGCATGTCATTCGCTTTGTGCTATTCGGAATATAGAACCGGCCAGCATCCTGACCTCGGTAAAGGTGCCGTCTATCCAAGCGAAGAAGAAATACTTGAGGACCTCCAGATACTAACACGCAATTCAAATTTCGGCTTGATAAGAATTTACAACTCAGGCGTAAGTTCCGAACGAGTCCTGAAAGTAATCAAAGAAAACAAAATCAACGTTAAGGTACTGCTCGGCGCATGGCTCGGCGCGGAGTTCAGTAACCACGAAGGCTGTGGATGGCTAAGCGAACCCATCACGCAGGACTATCTCGATATGGTTACTGGATGGAACAAACTGGAAATTCTAAACACCATTCGACTGGCAAACCAATACAAGGACATCGTCATCGCCGTCAATGTCGGCAATGAAGTTATGGTCAGTTGGACCGATCACATGGTACCCATCGAAAACATGATAGCTTATTTAAGACAGGTCAGAAAAGCCGTCAGCCAGCCCGTAACCGTTGCGGACCAATATACCACATGGATAGAACATGGACAAAAACTTGCTGACGAAGTGGATTTTCTTATGGTGCATGCCTACGCGCTTTGGGGTGGCAAGGATATCGATGAGGGCATGTCTTTCACTATAAAAGCACTCACCGACGTTAGAAAAAAAATCCCCAAAGGCCAAATAATTCTTGGTGAGATAGGCTGGGCGACAATGGGTACAGAATTAGGTGACCGGGCCAGTGAGCAAAAACAAGTACGCTTTTATCATGAAATCAAAAAATTCGCCGCCGAAAAAAACATCACAACTTTCTTCTTTGAAGCCTTCGATGAGGACTGGAAAGGCAACAACGAAGAACTTCAACAGGACATGAGCGGCGCAGAAAAACATTGGGGTATATTCACCGTCGATAGAAAAGCAAAGCCCGTGATGTACGACCTCTATCCTGACCTGCACCCGGAAAAACAAATTAATGACATCATCAGCAAGATGACACTCGATGAAAAGATACGTTATCTTGGCGGGACCGGTTTTATAAGCGGAAAAAAAATTGGCGAGACTTACCCCATCGAGCGGCTCGGCCTGCCGGTATTTAAAATGACAGATGCCACCCTCGGTTCCAAGATGACAAAAGGGGCGACGCTGTTCCCTGCCTATATTTGTCAGGCCGCAGCATTTAACGAAGAATTAGCATATCAGTACGGCAAGGCTGTCGCACAGCAGTGTGTCGCGGACGGATACCGTATCCTCTTAGGCCCCGGCGTCAATATATACAGGGTCCCTAATTGCGGACGAAACTTTGAGTATTCAGGAGAGGACCCTTATCTGGCCGCGAGAACTGTCGTCGAATATATAAAAGGTGTTCAGGATAACGGCGTCATAGCAACCGTAAAGCACTTCGTCGCGAATAATACAGACCACTATCGACGCAACAGTAACTCGGTCGTTAGCGAAAGGGCACTGCGAGAAATATATTTCCCGGCATTTAAGGCCGCCGTCAAGGAGGCAAAAGTCAAAGCAGTCATGACATCATACAATCAGATTAACGGAAGCTGGGCAGCGCAAAACAAATGGCTCATTACCGACGTGCTTAGAAACGAATGGGGATTTAATCATTTGGTCATGTCCGATTGGTGGGGCGTTAATAACACCGAACTTTTGATCTCATCGGGAACCGATATTGAAATGCCTGACCCTAATTATCTCGCAGCCCCAAGAATCTTGCCGCTTCTAAAAAGTGGTAAAGTTACCGAAGACTATATCGATACTCGCGTATCAAATATTCTAAGACCTTGTATGGAGATGGGCCTGCTTGACAACCCGCACCAGGACACCACCATGCGAAGCAACTGGCCTCAACATGCCGAAGTTGCCAAAAAAATCGCAAGGCAAGGACTCGTCCTCTTGAAAAATGAAAATGTCCTTCCGCTTGACCGCGCTAAAACAAAGTCAATCGCTTTAGTCGGTACCAATGCCGAAAAAACAAAAGCTACCGGCGGGGGGGCTGCGGGCTTCAACCCGGGCGCCGATTTCATTACATACGCACAAGCTATAAAAAACAGCGCAGGCGAAAACATAAATGTCTACACAGCGACTCCCAACCAGACCAAAGACGCCGACATTGCTCTTGTCTTTGCTGTCATGCTTGAGACTGAAAACATGGATAGACCTTTTGATTTCGACGCCGATACAATTGATATGATCAACAATACCGCTGCTGAAAATCCAAATACAATTGTAGTAGTTTCGCTTGGCGGAGCCGTGGATATGATGACATGGCTCGATAATGTAAAAGGACTCATATACGCATGGTACCCTGGAACATACGGTGCCGTTGCACTTGGCGAGATGCTCTTTGGTGACCTTAACCCATCCGGTAAACTGCCGATTACTTTGGAAAAAAGACCCGAAGATACGCATTACTACGGAAATTTCCTGCCCAAGGGTACGAAACTATCACGCAAGTTTCTTGGATGGGACATTTCGATGCCGCAGTACGATGTCAATTACAGAGAGGGCGTCCTTGTCGGATACCGATGGTTTGATACCAAAAAAATCGAGCCGCTCTTTCCATTTGGTTTCGGCTTGTCATATACAACCTTCAAGTTCGACGATATAAAACTTTCAAGCGAAACCTTAAGCGGCGATGACAAACTGACCGTGACATTTAAACTTACTAACACAGGCAAACTCGCAGGTGCTCAAGTTGCTCAGCTTTACGTCAACGATGTGAAATCCAGTGTTATTCGTCCCGCCAAGGAACTTAAAGGATTCAAAAAAGTTTTCCTTGAGCCGGGCCAAACCGAAACAGTCTCTATGACACTCGACAAAAAAGCACTCTCCTTCTGGGATAGCGATTCTGGAAATTGGAAAGTCGAACCTGGAAAATTTAAAATACTTCTTGGAAGCTCATCGCGGGATATCGAACAGATTGCTGAGTTTATTTACAAATAAAAACAATTTGTGCCGTTGCGCACCCTTGATAGGAAAGATAGTCTGCCTGGCTTGATAACCTTTACTTGCCCTTAGCCTCGCTAACCTTGACCGTATACCCGCCACAATCTTTACCATCCAATGCCTTTATCGCCGCCTGGGCATCTTCTTCACTGCTCATTTCGACAAAACCAAAACCCTTACTTTCGCCCGTCCGCTTATCAGTAACTATATAAGCTCTCTTAACCGTCCCAAACATCGAAAACAAAGTTTTCAGATTTGCCTCGTCCGCATCATGACTTATATTTCCAACATATACTTTTTTACCCATGACCATTTCCCGTTTTTGCCACTGCCTATGCTCACAAAAAACTATTATGCCTTAACTTTTCCAAAGATTGTCCGGATATTCACCAAGCTCAACTAATTGGCTAATCCGTGAAGTTACTTTGTCCTTGTCCTGAGGGTATGTCACCCCGAACCAGTCACTTGAAGTACTTAACACTTTAATCGATGCCTCACCTTGCCCAATCAGGTTATTTACTGATGTTGGTATGACGAACTCTTCCTTCAAATCCTTTGAATGGGATTGCAGAAAGCCGGCAAAATCTTTTTTAAACAATTCAAATATCGATGGACCAAATCCCCACATATTCATTGACACCAAATCGTCTTCGTTTAACTCTTTCTTGTTCCCATCCGAATCCTCATAACATATTTGTTCACCAGCATACCCGATACCGGAAGTTTCTACAAGACCCTCCAGCGTACCATCGCTTTGCGATTTGCATATACCGCGAGTTACCGTGCCATGCTGCGACAAAGTCTTATTTAACCTAAACCCAACCATGCAATAATTAGTGTTTTCTACCGAAACACTGTCTAAATATTTAGACAGTACCGAATATGACTCGGCGCCATAAAAATCATCGGCATTAATAACCGCGAAAGGCTCATTTATAAGATTCCTACATGTTAAAACTGCCTGAACTGTACCCCACGGTTTGCTGCGCTTGGGATTGATTTCAAATCCTTCCGGTAAATCATCAATTTCCTGGTAGCTATAAGATATCTCAATTCTATCACCGATACGTTTTGCTATCGTAGCTTTAAACTCTTCCTCAATGTCATGGCGGATAATAAATACAATTTTACTAAACCCAGCTCGAATCGCGTCATAGACTGAGTAATCAATAATAAATTCACCACTTGGGCCGAACGGATCCATCTGTTTTAGCCCGCCATATCGGTTTCCTATACCTGCGGCCAAAATAGCAAGAGTTTTTGTCATAAATAACCACCACCTGTTAATTTAAATATCTTTCTGTCAAAATTACATGACCATTTGTAACGATTTATATAGAGTTTGCAATTTGGTGTCAAGTATTGATTTTGCGACGATATTGTAAAATTGTAGACTAAAATCACAGCTTGACAACAAATCACCGATTTCATATAACCCATTACAATTAAAGGAAAAGTGCATAATTTCCCGAAGACACTCTTAAACAAAAACAGTTGAAAGTAAATACTATGACAGCAGAAAACGCCAATGCAAAATCCGCATTGATAGTCTTAGCAGCAGGAATGGGAAGCCGATATGGCGGGCTAAAGCAAATCGACCCCGTTGGCCCTAACAAAGAAAGCATTATCGATTATTCCATTTATGATGCTATGAAGGCCGGTTTTCAAAAGGTCGTTTTTGTTATTCGCTCAGACTTTAAAGATGCTTTTGAAGAAAAAATCACCAGCAAATTTAACCAACGCATTGAAACCATCTATGTCTTTCAGCAATTGCGCGATTCTCTCGGCGATTTTCAACTGCCGGCAGAACGTAAAAAACCATGGGGAACTGCACACGCGGTATTGGTGGCAAAGGATGTTGTCAACGAACCTTTTGCTGTCATTAATGCCGATGATTATTATGGCCCGAATGCTTTTAAGACGCTAAAAAACTATTTCGATACCAGCACATCAGAAAAAAATGATTATTCAATGGTGGGATATGTTCTGCAAAATACTCTCTCAGATTTTGGAACCGTCTCACGCGGTGTTTGCCAATGTGATGACCAGATGTTATTGGCAAAAGTCGTCGAGCGAACCAACATACAAAAACTCCAGGGCCAGATAAAATATTTAGATGATGATTCGAATGAACATGAATTGACAGGAAATGAAATCGTCTCAATGAATTTCTGGGGTTTTAAACCTTCTATTTTCAGCCATCTGCAATCACAGTTTAAAGAGTTTTTAAACAATTTCGGAAATGACCTCGATAGTGAGTTTTTTATTCCAACCGTTATAAACAATCTTATTGAAAATCAAAAAGCCTCAGTAAAAGTTTTAAAAACAAATGACAACTGGTTCGGCATAACATATCAACCGGACAAAGAAATAGTAATTAATAAGATTAATCACCTCATTGAAGAAGGTGTTTATCCCGCCAAACTTTGGCAGTAGCTCGCGATATCATCGCAAAAGTGCCAACCTGAAAACTATTATGATTTCCAATAATTGGGGGTTTGCATTTCGTTTCGAATTTTCGTATAATGTTACAGCTATAGAAGTTATGTAGTTTCAGCATGATATTTCCGAAAAAACATCGGGCTCCGAAAAACACGGTGTCCGAAACGGCGTCGGGCATTTAACGACAAAATGTCTGGAAAGGTGAAAATGGGCAAATACACGCGTAGCAATAACTTCGTTGTGGGGTTTTGGGTTGTCTTTTTGATATTGGGGCTGTTAGGCGGGGTTGCTAATTCGAGAGACTCCAAATCGCCAGTTGCCATCGCCCTTGACCATCCAATCATCTTCACGCAATTACCCCTCGGAACCGATGCCCAGCAAAAAGGCTCTTTAGCTCATGGTACGCTGCGGGCAGATTATGGCGATGGCGCAAGGCTCGTAAAACTTTCGCCGGACTTGTCGATTCAGGTTCTAAGTGAAGGATTCCATAGTGCCTCCGACCCGGAAATATCATTCGATGGTTCAAAGATTTTGTTCGCGGGAAAAAGAAATGCTGCTGACAACTGGAACATTTTCGAGATGTCGAGTGACGGCTCGAACATCAGGCAGGTTACTCGCGAGACCATGGATTGCCGCAGTCCGGGTTATCAGGCGACCTTTTATACTATCGTATCTTCTGAGCCATGGTATCAATTAAACTTTGTAGGTTCCAAAAAAGAATATACCAATGAATTTGGCGAAGGCGCCGTTAGCAATTTGTATTCGTGCAAAATTGATGGTTCGGGTTTGCGTCAGCTTACCTATAATTTGTCCAGCGACAAGGACCCGTTCATTATGCCTGACGGCAGGCTCATTTTTTCAAGCTGGCAGCGGGCAAAATTGAACCGGACAGCTTCAGGGCGAATAGTTTTATTGGGAATAAATGTCGATGGTACCGACCTGGCACCGTTTTGCACCGATGAGGGGAAACGGATAAAACAGATGCCTTGCACCACGACCAATCGCCTGGCGGTATTTGTCGAGGCCGATAGTGTCCCGTGGGATGGCGGAGGCAGTCTTGGAAGCGTGAGTTTACGCAGGCCTCTGCATTCATATAAGCCGATCACGAAAAAAACCGATGGGCTGTTTCATACGCCGTCACCGCTGCCCGATGGCAGAATTCTCGTATCGAGAAGATCGCCGGACAATAGCGACAGTTATGGTATTTATAAGCTCGATCCGGCTAATGGCCAATACAAATTAATCTACGACGGTCTTGGATTTCACGATATTCAGGCCAAGTCGTTGCAGCCTCGCACTGAACCCGACGGCAGGTCAAGTGTCGTCACCGAAAAGGACCCGCTCGGAAAACTTTACTGTTTAAATGTTTATACCAGCGATTTGGAAAATCCCGAGTGGCTTGAAAAGGGTAGCGTAAAGAAGATTCGCATCCTTGAGGGGCTCCCGCTTAGAGCGGACCAAGCCGAACAGAACCCGCCATTCCACGGAATTCCGCCAATGGCGCAAAGGCGAATACTCGGTGAAGTTGATGTCAGTAGTGACGGTTCCTTTAATCTTGTTGTCCCTGCCAGCATACCCATTCAGATTCAGACTCTCGATGAAAACGGCATGGCACTTAAAACCTGTAATTGGATTTGGGTCAAGAACCATGAATCCAGAGGCTGCATAGGATGTCACGAAGACAATGAACTGACCCCAGAAAATGTTTTAGTCGAAGCTATAAAGAAGCCCGCTATCGAACTTGATATCCCACCTAAAGATAGAAGGGTGGTTGATTTTAGACGCGATGTAATTCCGGTTATTAAAGCGAAATGTGTTAGCTGTCATAATATGGGTGGATCAATTGGTCCGCTTTATACCTTTGAGGTTTATAAAAAACTACTTGGTACTGATGACTCATCGTCAATAGGGAAATATGTTCATCCCGGGCGTGCAAGGACAAGCCCGCTTATATGGCATATCTTCGGGAAAAACACATCCCGTCCGTGGGATGATAAAGCCGGTCAGGACCAAATGCCCCGGATGTCCGAGGATAAGTCACTGCAGTTGACCGACCAGGAGAAAAAGGTTTTCATAGAGTGGATAGATAGTGGAGCGTTGTTCGATGGGATTGTCAGACAGAACAACTCTTCCAAAAAGTAATAATATAGAGGAATGATAAGATGGTAAAAAGTTTAAGATTTATTCTGCCTTTACTTATGCTGCCTTGCATGGTTCTGGCAGGCACAGAGCAAAAACTCCCGGTCTTTACCGATGTCACTAAACAGGCCCAATTGGATGTAAAGCACAGCTTCGGCGATTTCGACCTTACCAATATAGTTGAAGGAACCGGCTCAGGTGCGATGTTTTTTGATTATGACGGTGACGGCTGGCTCGATATCTATTTTGTTAACGGCAGCTGGCGAAAAGACGTAAGTGACAATCAGGGGCGAAAACTCAAGGGTAAATTAGCCAATTCACTTTATCGCAATAATGGTGACGGCACATTTACCGATGTCACTGCAAAGGCGGGTGTTGGTGACAAGAGTTTTGGTTTTGGTTGTTCGGCGGCTGACTTTGATAGAGATGGTGACCTTGACCTTTATGTAATGAACTATGGGCCTAATGTGTTTTATAAGAATAATGGTGACGGGACTTTTACAGATATATCCAAGGCGAGCGGACTGGATGATAATAACTGGTCACTTTCGGCGCCATGGTTTGATTATGATAATGACGGCGACCTCGATGTCTATGTCACGAACTATCTCCAATATGACAGCGGAAAATTCCGTTCTTTCTATGCAGCCGCAGGTTATCCGGGCCCTCTAAGTTATAGCGGACAGTCCGACGCTTTGTACCGCAACAATGGCGACGGGACTTTCACTAATGTTGCTAAAAAGGCAGGCGTCTTTAATCCAAACGGCAGGGGCATGAGCGCCGCCATTGCGGACATGGACAACGATGGGCTGCTGGACATTTATGTTGCCAATGACGGCATGGAAAATTATTACTACAAAAACACTGGCAAGGGCACTTTCACCAGCGAAGGGCTTATTCTTGGTCTTGCATTTGGAGAGGGCGGCCAGGGCGTCTCTTCCATGGGACCTGCGGTCGGCGATGTTGACCGTGATGGGCTGATGGATTTGTATATACCAGATATGGGGTACGGATGTCTGCTCATAAATCGAACCGATTATTTCGAGGACCGCACCGCGCCATCAAATCTGGCAGTGGTTTGCGGACAGTATACAGGATGGGGAGGCCTGCTCTTTGATTATGACAATGACGGATACCTCGATATCTTTGTAGCAAACGGAAATGCACATCACGAATATACAGAAGAAGATGTTCTTATGCGTAACGATGGAAAGGGTAATTTTATTGATGTTGCCAGCCAGTCAGGGGATTATTTCAAAGAGAAATATGTAGGACGAGGCGCTACCTACGGAGATTATGATAACGACGGCGACCTTGACCTACTCATAATTAACCTCAATGTCGCCCCAAAACTTTTACGAAATGATGGCGGCAATAAAAATAACTGGCTTACTGTTGATGCCAAATTAGCCGGCGGAAAAACAGACGCAGTCGGTGCCAGAATTACTGTTACAACCGGTTCCTTAAAACAGATACAGGATTTAATTCCAGTAACAGGATATTTATCTCAGGCCGACCCAAGGCGCAGTTTCGGTCTGGGCAGTGCCAAAAAAGCGGATATAGTTGAAATTCGCTGGCCCAATGGCCAGATAACAACAAAGAAAGACGTAAAGGCAAACCAGTTTCTAACAGTGATTCAGGAAGGCCCATCCGGAGCGAAGAAATGAAGAAATACTTTTTTGGCATTTTCGTTATAGCGACAATAACATCCGTTGTTTTCGGTGCCCAGTATATGCGCAAAAGACATCCCGTCTATGTTGGTGCGCGGCAGTGCGCTAAATGTCACCAGGGAAAGAGTATGGGCCATCAGTTCAGCAAATGGCTGGACTCGAAGCATGCTCAGGCTTACGCTGTTTTGTCCAAGCCTAACGCAAAAGACATTGCCATGTTTAGCGGCGTACCCGAACTGCCGCAGGAATCAGCTATGTGTCTGGGATGTCACGCAACCGGTGCTCATTCTGAAGGCTGGGAGCGGGATGAAACTTTCTTTATCGAGGATGGCGTGCAATGTGAAAATTGTCACGGCCCGGGAAGTGAATACATAGATGTTATGGGAGACCGTGACCAGGCCATCAAGGCAGGCTTGATTATGCCTATAGTTGCAGACTGTGTGAAATGTCACCAGAGAAAAGATTCTCACCTGAAAGTACATGCACTGCCGGCCCTTAACATGGACCATGCAATCAAATCCATCGCTCATCCAATTCCTGATAAGTGGAAAATTACCAGGATGCCAAAACGTCCCGAACCTGCTGACCCGTCAGCTAACCAATATGTCGGTACCTTTGCCTGCGAGAAATGTCACGGCGGACCAGATAAGGGATACCAGTTCAGCAAATGGCGCATGAGCAGGCACGCCAATGCATACGCTGTATTGGGCAACGCCAAGGCATACGAAATAGCAAAGCAGGAGGGCGTTAAAGGGATACCTCAGAAATCTCCAAAGTGCCTCAAATGTCACACAACAGCATACACCAATCCTGCGGGCGGTTCTCTGGATTCTTATAATCTTGATGAAGGAGTGGGATGTGAGGCATGTCACGGCCCGGGAAGCGCCTATTCTCAGCAGGCGATTATGGCCGATTCATCATCAGCAAAGGCCGCGGGCTTAAAAGAAGTTACAAAGCAGACCTGTATGCAATGTCACGAAAATGCGCACGGAAAAACTTTCGATTACGCAAAAGCAAGCGAGGAAATCGCGCATCCGTTGACATCTGAGAAAGTTGTCGAAAAGACAATCTATAAAACTCCGCTCAACATGGCTTTGACTCCTAATGGCAAAGAGCTTTACGTTGCCTGCGAGGCTTCTAAGTCGGTTATTGTTATTGACGTCCGTAAACTAAAAAAAGTTGACGAAATCACAGCTGGCAGCCATCCTACTGATGTAACATTCAGCCCGGACGGAACAAAAGCGTATGTAAGTAATCGCCTTGATGATACCGTTTCGGTGATAGATGTCTTGTCGCGAAAAAATATCGCTACCATCATAGTCGGTGATTCGCCGCATGGCCTGCTGACCGATAGGACCGGCAAGTACCTGTACGTTCTTAATACCACAGCCGACAGCATATCCGTTATAGATACCGCCACCTTAAAAGAAATAAAGCGACTTACTGCCGGACATCAACCTTGGTCATTAACCGCCCCCCCAAAGGGCAACCAGATATATGTTACGAATACTCTTTCGGACTTCGTAGAATTTCGCACGCCTCCTGTTTCCGAAATTACCATAATCGATACAATCAATAATGTTATCGAGGACCGTATCAAGGTTCCAGGAACAAACCTCCTGCAGGGAATTGCCTTTCATCCAAGCGGTGACTTTGCTCTGGTTGCTCTCAACAGAACCAAAAATCTTATTCCGATGACTCGACTGCTTCAGGGATGGACGATAACCAATGGTCTCGGCATTCTTTACAAAGACGGCACAACCGCTCAGGTCTTACTCGATGAGCCGGGACTCTATTTCCCAGACCCCACCGATGTAGCGATTACTTCCGATGGCCGCCTCGCACTGGTGACAAGCTCAGGTTCAAACCGAATCGCGGTTGTGGACCTGAAAAAACTTACATCTATGATTGACGGTGCTACTGACTATGAGCGTGAGCACATACTTCCAAACCACATGGGAAAATCCCTGGAGTTTGTGACAGCCCACATCGAAACAAAGGACAGCCCGCGAGGAATACTCATTACTCCAAATGGAAAATATGCCTTCGTCGCTAATTCGCTCGATGATTCACTAACCGTTATTGACATCGACAAATTGCAGGCCATAGAAACGATAGACCTCGGAGGACCGAAAGTTATAACCCAGATTCGTTATGGCGAGCGAGTTTTCCATAGTGCAGATAATGCCTTTCGCCGTCAATTTTCATGTCACTCCTGTCATCCCGACGGCCATGTCAATGGACTTACATTCGACATCGAACCAGACGGTATTGGAATCGCCCCGGTAGATAACCGAACCTTGCGGGGCATCTTAGATACCAACCCGTTTAAATGGGAAGGAACAAATCCGAGCCTCCAGCGTCAATGTGGACCGAGGCTTGCAGTTTTCTTTACGCGTATTCAGCCTTTTGATGCCGAGCAGCTTGAAGCTTTAACAGTTTATATTTGTACTATTCCAAGGCCGCCCAATCGTCATCGCCCGCTCGGAGCAGAACTCACCGGAGCACAGCGACGCGGAAAAGAAGTATTCGAGAGAGCTACAACTAATAGCGGCAACATAATACCTCAAAAGGACAGGTGCATTAATTGTCACTTCCCACCGCTATATACCGACAGAACGCGTCACGATATGGGAACCCAATTTGAATATGACAGAGAATCGCATTTTGATACGCCCCATCTTATGAACGTATACGCTTCGCCGCCTTATCTTCATAACGGCATAGCTGATACACTTGAAGAAATATGGACATTGTATAATCCCGAAGATAAGCATGGTGTCACTAACGATTTAACTAAGGACCAGCTTAATGACTTGATTGAATTTCTTAAAACTTTATAGCTTTACTAAGTAAAGGACGAGTTGGATGAAACGCAATATAATAGTAATAACTTTTTTACTGATAGTGTTGGTTGCACAAGGCGCATTTGCTGCAGACAAAAAAATGGCAAAGCTGCCCTTTGTTTATACCGACTGGAAACATTACACTGTAAAAGACGGTCTGCCCAACGACCATATATTTGCCGTCAAGGCTTACGGTGACAAAATCTGGATTGGCACAGAGGGCGGCCTCGCCTGTCTCGATAAAAAGACCGGTAAAATTCAAACATGGACAGAAGCTGACGGACTTCCATGGCGGGTCGTCTCATCAATTGATATTAATCCAAAGACTGGTGAAATATGGCTTGGATTGTTCGGAGGCGGACTTGCACGTTTTAGCGGAGGCAGGTTCGACCATTTCCATCAGATGAACAGCGGACTTGTTAATGACGTCGTTTATGGCGTGGCGATTGAAAATGATAATGTCTGGGTAGCCACCACCGCAGGAGCAAGCAGATATAACACCATCACAGGCGAGTGGTCAATATACACAGAAAAAAATTCACCGATGGAGGAAATTTGGAACTACTCTGTCACTGTCAGTAAAGAAAAAGTTTATCTCGGCGTCTGGGGAAGCGGCGTACTCGAATTTGACATCGCCACAGAGAAATGGAAAGACTATCTCGACCCCGACGGAGAAATGGAAATTGACCTCTATCGCGACGATGGAATAGTTCATGTCATTACCACCGGCGTAAGTTACGTCGAAGACGTTTTATGGATAACAACCTATTTCGGTATGAGCAGATACGACGGGCGTCACTGGCGGGGACTATACGCTGATGAAACCGGCTTGCCGAGTGACTTTGGAAATGCTGTAAAGGGAAGAAGCAAGAATGAAGCATGGTTCGGAACCGACTGGGGTGTTGGTGTTTGTGCAGATTTTGCCACAGATACTTGGGTGACATATACCATGCTCCCGGAGACCCATAAAGGACAGGTTATAGTATCTCGAAATAATAAAATACTCGAAGTTTTCGATACGCCCAAAGGTATTCCCCACAACAATGTGCTCTGGGTGGAATTCGACGATAAGGACGTCTGGATAGGAACTTCAAAGGGGCTGGTATTAGCAAAGGGTACCGGATATTACGAAGGATTGAAACTCAGGGAGGTTCACGAACCTAAAAAGGGTGAAATCAAAACATATGCACCGGGCAAGTAATGTTTTTTATATGCCTGTGCGAAAGGGCTAAGTTATGAAACGCTATATAATATTATTTTTGGCAATTGCTTTGACGAATTTCTCCTGCGAAGTTGCGCAGAAGAAAACCAAGGGTATAAAAGTTGATTCCGAAGCTGTGGAACTCATGGAAAAGATTGATGCCGCAGGCGCCTATGATGTTCCTGATATAGAATTGAGAACTGATGAAAAATATGCCAGCATGGCAAAAGACGTTGAACCTTATCGGCATGTCAAGCCTTACAAAAAATATTTCTTAAGGCAAATAGAATATACTGGCTCCGGACGAGGGATACCGGAACCAGAAAACCTTGATACGGTCAAAATAGGATTCATCGGACCGATTGAGCCCACCGTTTCAGTTGCCACCGGAGGAAGTGCAAGCCATGAAATAAAAATGGGTGTCAAAATGCTTCAGGGCTGCAAACTTGCCATCGAACATGCAAATGCAAAAGGCGGATACCTGAAACGAAATATCCCCTTCGAGTTGGCAATTCACAATGATAATGGTTTGTGGGGTGCATCCGGAAATGAAATTATAGACATGGTATATAAGGACAACTGCTGGGCGATTCTCGGTACTATCGATGGAGCTAACAGCCATATAGCGATACGCGTCGCGCTAAAAGCGGAAATCACAATGATGAATTCCGGCAACACCGACCCGACTTTTGTTGAGACAAATATTCCGTGGGTTTTCCGTTGCATGAGTGACGACCGCCAGCAAACCTATCTTCTTGCCGATTACATGTATAAAAAACTTGGTCTCAAACGTGTTGGCGTTATCCGTTCCAGCAGTCGTTACGGCAGGTTTGGCGTGAGAGAAATTCTTGATATCAGCAGAAGATTCGGCAGTCCGGTGCTTATAGAAATGGCATACGATATGGGACTTGATGATTTCTCGCTGCATCTCGATAGACTTAAAAGAGAAAACTTAGACGCAGTGGTCCATTGGGGCAATGCCGACGACGGGGCCAGGATTCTAAATCAGATGCGCGAAATGGGTATGAATCAGCCGTTCTTTGCATGTGACCGAGGCCTGTCTGATGAGTTTGTCAAAATCGCTGGTAAAAATGCCGAAGGTGTTGTTTGTGCTTATCCATGGAATCCGACCAGCGAGAGCAAAAGGCTTAAAGAATTTCGCAAGGCATTCAAAGAGCGTTTCAACGAAGAAGCCGAAACTTTCGCCGCTCATGCCTACGATGGTATGAATATGCTTATCTGGGCAACTCAAACCGCCGGACTTAATAAAGCAAAAATTCGCGACATCATGGCTTTTAGAACAAAGCCATGGGAAGGTGTCACCGGTGACATTATCTTAAGCGCTGTCATGGATGATATCGGAGAAGTCTATCTCGCCAAGAGAGAAAAAGGAAAGTGGAATTATTATTCGAGACAAGAGCTTAATATTCCAGACGAGCTGCCTTCCGAAACTTCTGAAAAATAACCCTTGCGATAAATTTTAACGGAACAAAAAATGCGTAAGCTTATCGCAGCCTTTATCCTGTCAGCTTTCTTGATCGCAGGATGTCAACAGCAATCCGCCCCTGATGCCGACCATGTCTCGATAGGCTATTTCGGCCCAAACACTACTTCCCATCCACGAGCTGGTGACATGTGGGCAGCTGCGACCTTGGCTATCGAAGAAGAAAACGAGCAGGGCGGTTTCAATGGTGCAGATTTTAAACTTATCGCCGGATGGTCAGACAATCCATGGGGCACAGGCGTAAAGCAGGTAGTCCGCATGGTATACGATGATGAAGTCTGGGCAATAATCGGAGGAATTGACGGCCCGTCCACACATCTCGCTGAACAGGTCGTCGCAAAGGCACATCTTGTTCTTCTTGGCCCAGCCAGTACTGACAAAAGTGTAAACCTCGCCTTTGTTCCGTGGATGTTTTCAGCAGTGCCCGCCGACGACCTACAGGCTCCGGTTTTGACAGAAACTATTTCTTCTTATGTCACCGACAAACCTTTTATCTTAGTTTCCGTTACCGACCACGACTCCCATCTTTTCACGACCGAACTTAACAAGGCTCTTGTCAAAAACAAACTTACTCCCGCTTACCACATCGAATTTAAACCCGGTGAGAAAAATTACAGTTATCTTCTGGAAAAAATTACCGACACTAAAACCCGTGCCGTTATCATAATCGCAGACCCCGACAATAGCGCAAACCTTATAAGCACTGTTCACGAATATGGTTTTAAGGGTAATATTTTTGGTGGACCTTCTATGGGGACACGCCTCTTCATTGACAAAGCCGGTATCGCAGCCGAAGGTGTCATTTTCCCATTGCTCTACTTTCCGAATAAAAAATCGGAAAGTTTTGAAAAGGAATTTTCCCGCCGTTTTGGCAGGAAACCTGATTATCTGGCCACGCATACTTATGATTCAGTCAAACTTATGATAGCAGCCATAAGAAATGCAGGCCTTGACCGAACCAAAATCCGCGGCGCATTAAAAGAACTTTCTCCATGGAACGGAATTACCGGTACCTTTAAATGGAACCAGCATGGAGCCAATATTCGAAATGTTGAGCTTGGTACAATTAAGAATGGCCTTGTGACATCTTTTCAAAACCCTCACGCCCCTGATTGATGGCCGCCTCATTACTTTCGATTGTAATTTTCCCCTTGTCACCGCACCCAGCCGGATAAATAGGCTTTGAATAGCACGGGTATGCCTCCATTCGCAGATGACCTAACATGTTATGTCCGCGCCTCCTTTTTCGATCAGCTCGCAGGGCCGCTAAGTCAATCGGACCGACAACAATTTTGTCACCCGTTCCCGATTCTGCTTGCGACAGTATTCTCCCGTCATAATCGACTATCATACTCCCGCCTGGCCAGCTAAACGGAGCATAGTTTTGCAAACTCGCTGCCTGATTACACGCAACAACGTAAGCCATATTTTCCAGTGCACGCACGCGATTGACACTCGTCCACCAATCCAAAGGCTGAGCCGTTCCCCACGGGTCCATATACGCAGAAACTCGGATTAGTATCTCCGCGCCGCCCATACTCAATTGTCGAATCGCCTCAGGGAAAAGCCAGTCGTAACAAATCGCCACTCCGATCTTGCCGATATCAGTATCAGCTACAGGGAACAATGGCTCATCATAACCACAAAGGTCATGCGGACTCGTATGAACTTCCCACGGTATCCATGTATGAACCTTGCGGTACTTAGTGACAATTCCTTCAGGCCCTATCAGACACGTCGTATTGAACACATGTCCAGGCCATCGCCCATCAGATTCCAGAAATGTCCCGGTCTGTATATAAATGCCAAGTTCTTTGGCCTTTTTCTCATAACGATCGGTGTGTTCGTTTGGTATCGGCACTGCCAGCTTTTCATGAAGCTCTTCAACGGTCGGATAAATAGGTGCCGCATGTGCAAATTCCGGAAAAACCACAAGCTTGACATCAAAAAAAGGTTCATAGCCAGTCACCGCATAATCAACCATCTCCAGCATCTTATCGACAGCTTTGGAAATCTCATCACGTGATGTTGGATTAGGATTATCAACCTGGCAACTCGCAGCATAAAAACGCTCGATAGAACTCATAAGATTCCTTTCTTGCCTGAATACAAAAACCAGATGCCCTATTGCGTAGTCTTTTTTCCTTCTGTAATTGTTATCACCTGGTCAGCCTTGACATTTTTTAAGACGTCAACTGTTCCTCCTGGCCACTTCACTTCTATTCTATCTATTTTTTTGTGTTTGCCTACCCCAAAATGAAGACGCAATCCGTAATGTCCCTGATATCCTCGCCCGCTATGTACCTCATCAAGTTGCGACAAATCTTTCGTCACTACCTTTACATGCGCCCCTATTCCATTTCGGTTCGACTTAACACCTTTCAAGTGAATCTCAATCCAATGATTGTCATTGACCGAGTCGTTTCTTAGAATTGTCGGCTCCCGCCTGGAATTAAGAACCACGATATCGATGTCACCGTCATTATCCATGTCACCAAGGGCTGCCCCGCGAGTGCTAAGCTTGACTTTCATGCCGTCACCGGCCTTATCAGTTATATTGACAAACTTGCCGTCACCGGTATTCATTAAGATTTCGTTACGTGCAAAATACGTCAGGTGGTCACTGTATTTGTCTACGTTAGGCTGTATATGGCCGATAGCTACAAAAATGTCACGGTCACCGTCATTATCAAAATCAGCAAACCCCGTCCCCCATGACGCATAGTTGTGCATTCCGTCTCCTGCGCTGGTTGAAAAGGTCACATCCTCGAAGAGTCCATTGCCAAGATTTTTGTAAAGAGATGTCCACCTGTCGGAAGTGACATATAAATCCAAAAGTCCGTCATTGTTATAATCGCCGCAATCGACCCCCATACTTCCGTACTGTTTGCCGGCAAAATCATACGCCACGCCGGCTATCAAACCAATTTCTTCAAACTTGTTATTCCCGTTATTTTGAAAAAGAAAATTTTCTATTCCATCGTTGGCTATGAAAATATCGACATCGCCGTCGTTATCATAATCACCGCAAACCATCCCCATTCCCGTTCCACGGTGTTTGGCTATGCCGGATTCTTTACTAATATCGGTAAAGGTGCCGTCGCCATTATTTAGGTACAACGCGTCAGGTTCAGGAACATAAACCACCGGACTTGGATATGCAGGATAATCCTCGATTGTAAAGATAACATTTTTGTCGTAGGAAAACTCTACATACCTTGAGACATAAAGGTCGAGATCGCCATCGTTGTCTGTGTCAAGAAAACATGCCCCAGCTCCCAACCTGGCCCCGTCCGCCACGCCGGCTTTTTTTGTTACATCGGTAAAGGTGCCGTCACCATTATTTTGGTATAATACATTCGGGCCGTAATTGTTAAGATAAATGTCTAAGTCACCATCGTTATCATAGTCGCCTATTGTTACACCAGAGCCGAAACCCGTATCACCCGTTCCGCTTTGCTCGGTGACATCCGTAAATTTAAGATTTCCGTCGTTTCGGTATAAAGCATTTCTCGGAGTTGTTTTATATTCGGCGCCTTTAAGAGCCGAGCCGTTTAAAAAATAAATATCGATGTCACCGTCATTGTCATAATCAAATAGCGCAAGCCCGGCGCTAATGGTTTCCATAATATAAAATTCCCCTGAACTGCCGTCAACATGCTTGAAAGTAATACCCGTTTTTTCTGTAATATCAGTAAATGTAATCGAAGCGGTTGCGCATTGTACGCCAATAACATTTAAAGCAAAGAACAGGACAATAATGCCCCATCGCAGGATAGAGTTTTTTTGAAAAACAGTTGCGCAAGCCATTTTATTTCCTTCTTTTTTTAATCTCGTTATATTTCTGTCTGTATACCGCGTTCTCAGGCTCCAATTCAAGAGCTTTTCTTATGGCGGTAAGTGCTTTTGCCTGGTCGGAGTTTTTCTGCCAGGCGAGATATAATATGAAATAGTTTTTCGCTGAACCTTCAAGTTCGACTGCTTTTTCGGCAAGGTCAATTGTGTCAGCTATATTGCTGTTGGTCGCCAGATGCAGAAACGCAAGCTCGCGATACATATCAGACTGCTTTGGATAAATCGCAATGGCTCCTATAAATCCTTTTGTTGTCTCTATCCAAAGCTGCTTTGCTTTTTCTATCTCATTATTGTCACGGTAAAGCCCGACCCCATGCGCAGATAAATCCGACATAATTTCAGGAAACGCCTTGAGCCTGAGATGAGAACTAATGTCTATCACTTCTCTGTATTCTTTACGGGCCCACTCATTTTTTTTAATATCCAGTTCTGCCTTCAACTTCCGATGTGCTTCCATATGTTTTTTTGCATTTTCAGATTGCCCCAGTCTCGCGTAAACTTTTGCCAGCCAATAATACCGTTCCGGATGGTCGGGAGTTATCTCAATTGCCTTTTCGTAACACTGCTTCGCCCTTTCATAATTTTCTAGCTGCATATATCCCTGGCCGAGCAGATAATAACTGCCGCTGCGAGCCGCCGCTGGCAAGTTATGAAATTGGGCCTTATTGATTTTCTCCTCAAGCGTTTGAACCGATTGCTCATTATCCCCAGATGACATTAACGCGTCAGCCATCTTATCGTACAGCTCCAGATTTTCAGGCGAAATTTCCATAGCCTTTTTCAAATACTTCACCGATTTATCGTACTGCCCGTTTTCAAGAGCTGTTTCACCCATCGTGATGCACAAACTCAAATTCTCCGGATGGTACCTTAGCCCACGTTCCAATAATGCTATCGCCTTGTTAGGGCTATTGCACTGGCGATAAAAAGTTGCTGCCGATTCAATTGTATATGCATCTTTCGGGAAATCTTTCAGCAGCTGTTCGGCTATGACCGAGATTTGATTTTTTAGAAAACCAGCGGCTTTTTGCCGAGCAGTAGATTCCAATCCAGACGATATAGATGGATTGGAAAATAACAAAATAGCGGACCAAAGCACTATCGCTGTTGTGTTTGTATCGTATTTTTGTGAATGGTTGGCGCGAGTATCCATTTTTATTTTATAGTGTTTTTTCCTTCTGTGATCGTTATTAACTTATCAGCCGATATATCTTTCAATACATCAACCGTACCGGATGGCCACTTCACTTCTATTCTATCTATTTTTTTATGTTTGCCCAATCCAAAATGCAAACGCCTCCCATAGTGACTTTGATAACTTCTTCCGCTGTGAATTTCATCAATTTGAGACAGCTTTCCCGTTACCACCTTTACACGTGCCCCTGTCCCATCCCTGCTGGACTTAACACCTTTTAGATTAATCGCAATCCAGTGGTTATTGTTAGCACTGTCGTTCCTAAGTATTGTCGGTTTGCTTTTTGTATTTAAAATCACCGCATCGATGTCACCGTCATTATCCAAATCACCAAACACGGCACCTCGACTGCTTAGCTTGACCCTCAACCCTTTCCCCGCCTTCTCGGTTATATTAACAAATTTGCCATCTCCGATATTCATGAGAAGCTCATTGCGAGCATTAAATGTCATCTGGTCGCTGTATTTTTCTATGTTAGGTTGTAAATGACCAGCCGCTACGAAAATGTCACGGTCCCCGTCATTATCAAAATCGGCAAAACCGGTTCCCCATGTCGGGTTGCTAAATGTTTCCTTTCCTGCACCAGTAGAAAAAGTCACGTCCTCAAACATGCCGTCACCCAGATTTTTATATAGCGTTGCCCATTGCTGAGAATAAGAAGTGACATAAAAATCCAGCAGGCCGTCATTGTCGTAATCAGCGCAGTCGACTCCCATATTTCCCAGCACCTTCCCATTAAAGTCATATGCTGTTCCTGCTAAGAGCCCGACTTCTTCAAAGTTGCCTTTCCCGTCATTTTGAAATAGAAAATTCTCCATGCTGTCATTAGCGACAAAGACGTCCGTATCTCCATCATTATCATAATCGGCGCATATCGTACCCATCCCCGACCCCCGATGGTCGGCTATACCGGATTCTTTACTAACATCAGTAAACGTGCCGTCACCATTATTACGATACAATGAATCCGACGGAAATACGTAAGCACCAGGATTTACATAAGCATCGAAACCTTCTACCGTTATAGTGACATTTTTTTCGTAGGAAAAAGTGACGTATTTCGAAACATAAAGGTCGAGGTCGCCGTCGTTGTCCATATCAAAAAAACAGGTTCCTGCCCCGACATGATTTCCGTCACCAACACCTGCCTTTTTTGTTACATCGCTGAAGCTGCCATCACCGTTATTGGAATATAAAACATTCGGGCCGTAATTATTAAGATAAACGTCCAGGTCGCCGTCATTGTCATAGTCTGCGACAGCCACACCCAAACCAAATCCGGTATCACCAAGCCCGCTTTCATCGGTTACATCAGTAAATTTAAAATTGCCGTCGTTGCGATACAAAGCATTTCTCGGAGGAGTTTTATATTTAGCACCTTTAAGAGCAGAACCGTTTAGAAAATAAATATCGATGTCACCGTCATTATCATAATCAAATAGCGCAACGCCCGCCGTCACTGTCTCCATGATATAGAACTTCCCGGAACCTCCATCAGTATGCTTGAAAGTGATTCCGGTTTTTTTAGTCACATCTTTAAATGCGATTGAAGCCGTTGCGTATTGCGTGCCGACAACATTTACACACAATAATATAATGACAGCACTATACCGAAGAATCATATTTTTACAAAAGATAGTTGTAGCGGCCATTTTATCTCTTTCTTTTTTTCATTTCATTGTACTTCTGCCTATACATGCCGTTGCCGGGCTCTAATTCGAGAGCTTTCCTTATAGCGATAATCGCATTTGTCCGGTCAAAGTTCCTGTCACAAATGAGAGATAATACAAAATAGTTTTTCGCTGAACCTTCGAGCGCGACAGCTTTTTCGGCAAGCTCTCTTGCATCGCTCAGATTGCTGTTGGTTACCAGATACAGAAACCCAAGTTCGCGATAGATATCAGACTGCTTTGAGTAAATAGTAATAGCTTTGCGTAAAGCCTCTTTTCCCTGTGCCAAAAGTTTTTCAGATTTTTTTGTTTTATTATGTGCGCCGTAGAGTTCGCTTCCCCGCAAACATAAACCTGCCATAATTTCGGGAAATGCTTTTAATTCGACATTCGAACTCATGTCGATAACTGCTAATTTATTCTTCTCTGCCAAATCGCTTCTGCGGTCAGCTTTGGCGGTGAGTTGCTTCCTGTGTATTTGCATATGCTGTTTGGCTTTGACAGGTTGTTTTAATCGCAGATAGACTTTCCCAAGCCAGTAATTACCGCGCCGATACTTGGGGTTGATTTTGAGAGCTTTTTCATAATGGTTTTTTGCTTCCTCATATTTTCCCAGCTGCATATATCCCTGACCAAGTAAAAAATAACTCCTGCTGCGATACGGGGCAGGCAAAGCCTTAAAGTTTTTGTTAGCAATACTTTCTTCAAGTTGTTTTACAGCTTCAGAATTTTTACCAGACGACAACATCGCATCAGCGATGTTATTATTGAGATTCAACCAACTGGGCGAGACTTTTAAGGCTTTTTCCCAGTAGGTAATCGCCTTATCATACTCACCCATCTCGAAAGCTATCTGCCCCATTAAGTCGCACAGCTCAGCATTCCTTGGGTTATATTTTAAACCCTTTTCCAAAACTTTCATGGCTTTGCCCGGCGTATTACACTGTCGATGAAATATAGTTGCTGATTTAATGGTTTCTGCATCTTCCGGAAAGTCTTTCAGCAGTTGTTTGGATACTGCTGAAATTTGATCTTTTAGAAAACCAGCAGCCTGTTGCCGAGCAGTAGATTCACCAGCCGCCGATATTGCCGGGTTTGAAAATAGCCAAATAGCAACGCCAATCAATATAGCCGATACGTTTCTATTTCGTGTGTTAGCACTCTGTCTTTGCGAATGGTAGGGGTGGGTATCCATTTTTATTTTATAGGGTTTTGCCCTTCTGTAATTGTTATTACCTGGTCGGCCTTAATATCTTCTAAGACGTCAACCGTTCCGCCTATCCACTTTACCTCTATCCTATCTATCTTTTTATGTTCGCCCAACCCGAAATGAAGCTGCAATCCGTGATGACTCTGATAGCCGCGACCGCTATGAACTTCGTCAAGCTGTGATAAATCTTTCGTTACCACTTTAACGTGTGCCCCTATGCCGTTTCGGTTCGACTTGACACCTTTTAAGCGAATCTTGATCCAATGATTATTGCCGGTAGTATCGTTTCTTAATATTGTCGGCTCACGCCTGGAATTAAGAACTACCACATCGATGTCACCATCATTATCCATGTCAGCAAGCCCGATGCCGCGGCTGCTGAGCTTCACCTTCATGCCCTCACCGGCTTTATCCGTTATATTGACGAATTTGCCGTCACCGGTATTCATAAAAATCTCATTCCGAACGAAATAGGTCATACGGTCGCTGAATTTCTCTACATTACTCTGTAAATGTCCGCCAGCTACAAAAATGTCACGGTCTCCGTCATTGTCAAAGTCAGCAAAACCAGTGCCCCATGTCGGATTATTAAATGTCCCTTCACCTGAACCGGTCGCAAATGTCACGTCCTCGAATAGCCCGTCACCTATGTTCTTGTATAGCGTTGTCCATTCAACGGCATAGGAAGTGACATAGAAATCCAACAGGCCGTCATTGTTATAATCGCCGCAGCCAACACCCATGTTGCCAAGAGGCTTGCCGTTAAAGTCATACGCAGTGCCAGCCATGAGGCCAACTTCTTCAAATTTCCCCGTACCGTCATTTTGGAATAGGTAATTTTCCATGCTGTCATTAGCGACAAAAATATCCGTGTCACCGTCGTTATCGTAATCAGCACATATCACCCCCATGCCCGTTCCGCGATATTTAGCTATCCCGGATTCTTTGCTTACATCCGTAAAAGTGCCGTCACCATTATTACGATACAAGGAATCTGCGGGAAATACGTAAGCCGTAGGGCTTGGATAAGCTAAAAAACCACCCTTCACGATGGTCGCTTTTTTGTCATAGGAAAAGACAACGTACTTAGCGACATAAAGGTCAAGGTCGCCGTCATTGTCTATATCCAGAAAACACGTACCAGCTCCAAAATTAGAGCCATCCCCAACACCAGCTTTTTTTGTCACGTCGCTAAACGTGCCGTCTCCATTATTGCTGTATAATACATTCGGGCCATAATTATTAAGATAAACGTCAAGGTCGCCATCTCCGTCGTAATCAGCAACAGCTACACCCAACCCAAAACCCGTGTCACCCAGGCCGCTTTCCGCGGTTACATTGGTAAATTTAAAGTTCCCGTCATTGCGGTAAAGCTCATTTTGAGGCGGCGTTTCATATTTCATTCCTTTAAGACCAGCCCCGTTTAAAAAGTAAATATCTGTGTCACCATCATTATCATAATCAAAAAGTGCCAAACCAGCAGTGACAGTTTCCATGATATGGAATTTCTCGGAGTTCCCGTCGCTATGTTTGAAGGTAATGCCGGTTTTTTTAGTTACATCCGTAAATGAAATCGATGCGTTTGCACATACTGTCAAAAAAGTATTTATGAAAATCAATCCGGCAACCATACTGTACCGAAGAGAAGAATTTTTAGAGAGATATCCTGATTTCATCATTTTACAGCTTTCTTTATCTCATCATATTTTTGTTTGTAGTTCAAGTTTTTAGATTCCAGATTCATAGCTTTTCCTATGGCCATCAGAGCATCTTTAGTATCAGAGTTTTTGTAATAAATACGACCTAATAAAAAATAATTTTGCGCCGATTCCTCCAGCTCAACAGCTTTTTTTGCAAGCTCGGTTGCCTTGTCCATGTTGTGATTAATAGTGAAATATGAAAAAGCAAACTCATAGTATATATCCGACTGATTTGGATGGATAGCGATAGTTTGTTGAAATATTGTCTCTACCTTTTCTGTGAGCTTTCGAGACTCTCCGTCATTTTTGGACGAGCGGTAAAGCTTGGTCCCCCTGATACAAAGCCTCGACAGAACGTTACAAAGCCTTTTGATTTCACCTTCCGTACTTTTTTGACTGATATCATTGTTTCTTGTCTTTACCCATTGATGTCGGAGTTTGGCAACTTTATCCTTTCTCCTGCGGTGTATTTCCATGTGATGCCGTGCTTTTTCCTGCTCTTTCAATCTTATATACGTTTTGGCAAGTAAGTAATGGCCTTTGGGGTGACCCGGCTTGATCTTAATTCCTTTTTCCAAGTATTCTTTTGCCTTTTCGTGCTTTTCCAATTGCATATACGCCTGACCAATTAACCAGTAGCTGCGAACAGGCTTTGCAAAAGTTTTACTCCGCTCCTCAAGCGTTTCAATGGCCTCCTTGTATTTGCCAGAAAAAATAAGTGCCCCAGCAATGTCGTTATGAATGTCCCAGTTCTTAGGCGACAGTTGAAGAAATTTCTTCCAATATATAATTGCCTTTTCGTACTCGCCATTCTTAAAAGCCGTCTCACCCATCATTTTACTGAACTCGCCATTTTTAGGGTCATATCTCAACCCCTGCTCCAAAACCTCCATCATTTTGTACGGACTATTGCAAGATTGGTGAAATCTAGCTGCTGTCAATGCCAATCCTGAATCCTGCGGAAAATCACTCAATAGCTCTTCCGACAGTGCCGATATCTGCTCTTTCAGAAAAATAACAGCCTGCTGTTGCGGGGCAACTTCCGAGGCAAATGACCAGGATGTCATCAACATAGAAAAAATGGCAATTGTCACCCACGCTATTGATATAGCTGGCAACAGCTTTGTTTTTCTGCTATTACCCGATTGTTGAAAATGCCTGCGATTAGTATTCATTTTTTATTTCTCAGAATTTTGTCCTTCTGTTATCGTTATCAACTGATTGGTTTTAACATCTTTCAAGACGTCCACCCCGCCGCCAAGCCACCGAACCTCTATCTTATCAATCTTTTTATGTTTAGCTAATCCAAAATAAAGCCGCAATCCGTGGTGTCCCTGATACCCTCGCCCACTACGAACCTCTTCAATTTGAACCAGCTCGCCAGCGGTCACTTTAACACGCGAGCCTATCCCGTTTCGGTTGGACTTTACGCCCTTGAGACGTATTTGAATCCAGCTGTTATCATTAATACTATCGTTTCTCAATATTGTCGGTTCACGCATTGTATTTAGAATCACAACGTCAATGTCACCGTCGTTATCCAAATCATCGAACCCAGCGCCTCGGCTGCTAAGTTCAACCGCCATCCCGTCACCAGCCTTGTCAGTGATATTGACGAATTTGCCGTCACCGGTATTCATTAAGAGTTCATTTCGCGTATGAAACTTACGGTTACTATATTTTTCTATATTAGGCTGCAGGTTACCCGTCACCACAAAAATGTCCCTGTCTCCGTCATTATCAAAGTCCGCAAAACCCGTTCCCCACGTCATACTCGTAAACGTCCCTTCACTTGCACCGCTTGGAAAAGTCACATCTTCAAACAGTCCGTCACCTAAATTTTTATATAGTGTAGCTGGCTGTAATTCGTAGGAAGTGACATAAAAATCCAGAAGACCATCGTTGTCGTAGTCAGCGATGTCTACACCCATGCTTCCTTGAGCCTTTCCATTAAAATCATAGGCTACTCCTGCCATAAGACCAACTTCTTCAAATTTACCGGTTCCGTCATTTTGGAAAAGAAAATTTGCCATATTGTCGTTAGCTACAAAAATGTCCGTGTCGCCATCGTTATCATAATCAACACATGTCACTCCCATACTTGTTCCACGCACTTTTGATATCCCAGATGCATCGCTGATGTCCGTAAACGTGCCGTCTGAGTTATTGCGGTATAATGCGTCAGGCTCGATGACATAAACAGTCGGGTCGGTAAACGCCGGATAACCCCTCTTGATCATGACCACGTTTTTGTCGTACGAAAAAACGATGTACCGCGAAGCATAAAGGTCGAGGTCGCCGTCTTTGTCAATATCCAGAAAACATGCCCCTGCACCTATCGTGTCACCGTCACCTACCCCAGCCTTTTTTGTCACATTGGTAAATGTGCCATCGCCATTGTTACTGAACAGCACATTGGGCCCGCAATTTTCAACGTACACATCAAGGTCACCATCATTATCATAGTCCGCCACAGCTACACCAACCCCAAACCCCGCATCTCCCAAACCGCTTTTTTCGGTTACATTGGTGAATTTAAAGTTGCCGTCATTGCGGTAAAGCTCATTTTTCGGAGGCGTGTCATATTTTGCGCCTTTAAGCGCAGCTCCGTTTAAAAAGTAAATGTCAATGTCACCGTCATTATCATAATCAAACAGTGCCAAACCAGCAGAGATTGATTCTATAATATAAAAGCCTCCCGATGCCCCGTTTTTATGAGTGAAAGTAATTCCCGTTTCTTTTGTCACATCGGTAAATGATATTGGCGCATTTGCTGCTGCTAAACTAAACGTGTTTATAAATAGCAACCCAGCTACAACACAATAGCGTGCGATTACTCTGTTAAAAAGGACAGTTGAAACTTTCATTTATCAGCTCCCTTTTTGATTTTATTATAAGTGCGTCTATATAATGGATTCCCAGGCTCTAATGCAATTGCCTTTTCTATCGTTATTAGAGCATTTGCCCTGTCGGAATTTTGGTAGTAGATTCGGCCTAACATAAGATAATTTTGTGCTGATGGTTCCAGCTCCACAGCTTTTTTTGCAAGCCCCTGAGCCCTGTCAAGTTTGCGGTTTGTCATTACATAAAGCAATGCAAACTGCCGATACAGCACCGATTGTCCTGCGTCAATAGCGATTGCCTTTTGAAATGTTGTCTCTGCTTTATTAAAAAGCTCTTGAGAGCTTTGACTCTTTCCTGAAACTAAGTAAAGCCTGCTCCCCCGGGCACTTAACCTTGTCAGAGTTCTTGAAAAAACTTTACGGTCCGCATCTGCGGTATTATTAATAACCGCCGTCTTTCTCTTCTTCGCCCACGCCTCCTTACGCTCAGCAGTTTCAGCTTTCTGCTTTGTATAAAGCTCCATGTGCTCTTTTGCCTTCTCAGGATTCTTCAATCTCATATAAGTTTTTGAAAGTTGGTAATGACCCATACGATGCTCAGGCGTAATTACTAATGCTTTTTCCAAATATTCTTTTGCCTTTTCGTATTGCCTTAGCTGCAAATATCCCTGCCCAAGTAAGAAGTAACTTTTACTGTAGTCCAGAGCAGGAAAGACCTCACCCTTTTCTTTCTTAATTATTTTTTCAAGTTGCGTAACCGCTTCGGCATATTTCCCTAAGGCCATGTATGTTTCAGCAATATTATTGTTTAGGTCCAACTTCTCCGGTGAGATCGCAAGGGCCTTTCTCCAGTATGTAATTGCTTTGTCATAGCTGCCGTTAGCAAAAGATGTCTTAGCGATCCTATTGCACAATTCGTAGCTCTCCGGATTATATTTCAAAGCTTGCTCAAGAGCCGCCACTGCCGCATCAGGCCTTTCGCACTGGTTATAAAACTCCGCTGCAAACTTAGCAAGCTGGATGTCTTGCGGAAAATCTTGCAATACCTCCTCGGCTATTACGGACAATTGTTTTTCTATAATACTGTTAGCCTGTTGACCTGGTGTGATTTCAGGCTCCGTCGCCGCAAGCGATGTTGATATACAAAAAGCTGCGATGGCTAAGAACGCAATTATAAAACGACAGAGTCTTTTCTCCAGAGGGCCCTGACTAAACTGTTGTAGATGGTTGGAATGAGTATTCATTTTTTATTTTTCGGGATTTTCGCCTTCTGTTATCGTTATCAACTGGTCAGCCTTGACATCTTTCAATACATCTACGCCGCCGCCAAGCCACCGAATCTCTATCCTGTCTATCTTTTTATGCTCGCCCAAACCGAAATAAAGACGCGAGCCGTGATGACCTTGATACCCTCTCCCGCTATGAACTTCGTCAATCTGCGACAAATCTTTCGTCACCACTTTTACACGTGCGCCTACCCCGTCTCGGTTTGACTTGGTTCCCTTGAGATGTATTTGAACCCAGTGGTTGCTATTGTTAGTATCATTCCTTAATATTGTCGGCCCGCTTTTGGTGTTTAATATCACCACATCTATATCACCGTCATTGTCCAAATCATCAAAACCGGCGCCGCGACTGCTAAGCTCGACCTTCAAACCTCCGCCGGCTTTCTCCGTTATATTGACGAATTTTCCATCGCCAGTATTCATGAGCACTTCGTTCCGAGTATTGTATACCATGTGTTCACTGAATTTCTCTACGTTAGTCTGCAGATGTCCCGTCGCTATGAAAATGTCCTTATCTCCGTCATTATCGAAATCAGCAAAACCCGTCCCCCACGTCATGCTTGCAAATGTCCCGTCCCCAGCGCCAGCCGAAGAGGTCACATCTTCAAACAGTCCATCATCTATATTTTTATATAGTGACGTCGATTGTTTTACATAAGAAGTAACATAAAAGTCCAAAAGACCATCGTTATCGTAATCGCCGCAGTCAACACCCATACTCGCAAACTGTTTACCGTTAAAATTATACGCCACTCCTGCCATGAGCCCCACTTCCTCAAATTTGCCGCTCCCGTCATTTTGAAAAAGATAGTTCTCCATATTATCATTAGCTACAAAAATGTCCGTATCTCCATCATTATCGTAGTCGGCACAGATTATGCCCATCCCTGACCCGTTATATTCCCCGATACCGCTGCTCTCACTGATATCTGTAAAGCTGCCGTCGCCATTATTACGGTACAAACCATCAGGTGGAAGCGCGTAAAAATTAGGGCCTTGATAAGCGAGATAATCTCGTATTTTAATGGCCTTGTGCTTGTCATAAGAAAATACAACATACCTGGCAACGTACAGGTCAAGGTCGCCGTCATTATCTATATCCAGAAAACACGTGCCAGCTCCAACATGGTCACCATCACCAACCCCTGCCTTTTTCGTAACATCCGTAAACGTCCCATCGCCATTATTACTGTATAATACATTGGGACCGTGATTATTAAGATAAACATCAACGTCGCCGTCATTATCATAGTCACCCACAGTCACCCCAAGACCAAAACCCGTATCACCAAGACCGCTTTGCTCGGTAACATCTGTGAATTTAAAATTGCCGTCATTGCGGTATAACGCATTCTTAGGAGCCGTTTTGCTCTTGGTACCTTTTAAAGGCGACCCGTTTAAAAAATAAATGTCAATGTCACCGTCATTATCATAGTCAAACAATGCCAATCCCGCAGCGACAGCCTCAACGATATAGAACTCACCCGAACTGCCGTCAGTATGCTTGAAAGTAATGCCGGTTTCTTTAGTGACATCGGTAAACGTAATTGATTCTTTTGCTAATGCCATTGGCGAAGAACTTATGCAAATCAATCCGGCAATAATACCAAACCGTAAAAGACTTTTATTGAAAAATGCTCGAATCATCATCTCGTACTCTTCCTTTTCATCCGCTCATATACACGTCTGAAACTTATATTGTTGGGGTCCATCTCGACAGCCTTCTCCATCGCCGACAGTGCTTTTGCAGTTTCCGAACTTGCATAGTAGGCACGGCTTAATATAAAGTAATTACGCGCCGACTCCTCTAACGCCACAGCTTTTTCAACAAGTTCTTTTGCCTTATCAAGCTTGGTATCCATCGATATATACAAAAAAGAGAACTCCCGGCAAATATTGGTCTGATTAGGGTCAACAATAAGAGACTGCTCAAATGCTTTTTCTGTTTTTGCAAAAAGATCTTGAGCTTCCTCTTGTTTCCCACTTGCCCGATAAAGCTTGCTGCCTCGCACACACAACCGGGCCAGAACTCCCGAGAAAAGGTCAAGCTGAACATCGATACCGTGATGTTGAAGGCTCCCATTCTCTCCAATTATATCAGGTCTTACACTAGGCATGGCATTCTTATGTCCTCTATGAATTTCCATATGCTCTTTTGCCTTTGCAGGCTGCTTTAATCGCATGTATGTTTTACCAAGCCAGTAATGACCCTGAGGATACTTGGGATTAATCTCAAGCACCATATCATAACATTCTTTCGCCTTCTCATACTTCTTTACCTTCATATATCCCTGACCAAGAAGCCAGTAACTCCGGGCCGACCGAGGCGAAACCTTTATCTTTGCTTCAAGTTTCTCGACTACCTCGCTATATCTCCCTAACGAAATATATGCCTCTGCAATATTGTCATGAAGCTGCCATGCTCCCGGCTTGATAGCCAAAGCTTTCCCCCAGTATGTAACTGCCTTTTCATACTCACCATTATTAAAAGCTATTTTGGCCATCTGCACACACAAACCATAGTTGCCTGGATTAAATCTCAATCCCTGCTCCAAAACCTCCATCATCCTATAAGGATTTTGACAGTGACGATAAAACTCGACGCTGCGCTTGATCACTTCAATATCATCGGGGAAATCTTTTAACAGCTCTTCAGATACTACCGACAATCGCTCCCTCAAAACGCCCGCAGCTTTTTGCGATAAGGTGACACTCTCGGTTACTGCCGAAACAGATGATACGGGTATGCAAAAAGAGAGAGCTATCACCCATACAATTGCTATATCCAGCACGTCTTTTCTTAGCCTGCCAGTGCCCAATTGTTGAAAATGATTAAAGTGTACATCCATTATTTGTTTTTTAGCCTTTATTGTCGCAAAGCAATGCAATATATACGCTTTTTCGTGAAAAAAGTTCTGATACAATACCCGAACTATATCACGAGATTTGCCCTAATACAACACAAAATCGACTATGCCAGCCACCTGCGACCACGTGATATATTATTGTATAGTTTTTTTCCCTTCTGTTATTGTTATCGACTGGTCAGCCTTGACATTCTTTAATACATCGACCCCGCCGCCAATCCATCGGACCTCTATCTTCTCTATCATTTTGTTCTTACCTAATCCGAAATAAAGACGCGAGCCGTGATGACCCTGATACCCTCTGCCGCTATGAACTTCATCGAGTTGTACAAGCCCGCCCGCGGTTACCTTAACGTGCGCTCCGATGCCGTCACGATTGGATTTTACCCCTTTTAGCCTTATCTTAATCCAGTGATTATTATTAACGGTATCATTTCTTAGTATTGTAGGCTTGCTTCTTATATTCAGTATTACCGCGTCAACATCGCCGTCATTATCCAAATCATCAAAACCAGCGTAGCGGCTGCATTGCTTGACCTTCATCCCGTCACCTGCAGTTTTAGTTATGTTGACAAACTTACCGTCACCAGTATTCATCAGCAGTTGATTTATGGCACGGTAGGTCAGATGGTCGCTATGCTTTGCTATGTCAGGCTGTAAATGGCCCGCCGCTACAAAAATGTCACGGTCTCCGTCATTGTCAAAATCCGCAAACCCAGTTCCCCACGTCAGGTTCTCATACGTACCTTTTCCTGCCCCGATTGAGGACGTGATATCTTCGAAAATTCCGTCACCTAGATTTTTATATAAGGTAGCCGACTCTCTGTCGAAAGAAGTCACATAAAAATCCAATAACCCGTCGTTATCGTAATCTCCGCAGTCAACACCCATACTGCCATAATACTTGCCATTGAAATCATATGCCACACCAGCCATGAGTCCAACTTGCTCAAATTTACCCGTCCCGTCATTTTCAAAAAGGTAATTTTCCATTTCATCGTTGGCTACAAAAATATCCGTATCGCCATCGTTGTCATAGTCTACGCAGACCATTCCCATCCCGGACCCTTTATGGCCGCCTATACCTGAAACCTTGCTTACATCGGTAAATGTCCCGTCCCCATTATTGCGATACAAACTGTCAGAAAGATGCGTATAATCAACGGGGGCTGAATAAGACAGGTAACCCCTTATATTCATTACCTTATGTTCGTCATAAGAAAATATAATATACCGTGCGACATAGAGGTCAAGGTCACCATCCTTGTCTATATCGAGAAAACAGGTGCCCGCACCGACATGATTTCCATTATCAACGCCGGCTTTCTTTGTAACATCGCTAAAGGTCCCGTCACCATTGTTGCGGTACAAAACATTCGGACCAAAATTATTAATGTATATGTCCTTATCGCCGTCGTTGTCGTAGTCACCTGCAGTCACTCCTAAACCAAAACCCGTATCACCCAATCCGCTTTGCTCAGTGACATCCGTAAATTTAAAATTGCCGTCATTGCGGTACAACGCATTTTTGGGAGGCTTATCGTACTTCGTGCCTTTAAGGGCGGCTCCATTTAAAAAGTAGATATCAATGTCACCGTCATTGTCGTAATCAAACAGTGCCAAACCAGCGGTGACAGTTTCCATAATATAGAATTTACCGCTACTGCCGTCCGTGTGTTTGAAAGTTATACCGGTCTTATCGGTAACATCAGTAAATGTTATCGATTCTTTTGCCTGCAGAGGCCGCAAAAAACTTATACAGACCAAGCCGGCTATAACAACAAATCGCAGGAAACTTTTATTAAGCAAAGCCAAAATCATTATTTCATCTTCTTTCTTTTAATTTTATTATATGTTTTTTTGTAACGCTTATTTCCAGGTTCAAGCTCGACAGCTTTTTTCAAAGCTGATAGTGCTTGTTCCATGTTTGCGTTTTCATTATACGCAAGGCCTAATACGAAATAATTCCTTGCTGACCCTCTCCGCTCTACAGCTTTTTTCGCAAACTCCACCGCCTTGCCGGGCTTGTTTTTGGTTGAGATATACATAAATGCAAGTTCCCTGCACATGTCAGCCTGACCAGGAGCAACCACAAGACCTTGCTCAAAAATATCTTCCGACTTTTCAAAAAGTGCCTTAGCATCATCATCGTTGCCGCTTAGCCGATAGAATTCGCTGCCCAGAATACACAACCTGGCCAGAATTACGGAAAAAGCATCAATTTCAACTTTGGTCTGGTCATATACCAGGTCACCATCTCCTCTTCTTATTGGTCCCTTTTTGCCCTTACTCTCTTCGTTCGGATTTTTTCTGTAAAGCTGCATGTGTTTTTTTGCTTTTTCAGGCTGCTTTAATCTCCTATATACTTTCCCGAGCAAATAATGTATCTTGAAATATTCAGGGTCGGTCTTATATACCTTCTCTAAGTATTCTTTTGACTTTTCATAATCACCGAGCTGCATATACGCCAGCCCAAGTAAATGATAACTGCGGGCAGAGAGCGGCGAAACTTTTATCTTTGCTTCGAGTTTCTCTATTGCTTTGGCATATTTACCTGCCGAAATCAGCGCATCGGCTATCTTATTATACAGCTTCCAGTCATCGGGTTGAATGCTAAGAGCTTTTTCCCAGTACTTAATTGCCTTTTCATAGTCGCCATTCTCAGATGCCAATTCTGCTAAACTCTTACATAAATCGTAGTTGCCTGGATTTAACCGCAAAGCCCTCTCCAAAACCTTTACCGCCTTATAATAATTTTGACGGTACCGATGAAACTCAACTGCTAATTTGGTCAGCTCAATATTATTCGGAAAATCTCTTACCAAACGTCCGGTGACCATAGGCAGGTGTTGCTCTAAAACGCGAATAGCTTTCTGCTCGGCGGTGACGTCAAATATCGATGATGCCGATGACGGCGAAATGAAAAAAGCAGCAATTGCCAGATGTGCAATTACCATGCTCAGCGTCGAAAGTAAAAACACTTTTTTCCCCATGCTGTCACCGTCGGATTGTTGAAAATGACCAGAGTGTGCATTCATTATTTATTGTTTCGTCCTTAATTGCCGCGAAAGGATTCAATATGTACGCCTTGACACGAAAAAAAATTCTGATATAACCCCTATATTGTATCAAAGGATTTGCCCTAATGCAAGCTAAATTCAGACCTTACAGCAATCCGGTCAATCGCTGGAATCGCCCAGTTTGCGTGTATTAAATCGCCTCTGATACTCTCGCATTTTTTCGTCATCAGGGTATTTCTCATTCTCGCCGTAAGGATAATTACTCATGCCGTGGAAAGGTAAAGGCTCGACGGTATCAGGATATGCCGAGCAAAAGTCCATGTCCTTGCAGAAACTGTCGGTTTTTAGAATAAAACTGCGGACCATACCCGCAGGAACCGTCCCAAAACTCTCTGCTGAAAAACGAAGCGTCAATTCTTCCCCGCGTCCCATGATAACATAGCGGTCGTCAGCTTCTTCTATAAGTTCAGTTACTTCTCCAAACCGAGTGAAATCACCAGACATTATTTTCCACGGGATTGCTCTGTCAACGCTGTCATAATCGAAAAGTTTTGGATGACGACCATCGGGAGAAAACTCGCGAAGAAAACCTAAGAAATGAAGGTCAGCATTTTTAGCAGATACTTCCCTGACAGAAAGTCGCGACTCATCAAGTACCTCTGCCAAAAATATTCTGTCCCAGTATATCTCCATATTGCTACTGATTCGGATTTTACTGTCGCTTGGCAGTATCTTGCCGGTGACATCAAGCGTCATCATATGATTGATTCCCGCCGGATAACCAACCTCATTAAATAGCTCCACCCATCCCCCGTCACGAAGCACCTCAATAGTGGGAGCTTTCATACTCATGTTGGCCTGACTTGCGGCAAAGTTTGTTGACGAATAGCCGTACTCGACCCACCCGTAAAGGAACAACACTAACCGCTGCTCGCCACTTAGCGATTCGAGACGCTCGCCGAAATCAAGCTCGACAAAATGCTCCTTGGCAAAGCCGGTAAAACGCCGGTCAAGCTCGGTCGTACCCGCGTATCGCCTGTCGATAGTTCGTATCTTTTCCGTCACATCTACATTTCTATGGTCGACCGCACGAATCGCGTCGATAGTATCCTCAAAACAGAACAACTCAAACTCAGGCAGAGCAATATTCACCGCCATCATCTCGTTCGGATAGACCTGCGTACCCGCCGGATGGTCAACCGCGATAAGTTTCGCTTCATCAAAATAAACTACTTCTTCCAGCGGCTCCAGAACCTGTAAAACGTATTCACCGTCACGAGCGACCAAATTCGGAACTGAAACATACTCCGTCGGGTCAGGCTTGGCGTATTCTCCGGGCTTGCCAAGAAGATAACCCATGCCTCCCATCCCGCCGAAATCAGATATGAACGCAAAATGAGAACCGTCCCATGCAAAAAGATGAGGACACGATGACGTCTTACGCTGCAATTCAGTGATAGTTATTAATTCATCTGCCGCCAGTTCAAGCTCGGCCTGAAGAACGCCGTCGGGCCACATAATACGAAGCCAATCGACCTTCGTGTTATCGCCCAACCCCGCATGAATCCTATACGGTGCAAGACTTGTCGAACTTGTTGGCGAGCCTACTACGTATTGCTGTGATATATTGCCCGCCTTGATATCCACGCGTGCCCCGATAGCTGAATTATTTGAACGTGACTTTTTGTCCTGTTCGCGTGTCCCGATAAGGTCTATCTCGATCCAATGACCGCCCGGCGTCATGTTCTCAAGAAGTACAGGCTTCGCACCTGCCCATGCCAAAAGAACATCGCATTTTCCGTTACCGGTAAAGTCAGCCGCCATACAGCTCGCGTCGCCTTTGGTCTCGATCGCCCCCAGCATATTTCCAGGATCAATCTCAGATGCATTGACAAATCTATCCGCAGGCCAATCATTGATCAGTAATACCGGCCCTCGACTGCCGTCACGCCTGTGAGCGTCAGCGATTAAAATATCCAAATCGCCGTCATTGTCGAAATCCGCAAACTGACCGCCGGTCCCGCCAAGCCTGCCGCAGTGATCGGCAAAACCTTTATGACTCTTGAATTTAAAATTGCCGTCGTTGACAAAAAGATGCAAACCCTTACCGGTAAACACAAGTAAGTCCCTGTCTCCATCCTTGTCAGGGTCGCCGGAAGTTGCGCTCAAAACATTGCCCACTGAAAGACCTGTACTTGCTGCATCACGTATCCGATATTCCAATAAGCGGTCATTTACCCAGCTAATAGGCGTACCATTGGCAGGAAACAGGATCATATCCAAATCACGGTCGTTGTCGAAATCGTCATATATCACTGCCCCGATCGTTGTCTTTGCAAAATCCAATCCAAGCTCTTCAGCGATATCAGTGAAAGAACCGTCCCGGTTATTGTTATATAAGCTGCTTGCAGTAGGTGTCGTCTTATCTGTTATCGGCACTGAACCTTTCCTCATGCGAAGCGCCAGAAAATCCAAATCGCCATCGCTGTCAATATCGACAAGTCTTACACATTGGCTTATGTTGTTACCGCCTGATATTTGCTGGTTACGTATTTTTTTAAAGTTTCCTTTGCCGTCATTTTCAAAGTACAGGTCCTCGCCAGCCCTGCCGAGCCAAAGGTCAATATCGCCATCGTCATCCACGTCACCAAAACACGGTGATATACCTCCCTCTGCTAAATAAGCACCACCGGAAAATTCGCCCGAACCATTGTTACGCCATAATTGCACTTTACCTTCATCCCCGAACCCGGTCATAAGGATATCCAGGTCACCATCGCCATCCACGTCACCGCCGGCTATACCTGCAAGCGAGATTGTCCCACCGCCCCATTTCCATGCAGTAATTTCGCTGTCCAGATACCTTGCCTGCGGAGAAAAAATAACTCGCTTGGGCAAAACCGTTCCCGCTCGCAGCCCGATCTCGTCAGCACCCAATGCCATGTAATATTTTCCGGATGCGCCGTAGGACTTTTGTGCTGTAAAAGTTCCCCCCGCAAGTTCAGCTTCCTTGAGTTTTCTAAAACGCATAAATAAAGGCTTGGCCTGCTCGCGACGCTTCGTACGCTGATACTGACTCGCAAGCCGATATATCGCTGAAATAAATCCAGGGTCAAGCTCAACTGTCTTCTCAAGAAATTCCGTACCCTCTTCCGTCCTGCCAAGGCTGATAAGCACCTCTGCCAGTTTGTACATCACGTAAGGATCCTTGTCATCTCCCTTGTATACCGCTCGAAAATATTCTTCTGACTTTAAGTCATTGCCGATGTGCTGATAATAAAGACCAAGACAAAATAACGCGTTTAACTTATAAGACGGCGATTGCGATACACTCTCAAAAGCCTCACGTGCCAAGTCAAGATAACCTTCCGCTCCAGGCTCGTTGTATAAATTAAAATACGCGACACCAAGATTAAACCGCGCTGTCACCCACCCGGGAGATGTGCGCAAAACCTCTTCAAATTCTTTAGCCGCTTCTTTGTATCTGTACTGGTCAAGAAACCCTGCACCGCGATTGAATGCACTAAGCGAAGCGATATCTTTTTGACTGTACTGTGCATCTATGCTTTGGCATCCAGACAGAATACAAGCTGAAATAAAAAGATATGCAGTAATTCCAAACGCCTTTGTCGTTACGATTCTCATCCTCAAATCGCACCTCCTGTTCTTGTGCAGATTTCAATAAGCCAATTCCTTTTTGAAGATTATAAGCTATCAGCCAAAAATCGACAACAAATTAAAATAGTGCAGTTAGAACTTAGGCGTTGGCTTGCGATTGCGTGGTTTTGTGGTGAAATTTACTAAGACCGGTTTAGCGGCGAACTACACCCGTAGCTTCAATCTCAAAGAGAAGATTGTCCCGGCAAACGTCAGTTATAGCTGTAAATTGAGGCCATTTGAGTTTAGAACATACATCGAGGTACAGGTCCTCGATTTCACGTGTCTTGCAATACATAAATGAATGAACGATATCATCTTCTTTGCAATTCATTTGCTTAAACACTGCCAATACATTCTCGACTGTGTCTTCTATCTGTTCCTTGGCCTTGCCAACATTGGTTGTTTCGCCGGAATGGTCTATCGACGCGGTACCCGAAACATAAACCGTTGTGCCAGCCGGAGTCTCGACACTGCAAGCTCGTGAAAATGCCGAGCCGTACTCGAATGCCGACAACTGATTGCCGCCTGCGTCAAGATATTCTATCGAACTTTTAGGTTCAATCACTGCCACAATGTCCATTGTGCAGATGCTGTCATTATCACCACCAATACCGATACCAGTACTTGCTGGCATCTTACTCTCTACTGCTTTTTGAATAAGTCCACGCTCAATAAAGAAATCATTTCTAACTGCGTTAAACTCATCATACCAACTGAGTATATCACGAAGCCACATCCATGTTCGCGCCACAGCATAAAAATCAGTACCTTCCTGCTTAAGAATAGCTTCTGCTCTTTCAAGCATTATCTTTGCCTGCTCAGAATCACTGCCGCCGCCTGAACCGGATAACCCCGACAATGCCATCAGCTTACGCTCCCCATAGCTGACAATACGACCACACGCCTTACCATCCAAACTAAGTATTCGAGGACTCTCGAGCCCGCCAACCGCATGAACCTGAACACCGGAAATCTGACCGGTTTTGCCCTCAGGAATTATAAGCCATGTCGGCTCAACACCATCATCAAGCGAACCATATACGCTTGCCCTCGCCACGCGAACCACATCGACAGCTTCTTGCGTTACGAAAACACGTTCCTGCAGGATGCTTAATTGCTTCGATTCAAGTTCATTCTTGAGGGCAGAAAAAATCTCCTTAGCCTGTTCTTCAACAGACTTTTCCAGTGTCGGACAGGCTGTTAAGTAGACCTCCGACACTCCTTTATCCTCAAATGGGCAAGTATACAATTGCATAAATAACCTAAAAAGTCCTATTAATTTAACATCTACCTCTCTGCGTCTACGTCAGAAAACAAAACAATGTTTCCGTGGAACCTCATATTATAATCGATTATCGTCATTATTGCAATGCTACTTCTCAAATGTTTACGCCTAAATCTATAATATTATGACAATATGGGCAACCTGGGGGCAGGGGGGAGAATTGGGCAAAAATGTGCGATTTCCCTAAAAGACCTCTAATAGAGATGAATTTTGCAGATATACTTCTAATCAACTATGCCAAAATCAACTCTAATGCCGATAATGGAAATAATATTTTTGTTAAAAACACCACCGATCAGGCATTATTACGCCACTCTTAGTCCGATAATGAACCAATATTCGCCTCGGTGAATAATATTGACCGGTACTTTGATTTCGATTACACTTTTTCAGGTGGTCCAAAAAAATGGAGGTAATTTAAGCTCAATGTTAGATATTGAAATAGGGCATAAAAAAACGCTTATTAGAATAGGGCGTAAAAAATCGCTTAAAACACAAGTCGTTAGCGGAGGGACATCGAGTGAAAAATCCGCAAAAAAATCTTTTGTAAAAAAAGATTTATGTGCATACCTCTATACCGATGCCATTAGCCATAATATCCAACAGCTTAGAAAATGTTGCAAAGACGATGTAATGTTTTGTGCCGTTGTAAAAGCTAATGCCTACGGACACGGTATATTAGAAGTAGTCGATTTCCTAAAAGACACCGATATCGATTTTTTCGCTGTCGCAAGTACAGATGAAGCGTTTCGTATCGCAAAACGCATCAAAAGACAACAAATACTTATCCTCGACCCCCTATATCCGTCCATCCCCCATAAGGATATAAAACAATGCGCATCGCTTGGTTTTAATTGCACTGTCTCTTCAATAGAAACTGCAAAGTATATCGATTCAATTCTAAACAACACTTCATCAACTCTCAAAGTGCACGTAAACATTGATACTGGAATGGGACGCTGCGGCATTGTTGCTGAGAATGCCGGAGAACTTGTCGAATACATTTACAACTCCAGCACCATGAAACTTTCCGGTATTTACACTCATTTTGCAAATTCAGATGAACAGGATTTGTCCTTTGCGGAAAAACAAATTGCCAGTTTTAAAAAATTAATATCACAATTGGACCATTGCATTACTGACAATGTCATCATACATGTTGCCAACAGCTCTGCAACCATGAGATTACCTCAATCGCATTTTGACATGGTGCGCTGCGGGATAGCAATTTACGGCTATTCAACAATGAAAAAACCACTACCAATAGATTTGAAACCTGCCCTAAAACTGCAGGCTCCCATAGTGCACATAATAACAATAGAAAAGGGCAATTCCGTAAACTATGGCAGAAAATTTATAGTCGACAGAAAAACTAAAGCCGCTGTATTGCCAGTAGGATATTCGGGTGGGTTCTGGAGGCCATTTTCAAGTTGCTCCAGGGTCAGAATAAACGAACATATAGTTAATGTCATCGGAACAATTACTATGAATCAAATGGTAATTGATGTCACAGATGTCCCAGACGTTCAACTGGGTCAGCCGGTCACAATCATCGACAATAGACTCGATTCGCCATGTAGCGTCTACTCCTTAGCCGCATTAAGCAAAACCATCTGTTACGAGATACTCACCAGCATACCAACATGGGCAAATGTCATAGTCTCCAACAACAGCTAAGAAAATATTAAATTGCTCTAGCATTAGCTTGCCGCTTTACCTGACAGTCATGCCAGTTTTTTACTCGGATTGAAAATTTTTTAGTAAATCCGCCATGCTGACATGACGAGATAGATACTGCTTATATAAATGGGGGTCTTTACTGAAAGTGCATTTTTTCGGGTTACGTTGCCAAAAGGGCTCCGAATGCCTGAAATACGCTCTTAATTTGCTCCTGTTATTGTTAGCCAAGACGACAATTAATTAAAGGACCAAAAACGTGAAGTTTGCAGAAGCTTCAAAACTAAAGAAATTCAAAAGGCTGTTTTTGGATTATTGGGGTCAATATAAATCCATTGCCAGACTTTTTATTATAATTCTTCTGGTTATTTTCCTTTGTGAAGTAGTGATTATGGTGTTGCTGCATGCCTTTGGCATTTCTTCCCACTGGGGTATTTTTCTGGACCCTGTTTCATTAGCGCTCATGAGTACTCCGCTGTTATATTTATTTGTTATCGAACCGATGCAAAATATTATAGCACAGCTTAGACAGACACAGACAAAACTGAAAATAGAGAGTGCTACCATGGAAGCTGCGGACAATATTGTTGTTATTACTGACGAACGCGGCAACATTGTACAGGTTAATAAAGCATTTACCTACGCCACAGGCTATGAACAAAAAGAAGTAATCGGAAAAAATCCAAGAATACTTCAAAGCGGTAAGACTGACCAAAAACTTTACGTCGATTTGTGGATGACCATTACTTCGGGACAGACATGGCGGGGAGTTTTCATAAATAAACGAAAAGACGAAACCCTATATCACGAAGAAGCGACAATAACGCCCGTCAAAGATGATTACGACGAAATTAAATTTTTTATCAAAGTAGCACAGGATATTACAAAGCGCATAGAGACTGAAAACGCCTTAAAGAGAAGTGAAAACAAGACCAGAACATTGCTCCAGGCCAGTCCCATCGGAATTCTTGCAATTGATAAAGAGGGAAATATAGTTTTTACCAACCCAGCGATAGAAAAAATGTTCGGATACCAGGAGAATGAATTGATTAATAATAAAATCGAAATGTTATTGCTTGAAAAACTGCACTCAAAACATGTCGGGCATAGAGAAAAATATTTCTTAAAACTAGAACAGAAATTTTTACATAGCGAGGGGAATCTTCATGGAAAGTGTAAGGACGGAACCTTGATGCCTGTCGAGATTGGCGTCAGTTGGGCAGAAACCGAAGCAGGGATGATAGCGGTGGCTTTTGTAACAGATATTACACAACGCATAGAAGCAATGGAGGAGTTGAAACTAACCCATGACCAACTGGTACTCGAATCACACAGAACAGGAATGGCAGAGGCGGCAAATATCGCAAAAATAGAGTTCCTCGCAAATATGTCGCACGAGTTAAGAACCCCTCTGCACAGTATTCTTAGTTTTGCCAATTTTGGAACTAAGAAAATTAATACCACTACGCCTGAAAAACTGCTGGGCTACTTTGAAAAAATTACTCTAAGCGGTAAAACACTTCAGGAACTTGTCGATAATTTATTTGATTTGTCCATGTTTGAAACGAAAAGTACAGAATTTGAATTTGCCCCTGCAAGGCTTGACGAATTGATAACTTCAGTTCTCGAAAAGTTCGATGACGAAATAAAAAGGCAAAGCCTTAGCATTAACTTTAATCCTGAAGAATTCACCGAAGAAGTGACACTCGACAGTGAGAAAATAAAACGATTAATACGAAACCTTCTAACAAACGCAATTAGGTACTCGCCGGAGAAGGGTACTATTGATATTAAAATGAGCAAAATAGAGGAATCGGTCATGGTCAGTGTTCACGACCAGAGCGATGGTATACCTCCCGAGGAACTTGAAACCATCTTTGATATGTTCGTCCAGTCAAGCAAAACAAAATCAGGTGCGGGCGGAACAGGACTGGGATTGACAATATGCAGAAATATCGTCGCTGAACATAATGGCCTGATATGGGCAGAAAACGCAAAAAATGGCGGAGCCATATTTCAGTTTAAAATCCCAATTGTTCAGCAACCTACCAAAGAAATACCCCAAACGGCTCATGCTGTTCAATCAGGCGATTTGGAAACTTGAAAAATAAACGACCAGGTAATTAAAATATGATTGATTTCGAAATGCAGAAAGATTTGAAGAAAAGAGTCAAAAAGATAACAAAGCGGTAATTACTAAAATTAGGGTTTAAGTTATGCGATATACTATCAAATCAAAGATAGTCACTTTATGCGGTTTCTTTCTAATTTTATTTATTATCTCTACATCACTTCTTGTGATGAATTCGAGAGATGTTATGAAAACTTTTAGAGTAGTAGTTCATGACACCGGAGGTATTATAAGTGAGTCGCAGAAGCTTGGCAAGCTTATTGTAGATATGGAGACAGGGCAACGCGGGTTTATTATTACAGGCAAAGAATCATTTTTAGAGCCATTCAATCAGGCCAATAAAGAATTTGACGATTTACTTGTGTGTTTGCGAAAAGATCTTTCGGATAGGCCCCAACACTTGAAGGCTTTGGAACAGATTGAGCATCTGCGGTATAAATGGCTTGGAGCCGCAGGAGAACCGGAAATACAGGCAAGGAGGCAGGTAAATGAAGCCAGGGTTTCATTGAAAACAATTAACCTCCTCATCAGCGAGGGGACAGGAAAGCAAATACTGGATAATATCAGAACTGCTGTAGACATTATGTCTACCGAACTTAGAGCCGATGACAAAAAGGATGAGTTGATTTTACTTATACAGATAAGTAAGGATGTGGTGGATAGTGAAACAGGGCAACGGGGTTTTCTGCTTACAGGTAAAAACCAATTTCTTGAGCCTTATTACGAGGGACAGTTGAACTTTGATAAACATGTTAAACAGTTAGAAGTTATGCTGGCTTTTGATGAGCCTAATCTGGAAAATTTGTCGGTCATAAAAAACCTGTATGAAGAATGGCTGAATAAGGCAGCAAAACCTGAGATTCAGGCAAGAGTGGATTATGAGGAAAATCCACAGTCTATGGACGATATTGCTGAGTTGCTTGCCAGAGAGACAGGGAAAAAGATTATAGACCGCTTGAGAGATGTGATTGATGAATTTGTCGACAGTCTGGCAAAGGATATTGAACAGGAACTTTCAGATTCACAACACAGTGTAGAGTGGGCTAATCTTGTCAGTTTTATGGTAGGAGGCATTGGTGTATCTTTAAGTCTTATTTTTGCGTTTTTAATGGGCAGGTCGATTATAAAACCGATTAATGTTTTGCAGAATGGAACAAAAAGAATAAGAGATGGCGATCTAACTCACAAGATTGAACTTGGCAGCAAAGATGAATTGGGGGTATTAGCGGACTCATTTAATAAAATGACCGAGGAGCTGCGAAACAGGACAGATGCTATCAACGCCGCTAATCAGCAACTCAGAGCAGGCGAACAACAGCTAAAAACGACTAATCAACAGTTGCAAGCCAGCGAAGTAAAATTGAAACAACGGATTTCTGAGCGAGATGCCGCTGTCAGTGAACTTATGCTGAGAGACAATGCCTTAAAAGCTGCCGCAAACTCTATCTTTGTTACGGATGAAGACGCAAATATCCTGTGGACCAATGAAGCTTTCACTAAAATTACAGGCTACGATTCTAATGAGGTGATCGGGGAAAATCCGCGTTTCCTTAAAAGCGGAAGGACCGACCAAAAGATGTACCAGGATTTGTGGACCACCATTATTTCAGGGAATGTCTGGAGGGGAGTTCTGATTAACAAAAGAAAAAACGGCACCTTCTACCACGAAGAAATGACTATAACGCCGGTTAAAGATGACCACGGCGAAATTAAATATTTTATTGCAGTAACAGAAGATGTCACAAAGCGGATAGAAACCGAAAACGCTTTAAGGACAAGTGAAAACAAGGCAAGGACACTGCTCCAGGCAAGCCCCGTGGGAATTGTCGCTATCAACAGGGAAGGGAACATTATTTTTGCCAATGATATGACAGAACGAATTTTCGGATACAAGATTGACGAGTTGATAGGCAAAAAAATCGAAATGCTGCTGCCGGAATCGCTAAAAATGATACATCCAAGCCATCGGGAAAAATTCTTCTCTGACCCCAAACCAAGAGCTATGGGAGCAGACAGGAACCTGTTGGCAAGACGTAAAGACGGGAAAGAATTTCCTGTCGAGGTGGGTTTAAGTACATCTAAATCTGAACAGGGTATAATTGCGGTAGCTTTTGTTACTGATATTACATTACGGATGCAAGCTGAGAAAAAATTAGAGGAAACGCACGAAAAACTTGTCTTAGAATCACATCGCGCAGGACTGGCAGAAACTGCAAATGAAGCTAAAAGCGAATTTCTTGCTAATATGTCTCATGAATTGAGAACACCGCTCCATGGTATCTTAAGCTTCGCTGATTTCGGTACTAAGAAAATCGATGAGGTGTCTTCGCAAAAACTACTAAGCTATTTTCAAAAAATAAAAATAAATGGAAAAATACTCATGTGGCTTTTAGACGACTTGCTTGACCTTGCCAAGATGGAAGCTAAAAGTACAAAATTTGATTTCGTATCTGCAAAAATTGATGAATTAATCGCTTCGGTTATCGAAGAGTCCTCTGCTATAATAGAAAAACAAACGCTTAACATTCAGTTCAATCCTGGGCAGATTGCCGAACAAGTCACACTTGACGTCGAAAAAATAAAACAGGTAATCAGAAACCTTCTAAGTAATGCAATTAAGTATTCCCCGGAGAATGGAACCATCACGATCCAAGTGAACAAAACAGAAGAATCCATTCAAGTCAGTCTTAGTGATCAGGGACACGGCATACCTGCCGATGAGTTGGAAGATGTCTTTGACAAGTTTGTACAGTCCAGCAAAACAAGCACCGGTGCCGGAGGAACAGGACTCGGATTGGCAATATGTCAAAATATTATCGATGGGCATAACGGCAGAATTTGGGCCGATAATACAAATGAAGGAGGCGCCTTGTTTACATTTGAAATACCGATTACGCAGGAAAAAACGCCAAAACAAATGCCGCAACTTGTTAATGCCGAAAATTCAAATTAAGGAGGAGGCTGAATTTAGCCAAAATATAAGTACCGCAAAAGCAAAATAAATTAAGAGAGGGAATTGAAAATGTCTGAAAAACGAAAAGTACTGGCCGTAGATGATAATGTCTCAAACAATGAGATTGTTGAGGAAATATTATCCGATGATTATGAATTGAAAATAGCCACCTCGGGAGAACAGGCCATGGAAATCTTGAAAGACTTCAAACCGGAGGTGATACTACTCGATATTATGATGCCCGGACTTGATGGTTATGAGACATGTCTAAAAATTAGAGAAATCCCGGAAATGAAAAATGTCGCTATTATAATGGTATCGGCAAAAGGAATGGCATCGGATATGTATAAGGGACATGAAGTCGGAGCCTATGATTATATTACAAAACCGTTTTCGCAGGAACAGCTGCTCGAAAGTATTGAGTTCTTTGTGGAACAAAAAGCCGGCTCAGATAAATACTGATTTTAGCGAAACGTTTATAGACAAAGTTGTACATGGGGGATTTACAAGTGGCTCAGGAAACTGCTAAGCTGAAAAAAGAATTGTCCTTTGGGGAGTGGTTAGTTGACAATAGATTGATTGACCAGCACTGCCTTGACAGGGCATTGAGTGAGAAACACAAAGATTTGAGTTTTATCGACGCACTTGAATCACAGCGAAAAGTGGACGCTAACGAAATTGCTGCCGAATTTGGAAAATACCTTTCCATTGATTATGTCTCTTTAGACGATGTCTCGAAAATAAATCTTAAAATTGGAAGGCTAATACCGGAAGGTATCGCAGAACGATTTAATATTGTCGCCATTGGAGAAAAAGAGGGAAAGATAATACTCGTCATGGTCGACCCAACGGACTTGGTTGCAAAAGATATAGTGACATCGAAAACAAAACGAGATATTTGTCCCGTTATAAGTTCCGGTAAAAATATAAAGAAAGCACGAGAAGCTGTATATCATGGCTCATATATAGAGGAAGAGCACTTAAGGGATTTAGTGAAAAGCGAACTTGGTACGGAAGAAGAGGAGGAGTTTGCGCCGCTGGAAACCGAATATGAGGACCTTGCAGAAGCAAATATTGAGGTACAAAAAGAAGCCGTAAAGGCACCGGTCATTAGGTTTGTAAATCTGCTTTTAAGTCAGGCCGTTAAAAGCAGGGCTAGTGATATACATATCGAGCCGCAGGAAAATGCAATGTCTATTAGAATGAGGGTCGATGGAGTACTGAGGGAGATGGTTCCACCGCCAAGAAAAATGTATTCAGGTGTCATTACACGTCTCAAAATCTTGTCCCAAATGAATATCGCTGAAAGAAGACTTCCACAGGATGGGAGATTTAAAATTAAAGCGCCGGGAAGAGAAATCGATGTCAGAGCTTCAGTGATACCAATTATTTATGGCGAGAAAATTGTTATGCGTATCCTCGATAAAGCCGCAGTCAGTCATGATATTAACAGCTTAGGTTTTGAACCGGAACTACTTGAAAAATTAAAAACTATCTTATCTCAGCCACATGGAATAGTTATTGTCACAGGGCCTACAGGAAGCGGTAAAAGTACCACACTATACTCAGCGCTCAATTACCTAAAGGACCCGAAAAAAAATATTACTACCGTAGAGGACCCCGTTGAATATCGTTTGCAGGGAATTAATCAGATACAGGTCAAACCTGAAATCACACTCGACTTTGCAGTATCACTAAGAGCCATTTTAAGACAGGACCCCGATATTATTTTCATCGGTGAAATTCGTGACAAGGAAACAATTGAAATTGCCATAAAAGCTTCACTGACCGGACATCTCGTCCTGAGCACTTTTCATACTAACGATGCGCCAAGCGCACTAACACGAATGGCATATATGGGAGTCGACCGTTACCTACTCGCATCAACTCTGAATCTCGTCGTTGCACAGAGACTCGTCCGAAAAATCTGCGACCATTGTAAAGAGCCTCTGGATGTTGACGAGCAGACCTGCAAATGTCTCGGAATTGACTATGCAAAGGCTAAAAATATGAAATTTTTCCACGGTAAAGGATGCGGGCTTTGCAGCGAAACAGGATATTCGGGAAGGCTTCCAATATTTGAGTTTCTTGTCATGAGTCATGATATACGAAAAGCCGTTATAGAGGGGCAAAGTGAGGCCGATATTAGAGCTATGGCAAGAGATAGCGGATACGAAAGCCTACTCGATAGCGGAATTAAAAAAATTATGCAGGGGCTTACAACCCCGGAGGAAGTTATCAATATAACTTTTGCGGAAAATATTGTCTGACTTTTTGTGAGGTTTATTATGGACGACAGAGCTTATACGGAAGATTTGTTTACAAAGTTGGCACAAACAGAAGGCGCCAGTGATTTAATCGTTACAACTGCAAAGCCGCCACAGCTACGCATCTATGGTGAACTTGTACCGATTGGTTCCGACGATTTAACGCCCGAGGATAGCCAGAGGATATGTCAATCTATACTAAATCAGGAACAAATTAAATCTTTTAAAGAAGAAAAGGAATTTGATTTTTCTTTGTGCTTAGACGGAACCGGACGATACAGGGTTAATATGTATTTCCAACAGGGATTTATGGCACTGGCTGCGAGAATTATTCCAGATAAAATACCATCATTTGAACAGCTGAAACTACCAATAATCATTAGAAAATTGGCGATGCTAAAGCAGGGACTGGTACTTATCACCGGACCCGTAGGAAGCGGAAAAAGTACAACTATCACGTCAATGATTGATTACATTAACAGCGTAAGACATTGTCACATCATTAGCATTGAGGACCCTATTGAATACGTACATGAAAATATGTTGTCGACAATAGACCAACGCGAAGTTGGTATCGATACAAAAAGTTTTGAAGAGGCTTTAAGAAGGGTGCTTAGGCAGTCAATGGATGTTGTTGTTGTCGGTGAAATTCGTGACAGAGCATCGGCGCAGGCGGCAATGACTCTTGCTGAAACAGGGCATCTCACGTTGGCTACTTTGCATACGAGGGGAACTATTGCCTCAGCAAGCAGATTGATTGACATGTTCTCACCAGAAAAAAATCATCAAATTAGAATGCAGTTGGCATCGGCACTTGCTGGGGTCATCTGGCAGCAGTTAATACCAGGCATAGATGAGCAAAGCCTCATAGCATCATGCGAAATTATGGTCGTTACTGCCGCCATCAGGGCCTTAATCAGACAAAACAGAACACAGGAAATCTATAGCCTTATACAATCAGGAAAAAAATTCGGAATGTGTACCATGCAGGATGCCGTTAGAGAACTGGTAGATAAAAAAATGATTAGTGAAAACTGGGCCAATCTTGACTTGCTGCAAATTCAGGTCATGCTTGAATAAATATCAATATTAATTGACTGGGGGACGAAATGTCTAATTTTAAATATTCCGCAAAAGATATCTCTGGGCAGATTAAAGAGGGAGTTGTTGCTGCGGAATCAGAAGATGAAGCGACAATGATATTGCGGGAACAGGGGCTTATACCCGTTGAAATAAGGCAGGTGCCTTCTAAAAAAATCGGAACCAAAAGACATTTTAAAGGCAGAAGGGTCAAAGCTGCAGAGTTGTCTTCATTCTGCTGGCAACTCGCCACTATGATTGAGGGAGGAATCCCCCTTATCTCTGCCATCGAGACTATTGCAGAAGACAGTGAAAATAAAAATTTCCAGACCGTACTTACACATCTCATGGACAGTATGCAAAAAGGGTCTACATTGCACGCGAGTATGAAGCGATTCCCAAAGGTTTTTGATAATTTATTTTGCTCTCTCGTAATGGCTGGAGAATCAGGAGGCGCTCTGCCGGAGACCCTTAATCGTCTGGGAAGTTATTATGACAGCAGGGACAAACTGGTTCGAAGAGTAAAGACCGCTATGGCTTATCCAATATTGGTATTGACTTTTGTGGTGTTCCTCGTTGTTTTCATTATGGTTTTTATTATTCCACGATTCAAAGTGATATTTGACACTATAGGCGGCGAACTTCCTCTATTTACAAGGATATTTATGGGGGTCTACGATGCCATAGCTAATAACATCATCTTTGCCATGATGTTCTTTGTATTGGTGATGGTTGGATTAGTTCTTTACTCAAGAACCAAAAGAGGAGCGATAACAGTCAGCAAAATCGTCCTTAAAATACCTCTGATTGGAAAGGTCAAAAAGCAGGCCTTTATAGCCATGTTCTGCAAAACATTTGCAACTCTTCTCGCTGCAGGAGTCACCGTACTCGACGCACTGGAGATTCTCTCAAATATGAGTGGAAACACCGTTATTAAAGATGCCATGTTTTACACCAGAGAGAGCATCGTAAGGGGCTCAGGAATATCCAAGAGCATGACCGCAAGCGGATTTTTCCCCAAGGTACTTATCCAGATGACAAAGGTCGGAGAAGAAAGCGGTGCATTGCCTAACGTACTCGACCAGACCTACAGCTATTACGAGAGAAGAGTCGAAAGTACGATCACAACAGTAATGAGTATTCTCGAACCAACACTGATTCTTACCGTGGGAAGCATAGTTTTAATCGTTGTTTTGGCGCTGTATCTCCCAATATTCAATATTTCAGAAGTTCGCCAATAATTCAAATAAAAGGTTAATTAGTATGTTAATTTAGTCGAAAAACGTTTGGGGCGGTAATGTTAACCATATTTTTGGGGGTAGTATTATGAATTGGAACAAAGGTTTTACATTGATTGAGCTTATGGTGGTAATTCTCATTGTGGCTATTTTGGCTGCTGTGGCAATACCTATCATGCGGGGCAGAATTGATGCAGCTAAGTGGTCGGAAGGAAAAGCAATGGCAGGGACGCTTGGAACCGCTATTCGTGCCTATTTCGCGGAAAAAGGGCCTGACGGCGATGATGGTTCGGGATCACCAGATCTTACTGCGCTTGGTTTTGCCTCTTCGGATCTGACCGGAACATATTTTGATTCCGGCGATTATGACTGGACAACTACCTACGATGACACGGGGGACCCGGCACTGGAATTTACGATTACCGTAACTGCGCCTACAGGCATAACTACACCTTCGGAGGTGCAGTTGAACCATTTAGGGGAGTGGACTGAAACAGAGTAAATTTGCGTTGCTGCCGCGAGAATCTCGAAAGATTCTCGCGGTAATACAACGGGGGAAATAAAATACTTCAGCAGATTACTACGCTGCTCTTGGCAGCTCAGAATATTATTTGGTGAAAGAAAATGAAGAAAAAAAACAATAATAATTACAAGGGCGTAGGGCTCGTAGAAATAATGGTAACTATTGTCATTCTACTCACCGTTGTCACCGGTACCATGGCTTACCAATATTTCACCGCACTAGAAGCAAGAAAGTCTGACCTCAATATTACTGCGGGAAGATTGGCTATTGTCTTCTTAGAGACATGGAAAGGACAAGGCAGCGGGGATGATTTTGACCCAGTTGATGAATTCAATTTGGATTTAGATATTACATCTTCAAGTTCAAATCAGCCAGCGGCACAGCTTACCGACTTACTTGGAAGTTATTTGGTTAATGCCAACAACGCTAACTTTTTCATAACTCTCTCGTTTCAGGATATAGCTGATTCGCCCAAACTGCTAAATCTTGTCGTTGCATGGGGACAAAAAGATTATGGACAGGGAGGTTTCTCTGATACCGATAAATCTATTACATGGACTTCTTATCAGGGATATTGAACTCTTAAAATTAAGGCAGAATAATATGTGCTTGAAAATAACAAAAAATCGAAATGCTTTTACACTTATTGAATTGATGGTAACGATAGCTATTTCATTTATCGTTGTTATGGGAATAGGAACATTCATGGTAAGCGTCCAGCGGGGATGGGGGCAAATGTTTAACAGGGTCCATAGCGATGTTGTGCAAGACGCTTATATTTTACGTAAGGCCTTCGATGGAACCGTTAGAAAGGCCGCAAGACATTATACTATAGCAGATGACAAAACAAGTGCAGAAGTCGATTACTGGGATGATACCGCAAATAATGACGCGGAATTCCCGGACCGATATGCAAGATTCTATTGGCTCGATGACAAACTCTTTGTTGAACATGGAATCAAAAATCCAAGAGCGGCTTTTAGAACCGGGACCTTAGCGGAAAATGTGACCGATTGCAGATTCACAGGAACAGGAACTGCATTGAAAATGTCACTCCAACTTGATGATGGAAAACAAACATTGCAAATAATTACCTCAGCAGTATTACATAATTAATGCTGGAGAAGAAAAAATGAAACTGCCTAAAAATAAAAAAGGCTTGATACTTGTTCTGGCTATTGTTGCAATTGCAATATTTGCCATAATGGCAATATCAATGGCAAGCCTGGGATTCCAAAGTCGAATAAGAGCCATCAGAACAGAAAGAGAAACTGCCGCAAGAGCAGCCGCTGATGCAGGACACGATGCTGCCATCTTCGAGTTGAACCGATTGCTTGATGCATGGACAGGAGTACTGCCGCAGGCCACGGCACCGGTCGCACTCTCTGGAAGCGACCAAATATATACCTATAGCGTTGTGCCGACCGCAGGGATACCTGCGGGGTTGCTTGCATTTGATGTCGCATCTGTCGGTACCGCAGGACGGGTCCAAAGAAAAGTTTTCAGCAGAACTGTTTTGGTTAGCGTCTTTAGTTTTGCCATACTTGTAAAAGACACTATCGAATTAAAAGCTAATGCTACCGTTGACGGGTATAACTCCGCAGAGGGGCCTTACGGTGGAGCAAATAGCGGACTGCCTGTAGAAATCGGAACAAATGATGATGATGGTGGTGATATTACACTGCGAAGGCGAGTTGTTATTTCGGATGGAAGTTCTTTAATTGTAGGCGTGGGAGCACTTGATGACCCGGAAGCTGTTGTAGATGACCGAAGTGGCTTCGAGGGGGATATCTTTGCCTCTTTAGTCGAGATACCTTTTCCGGATGTCACTATGTCTATCGGTGGACTTGTGAATCTCGGTGACCTTGATGTCCCAAAAAATAATACCGTCACTATTAGTTCAGGAAGATATTTATATGACAAAATAACTGTAAATCAGAACGCCACCCTTGAAATTGAGGGAAGTGTGATTGTAAATGTATTGGCGGGGGGGATGCTGCTTAAAAAAAATGCTGAACTGATTGTTAAAGGAACGCCGGATTCGTCACTCGAATTATATTTAGACGGCAATTTTAATGCTAAGGCTGGCACTGAAGTTACCAATGATACACAGGACCCCACGAAATTGCAGATTTTTGGAACATCAAATGCTACTTCAATAATTCTTAAGAACAGCGCCGATTTTTATGGCGCTATTTATGCTCCATACGCTGAACTGGATATGAGAAATAGCGGCGATTTGTTTGGTTCATTTGTCGGAGACAGCTTGATTTTGCATAACAGCGTAAACTTCCATTACGATACTGCGCTTCAGATAGCCGACCCTAACGACGAAGGCGTTAGATTTGTTCCAACAAGATGGTATGAAGAATGATTTAAAAGAATTGCATAATTTGAAAATATTATGAAAATGATTGCAAAATTAAAAGATTATTTAGAGGTTAGCGGCAGTTCCGTATTGGGATTGGATGTCGGTACATATTCAGTAAAGGCGGTACAGCTTAATAAAACAGATAAAAAATATTCTATTGCTAAATTGGCAAATGTTAAAATCGTTCATGAAAATAATTCAAAAAGTAACAATAAAGCAGACACGATAAAAGCTATACATAAATGTTTTGAGATCCTTGAAGCAAAAGTGAATTATGCCGTTGCTGCAGTTAATGGACCGGATGTTATAGTTCGAACTTTCAAGTTGAAGCCGACGCCTAAGCATGAAGTTGCCGCCGCAATTCTACATGAGGTCGAACAGGTCTCTCCTTTGGATATGAGACAAAGTATAATTGATTATCAACTCTTCGGAAATCTTGATGAGGAAAGTGATGTCTTAGGATTGTTCGTTGCCGCGCACTCCGATACTGTCTATAAAATGAATCAGTGTGTTTCAAATGCCGGGCTGCAAAACGTACTTATGGATGTTAACGCACTGGCTGTACTGAATTGCTTTTCAGAATTTTCTGACCATGATAAAAATGAAACTAATGCCGTTTTAGATATAGGAAACGCTTTTAGCAATCTGATGATTTTGCCAAAAGACTATCGGCCTTTTGTTCGATGTATTACACAGGGAACAAAAGAAATAATTGAACGTGTCTCACGCGAACAGACCATGTCACTGGAAGATGTTGAAAAAACTCTCGCAGGAAAAATGTCACACTCCGATATGAATGCATTCGAAAACAGCTTCAAAATCGCAATGGAAACTCTCATTAATGAGATAAAAGAAACACTCTTGTATTATACCTCTCATATAAATCAGTGCAAAATTGACAAAATTTATGTTTGCGGCGGACTTGTATCTGCCGTGGGAGTTGAGCATCTACTAAAAGAAGGACTGTCGGAAACTATTGAGGTTTGGAATCCATTAATTAAAGCTTCTTTTGCTCAGAGCATGGAAAATATTGAAGAAAAAATTAAGACAGGACCGTCAATGGCAACGGCAATCGGACTTGCTATGAGGGAAATTTAATATGTTTACAATAGACCTCATGAAAGGGCAGGGTTTGCCCGTTAAAACTGATATTAAAATCATGACAGCTACCGCTATTGCTTTTAGCGTACCATGTATTCTACTCTTCCTCATGGTAGGAAGTTTCTTTTACAGCAGGATTGTTATAAAAACACAAACACATTCTTTAAAAGAACACCAGGCTAGATTCGAAAAACTAAAGCCAAAAGTCGAACAGGGGAAAATGCAAAAAGCTGAACAGAAAAAAATAACACTATGTCTCACTGAAACAGATGATGTTATAGACAAATACGTCCAGTGGACACAATTAATGATGTTGTTAAGCGAGCATCTTCCACAGGAAATGGTTATTGGAAGATTAGAGGTGAAACTAAAAACTGTTTCAAAAAGAGTACCAAGAAAAGATGACCCGGATCGAAAAATAAATATCCCTGTTTCTGCTCGAACATTATTAATAAATACCTATTCTTTTACAAACTATGACAGCGACCATGCCGTTAAACAGTTCCAGCAAAATCTACTGGCATCAAAATGGTTTAAGGATAATGTTCAGGATATCGTTGTTGCTTCACGAAGACCAGAGAATATCGACAGGGAAGACATTATTATGTACGAACTAAACTGCAATCTTGTCGTTAATTAATATGGAAATTTTATGAGATTAGTTCAGAAACAATATTTTATCAGGCTTGGTGTAATCTGGTTAATATGCATCACAGTTGTTATTGCTATCCATGTGATATTTCTTAGGCCTGTTCATAAAAAAGCCAGAATCAAAAGAAGCCAGGTAAATACGCTGACGGCCCAACTTGATGAAGTATCAGGACTTGTCGGTATGAAAAATATGAGATCCCTGCAGAAACGCCTGGCCCAGAGCAGGGAACGTTTTGAGGGTTTTGTAATAGCACAAAACAAAATAACCGATATTGCCCTGGAAGTCAGTAGAATCGCAAAAAAAGTTGGCATAAAAGATGTCACTGCTTTAGGTAAAGGAGGAGGAGAGTTTTTTGAAATACCAAACTGTAATTATTTAATGTTAGGCAGAATAGATATTTCATGGCAGGGAACTTACAAACAATTCGTAAGGCTTATAAATGAGTTTGAACGCCATCGACCGGTCATACTCATAGATAAATTTGTTATAGCCAGATTAAGCGAGTCGGACTTCACAAACGAAATTACTCTGACTTTGGCTGTAATTGTTGAAAAACCGGATGTGAAAATCGAAGGCCAGATAACGCAGGCAGATATTAACAATAAACTAATTGCATTTAAGTGAGCGGATACCAAAATGAAAACTATAGCTATTGCAAATCAAAAGGGAGGGTGTGGAAAAACCACCACTGCTGTCAATCTATCAGCCGCATGTGCCATGAAAGGGTATCGAGTCCTTGTTATAGACCTTGACCCCCAGGCACATACTACTCTGGCATTCGGAATAAAAGCAAACGATTTAAAGGTCACTCTATATAACGTGATTGTTAATGAACATACGCCAATAGCTGACATTATACTCACCACTAATGTGGTAAACTTGGATATCGCGCCGGGACATATACTGCTTTCAGGGGCTGAAATGGAACTGGCAATTCGTTATGCACGAGAAAGTGTACTCAGTGAAAAACTAAAAACCGTAGAACATAATTATGACCTCTGCATCATTGACTGCTCGCCATCTCTGAGCATCTTAACTATAAACGCGCTCGTAGCAAGCAATGAGGTTATAATCCCAATACAAACACACTATTATGCCATCGAGGGACTAAAGCAAATACTCGACAGCATGGGGATTGTCAAACAAAGATTCTCCTGTAACTTGGAGAGCTTGAGAATACTATTTACCTTCGTTGATGAAAGAACCATCTTAAGCAGAGACGTACAAAGGCAGGTAAGAGAATTCTTTTCAGACAAAGTCTTCAAAACCGTTATTCACAATTGTGTGCGCCTCGCAGAAGCACCAAGTGCAGGAGCTCCTGTCTTGACTTACGACGCAAACTGTAAAGGCGCAAATGAATATAGAGCATTAGCTAATGAGGTGTGTAATCATGAAACCGAAATCAGGACTACAGAAGAAAGTTTCCTCCATATTTGACAGTGTGCAGTTTCCGAAAAATGTGTCGAATAAGCAGGATTCGCCAAACAAAGAAGGAAAATCGCCAGGCGATGATAAATCGGGCGCCGGAGAAATTAACGCTTCAAAGCAGCAATCGCTCAATAACTCTTCTCTACCAGGGCAGCAAAAAACGGCTTTCGACTCGCAAAAGGCGTACACCTGGCTAAAGAATATACACCTTCAGACCTTGGAAAATGTAAAGAAAATCAAATCTAATAATGAGGCAAAGTATAAAACAATTAATTTGGAAAAAATCAAGCAAAACTGTATTTTGCCGGTGACGGGGGTTTTGTCAATCATCATACTGCTGGTTGCAATAAGTTGGATGGGATTGTTTTCTAAAGGAGATATGGCAGCTTCGTCTGTTGACCCAGGACAGGCCGCTTCAGCACAAGGTTATCAGGCAAGGGTGTTCTGGGAAGCACCACCAAAGGTGCCGAACGAATTTCGCGATATCACCAGAATGGGAGATGTAAGACGTTATGAAGGTAAACTCATCGTTAAAGGAATTCTTTACAGCAAAGACAACGCTTCGGCAATAATTGGAAAAGGAATCGTTCATGTTGGCGATATCGTTATGGGAGCCAAAATTGTTGATATCGGAGTAGATTTTGTCGAATTTGAAATGAATAATAAGAGATGGAGACAGAAAGTCGAACAATAAAAAAACTAACAACAGATCGTGATAAAACAAAGGGGGACGAAATGAAAACCCGTTCTATAAAAAGAATTGTCAAGCTAACCGGCATTTCTTTGGTTGTCTTATTAATGACAACGGTGAGTCTGTTAGGTGAAGATATTCCGCCGGAACCAAATGAATTGGGACCAGAAAAAGTTGCATTGACACCTGTGCAAAAACAAATGCTTCAAAGAGTAAGTATCGATTTTAGGCAGACTGCTATCGAAGATGTCCTTCGAAGTATGGCTCAACAGGCCGATATCGATATTATTAAAAGCCCGAAAGTTGTCGGAGAGGTCACCGCTACACTAACCGACGTGCCTCTTGGCGAAGCACTGACAAATATCCTCTTAGCACATGGATATGCATATATATCCTCGGAGAATATGATTAGGATTGTTCCTGTCTCTGAAATCGCAAAGGAACAGAAGAAGCTTATAAACAGGGTATATCAAATTACTTACGCTGACGTTGAAGATGTCTACAATGCACTTAGAAAATTTATTTCTGATGAGGGGAACATCGCCTATAACAAAGGTACAAGCCATTTGATAATCACCGACGTTGAAAGCAAAATAAACGCGATAGAAACTTTTATTACCGAGGTCGACCAGATTACAACACAAATTATGGTAGAAGCCAGAATTTATGATGTCACTGCAACTGATAGGCTGGACCTGGGAATAGAGTGGACCGCGGGCAAGAACACTACATATTCGGGTACTGATGGTATCGAAACCCTTGGAGGCGTCGGAGGTCTCGCGACTAATCCATTTGTTACTGCTTTATTCGATGGGACAACAAACAAAGCTACTGATACCGATGGTTTAATCCGATTCGGTATCTTAAACGATAGCTTAAATATAGATGCTATTCTAAGAGCTGAAGATGAAGACATCTGGGTAAAACTACTTGCAAATCCAAGAGTAATGGTTATTAACAACGAGGAAGCACTTATAAAAATTGTAGAAGAAATACCATTCCAGGAACTTACTCAAACATCCGCCGGTGGTGACATCGGAACCACTGAATTCAGGGAAGTCGGAGTTGAATTGACTGTTACCCCGCATGTTACAAGGGACAATTTAATTAGACTTAAACTGCACCCGAAGTTCAGTGTTAATACCGGTGACGTTGTTCTACCTGGAATTAATAACGCTTCACCTCAGCCTATTATCGCTACAAGGGAAACTATTACAACCGCACTTGTAAGGGACGGGCAAACAGTTGTAATTGGTGGCTTGAGAAAACAGGATGTTGTTGAACAGGTCAACAAAGTGCCGTTTTTCGGCGACCTCCCCCTTATAGGGAACCTGTTCAAGTTTACCGGAAAGAAAAACGTTGTCAATGAACTGGTTGTTTTCATTACACCTCACATTATCAAAATACCAACTCTGACACCGCTTGAGATGAAACAGCTTGAAGCTACAAAAGTGCCAACCCCACTTAGTCTTGATGAAAAAGAGGCGATGAAAGAGATGATGAAAGAGATTAATTAAACAGATTTTGAAGTCAAAACAGCTTGACTGATTAGATGCTCTGTGCGCTTACGCGACGAAGAACTATGCCTGAAAAACGCCAGACCTTTTCAAAAACTTCTCGTTTTATCGATATCTTACCAAAACCAGGGTCGCCAAGAACCACAGCTTTCTCACTAACATCCAATACCGTCACCCAATGGTCCAGCAAAAAACCCTCTTTGACGATAACAAGCGTGATACCTGCTTCTCCGAGTTCACTCACACTATCGAATTTGCGGTACTCGCATTTCAAACCATCTTTGCTGTACCGTTCCTCAATAGCACTATGAAGCGACCACGCAAGAGTACCGCCACGCAGACTTGTGTTGGAAAGTAATGCCATTTCTCCCTCATCTGCCGATAACCCGAATTGACCGATTGCAGTCACTGCTGCTGCGGGACCGCACGTATAACTTGTCGTTTGCAGGCAAATGCCGTCAGAATCAATATTTGTTTCAAGGCCAAGAAGTTTTTTCTCTAACAACGCAGGACTAACAACAGGAAGAACCGTAAAATAAAACACAAATCCAATCATTATAATATAGACTATGCACCTCTTAACTTTATGAGTCATACGATAAAGTAGAGTGCCAAGGCCCATTGTTATACCAAATGACAAAATTATAAATTTGGGCTGACCGGTTGTAAGCTGTGAAAAAAACGGCAACATTCCGGGTTCGCTAATGTATCTAACCGCTGTTAAAAGCAAAATAGAACTCAAAGGAAGAATAAAACCCAGTGTCCACACACCCCTCTCTATACGAGAAAGACATCTACCAAGAAACACCCCTGAAAACGCCGCTAAAATAACGAAAATTGATTCAAGCCAAACTGTCATCATCCAACCCCGAATTATACTTCTAAAACATCGCGTGAATAGGCCCTGCATAGCCCCCGATTAGCGACTACCATCATACAATTTTGACCAGACGATTGCAAGACTTTTCTTGATTCAAAGGCACAAATGATGCCCCAAAACCGCTTTCTAATCAAGCCAAACCCACTTTTGACCGAAGAAAACTTTATAGTTTGGGGGTTCATTTTTAACCTGACATAGCGGCAAAGGTATGCTCGGGCAGGTTGAAAAATTCGTGATTTTTAAGAGGGGAGCAAACGCCACAAAATGACTAATAAAACTAAAATAAACATAATCATTGAACTGCTGACAACCGTGATGTTAATCGTTCTCTTTACCTTGATTTTTCAATATACGCAGGTTCACTACAAAAATTTCGTCAGAGGTCAAAGGCATTTCAAAAAAGCTAAATATCAAAAAGCGCTGCCGTACTTTATTACTGCCTTTAAAACAAAACCAAAAAATCTTGAAACTGCACAATATCTTGTCTGGACATATCAAAGACTTGACAGAAATAAAGAAATGGCCCAAGCACTAAAAACTATGACAAAAATAAATCCAAAAGATTATAAATCGAAAAACTGGCTTGCTGATACATATTACGCAATGAGTGATTATCAAAACGCGGAACAATACTATAGAGACTCGCTCACACTAAAAGAAGATGACGCTGTTCGTAGAAAACTTGTTGAGGTGCTTCTATTATAATACTCCCCGAAAACTGGGCGCGTGATTAAGGTGGATTTGTCGTCTGAGACGATAATAGTTTCAGGAGACAAA
>VRUG01000108.1 GCA_019456255.1 Planctomycetota bacterium | reverse complement strand
GATGGGGTTGAAATCCAGTAGAGAGAGTATCTATTTTAGGCTACACTACATCCCGGAGCGAGCCGAATGAAAAAAAAGTACTTCTTTTCGGTCGGCCTGGTCCTGATTCTGGGGCTTCTCGGCTATTCCCTCGTTCGCCTGCAGATGGACCAGGCTTATGCGGCCTGGCAGGTCGCCGAGGCCCAATCCGAGAAGGCGAAAAAGGGAGTTCGCAGCGAAGAGCTGGAAAATACCCGCGCCCTTTTGCAGAAGGCCGAGGAGGACCTTAAGACATCCGGAGAGAATTTCAAACGTGCTGAGCAGCTCTATAAGGGAGGAGCGATCTCCAAAGCCGGGTTTGAAGAGGCGGAGAGCGCCTTTCGGGCGGCTAAGACCGAGCTGGAAAACGCCCGCCGGACCCTCAAGATGCTGGAAGAGGGCGGCAGTGAAGAGGAGCAGAGAATGGCCAGGTCCCAGGCCGAGTCCATGGAGGCGAACTATGAGCTGGCCAGGCTCCGGGTGGATTTTACCGGGATCAGGGCGCCCCTGTCCGGCGTTGTGGCCAAAATATTAGTAGACCGGGGCAATGTGGTGGACAGGGGAGTGCCCATCCTCGTGCTTGTCCAGGACGATCCCATTTTGGTCGCCATTCACGTACCGGAGAAACATTACGGCGAAACATTTAAGAAGATGGACATCCTGGAGGTCCGGGTGTCTCCTGATGCCTATCCGGAATCCGACCCTTTCCCGGGGCGGATTTCCGCGATCTTTCCCACTATAAATCCCCAGAGCCGGACATTCGAGTTGGAAGTCAAGCTCGAGAATCCTTCCCGGCTGCTCCGGCCGGGCATGTATGTGAATGCGGAGCTGGTCATGGAAAAGTACAGTGATGCCCTCTTAATCCCGGAGAGCGCGCTCTTGAACAGGGAGGGAGAATATTTCGTTTTCGTGGTCCGGGACAATGGAGGACCCATGGCGGTTAAAAGGGCAGTCGCTCCGGGCATCATCAATCCCGGAACTATTCAGATAAAGGACGGGCTCAGCGAGGGTGATCTGGTCATCGCAGAAGGGAATTCCTTTTTGGAGCCCGGGCAGAAGGTGAGAATCATTGCAGGGAATTAAAGAGAGATGAAACTGCCGGGCTCTTCGGTAAAACATCCGGTTACCACTTTCATGGTGTTTCTGGCCCTCTTTATCCTGGGCATAATCTCTCTTACCAGGCTCGGCCTGGAGCTTTTTCCCGATATTTCCTTTCCCTCGGTCGTGGTTTTTACCGCCTATCCGGGAGTAGGACCCGAAGAAGTCGAGTCCGGCATCACCAAACCGATTGAAGAGGCGGTCTCTACTCTCAATGGGGTCGAGTAGATTTCTTCTATCTCCAGTGAAGGGGTCTCCATGGTGATCATCAATTTCACCTGGGTCACCAACATGGATACCATAGTTCCCGAGATAAGGGAAAAGATAAGCGGTATAGAGGATGATCTTCCCGAGGCTTCCGAGAGACCCGCCATTGTGAGGTTCAATCCCGAGTTTCTGCCCACTATCGTCTTGAACGTATCCTCTCCTGTTAAGGGCCTGGACCTGCGCCGGATCGTGGGAAAAGAGGTGGTTCCGGAGCTGGAAAAAAATCGAGGGAGTGGCCCTGGTGGACCTCTTCGGGGGACAGACCAGGGCGGTAACCTGTAAGTTGGACGTGGATGCCATGGCTAAAACAGGGATGCCCATTACCAGGATCCTGGAGGTCTTTGAAGTGCGAGAATGTAAATCTCCCGGCCGGCGCGATAAGCCTGGAAGACCGGTACATCGTGCTGCGCGCCCTGGGCAAGTTTGAAATCCTGGCGGATATCGAGAACGTTCTGATCGGTTACAAATAGAACGTTCCCATCTTCCTGGGGGATATAGCCGAGATCAGTCTCGATCACCTGCCCAGGGAGGAATATTTTCGGACCAGCGCGGCGGACGGCGTTCAACTCTCCATTAGAAAACAGCCCGGGCATAATACGGTGGAGATCAACCAAAAGATTAAAGAGAAGATGGTCCGGATTAAGAAGGCCCTTCCCGCCTCCATCTCGATTGCCATCCAATCCGATCAGTCGAAGCAGATCATCGGATCTATAGGCAGCGTGGCCACCGCGGCCTGGCAGGGAGGTCTCTTGGCCGTTTTTATTCTTCTCCTGTTCCTGAGAAACATCAGCTCCACTTTGATTATTTCAGTGGCCATCCCGCTTTCGGTGCTGGCCACCTTTTCCTTGATGAAATTCGCCGGGATCACCATGAACATGGTATCCCTCATGGGAATCACCCTGGTTATTGCGTTATCTTGGATATTTTAAGTTTTAGGTATTGATATCCAGACAGACCTGGACTTTAACCAGCGAGCCCTAGCACATAACGATAAGGAACAAAAAAATCCCCACCGCAGCGGGGCTGTTCCAGGATCCAGCTTCAACTTCCTGGATATTTCACCCTCCAGAAATACTTGCCTCTTGTATTTTTGGATCTTTTTGTACATGCTCTTGCTTACCATTTATAGTCCTTTGGGTATTTGTGTGGATGTCTCATCACCGGGAGAAGCATCTACTATACCTAAAGGACTTTTCTTTTACCAGCCCCCTGGGATTTCTATTTACCTAGTGTCTGGGAATTCAGTTTACCATTCACACAGCTAGAGGAAACTAATCATTCAACTCAGCTATCTTATTCCTGCTGTAGTTATAAATAGCCTTTAACCTTTTCATAACCGCCCTGATTTCATCTTCCAATCCGGTTACATCAAAGGAAGTATTATCATCTAGCAGACTGCCATAAAAATCAGCCAAAGCCTTTGCGCATGATCTTATCATCAAAATTTCTTTATAATAATGATATATTGCATCGGGATCTCGCTTCTTATCGTCTTTAGCTATGTATCGAGTAAGATTATATTCACTATTGCCTTGAAATAGATTATTGTTGTCAATAATCGGATCAGTAATACCTCTTATTCTATCTCCATACATTGGCTTATAGATTAAGAGAAGTTCGTCTAATTCTTTTTCATGCTTATAAACTATTTTTCCTCTCTCCTGAGAAGGGAAAAAATCCACATAAATCTGGGAAATGCGGTGAATTAAGCCTTTGTAAAACTCTGACATTCCCTCTTCAATCAAAGTTACATGGCTGTAATTCTTCCGATAATCTTCAAGTTTCTCAGCCATTTTCGGAACGATCTTTAAATAAACCTCAACTGCCCGGAAACCATTGGTCATATTTTTTTCCAGATTATCAAGAGCTTCAGCAAAAGCAGCTTTCTTACTATTTGCATAATCTGCAAAAAAACCAAAGACCTGCTGAAAATGTTTGAAAAACTGATCTCCTTCAGAATTAGCATCCCTGACCAGCAATAATAATTGCTGATAAGCCGATGAATTCATCATTTTATTAAGCTCATCTATTCCTTCGCTTGTGTTATCCAAAACTCTATAACTTATGCCGATCAGCTTATCTTTTATTACTCTCATTCTTTTAACGAAGCTTTGCATTGTCTTTAGTCTAGTATGCAGAAGAGCAGTGTCACTCAGCAAATTTTCCAGATAGGATTTATTTAGCAATTTCTGAATAAAAGACGGATCTTTTTTAGTCTCAGTTAGAATATAGTTAGAGGCATCTTTAAGTATTCTCAAGGAATGATCAACTTTGCTGTTTATATAATTGGCATCATCACGAATTATTCTTTTTAGTACCATTTTTTTATCTTCGTTGCTTTCATCAAAAAAGCGCATAATATCTTTATCATTATCACTCCCGGCAATATAAAAAAGCGTACATAAAATGCTTCTCACTAAAACACGTATACTCTCATCAAATTGCTGTTTATAATGATAAAATCCTGCATAATCTTCCACAACATTTTCTTGTTCAGGAGCTAACAGTATCTCGCTTAAAAGACTCACAAATCGGTATTGGGGATTATTATCAGTTACGAATTTCCCTAACGGCTCATTATAGAGTGCAAGCAGAACCGGATCTTTAATGGATATCTTTTCCAATTTTGGAAAGCGATCAAAAAAATACCTCTGCGGGTTTCATCTCCTTGAGAAGCCTATCATCTCCCTTTACCAGATATATTGTTATTGCGAGGATATATTGGACAAGACGAATTGTTCTTAAAACATCAGGATTAACACTCCTTCTTCTGGTAATCCTTTCAAGGCTGTCTACCGATTGAGGTCTGCTGGCAAAGCTTTGAGTATATTTGACTAACATTGTTATTAACACCTTGAGTTGCTCGTAAAGCTTAATGGAGGCATTAACCTTCTCTTTAATAATAGCTTCTACTTCAGCAAGATCTTTAGTCCCAAGAGAAGAAATATTAATGCTATTGATAACATGAACTACATTATCTTTGCTGCCGGTAGCCTTTTTATGCACAACAAACCATCTTTTTCATTACTGCTCAAATTATATTATAGGCTGCTACAATAACTGATAGTAAAACTTATATCAAAGGATTGCCTGTAGATCAAGAGCTTAGGCGGAATTAATGATAGTAAAAGTTATAAATCTAAGCAAGCCTTAGGGAAGCAAATCATATAAACTATATGAGACTCGTACTTGCAGAGTGCTTTGAAAACAACCAGGTTATAGAAAATATACCAGACAAGAGTTCTTATGGGCTTTTTGGCGCCAAATTACACGGTGAGTTTATACCAATTCGGTAGCTGTACCCGATGTTTGACACTTGCAAATGCTAATTCCTTACGCCAAAAGAAGTTATAAATTTGATTTTCTTCCCGTTGTACCCACAATCTTTTTTCATCCTAATAATCTCCGCATCTTTTATCTGCCGGCTGAAAAAGGTTTAGTTATTTATTTCTCAACCCCCAGGTCCAATATCAGTTGTTCAGTGGCCACTAAATTTTTATTCCTCCTAAATGATAGTCTCTCAGGATTCATAGCGTTTTTAACACCCAAAGCGCTCAATACCTTCTTAACATTGTTCTCTATCTTTGT
>VRUG01000107.1 GCA_019456255.1 Planctomycetota bacterium | reverse complement strand
GTTTTGATCTGCCCCTTTCAGGTGATGATGCAAGAATGGCCGGCTCAAGTGTTAATCCGCACCTCGGCGGCAGGGGGGGATTGCCCGGGAAACCGCAAGCTAAAACCACCATTACCATAATTTTAAGCTGGCCATAAAAACTGTTTTTAGGAGAATAAATATGAAAACAATTTTCCGTTTTTACTTTTTTACGATTCTAATTATGATCCTTCTCGTTTTGACTTTCTCGGGATGTCAATATTCCCCGGGCGAAGCATCCGCTACTGTCGTACCAAATCTGGCCGTTACAGGCATTCCCTCTAATGTTACAGCGATTACTCTTACCGTTTCGGGCCCCGGGATGAACACCATTGTGGTAAATTACTCATCGCCTCCGTCAAGCATAAATGTGGAGGTACCGGCCGGTGCTGACAGGCAATTCGAGTTGATCGCCTACGTCAGCGATCAGAGCGCCGCCCTTTCCTTCATAGGCACCGCCACAGCCGATCTGGCGCCTGGTGTGCCGAAAAAAATTACTCTCAATATGGGCCTCCACGAGACAAAGCTGGTGATCCCGGATTATACGGGAAATAAGTTGATTCAAATTGATGATATCAGTGGGACTGGATGGAAGATTATGGATAATACAACTATAGGGTGGCCACTTCTTGCCTATTTTGCACCTTACGATGTCGATTTTGATTCACAGGGTAGAATTTATATTGCCAACAATTATAATCTAGCAGCAGGCTATAGACGTGTAGTTAGAATTGATAGTGTTAATGGCGATAATCTCCTTCTATTTCCTGATAAAGGGACAAGCATAGTTGCCCTTTCTGTAGATAGGATAAATGATTACGTATATTACTCAGCCGGTACTCAACTCTGGAGGACAAATCTTGATGGCGCGGGCGAAATATCCTTCACTTTAACAGGCATCGGTACTATTAGAGGCATGGCTATAGATGAAAACGGAATGCTCTATATTGCAGGTACGGATTTAACTCCTAATCCCCGGATATTTCAATACAACCCAACCACTCAGAATGTTACTGCAACATATCCCACTAATCTAATAACGCCCTGGGATATTCTTGTAAAACAAGACTATCTTTATATTGCTAATCCAGGTGGTGCCTCTGATTTGAATATTATTCGTCTCAACAAGGATCTAGCCTCACCTATCGGGTATGGATCGTATGGAACTGATACAAGCAAAGGAACTTTTTATGGAGCACGTCGATTTGTTGCCATCTTAAATAAAAAAATAACGATTATTGATGATGATGATCCAGGTGCATATCGCGATAAACTCATCTCGATGGATGATATTAATGGCACAAATTGGACAACCCTACCGACAACTGGAGATGGCCAAACCTTGTTTAAGTTTTACTACGAGTGTTAAATAAGCTTGAAAATTGTTTATTACACTTCCGGAGTATCGGGATCCGGAAGAGTGGTGCGTGGTATCTCAATCGGAAACGCCTTTCGTCGTCAGGGTAAAAAAGTTGACTTTATCATCTTGAGCAGCTCTCCCTTTGCTCATCTGGCTGACATCTTTGCATTTAAACATCGCGAGATTCCTATTGAAAGTGAGAACAAGCTTTCAAAAACGAATTATCCTGATTCAGAGCTCTACCATACCCTCACTTCATTAAACCCAGATATTCTCATGATCGACCTGCTCTGGTTTTCTACCAACAATTTCATTAAGGAATTGCCCTGTAAAAAGATCTTCCTGTGGCAACGGATGGATGATCGTTTTTTCACCATTGATCTTCCGGAGGGGGCAATTTCCTTTAAGCCAGAAAGCTATGATCTGGTGCTCGCCATCGAACCCTTTAAAGGTGAGGGACCGAAGAGGCAGATTAATCCGCTCATCATTCGAAACAGGGATGAGATATTACAGCGTGAGCAGGCGCTCAAGGAACTTAACCTCGATGAATCACAAAAGAACTGTTTACTCGCCATCAATGCCCATCCTAGGGATTTTGATAAGGCAAGTAAGCGCTACTCATATTTGCGCGATATGGGTTACAGAATGGTAACTACAACCAACTACGAGGGAGGGATATTCCCCGTTGTCGATTACTTCAATGCTTTTGATTTAATAATCTGTGGAGCAAGTTACAACTCTTTCTGGGAGGCGGTTTATTTTGATAAGGAAGCCATATTTGTCCCCACTCATACCCGCTTTGTAGATGGAGAACGCCTGATCAGCGAATACCGGAACTACACTTTTAACGAAAACGGCGCGGATCAACTGGTAGATATTGTCATGAGCCTCTAATAGATTTAATTGCCAGACAGCAGATTACATCATTTAAAAAAGCTCCCAAGACTTTTCTTAAGATGGGATTCTTAAAGTACTTGAATACTTTAAAGCCTTGCCGGGTTTTCAGGTAAGTCTGGATAGGTATTATTTTGATTACGGAAAAGCCTGTCTCTGCAAGAACATTTTTTAATGCTTTCAAGCTAAAATAAAATAGGTGATAAGGAGGAAAATAGAGAGGCCAATTCTTTTTTAATATTCTGGCAGTTAATGAGCCGATGTTTAAAGTTTCAATAATCAAAACACCGTTTCCTGTCAGAATTCTTTTGATTTCAATCAGAGTTTCCTGAGGATTACTCAGATGCTCAAGCACATCCCACATAGTTATTATATCGAAGAACTCATCGTGAAAATCTGCACTCTGCAGATCTCCTTCGTGAACGTTTAAATTTAAAGAATTTTTTGCATATCCTGCGGCGTATTTTGAAACTTCAACTCCATAAACTTCGTAATTACGTTCCTTCATGACTTTAAGAAAAAATCCCATTGCGCAGCCAAGATCTAAAACTCTACCCATTCGCGGAAGATACTCTTGAATTAACTGAAGTTTATCCTTAAAAACCTTTATCCTAACCGACATCTCTCTAAAGTAATCATAGTACACCTTTCCCCGGAAATATTCTTCATCGTAGATATTATCTGTTCGTCCCGAATACTTCTCAAAATCCAAAAACGTGATTCCACACTTTTCACATTTCAAAATATCGCCAAATACTTTTCGAATGTCGAGGGATTTACAAAAAGGGCAGAACACAGAAGTCTTTCTCCGGTTATGAATAAGCGATCCCGCTTACTTTCTTTGAAAATGCAATATGCCTTCCTCTTCATACATCAAGGACATCCCGACATATTCAGCAATCCTTTTAGAAGCCGTATTGTTTTTCTTAACTTCCGCTCTGACAGGTTTATTGATTTTTTTTGTAATCAGGCTGACCATTTCTTTACCTATACTCTTGCCGCGCTGCTCAGGTGCAACAGTCCATGACAGTTCGTAGAACTGCCTGTCATAATCAGACCGAACAGTGCCTACGGGGATGGAGTTTATCTCGGCTATATATAATTCTCTGTTTGAATCAGCCAGCGTGGCTTTGAGCCACTTCTCATGCTCTTTTTTACTAATTTCCTGTTTATTGCGGCTTGAGGCCCTAGTCTGAGCATCATTTCTCCATATTAAGAGTAGCTCAGCATCATCAAAGGTTGCCAAACGCAGTTCCATCTTCATCCCTCTTGCCATGATGAACAATAGCGATCACTACGATTCTTCGCTCCTTTCTCGGAAAAACACCCCATAAAGAAGCGGTATTTGTCCCCACAAAAACCATGTTTGAAAAACAAGAACATCGCCTTGATGAGTGTCAAGAATATATTTTTGAAGAAAACGGCGCCGACCAACTGGTAGATATCGTGATGAACCTCTAAAATTTAAATAGTCTTATTCCCGGTACATATTCACTAAGGAAGTAACCTACTTTTAGCCCTTTCGGCTTGCCTATCTTCGATCTTTCCATCGATTTGGATGTTGCTTCAGATGAATCACGGCGTGTATCGTGACCCGCTGCTTCTCCGATTCATACACCTAGAATATACTGTATGGATACTTATGTAACAATGCTCTACGAATATCTTCTTCCACCAAAGAGAACATTCGCGAATTTTCACAGATATACTCTACAGTGGTTTCCACCTCAGCAAGAAAGTCTTCCAATTCCCGGCTGTTGTTCCTTATACCATCTATATCCTTCTCATATGTCCTTCGTAGCATCAGGAAGATAGACAACTTCAACCGACACTAATCAAGCACCTGCTTTTTAACTTCTTCCCAACTCAGCACATCATCAGGCTTATTCCGGTACGCCTCTCTGCGCCTTTTCAACTCGGCCCTCTGCTCATCCGTGAGTTTGATTTCTCCAGGATTGAGGCGATAACTTTCCCATACGTAAGTGACTGGCTGCAGTTTTTCTTTTGGACTCAGCTTTTCGGCCTCTTTCAATAACGTGTCGAAACTCATCAAAACCCTCCTAAATTAACATACAACAGTTTTTTCCTTTATGGAAGGTTTTATGCTCCAGTGCTGACGCACATATGGTCCGACGGGGCTCTGGGGGGGGTCGCCGGTGCAGCACCTGTTCAGCGTCTAGCCAGGGTCCACTCAAGGTCTGGCGGATGAAACGGATGAAGCCTCGTGTGCCCAAGGTGCTGATTATCTTGGCGAGTTGCACGGCATTGAGGGCCGGCACGTTCAGTAGATGCCCGATACGCATAAGATAGTGGTAGCCTTTCATGGCATTCTCTATGACCGCCTCCAGGCGAGCTTGTTTCTCCTCTGCCACGCTTTCGTAGTCGCAGATGCTATTGGGTAACGTGGCAGTAGCGGCAGGTTCTAATCCTTGAGCTCTCTTCCGCTCCCGAAGCTTTTTTTGTATCTCCTTCAGCCTTTCCCTGGATGCCTCGATCTGTCCTCGCTTGCGGCCGCTGCTCATTGCTGCACCCTCCCCACCAACTGTTCCGAGCACAGCAGTCTCCGAAACTCCTCTACCAGCGGCTTCATGAAGATCTTCTTCGGACTCGTACGGTAGCTCTTGCCTTCACGAACCAGCCCCTCACCCGTGGTCATTCCCACGTACTGCCATCCCGTCGCCTTGTAGCAGCTGCCTTCTCGATGCTCAGGATCGACAAAT
>VRUG01000106.1 GCA_019456255.1 Planctomycetota bacterium | reverse complement strand
ACCGGAATTTCATCGGCTAAACCTCGCTTTTCGATTTCTGACTCGAAGGCTTTCCTGACATTGGACGAACCGAAAGCGGTGCAGCCTGTTCCGCCGCAGATGGTGACCATCCTCTTATCGGGGTCAAGCGCCTTCTTGAGGGCCTCATGATGTTTGCGGAACGATTGAATCGAGCCGAGCATCATCCCTCCTCCACTTTTAGCTGCTGCAGGACCTGTTCCGCCCGGCGGGCAGACATCCTGCCGTGGTAGGTATTGTCAACCACCATTACCGGTGATAGGGCGCAGGCGCCGAGGCAGGTTACCGTCTCCATGGAAAAGAGCATATCCCCGGTCGTCTCGCCGTCTTCGATGCCGAGAGCGCTCTTCACCGAGTTAATGACCTTTTTACCGCCGCTGACATGGCAGGCCGTGCCCCGGCAGCAGCGAACGTTATGTTTGCCGTGGGGTTCCAGGTAAAACTGGTCATAGAACGTGATTACACCGTACATGCGGCTGGCCGGGATGCCGGTCCGCTCGCTTACCCGGTCCAGCACGGGCCGGGGAAGATAACCGTATGCCTCCTGTATCTCCTGCAAAATGGGGATGAGATCATCCCCACTCACCTTTCCGCCGGCAGCCCCCCCTACCCTGCGGGCATCTGCGACCTGCGGGGATGAAGACACCCTACCCTGGTGGGCATCTGCGACCTCCGGGGATGAAGACACCTGGCGGGCTTGTTCGATCCTATCGAGAATGGCCTCTACAAGGCTTATGTCAATATCAAGTTCCGGCTTATACGCCATGAGAATATAAACCTCCTCTGCAGAGCGAATTGCGTGCTTCTCATCTTCCTGAAGTCTGGGCTTTTAGGCTACCAAACTTGAGATGGATTGTCAAATTATAAGAATAGGCAGGCAGGTAGGTTGCAGCCTCAGATGCCCTTTAACGAAAAGGCGACCAGATATTCTTAGACCGGAAAGTCTTTGTTCGATTTCTAGGCATCATTCAGAAACGGTGGAAAGTAGTTCACACTTTTAGCCGTGTGCTGATGAGGTTTGGGCGGAGTTCGGGCTACTGGGGGAGGCAGTGGAATCTCTATTGCAGTGACAATAGTGGGTCTATGCTGCCGGCTTCAGTAGGTTGGGCTGCCCCCCCCCAGGGCACTTTCTCTATCAGCCAACTCCAACCAGTCCTTGTCCTGTGTCTTGCCGGTGAGAATCTCCATGGGGGTCTTGCCTTTCCTCTTCCCAGCTGCGTACCGTCGATGGTTGTGGTAGTGCATGAACAGATTGAGCATCCCCTGAGTCACGTGATTCTTTGTGGTGTTGAGGTGCATCCGCAAGATGGAATTGATGTTCTCGACCAGAGCCGAGCTCTGAACGATGTTGTCAAGCTCGAGATAGACTACTTCTTTCATTTCGTGAAATCCTTCACCAAGCTCATCCTCCAGGAGTTCCAGTTCTTCCCGCTCTTTTGACTTATAGTCCTTTCGCCTCTCAGCCTGCTTCGCTTTGATCCAGCTCTTCTGGTATTGCCAGGCAATACACAACGCTCTCAGCGCCTCTTCCGGAATCTCCGCAGAGTTCTTGAGTTCCTCCACAATCCTCGCGGCTTCATCCAGATACGAAAAGAGCTCCGGTACGAGCCGGCGGATGGTCTTTACTTCCTTGTCGATACTCCCGTTGTTCAATTCGCCCATCAGATCGAGGGCTGCCTAGACGGTGGCTTCGGCAGCCTGCCTCTCATTCGGATTTCCATGGCGATCGAATACCTGCAGCGTGCCGATCAGACACAGATACAGGTAGTGGAATCGATCGTAGCTCTCGATTGCCTTATCTGCTTGTTCCTTTGCTGTCTCGTATTCCTTTGTCTTCTTCTCAATAACTGCCTCGCTCTTAGCCGATTGGAGGCGATTAAGGCGATCTCCCTCGCGCTCAATCGCTGTGTATGCTGTTTTTTCCAACCGATCCACCCATGCCCCCAATCTGTGCGCGAGTCCGTGAAAGGTGTCCGATTGCCTGATGACCTGTGACAACACTTTCTTCTGAGCCAGTGACTTGGACTTGCCCTCATCATTGACGAGATACACCGCGAGATAGCCACTGCGCTCGATGCATTCCCAGTGTTCCTTCCAAACAGATACCTCTCTTGAATCGGCCAACTCGATTCTCAAGATCGCTGAGCTCACCGGGTCCACCGTGATGAGAATAGGGCGAAGATGCGAGAATATCTCATCGCAGGCCATGATGACCAGCTTGGTACCGTTTTCTTCATTCACCAGCGTATTCGACAGGCATGCGCCGGCGAACTGCAGTATTTCGCTAACCCATCCAACAGAGTTGTACTTCGCACTCCCGAATCGCTTCAGTATCTGTGATGTGGACAGGATGCTTCATCGCCCTTCCAACCGGAGGCACAGTGCAAGAGCAAGGGCCTTCTTCCTTATCCATTCTTTCCCCCTCTCAAAACTACTCCTCTCGCCAAAAACCTTTTCTGTGATTTCCTGCAAGTCATCCCTCAACATATAGACGAAGCGCCGAGAAATCATGAAGTCCCGAGCCAACTCGCTAACAGCTCCCCACACCCCTTGCATAGCCATGAAGGCTAGGTGTAATCGCTTCTCCGAGGTCAAATCTCGCCTGCGGAAGAATTTTTTCCCTATACATTCTGTCGGTGATAGAGTATCCTTTCTAAACATAGCCCCCCTCCCAGTGGGTATGTTTTTTAACGCTCTTATTCTACTGGGGGGGATTCTTTTCTTCAAATGTGTGAACTGTCCTCTGAAGGATGCCGATTTCTATCGATTTTATAGATTAAGGGCTTGCGTATAATTTAATTGGTATAAATAGTACCGAATAGTAATAATATAATATTCTAATTTCTATCATTAGTGATTAAATTCTGTAGATTGCTAGACAAGATTTAAGCTGTTCAAAGATAGTTTTAAGCTCGAAAATAATAGAGCTTCAGCACCTAAAACGCCTTAAGTTGGTTAAACATTGCAGATTTAAACCAAAATAACGGGGCTCTTATGCAGCATTTTCTAAGCAGGGTATTTAAGCCCGGCTGTTTGCCAGGACCTCTGATGACAGTTCAGGCAACCCCCAGAGGATGGCTATCTTCTTTCCATTTACCCATTATTTTGGGATGCATCCACGAAAGGGTTAGGCCCCGTCTCTTTGCCGTAAGATCACCATCTGGGATAGAGAAGAAGTTAATCTCTATACTTGTCCTCTTGCCTTTTGGCCCAAGCCTACCAGTCTACCCTGCGGGCATCTACGCTACCCTGCGGGCACCTTCGGTACCCTAGCGGGCATCTACGCTACCCTGCGGGCACCTTCGGCCTGTATATAGTCGCCGCACTCAAGGAAGTGGCTGACTACTGCACTTATCCGCTCGAGGCGCTATTTCCCATAGTTCTTCTCATACTTTTCTTCATAATGACTGGCAAAGTCCCGAAAATGCGACATCCATTGCAGAAATTATCGATAATATGAATATTCGTAAGTGACGATAAAGATAATTCATTTTAATGATTTTGCAGTCATTCTTCTCAATGTTTTTGAGACGGGATCTACGGCAATACCGGCGTTCTCCAGAGCAACAACTCCAAGTATAGGTTCTACTTCTTCAGGACCGAAAATAATTTGAGTTACTGTTTCTGACCCCATAAATGCGACTCTCGCAAAACCATATTTGTATTCAACTGGTTGTCCATTTGCCAAATCATAAACATCCCTTCCTTCAACCTGAATGCCGGCTTTCAACAACTCACTTTCCGGAGCCATACAATCTAAAGCTCCAATATCAACCAGAAACAATTCTTCATATCCTGGTTTCGACTTCATAAGATTTGTGACAGTTACAGTAAGTTTTATCAGCCCCATTTCTCTACCTCCTTTCTATCACAGAAAAAAGAAATGGTATAATTTACCAGTGATGATATGATAATTCAATTCTATGATACATACAATCAGATTGTGTACACCGGAATAGGGCGTCCTATGGCTAAAAAACCATCCAGGCGGATGTATCCACGTTCTAAAGCTGTCCCCAACATGTAGATGTTTTCCCATGCTTTACTTCGATAATTCCAGAATGGACTCCGCACTACCCCTACCCCCCTGCGGGCATCTACGACCCGCGGGGATGAAGACGCCCGCAGGGTTGTGAAACCATATTGCAAAAATCTTGTTAAAAAAATAAGATTATGGTAGATATTTCTCCGGCCATGGAGACATCTACCAAAAAAACAAAGGAATAAATAATAAGATAAGAGCGAGTCAGAATATCTGGAATATCAGCAGTCTCACACATACCAGAATTCGTTATAAATAGCAAAGTAACCCTATAAACCAAACAAGAATGTAAGTTATTCTTATATAAAATCTAAAAAGAAAGGAAGAGCAATGAAAATATTAGTTATTGGAGGAGCAGGCTATATAGGGAGCCACGTCGTCCGTGAGTTTCTTGATAATGGGTATTCAGTAACCGTGTATGATAATCTATCCAGCGGGTCCAGGGAGAACCTGTTTGATGACAGCCCCTTTGTTGAAGGTGATATCTTAGATTATCCATTCTTGCTCTCTGCTATGAAACAGGGGTTTGGCTGTGTTGTGCATCTGGCTGCTTTTAAAGCTGCAGGTGAGTCAATGGCATTACCTGAAAAATATTCGACTAACAACATAACTGGTACTATAAACATACTGAATGCCATGTGTGAGTCTGGGATAAACAAGATGGTTTTTTCATCGTCCGCAGCCGTTTATGGCGAGCCACAGTATCTCCCCATAGATGAAAAACATCCAGTGGAACCTTTAAATTACTATGGATTTACCAAGCTGGAGATTGAGAGATTACTTAAGTGGTACGATCAATTAAAGGGGATTAAATATGCCGCGCTTCGCTATTTTAATGCCACCGGATACGATATTGATGGCAGGATAAAGGGCCTTGAAAAGAACCCGGCTAATCTGTTACCTGTCATAATGGAGGTTGCTTCAGGAATTCGTGAAATACTTGAGATCTATGGTGACGATTATAAAACAGAAGATGGTACCGGTATCCGTGATTATATCCATGTGAGTGATCTTGCTGTGGCTCATGTTGGTTCCTACGAATATATAGAAAAAAACGGAAGGAGC